>JAZOAI010000001.1:0-21365 GCA_045595365.1 Eubacteriales bacterium
TAAAAGTACAATGGAAATTCGGCTTGTGCCGAATTTAAGGATTTAATTACACTTTATGCTATAAAACAAATCGAACCTCTCGACGTACTTATGTACTACTTCGGGTTCGATTTGTTTATTCTGCACTATTTTTCTAAAGCCCAAAATGGTTTGTAGCAAAATGCATTTTGCTACAAACCATTTTTGCGTTGTATTTTTACTTTTCGTAAGATGTCCAATCGTGAATATCACGGAGCTGTGTCCATTTCTCGTGAACTTCGTCCTTCAATTCGAAATCGTGGCTGTTTGTAGCTTCCTGAATCGCAATGTAGTACCATGCATTCGTATCCTTGTTATCCGGCCACTCAATCATGTCTGCGAGCAAGTCACTTGTATTTTCGGGAATTCTGTTCAGAACCCGGTTAATAAGAGTCATCGCCTCAGCACGGGTGATTGGCTTGTCAGGAGCGAAGCTTCCGTCTTCATAGCCTCTTATCCAGCCGTGAGCTGCCGCTTCGTGAATCTCATTCTCTGCCCAGTGGCCTGCGACATCCGTGAAGTTGTCTTTTATTTCAAATTCCGAGTCGTCAAAGCGTGCCGCGATTGTTGCAAACTCTGCACGGGTGATGTTTGCATCCGGTGCAAAAGTATCCGCTTTTCTGCCTTCAACAATGCCAAGCTTTGTCATAGTCGATACTGCCGCATTGTACCATGCAGTATTTTCAACATCGCTGTATGCATTTGTCTCTGTAAGGTTATTGTTTCTTATATCCTCCTTAAGCAGACGGAAGAAGATTGTTGCTACCTCTGCACGGGAGATGTTGCCCTGCGGGCGGACCTTTCCATCAGGATATCCGATTACATAAGCAAAGTGATCGCTGTCGTTAAGCTCATCCGGCACCTCTGTTACTATCTCTGACCATTTTGCATATACCTTATAATTTTTAGTCATAGTTACAGTGGACACATGCTGTGTAAGTGCTGCATCAAGATACCAACCTACAAAGTCAAAGCCGTTCTTGACCGGAGTCTTTTTAATCTCAACCTTTGTTCCCGATGCATAGGTTTCAGTATCATACTCAGTGCCGCCGTTCGACTCATAGGTGATGGTGTACCTTGAGGTGCCTCCACCGCCGCCTCCACCGCCGCCGGGTGACTTTTTAGCATAGGTGTAGGTGAAGGTTGCCGAACCTGTTATCTCTGTGCCTACAGTCGGCTCTGTGTCCCATGAGCCTTCCTTGTAACCTATGGCAGGCTTTCCGCCTACCTCCGGAATATCCTCCGCTGTCAGGATGTACTTATCACCGACAAGAGAGAAAACCTTCGTGACATCTGCGAATGTATCGTCATTCCAGTTGCCGTTTACAACCTTATAGGTTACGGTTGCCTGTTTGTAAACGGGAGTTTCGGTCGTGTTGTCATCATCCCCTTCTCCCTCTTCGGTAATCGGCGGGTTGACAATTTCAACCGTGTTCTTCAGGGTCTTTCCTTCGTCAGCAGCTTTTACCTCGTAGCCGTAGATTATGTTGACGTAATGACCTGCTTCAAGCTTTGCGATAGTGAAGATTCCGTTGTTAAACGTTACGCCTTCGACGGTAGAGGGATATTGACCACCAAGGTTAACGGGGTATTCTATCGTACCCGCTGCAGGGGTTCCGTCTTCTGCGTAAGTAACTGTATCCGAAATTTCAATGTTCGTCAAATCTGTTTCGCCGGTGTTGTGGATATGAATCTCGTAAAGGAGAATATCTCCGACAACAGCCGAGCTGTGTCTTGCCGTTTTGATCATCGTCAGGGCATTGTGAGTAAAGGTTGCCGTGAAAACATAGGTCTCACCGCCGCCTGCGCCTTCAAGAGTCATAGACGGCAGGACTACATCGTTTCCGGCAGGTGCGGGAGCGTGGTCGCCAGACATTGCAAGCTCCCAGCCTGCGAAGGTGTAATTTCCAACTATTTCTGCCTTTGAACCTGAGGTAACAGCTTTTCCTCTCTCAGCATATTCAGGAGGAGTGCTGTCATCATAGATAGTGACAACTTCCTTAGTCAGGCTGCCGTCAGTGATTTTGCCGCCCGTCTCTGCCTGATAGATGACAGTACACTGATATTTATCCGGAATATCATCCTGTTCATCGCCGTCTGTGCCGCCGCCTATCTCATCAATCGCGTAGTAGAGCTTAACCGTTGTATCGTCGGTAAGCGTTCCACTTAATGCGTCGGTTGTTGCAACTTCATCAAACTGATAGTTTTTGCCGTCATCACCCCAAATCGCCAAATTTGCTTCGTAGTTTAACTCGGGTGAAGTTGCGCCCGGCACTATTTCCCATACAGTTCCTTCATCCAACGTTCTCTCGGCGGTCAGGCGGCCAACTAAATCATCCTCTGCATAGTGTTCTATTGTGATGGTGTGCTGAGGGGTTACCTCAACCTGTGTCTCGTCACCGCTTGTCTTGCCGCCATCAACCCAGAACGCAAAGTTTGTGAGGGTTGTTCCCGCATCCGTCGGGAGGACTTCATAGGTATATGTGATGTTTACGGGCGCGCCCTTTGCAAGCGATGCGATTGTGAACATATCAACCGTCTTCGTCGGGTCGACATAGTCATGTCCGTTCGGGTCGTATGTTACACCGGGGTTTGCTGCCGCATCAAAGACAATCGGGCCTGTGCCGTTCGGAGTGTCTCTTATGATGACGTCTGTCATTGTCGGCATGGTTCCCGTGTTCTTGACAGTTATCGTGTAGTTAAGAACGTCGCCTACCTTGACCTTATCGGCGGGTGTGAGAGCTGTGCCATCCTTTGAGACTTTCTTTGTAATCTCAACATCTCCGTCGTTGCCTGTGTAGTAAAGCTTAATCACTGCACCACCGGGAACGTTTGCCGGAATCGGAGCAGGGTCACTTGAGAGATACTCATATCCCGGAATTGTTTTCTTTAATTCAGCCTCTTTCCACGGCAAGGTCTGCTGGTCGTTCACCCACACATCGCCTGTGACTACTTCGGTCAGGGAATCATCCCGAACCGCATCCTTGTAATAATAAACCGTGTAGCTCAAGCTGTTTGTGGCAGTGCGATCTTCTGCCCATGTGCCGACTAAGGTTACGTCGTTTTCCGGCATATCGAATTCACTTACAACGCTTCCGTTAAGCTTCCAGCCTTCAAAGGTGTAGCCGCTTGCAGAAACAACACCTGCTACGGTGACTTTATCGTCTTTATGATACTCATTGCTGTCCGTCGGCAAAGCGGGTGGAGTTTCCGGAACCGTACCGTCGTAGATGTAAGTGACAGTGAAGGTTTCCTTCTTTTCCCACTGCGCAATAAGGTTAATGTCGGAGCCGTAAATCGTTACTAAGTTTCCTGCATTAACTACTGCGGAAGCATCATAGCCCTCCGCCTGAACCTTCCAGCCTGCAAACTCATATCCGAGCGCATCTGCCTCGGCAAGAGCTTCCGCAGACGGAGCCTTGACCGTGTGGGAAGCGTTGCGCAGGAGGTTGTAGTCAGTTTCAGGGGCAGCAGCGGTTATGCCGCTTGCAAGCTCTCCCCAGTTGTAATAAACATTATATCTCTCCTCGTCCTCCTGAACCTCTAAAAGGAGATAGAAGGGGTAGAGAGTATTGCTTCCGCTTTCGGAATAGGTGCTGTTCCCCGTCGGTTTATCGAGCGGGATATAGAAGCCGCTCCCACCTGAGGTTGATCTTAAGTTTCCGACTGCGTCCCAATGGTCAAACTCAGCAGTTGTCGGATAGATAACAAGTTCAGACGTATAGTCGCCCGAGGTGTTTCCGATGTGGACTCTTTCGTCATAGGCTGTTACACCGCAGCCTGTATGGTTACCACAGACGAAGCGGTATGAATGGACATAATATCCGGGAGTCATAGTAACCGTAATGCCGTTTCCGAGAGCACTCCCTACATCTGACGTTGATGCAGACAGTGCGGTTTGCGCGCTGACAGCAGTAGACGTAAAGCTGATAGCTTCGCTTCCTGCACGAACGGCCGAAACAGCGTTCAGGTTTGTAACCGCGCTGTTTCTGTCATAGCCCCAGTACAATGGCCACCATTCACGCCACTGCATACCACTCTCATTGATGAGCTCCCAGGTGTAACCGTAACAAGAGCTTGAGTGCTGATGCTCTTCTAAAGTACAGAGCAGTGTATCCGAGTAGCACGCATCGGTGTGGTAAAAATGGGTCCAACTGATACCTCCACAAATGCGCTCGTAACAGCTGTTTCGCGTATGAGTATGCGCTGTCTTCCCGCAGATGCTGCTTGTCTCCGGGCCTTCCCATACGAGCCCGTCACTTCCCGGTGTTGGAAGCTGGGTCGGATCGTTTGTATCCGAGGCGTAAGTGTCGCCTGCAGAATCATAATCTGCCGCAAACACCTGTATCGGCAGCATCGACAGAATCATCGAAAGGGCAATCACCCAGGATAAGATTCTGCGGAATCCGGTTTTTTCTTTCATTTTTTTGACCTCCTTTTTTGCTTGCACAATCAATTATATGTTGTTTAACTGATTCTTTTCCATTTTTCGTTCGTACATATACCTATCAAATCGGAAGGCTTTTCCTTTTTGAGATATTTGCAGGAGCCGCAGTCTTCACATTCGCCCTTCATATATTCGCACGAATCTGAAATTACATTTACCCACGGACTTCCGCGCGGCGTAAACCTCGGCTCCTCTTCGAAATCGGGGTAGTCACCATGCCAGACATCGTATTTCCAGTCATAATGAAACTCAAGCGTCAACACATCGCCATCAAGCTCAATTGACCTCACTCTGTTCTCATTCATGTCCGACCTCCCATCTTTGTCTTTTTTATTATTATACAAACAAATTTTCCCTAAAAACAGTTGCATCGCAAACCGAAAATGGCTACTTTTTCCCGCCAGTTTTTCCGGCTTCTGTTTTTCGCCGCCTCAAAATCCTTTATTTTCTAGGACTTTTTTGGAAAAAAATCCCGTTCGCATTGCGAACGGGATTTCAGCTTTTAATTCATCAAATATTCGCCGAGAGCTGTCTTGTCAGAAACTCCGAGCTTTTCATAAACAACCTGAACGTGCTTCTTCACAAGCGCATAAGAGATTCCGAGATGCGCAGCAATCTCCTTTTTTTGCCAACCGCGGTGATAAAGAAACGCAATTGTCGCCTCCATTGGCGAGAGCGTGTGCATCATATCGTCCTCATCCGGGATATGGAGTCTTCTCCAGCCCTCGTTGAAATCTTTGTTCAGCTGTATTATCTTCTTGTACTGATCCGGGTTTTCCTTTTTTATGCATACCTCACAAAGCCCTTGCAGGATTCCGTAATGAACGGCAAAAGGCTTCAGGAAACCCGCCGGGCTTGCGAGCGCCCAGGCCTCCTCGAAATGTGCCTTTGCTTGCTCTATTTTCTTTAGCTTCATATAGCCCGCCGCCGCCACAATATGAACGTGAATAGCCGCTACAGGATATAGGCTGTTGCACATAGCAAGCGCCGTTTCGCAGATTGCCGTCGCGCGCTCACATTGGTCTTCCTTATAGTTCTTGAATGCACGGACATAGCAGGCATAAAGCCTTATTCCGTTAGGAAGATATTTGAGATACTCCCGAAGTGACGGGGTTTCGGGAACCGGAATTTCCAGAACGGTCTTCCCTATCTCGGCAGTGAGAATCTCAAGCGCATCAACCTCAGGCGGTGAATTTTTCAAAAGCTTTTCTTCAAGCCTTGCCGAAACTATACCGGAAACAAAGCTCGCCAAGTGGATATGGCCTCTGAAGATATTTGCAAAGGTGAGGAGGATTCCTGCAGAATATCGAAGCGCCTCATCCTCCGAGTCAAGATATTCCTCTGCAATTTCCGCTGCTTTTTCGGCATCTCCCGAATAGTAGTAATACTCAGCCAAAGCTATATTGCGGTCATCCTCATCATCCATGCCTTCAATATAGTCTTTAACTTTTTCCACCGGATACACGCCTCTGAGAAGCGGCAGCGGCAGACGGCTTAGACCTGTGTTCCGTGCTGCACCCGCAGACGAAGTTTCGGATGGAAGCACTCCTCTCGGAATCATCCACATTCTTCCCTGCAAGACAGCGCCGTCAAATTTGCCTTGCTTTGCCCATTTTTGAACAGCGCGAACCGTAACGCCTAAACGCAGCGCAACTTCTTTTGCTGTTTCAAACATTTATTTTCGCCTCGATTAAGTTGAATTTGGTTTTGTTTATACATTTTATTATATACCCGCGCGTTTTCTTTTTCAAGAACTTGATTCATTTATTTTTATATGTTAGAATACCTTTAAGAAAGCAGAGGTGAAAACACCTTGAACATACCCGAAATTTTCAAAAACACTCCCCTTGCGCTCGCTCCGATGGCGGGGGTTACGGATATGGCCTTCCGCACAATCTGCAAGCGGCATGGTGCAGATATAACCTTTTCGGAAATGATAAGCTCGCGCGCGCTTGTTTATCAGGACAGCAAGACGAGCTCGCTTCTTGTCCGCGGAGAGGATGAATCTCCGTTTGCGGTTCAGCTTTTCGGGAACGACCCGGTATGTATGCGAAGGGCGGCAGAGCTTGCCCTTCGGCGCACAAACGCCGATATTATTGACATCAATATGGGCTGCCCCACTCCGAAGATTGTAAACAACGGCGACGGCTCAGCTCTTATGAAAAATCCGGCGCTCGCAGCAGAGATCGTTCGCGAAATAAAGCGCGGGGTTGATGTTCCCGTTTCCGTGAAGTTCCGCAAGGGGTGGGACAGCGGAAGCGTAAATGCCGTTGAGTTTGCAAAGGCTCTTGAGGATGCCGGCGCAGATTTTCTCACTGTACACGGGAGAACGCGCGTTGCGATGTATTCAGGCCGCGCAGATTGGGACATCATCCGCGATGTAGTAGATGCCGTAAGCATCCCCGTTATCGCAAACGGCGATGTTTTCTCCGCAGAAGACGCCGCAAAAATCCGAAAGTGGACAGGGGCTGCAGGGATTATGATAGGCCGCGGGAGCTTCGGCAATCCCTGGATTTTTGCCCAGTGCCGTGAGGCACTTGATGGGAATCCGGTTTCTCCCCTTCCCCCGCTCACAGCGCGGCTTTCTGTCGCAGAGGAGCAAATCTCCCTTTCCGCAAAGCAGAAAGGGGAACACATCGCCCTTCTTGAGGCAAGGCGACATATAGCGTGGTACCTTCGCGGCGTGCGCGGCGGAAACGCTTACAAAACAAAGGTGACCTCAATCTCCACCTTAACACAACTCCACAGGCTTTTAGAAGAAATAAAACATACGCTGAAATAAAAACATCGGTACATATGTACCGATGTTTTTGTTTTATATATTATCAATTTTAAAAAGCTTTCTCGCATTTTCGCCGTAGATTTTAATTTTGTCGTTTTCAGAAAGCTTTGACAAGCCTACTCTGCCAAACGAAACCGCGCCATCAAAGGTCGGAATGTCGCTTCCGTATAAGACGCGGTCGACACCGACTTTTGAAACGAGGTATTCAAGGCTTCCCTCATAGGCTGAGGATAAGGCTGTATCAACAAAAATGTTTTCACACTCACGGCAGGCAGAGATTGCCGCCTCGCGAGGTGCGAGAAGAAGGCCTGCGTGCGCCATAATGAAGGCTGCGTTTTTGTAGCGGCGGGCAAGGGTTTTCGTCTGTTCAACGTCAGCTGCACTCCACGCATGAACAAGCACGGGAAGCCCCAGCCTATCAGCAAGCGTAAGAGCCGGAGCATATCCCTCATCCGTGAGCAGACACTGCTGAATTGAGGAGTGAAGCTTAACTCCGAGTATGCCTGTTCCCTCTTCAAAATATGAAGCCAATTCCTTGTCCTCGTAATAGGGGCTTGGGCTGTAATAACCAAAAAGGCGGCCCGGATGCTTTTTAATATCCTCAAGAAGCATTTTGTTCCCCTGCGGGGGAGCAGCATAAAGCGCCTCAAAATGCGATGCGCACAGCGCATTCACACCGAGCCGGTCAAGAGTCGCAACAATCGAATTTGCATCCTTTACCTGCACGAACATTGTTGCTGAATTGCCTATATGGCCGTGCATATCAAATATGAAAATATCCTCTATCGGGAGCCCTTGTAAAATCTTGTCCGAAATCATAAGGACACCTCCTCTAAAAGCTTCTGCGCGTTCCCGGCGGCAATCATCTGTTTTTGCTCTTCCGAAATGCCGGAATACATAAGCACCGAGATCGCCTCTGAAACTGACGTTGCATTTGGAGATGACGAACCGAAAATCAATCCCTCTGCGCCCAAATGGTCGCAAACAAGCTTTATCCCGCCGTGATCACCAAAGTTTCCGGTTTCTATCTTAAAATTCTTGCAGTCACGCAAAAGAGGATAATAGCCTCTCAGCGACCCCCAGCCTGCGGTGCAAAGAACAAAGGTTGCCCCCGGATAGGCTTTGCACGTTTCGTACATTGTTTCAAGAGAAACCTGATCCCGATTTATAAAAATTGGAATTCTGCACTCTGAAAGCGCCGAAAGAAGCTCGCCCGATGCATATTTTTTCAGAGAAAAGCCCTGAGATTTCGGAGCCATACGAACGGTTTTAACTCTGTTTTTCTTCATAGCATCAAGAAGCTCATAGGTGGAGAGCCCGTCATCAAACGTTTTTGGCACAACTATCCACTGCGGCAAAAGCCTCTTCTCGCCCGAAAGCTCTGTTATAAGGCGCTCGTTGCCAAGTTGAATGTCCCCCTCCTCGGCGGCGCTGTGATAAACTATTGAGCATTCAATCCCGAAGCGATCCATCACGCCGAGGATGTGCTCAGGTGTTCTTTCGATTGTGCCCACCGGTTTTTTCTGTTTTCCGAGCCGGCAACCGACGTCGATAAATTTCATCATAAGGCTCTCCCTTCAAAAAGTTCTTCCCGATTAAATCGTAGCACTTTCCCTCGCAAATTTCAAGGTGAAGTATTCATTCTGCAAACTTTGCCGCAGCCTCACTATACTTTTCCGCACGCGAAGCCGCCTCTGCCATATCCTTGCCGCTTGCGAGAATATAAATCTTAATCTTTGGCTCCGTTCCTGACGGGCGGATAATGAATGCTGTTTCGTCTTCCATTTCAAAATAGAGAACGTTGCTTCCCGAAAGCGGAAGCTCCTCTCCGAGGTTTGTTTTTCCCGAAAGGTAATCACGGACTCTTTTAACCTTCACTCCCGCAAGCGTTGCCGGCGGATTTTCGCGGAGGCTTTTCATTTTCTCGTTCATTTTTGCAAGACCGCTGACTCCCGGCATCGTGACATTTATCGTTTCCTCGGCGAATGCACCGTATTTCTCATATAACGCCTGCATTGCATCATAAAGCGTCATTCCCTTTGTTTTGTAATACGCCGCCATTTCGGCAATCATCATTGATGCAGTGACCGCATCCTTATCCCTGCAGAAATCTCCGATGAGATAGCCGTAGGATTCCTCATATCCCATAAGGAAGTTCTCGCTTCCCTCTTTTTCAATTTTTTCGGCGATGAACTTAAATCCCGTAAACGTCTCAAAAAGTCTTACGTTGTTCATTTCGCAAACACGGCGCGCCATTTCTGTTGTAACAATGGTTTTTACAGCATAAGCATCGGCAGGGAGTGTGCCCGCTTCTTTTTTTGCGCCTATTATATAGTCAAGAAGCAGAACGCCCATCTGGTTTCCCGAAATGGTCACGTATTCTCCGGCGCTGTCCCTTACAACAACGCCGACACGGTCAGCATCAGGGTCAGTTCCTATGATAAGGTCGACATCCTCGCGCTTTGCAATCTCGATGGCAAGAGAAAAGCCTTCCTTGTTCTCTGGGTTCGGGCTTTTTACCGTCGGGAAGTCCCCGTCGGGAATCAACTGCTCAGGCACGCAAATTATCTTTTCAATCCCTATTCTTCTGAGAATTTCAGGAACAAGGCGATGCCCCGCCCCGTGAAAAGCGTTATAGACTATCTTGAAGTCATCCGCAACGGCCTTTGGAGCTTCTCTGTTTATTGCACAGCCGAGAATATGAACGAGAAAAGCCTCGTCAACCTCCTCGCCCATTATTGTAACAAGGCCTTTAGAAACTGCCTTATCAAAATCCATCCTCTTAACGCCTGTAAAAATATCCGTTTTTTCTATTTCCTTCAAGACGGTGTCCGCTTCCTTCGGAGGAAGCTGCGCGCCGTCTGACCAGTAGACCTTATACCCGTTATATTCCTTCGGGTTATGGCTTGCGGTAATGTTTATTCCCGCGATGCACTCAAGAGCGCGCACCGCAAAGGAAAGCTCCGGGGTCGGGCGCAGAGATTCAAATATATAGACGGGGATTTTGTTTGCAGCAAGAACACACGCTGCTTCGCGGGCAAAAACGTCACTTAAATGGCGCGAGTCCATGCACACCGCAACGCCTTTTTTCATAACCTTCTTGCCGAGCGAGCAAATAAGCGCCGCAAGGCCCTGCGTCGCCTGGCGCACGGTGTATACGTTCATTCGGTTTGTTCCTATGCCAAGAACTCCGCGAAGCCCCGCCGTTCCGAACTTCAGAGAAGAGAAAAATCTGTCCTCTATTTCGGCTTCGTTATCCTTTATTGAGACAAGCTCAAGCCTATCTTTGTCCGAAATGCTTTTTTCAGAAAGCCATCTCTCATATTCCCTCTTGTAATCCATATTTCTTCCTCCTCATTTATGATAACCGGAACCCTCTTCGATTTTAAACGCGCGATAAATCTGCTCAAGAAGCATCACTCTCGCAAGATGGTGCGGAAAAGTCATTTCTGACATCGAAAGGCGCAAATTCGCGCGGGACTTTACTACTTCGTCAATCCCGTTAGAGCCTCCGATTATGAAACAAAGCTTTGAAACCCCTCTTACCTTTAGCGTTGAGATTTTCTCAGAAAGCTTCTCGCTTGATAAGTTTTCGCCTTCTATGCACATCGCAACAACATATGCATCACTTGCAAGCTTTGCAAGTATGCGCTTGCCCTCTTCCTCAAGCGCCCTCGGCACGTCAGACGGGCTTCTGACCGGAGTCTCCGGAAGCTCAATCACAGAAAGCCGGCAATATCCCGAAAGACGCTTTGCGTATTCGGAACACGCATCAATAAAGAATTTTTCTTTGAGCTTTCCGACACAGATTATATCAATTCCGAGCATTTTTCTTCACCCACACTAACAACTTCTCCCCGTTTCCCGCGCGGCGCAACATAGAGCATAACATCTATCCCGGGAATAATTCCGCACTGCGTAAGCGCCGTGTGAACGGCCGTGTATGCCTCACTCGGGCTGTTGTTTTCCGCGCTTATATGCCCGAGGATGATGTTTTTTGTACCCTCGTGCGCTGCGCGCACCGCAACTGCGGCGCACTCATCATTTGACAGATGCCCGCGCCCTCCGGATATGCGGTCTTTTAAAAATGCGGGGTATCTGCTGTAGCGAAGCCTGCGTTTGTCGTAGTTTGACTCAAGCAGAAGAATATCCGCGCCGAGAAGATTTTTGAGAAGTTCCTCATCAACATGGCCGATGTCGGTCGCAACAACCGCTTTTTTTTCGTTTAAACAAATGGCATACCCCATACTCTCATAAGTATCGTGAGGGGTGTGAAACGGCTCTATCGCAAGCTCGCCAAAATTTATTCTATCTCCGGCGGAAACGGTTTCTATTTTCCCTGCGAGGCTTTCTATCCTCTCTCCTATTCCCCTTGCTGTCCCGGGGGATGCATACACCGGCGCATCGGTGCGTTCAAGCAATTTCAAAAGACCTGTTATGTGGTCACTGTGCTCGTGCGTGATGAAAATTGCGTCGATTTCCGAAATCCCGACGCTGAGCGATGATAGCTCACGGATAATCCGCGTTGCCGAAATGCCTGCATCTATCAATATATTCACTTTTCCGTCAGATATGTATGTGCAGTTTCCGTTTGAGCCGCTTGCAATCGGGCAGACTTTTATCATTTTATTATTCTTCCTTTTTAATTCTGCTAAATTCCATAAACTAACAAAGGAACGGACATATATTGACCGTTCCTCAGATTTTACTGCGCTTTTTGTATTGGTGTGCCGTCAGGCATTTCAACGCGTTTTATGTGTGCCCCCAAAGCGGTCAGTTTTTCGACTATATGCTCATATCCGCGCTCAATGTGAGATATATCCTCAACCTCTGTTGTTCCTGTTGCCGCAAGGCCTGCTATAACAAGAGCCGCCCCTGCGCGCAAATCGCACGCACGAACAGGCGCGCCCATAAGTGAGGAAACGCCTTCCACAACGGCTGTTTTTCCGTCAACCTGAATCTTCGCGCCCATACGGCGAAGCTCTTCAACGTATCTGTATCGGCTGTCCCATACGCCTTCTGTAACAAGGCTCATCCCATCTGCTATAGAGAGGATAACCGTTGCCTGAGGCTGCATATCAGTGGGGAAACCCGGATATGGGAGAGTTTTAATATTTGTTTTGCAAAGCGGAGATGTCCGGCGCACAAGAACTGAATCGTCATATTCAATAATCTCCGCGCCCATTTCAGCAAGCTTTGCCGTTATGCAGTCAAGATGCTTCGGGATTATGTTTTTAACAAGAATTTCGCCGCCGCAAGCCGTGACTGCCGCCATATATGTCCCCGCTTCAATCTGATCGGGGATGATTGCATATGTCCCGCCCGAAATGCTCTTGACCCCGCGGACCTTAATGACGTCTGTACCCGCGCCACTTACGTTTGCGCCCATAGAATTCAAGAAGTTTGCAAGGTCAACTATGTGTGGCTCCTTTGCAGCGTTTTCGATAATTGTCGTTCCATCGGCGAGCACCGCCGCAAGGATTGTGTTGATAGTCGCGCCGACCGAAACTATGTCGAGGTATACAGACGCCGCCTTCAGCCTTCCAACCGAATCTGCAAAAACGTACCCGTTCTGAACGTCAACATTCGCCCCAAGAAGCTTGAACGCCTTTGTATGCTGGTCAATCGGGCGGTCTCCAAGATTGCAGCCGCCGGGAAGAGCCACCTGCGCCGAGCCAAAACGGCCGAGAAGGGCACCGATGAGATAATATGATGCACGAATGAGGCGCGCCATGTCATAGTCTGCGCGCGTTGTGCGGATTTTTGATGCGTTTATTTCTACGCAATTTCTGTTTATAAGCCGAACATCTGCCCCTATATCCCGCAGAAGGTCAAGCATAAGAGTGACGTCCCGAATCTCCGGGACATTTTCAATCCTGCAAGTTCCGTCGACAAGAAGTGCCGCCGGGAGTATTGCAACTGCTGCATTTTTAGCGCCGCTGATTGTAATTTCGCCGTTGAGCTTATATCCGCCGTCTATAACATACTTCGTCAACGTTCTGGCACCCTCTTCTCTATTACTCATTTTCTTCCTCGCACGAAATTTTCCGTACCGAAAGCTTATTATTTCCAAAAAATTAAATTGACATTCACCAAATTAAATTATAACAGATTCTTCGCAAAATTGCAAAACATATTTTTAATATATTTACAAAGATACTAATCTATATCCCGACAGGGCTTCCGTCAGACATATTTACGTAGAAAACGCCGTTGTCCGTAAGCAGTTTAAGCGTTGGAACAAGATATACAACCCCTGCGGCGGGGTGCTTGGGAGTGTAGCCATATTCTATCTCAGAAATGTAAACACTCTCTTTCCCCATATCTTTTAAGCTGTCTGCAAAGTCAAGGAGGATGGCCGAGACCTTCAAGGTTTCACCCTCGGCGCGGATAAGCCTTCCTTTTCCTATGAATTTTCCGTTGCCGAGAACATTCCCTGCACTTGAAATTTTAAGCTCCACATTTGCGCCGAAAACATCCACGCCGCCGAAAATCTGAGGAATGCTTATTGCATATCCGCCCTCTGATGCTGTGCAACTGAATTCTTTTTCAGGCGCCGCCATCCCAAGCTTTGACGCTATCTTTCCCGCAAGAGATATCGCCTCGTCCTCTGTTCTTATCTCGCGGCCGGACTCATAAACGAGAGAAAATGAATCGTTTAAAAACATTATGTTTCCGTCCTTGCCTGAATAAACCACGTTGTCCTGCCCGGTTGTTTCCGTGACGTCGCCAAGAAGAGCCTCTGCGATATTTTTTCTGTCCTCGCGGACTCTGATTGTTGCGTGTCTTATCTTCAGCGAATCCTCGGGGATTTTCTCCTCGTCAATTACTATCTCCTGCGCTGCAAGAACGTTGCACACCTCCGTGCGAAGCCTCATTTTTTCTTCGCGGTCCTCATTCTCTTTCATCATATATGTCCCGAAGAGGAATATGTTAACAGCAAAAAGAAAGACTATTAAAACCGTTTTTGCACGAGCCCAATCCAATTACTTCGCCTCCGTCTCTCTCTGTTTTTTTATTCCTCCTATATACCAGGCAGGAGATATTTCCGTTTCCCCCGTATCCTGATATCTGAGATTCAAATCTCCTTCTTTTCCGCTTCCGTAAACAGCGGCAGCAGCGAGGTGTTCAGGCACAATTGGAGCAACACGCGCAGTTTTGCTGTATCCTCCGAGATTTATTCTCGCCGAACGAACGCTTTTCCCTTTTATAACTATGCTTGAAAAATAGAGAGTCCCCTTCATATCAACAGGGATGCCCCCAACGTGTCTTCCAAAAGCAATTTCCGTTCCGCTCCCCGTTTCAGAAATCGATATGATATAAATTTCTCCGTCTCCCGGAAGCTTTGTCGCAAGAGATGCCGTAAGTTTTCTCGCCTGTTCGGTTTTTTCTGCAAGAGTGGGGAATTCATCTTCGCTCTCAACGATAATTCCGAGAGTCTCGTCTGCCTCCTCGCGAGTATCAGTATAAACGGCTGTTCCGTCGGGCGAAATCTTCAATGTTATTCTGTCGGCAATATATGCCTCAGTTCCGTCCTGCTCGGCATACCTTGATGTAGTCGCATCACGAAGGCCGAAAGCCTCAAGGCAGGCTGCGGCAATATCCGTTGAAAAGTTAATTGCGGAATTATATGCAGAGAGAACCGGAGCGGTTATCTCCTTTTCGGAAAGCAGTGTTTCGGGTATGATTGCGCCAAACTCTTCTCCATCCTTTAAGGCTGCGAAATTTATGGCATCACCCTTCACATATGACATAACTTCCTTGAGTTTTTCGGAAGAAACATCCGTATCCGCAGAGTATATGTTTCCGTTCACATTATTTTTTACATATATTTTCACATTTCTTTTTTCTGTTGAAAAAATGTAATATCTTCCGCAGAGAGTTTTGTCATCCGACTCTCCCGAAAGCCACAGAAAAAGCGCAGAAACGGGAATATCTGAGCGGAAATCAAGAAAAACTCCCGATGATATAAGCGCACTTTCCCACGACGCCTCGTCAGAGGAAGCCATCTCTTTTGATTTTTTTACACACTGAGAAAGCTCTTCACGGAGAATAGTGTAAATCTCGTCACACATTTCGCTTTTATAAACGGCGCCGCGTCTGCCTGCGTTATCAGTTACGGAGATTGCAAGAGGCCTTATTCCGAATCTCTCAAGATCCGAGCCCGCACCTTCGCCCACATCGGTGTATACGGATATATCAAAAATTGAGTCAAACTTAAACTCCCCGAAAGGGCTGTCATAAAACCAAACTGCATACGTCAGATAAAGCATGCCGACTATAAGCACGCTTATCAGAACAGTTTTGATTTTTTCCTTTGTTGAGTTCATATTTCTTCGCCCTCCGCATTAAGCAAAGGAAGAAATACCGAAGCGGTAGTCCCCTTTTTATACTCACTCTCAAGCTTTATCGTACCGCCGTAATGCTCGATAATTTCTTTTGCAATAGCAAGCCCAAGGCCTGTTCCGCCCATTTCGCGGCTTCTCGCCTTGTCTACGCGATAGAAGCGCTCAAAGAGACGCGGAAGGTCTTTTTCCGGTATTCCGATTCCGTTATCAGAAACGGTTATCTTGACAAACCCATCTTCCGTCTTTTCTGCAGAAAACTCTATTTTTCCGTTGTCGGGTGTGTACTTTACCGCGTTTGAAAGAAGATTTATAAAAACCTGCTCTATTCTCTCACGGTCGCCGAAAAACTCCGGCAGGGATGCGTCTATCGACACGGTAAGCTTCTGCCCGCGTCTGCGCGCTTCCATTTCCATGGCGCGGTATGCGTTTTCAATGCTCTTTTTGAGCGAAAACGTTTCATTCTTCCAATCCATCTTTGCAGAATCAAGGCGGGAAAGCGCGAGAAGGTCTTTAACAATTCTCGTCATTCTGTCCGTCTCATTGAGGATGACATCATAGAACTGAGTGCGCAGCTCTATCGGCGCATCGTGAGAATCTGCAAGCGTTTCCGTATAGCTTTTTACGTTCGTAAGCGGTGTTCGAAGCTCGTGCGATACGTTTGCAACAAACTCGCGGCGCGCCTTCTCAAGCTTCTGCTGCTCGGTGAAGTCATGAATAATAGCAATAACGCCGTGTTCCCCGCTTTCCTCACCAAAGAGAGCAAAGCTTATCTTGAGCGTTTTTTCTCCTACCTCAAGGTCATACTCGGCCATGCCTTCTTCATTTTTGAGAAGTGACTCAAACTCTATGCCGCTGTCTTTGAAAATTTCGTTATATGTTGTTGCTGTCTTTTCATCAAAGCCAAGCATTTCGAGCGCGGCGGGGTTGTGGTGAATGAGCTTGCCTTCCTCCGAAAATGCCGTAACACCGTCTGCCATATATAAGAAGATTGTGTCAAGCTTGTTTCTCTCATCCTCAACCTTTGCAAGTGTCGTGTTGAGTGCCGCCGCCATATCGTTGAACGCTTCGGTAAGCGTTCCTATCTCATCGTTTGAATTGACGCTTAAAGCCGTGTCAAGCTCTCCCATAGAAAGCTTTTTCGCCCCTTTTGTGATGTTTTCTATCGGGGTGGTTATCGTTTTTGCGAACAGGAAGCTGAGCAAAATGGCAAAAAGCATGGCAAAGAGCAATGTTCTCAGAATAATTGTGAACATCTCCGATGTGAGCCTCTGCATATCCTGCTTTGTATCTTTTATATAGACGATATATTTAACCTCTCCGTTCACCTCAATGGGGCACGCGCGGTCAATATACCCGCTCGAAATCCTCTTTTCCTGACCAATTTTCCCGCCGAGCGCGGAAATGACCGCAGGAGTTCTTACGACCTGCTCCTCCTTCGAACCGTAAAGGGTTTTGCCCGTTTTGCCGTCGAGTATGTAATAATTGCGATAGCTGCTTATCTTCATCGCAGAGGAATGCGCCGCAACAGCTGTATTCAGACGCGCCGCGCCATCCTCCGCCGCTGCCTCATTTTTGAGCATGGCAAAAAGCTCGGCGTTAAAAACCGAGTTCATTTGCTCTGTAAAATCGTCAAAATAGAAGACCGATACGCGGTTGAGCATAAAAGTCCCTACAATCGCCATAACAGAAACTATAAGCAGCACAAGCACAAGCACAAGCTTCATCTGAAGTGAGCGCAACGGTATCCCTCCCCGGAAAAGAATCTTTTAATCTGCAAACATATATCCCGCGCCACGCCGAGTCACAATGCGGACAGGGTTTGCGGGGTCATCTTCAATTTTTTCGCGAAGGCGACGGACAGTTACGTCTACCGTTCGCAAATCGCCGTAATAATCATACTGCCAGACATTTTCCATAAGCTCCTCGCGGGAAAATACCTGATTGGGCTGAGTTGCAAGGAATTTAATCAGGTCAAACTCGCGCGGGGTAAGCTCTATATGCTCGCCGTTCTTTCTGAGATCAAGGCTTTTGAGATTTATAGCGATATTTCCGAAAACGAGCTTGTTTTCATCTCCCGCAGGGGTAGCTGGCTCTTCTGCCTGAGCAAAGCCTCGGCGGACATTTGCCTTTATGCGCGCCATAAGCTCGCGCATTGAAAACGGCTTTGTGATATAGTCGTCAGCGCCCAGCTCAAGGCCGAGGACCTTGTCGACCTCTTCCTCGCGCGCTGTTACCATAATTATCGGAACGTTGGAAGTTTTCCTGACCGCCTTGCAGACCTCAAAACCGTCAAGCTTCGGAAGCATAACGTCAAGCAGGATGAGGTCGGGGTTTTCCTCAAGAGCTTTCGCAAGCCCTGCCTCCCCATCATAGGCGCATACAACCTCATACCCCTCTTTTTTGAGGTTGAATTCAAGGATGTCGGCAATCGCCTTTTCATCTTCAACAACAAGAATTTTCTTTTCCATTTCTGTTTCCCCTCCATAAGCCTTGCGACTTAAATATTCATCATTCTCGCAGCTTTCAGTATAAGGACAACCGTTTTTGAATCGGATATTGTTCCGTCCTCGCACATTCTGACAGCATCGCGCATATCAAGGCCCGAAACCTTTAAGAATTCTCCCTCATCGGGGTGCGCCTGCCCCTCGTGGAGACCTCGTGCGATGTAAAGGTGGATTCTCTCCGTCATACACCCGGGTGACGGATATATAAACCCGAGATATTCCATACTGTCTGCAGTGTATCCGGTCTCCTCGGAAAGCTCGCGCCGCGCGCAGTCAAGGTGGGCTTCATCGCCGTCAACCTTGCCCGCAGGCACTTCCGTGATAATTTTCGAAAACGGATATCGGAACTGCGACACCAAGACGACTTCTCCGTTGTCCTTCACGGGAAGGATTGCAACCCCGTCACAATGCTCGCAAACCTCGCGAGTCGCCTGTCTGCCGTCAGGGCACTCGACCAAGTCCTCGCGCAGATTCATAATCTTCCCTTTGAAATGATATTTCTGCGAAAGAGTCTTTTCTTCCATCATATTTTCTCCGCCTCTCGCCGAAGGATGTCAAACGCCTCCTGAGCTGCGCGACCTTTTGCAAGCTCACGGCTCTGGGGCTGGTAAATCTTAGAGCTTACGGTTTTTCCGCGAAGCGTGACGGCAACGTATACAGTCCCGCCCGGATTTTTCTCATCACCTGAAGCGGGGTCTGCATAGCCCGTAACGCCGATGCCCGCGTCTGTGCCGAATTTTTCGCAAGCTGAGCGGGAGAGCGCCTTTGCAACCTCATCACTTACCGCGCCATAGGTATCAAGAAGCTCTTTTGGAATATCAAGAAGCTTCATCTTCATTTCGTTTGTGTATGCGCAAACGCCGCCGTAAAAAACCTCTGACGAGCCTGAAAGGTCTGTCATAAGCTTTGCACAAAGCCCACCCGTGCAGGATTCTGCAGTTGAGAGCGTAAGCTTCTTTTTTCGGAGAATTTCAAATGCCGCCGCGTGAAGAGATGGAACGTCTACGCCGTAAACAACATCGCCGAGAATTTCCCGCACCTGCTCTATAACAGGCCTCGTTATCGCGTCTGCCTCATCTTCGGATTCCGCTTTGCCCGTGACCCGAAGCAGAACCTCGCCGTCTTTTGCATACGGCGCAAGGGTCGGATTTTCCATAGTCTCGGCAAAATCCTTGATGCGGCTTTCAACCTCGCTCTCTCCCATCCCGTAAATCCTTATCCCGTGAGACACGAGGTGAGCATCAGAGAGCTTTTTGAGATACGGCACCATTCTGTATTTCACCATAGGCTTGCATTCGCGTGGGGGGCCGGGCAGCATTATAAGAATTTTTCCGTTTTCCTCAATCGCGCATCCCGGCGCGGTCCCCCAGTCATTTTCAAAAACGGTGCAGCCCTCAGGCAGATATGCCTGGCGGGCGTTGTTTTCGGTCATCTTTCTGCCGCGGCTTTTAAAATATCCCTCAATGCGGGAAAGTGCATCCTCGGAAAGGACAAGCTCTTTATTAAAAGCCTTTGCGGCTACCTGCTTTGTCAAATCGTCAAACGTCGGGCCGAGGCCTCCTGTGGTTATGATTATATCAGCGCGGTTCTTTGCGGTCATTATAACATCGTAAAGCCTGTCCGGGTTATCTCCGACAACCGTCTGGTAGTACGCGTTTATCCCAAGCTCCGAAAGTGCGCGTGCAACCGTAACTGCATCTGTGTTTGTTATTTCGCCGAGGAGAATTTCTGTTCCCACGGCAATTATCTCTGCTGAAAGGCTCAAATCTGCCCAACCTCTTTTCAATTATGATTATATAATCTCTGTTGCGGCTATTGCCTCATTCGCAAGAGCCTCAAACGGAAGTTTTTTCTCCTCTTCGAGGATATGCTCAAGCTTCGGCTTTGTGCGCGGATGACGCGGGGTAAAGACCGTGCAGCAGTCCTCATACGGAAGTATTGACGTTTCAAAGGTGTTTATGCGCCGCGCGATTGCAACAATTTCTTCTTTGTCCATTCCGATTACAGGGCGGAGAACAGGAAGAGTGATTCCGTTTTCCGTAACTCCGAGTGCTTCCATAGTCTGGCTTGCGACCTGGCCGAGGCTCTCGCCCGTAATTAACGCGCCGCAGTTGTTTGAAACGGCAAGTTGCTCTGCTATATACATCATAAATCTCCGCATAATAAGAGTGAAATACTCCTCTTTGCAATTCGCGCGGATTTCTTCCTGAATTTTAGTGAACGGAACCATCGCGATTTTGATGTTTCCGGCATATGCTCCGACAAGCCGCGCAAGCTCAATAACCTTCTGCTTTGCGCGCTCGGAGGTGTACGGATACGAAAAAAAGTGAATTCCGAAAAGCTCAACGCCGCGCTTTGCCATCATATATGCGGCAACGGGGCTGTCTATCCCGCCCGAGAGAAGAATTGCAGCGCGCCCGTTTATACCGACAGGAAGCCCTCCTGCGCCCGGGGTTGGGTTTGCGTGAACAAACGCCGCGCGGTCGCGGATCTCGACTCTTACACACACTTCCGGAGTTTTGACATCAACTTCAAGATTTTCAAAATGGTCGTGAAGTGCGCTTCCAACCTCAAACGCAATCTCTGGCGACTTCATAGGAAACGACTTATCCGAGCGGCGCGCCTCAACCTTAAAGGTTTTTGCAAAGCTAAGAGTTTCGGCAAGATACTCCTTTGCTGTTTCAATTATTACGCTTATGTCCTTTTCGCATTCCGCCGCTCGGGAGATGTTTACAACCCCGAAAACCTTTTCTGCGGCAGAAAAAGCGGCATCCATATCGCAGGTTTCATCCTGGGGCTCGACGTATATCGTCGACTGCATGCAGTAAATCTTAAACTCGCCGAAGTTGCGGATTCTCCACGCGAGATTCTTCATAAGTCTTTTTTCAAAATTTCCTCGGTTCTGCCCTTTCAGAACAAGCTCCCCGAGCTTCAAAAGCATTATTTCTTTCAAGTTCAAATTCACCCTTTAATTCACATTATAGCTATACATTATAATTATACAACATTTAGCAAAAATAAACAATAGCAGAAAATTAAAAAAGGCAGAAACGATTGATTTCGTTTCTGCCTTTTCTAGTAGGGGCGATTCACGAATCGCCCGAAAACAAATTAACGCAATATGAAGAATTCGCAAAACGGATTATTGAAATATAGCCCGGCAGGTTTAATGTGTCAATTCCTAAATATGTTATTATGCCAAATCACATCCATTTGATTGTAGAAATCAACAATGATACCGAAAAACGGGCGATTCGTGAATCGCC
>JAZOAI010000002.1:0-24144 GCA_045595365.1 Eubacteriales bacterium
CGGATGTAGGCATCCGCCCCTACGGTTCACACCTCATCCGGGTTACGGGCTTTTTCGTTAATATGCTTGCTTTTCCCAGCGCATTGTTCTATAATGTACTTGATTTAAATTTTCATAAAATTGCGGAGGTTTGCGATATGAAGAAGGAACTTCAAAAAATTGACCCGAATTTTATTGTTTCAACGGAAATTGACGCGACTGACTGCGTGTTTTACGATTCAAGACAAGCGCCCTTTAAGATTCATGGCTTGTATAACCCCGAGGACGGCAGGCAATTCCGCCGCATTCCCGACGATGTAGCCGAGGCTACAAGCAAAGCCACCTGCGCGCTTTATCTCGACACTTCCGGCGGCAGAGTAAGGTTCAAGACAGACTCTCCGTATGTCGCGATAAATGCCGTTATGCCTTCCGTTCAGAGAGAGCCGCATCTCCCCCTCACCGGTCAGGCGGGTTTTGATCTGTACATAAAGCGTAACGGCTTCAACGAATATGTGAGAACCTTTATCCCACCGAATGATATGGAAAAGGGATATACCTCAATCTACCATTTCCCCAATCGCGAGATGCGTGAGCTTACCATCAACTTCCCGCTCTACAACCAGCTTTCTGGCCTGCATATCGGAGTTTCTGCCGATGCCGTAATCGAAGAACATTCGCCCTACACCTTTGAGAGACCTGTCGTTTACTACGGCTCATCCATCACGCAGGGCGGGTGCGCCATGCGCCCGGGAAATGCATACCCCGCACTTATCTCGCAGAAGCTTGACTGCGACTTTATAAATCTCGGGTTTTCCGGAAACGCAAGAGCTGAGGTTGCAATCATGGAATATATCGCATCGCTCCCGATGAGCGTTTTTGTTTATGACTACGACCACAACGCGCCGACTCTCCAGCACCTTATAGATACTCACGAGAGAGGATACCGAATTGTCCGTGAGAAGAACCCGGACCTTCCGATAATTATGGCAACGAGAACGCTCGGCGACAATTATCCGCGAGGCTCTCTTGCATATGAGCAGTTCAACGCCCACCGGTGCGTTATTATGAAGAACTACGCCAAAGCCTGGGAAGAGGGCGACCGCAACGTCTACTTCCTCGACGGCTCATCAATCTTCGACGGCGAATTCCACCTCTCCTGCACGGTCGACGGCACTCACCCGACAGACCTCGGCTTTCTCCGCATGGCAGAGGCTTTCGGAAAGCAAGTTCAGAGAGTTATAAAATAAATGCAGAATTAAGAGTGCTGAATGCAGAATTATCTTACAAAAATCACCCCGCAGAGAACGATTCCGTTCCCTGCGGGGTTTGTGTGTGCAGCAACCTTTCGGAAAGACAACGAGGTCTTTTTATAGCCTATATAGTATCATATATAGCCTACTTTGTCAAGGCTGAAAGTCTATAATTGAAATATAATAATATTACAAGGAGCGAGATTATGGACACATATTTAGCCGTAAAAAACAGACTTTTATCTCTATGTGAAGAGAAAAAGATTACAATTAACAAGCTCGCTACAGAATCAGGAGTCGCTCCCTCAACAATCAAAAACATATTATACAGAAAAAGCCGTAACCCTGGCATTGTTACATTAAAAATGTTATGTGATGGTTTGGGAATAACTCTAATAGAATTCTTCAATGCAAAGGAATTCGAAAACCTTGAACAAGAAATAAAATAAGGAAAAACTATGGAATTACCAAAACGAAAACCAACAAGATTAAAAGGATATGATTATTCTTCACCGGGAGCATATTTTGTAACCATATGTACTCAAAATAGAGAATGCATATTAGGAGACATCGTAGGGCAGGGGCTTGCTCCTGCCGAAACGAGTTTATCTCAATACGGAAAGATTGCAAAAGATCAATTGTTAGATTTAGAAAACAGATATAAATCAATTAAAATTGATAAATATGCAATAATGCCAAATCACATTCATGTAATTATAATTATAGACAATACGGCAGGAGCAAGCCCCTGCCCTACAATATCTGACATTATTTGTTCGTTTAAATCGTTAACAACAAGGATATGCAACAAATTAGATAACAAACAACAAAAAATATTTCAGACATCTTTTCACGACCACATTATACATGGTGAAAAAGATTATCAAAAAATATGGGAATATATAGACACAAACCCATTGAAATGGGAATTAGATTGTTTCTACGATGACGAATGGTCGTAGCATTTTTTGCTACGACCATTTACTGTCCTTTGGAGTATTCTTATTATTGCACGTAAATTTTCTATATCCTGAATTATTCTTCTGTCTTTGCAGCTTCGCGCTTTTCAAGCTCGGCGTATGCATCCTTACGCGAGAAGTTTGTTCTTCCCTTATCGTCGATGCCCATGAACTTAACCCATGTCATATCGCCGACATTGAGGACATCCTCAACCTTCTCAACTCTGCGGTTTTCAAGCTTTGAGATGTGGACCATTCCGTCTTTTCCCGGAGCGATTTCAACAAATGCGCCGATCGGGATAACGCGGACAACCTTACCGTAATAAAGCTCGCCGACAACGGGGTCGAGAACGATTGTTTCGATAACCTTCTTTGCGTTCTGGCAAGCCTCGGCATCAATAGCAGAGATGTAGACGTTGCCGTCATCATCAATATCAATCTTTGCGCCTGTGTCTGCAACAATCTTCTGGATGACGCTTCCGCCCTTACCGATAACGTCGCGGATTTTTTCGGGGTCAATCGTCATATGAAGCATCTTCGGAGCATATTTTGAAAGCTCAGCACGCGGAGCCGGGATGCACGGGAGCATAATCTCGTCAAGAATCTGGTATCTCGCATCGCGGGTGATTGTGAGCGCGGAGCGGATGATTTCGGGTGTGAGGCCGTCAGTCTTGAGGTCCATCTGGATTGCGGTGATACCCGCTTTTGTTCCGGCGACCTTAAAGTCCATATCGCCGTAGAAGTCTTCAACGCCCTGGATGTCAATAAATGTGAGCCACTTGTCTTCGTCTGTAACAAGGCCGCAGGAAATACCCGCAACAGGAGCCTTGATCGGAACACCTGCATCCATAAGAGCAAGGGTCGACCCGCAGATTGAACCCTGAGAGGTTGAACCGTTGGAGCTTAAGACCTCGGAAACGAGGCGGATGCTGTACGGGAACTCCTCTTCGCTCGGGATAACCGGCTCAAGCGCACGCTCTGCAAGAGCGCCGTGGCCGATTTCGCGGCGGCCGGGGCCACGGCTCGGGCGGGCTTCACCGACAGAGTATGACGGGAAGTTGTAGTGGTGGATATATCTCTTGAACTCTTCTTCGTAGATTGTGTCAAGCTTCTGCTGGTCAGCTATTGTTCCGAGGGTTGCAACCGTGAGAACCTGAGTCTGGCCACGTGTGAACATACCGCTGCCGTGAGTCCTCGGAAGAACTCCGACTTCTGCCGCAAGCGGGCGGATTTCGTCAAGCGCACGGCCGTCTACACGCTTGCCCTCAAGCAGCCACTGACGGACAACTATCTTCTGGAGCTTGTAGAGGCACTCGCCGAGGAACTGTTCCATTTCGGGGTACTTCTCGGAATATTCCTCAATAAGCTCGTCAGAAAGAACCTTAAGGCGCTTGTCGCGGATTGTCTTATCGTCTGTATCCATGCACTCGCGGACACGGTCAAGGATGTTTGCGCGGAGCTCTTCAAAAAGCTCGTCGTCAAACTCGACGTGGTCATATTCAAACTTCTCAAGGCCGATTTCAGCCTGGATTCCTGAAATAAATTCTACAACCTTCTTGATTTCCTCGTGAGCAAGCATAATTCCGTCATACATAACGTCTTCAGGAATCTGGTCTGCTCCGGCTTCAATCATAACAACCTTTGCTGCAGTACCTGCAACGGTGAGGTTGAGTGAACTCTTCTCACGCTCTGCAGATGTCGGGTTTACGACATATTTGCCGTCAACATATCCGATGCTTGCGCCGGCAATCGGCCCGTTCCACGGAATGTCGGAAATCGAAAGCGCGATGGAGGTTCCTATCATGCCTGCAATTTCAGGTGCATTGTCGTTGTCAACCGAGAGGACAGTGATTGAAACCGCAACATCGTTGCGGAGATCCTTCGGGAAAAGCGGGCGGATAGGTCTGTCAATAAGGCGGGATGTGAGGATTGCGCGCTCACTCGGGCGACCCTCACGGCGCATAAAGCTACCCGGGATGCGGCCTACTGAATAGAGGCGCTCTTCAAAGTCAACTGCGAGCGGGAAAAAGTCAATCCCTGCGCGCGGCTTGTCAGAAGCTGTTGCAGTAACGAGAACTACGGTTTCGCCGTAGCGGACAAGGCATGCGCCGTTTGCAAGCCCTGCCATCTTGCCTGTTTCAATAACGAGGCTTCTGCCGGCAAACTCTGTTTCAAAAACTCTGTTTTTTGAGAAAACCATTTCTTTCATTTTCTTTCGCTCCTTTTTAAATTTTTCCGGAGCTTTTTCGCTTTGGGTTTAGCACTTGCAGCCGCCGCCAAAGTTTTTGGCGATGATTCCAATTGCTAAACAAAACCATTTGCGAAAAAGCTTCTGATGTTTTTATCCCCCGGACAGATTTCCGCCCGGGGGATTTTAGACTACTTACGAAGTCCGAGCTTTGCTACGATTGCACGGTAGCGCTCAATGTCCTTCTTAGCAAGGTAGTTAAGAAGGCTGCGGCGACGGCCAACCATCTTGAGAAGACCGCGGCGGGAGTGGTTGTCCTTGTGGTGTACCTTGAGATGCTCTGTGAGCTCTGCGATACGCTCTGTGAGGACTGCAATCTGAACCTCCGGCGAACCTGTGTCAGTTTCGTGGAGTCGGTTATTCGCGATAACCTCTGTCTTTTTCTCCTTGAGAAGCATTTTCTTCACCTTTCTTTCTTGAATTTTCTCCCGGTTTCGAAGTATTCGGTGGGTGAACTCCCCGATATACGGGCGTTATATCCGAAAACTGCGAAACGGGCACATACTGCCGATGCCGAAACTCCGGCATCTTAGCATGCTTGAATATTTTACCACACCTTCTCACAAAAGTAAATACTTTTTTAAGTTTTTCTCATTTTTTCACAAATATGACGTTTTTTATTTGCTGATGAAAAATTTTTTTGCCATTACATATAAAGTGTGATACAATATGAATATAAAAAATAAACACGCACGGAGCGAGGGCTTATGACTGACAAAATATGCTCTTTTTCAGGCCACAGACAAATATATAAAATACACGCAACCTCTCTTCCGCGCCTTCTCTCGGACACGGTCGACACCCTCATAAATTCGGGAGTCACGCGCTTCCAGAGCGGCGGAGCTATGGGTTTTGACCTTCTCGCTGCAAAAACAGTTCTTAAAAAGCGTGAAGAAAACCCCGACATCCGCCTTCATATGCTTCTCCCCTGCCGCGACCAGACGGCGCGCTGGCCGGAAAAGCTCCGGCGCGAGTATGCCGGCATACTGGATGTGGCAGATGAGGTCACCTATCTTTCCGAGAGCTACGACAAGCTCTGTATGCAAAAGCGAAACCGCGCCCTTGTTGATTCTGCCGACATTCTCTTGTGCTACCTTATGCGCTCCTTCGGCGGAACGATGCACACCGTAAACTACGCTTACGACAAAAACCTTCAGATAATAAACCTTGCAACACTGCTTTAGAGCTGAGGTGTTTTTTATGACTGAAATTACAAAAGCAGATATAGCTCTCCCGAAGCGGCTTCCCGACACCCACAAGGGCGACTATGGCCGGGTTCTTTTAATCTGCGGGGGCAGAAAATATACAGGCGCTGCATTCTTTGCTGCTTCTGCAGCCGTAAATTCAGGCAGCGGGCTTGTCTTTCTGTCAATTCCCGGAAAACTCCGCCCGATTCTTGCCTCAAAGCTCAACGAACCTATCCTCGTTTCAAGAAAAGTGTCCGGCAGAGGTTTTGATGCGACGCTTCTCGGCTGTGGGATTGGAGTGTCCCGTTCATCCCTGCATCTGCTCAGGCGCGAGCTTTCACTCTCTGCTCCGCCGCTTATACTTGATGCGGATGCTATAACTCTTATGGCAAAAAACAAGCTTTCGCCTAAAATCTCCAAAAGACAGATAATTTTAACTCCCCACGAGGGCGAGTTTGCGCGGCTTGTTCCTGATTTTTCTCATGACCGCCGCGCGGAGTTTGCTTCAAACTACGCAGTTGATAACAACTGTATTCTTGTCCTTAAAGGTCATCGGACAATCACCGCTGTGCCCGGCGGTGAAATATATGTCAACACAAGCGGGAACCCCGGAATGGCCAAAGGCGGCAGCGGTGACGTTCTTGCCGGAACTATAACCTCCCTCGTCGGTCAGGGCATACCGGCTGATAAGGCTGCATATATTGGAGTGTGGCTGCACGGTGCCTGCGGAGATCTTGCCGCAGAGCGTTTCGGGGAATACTCTATGACCCCCACCGATATGCTGTGTACCCTCAAATCCGTTATATGTGAGGTGCCAAAGTCAGGGTGAATGTCCGACGTCTTATCCTTATTCCTTTTCTTTTTATTTTCATTATTTTCTCCTCGTGTAAAGCTGACGAAGATATCAAGGAAGAGCTTATCAGCTCTCTTTCTTCCATAACTTCTGCAGAATATACTGCAAAAATAACCGCGAGCTTCCCGACCCGCGAAGCCGTCTTCACAATAAACTATTCACACACGCCTGACGGTGACCGTGCATCGGTTCTTTCTCCGGCTGAGGTTGCGGGAGTTTCATACTCCGTCTCGGATGGCGGCGGATGTCTTGAGTTTGACGGAGCGATTCTCGAAATCGGCAAGCTTTCTGACGGCGGAATATCCCCGTTTTCCTGCATAGGCTCGCTTCTCACAACCTGGAAGTCAGGTAGTTTTGACGAGATAAGCCGTTCTGCGATGTATGGAAAAAATGCGTTTTTTACAATATCGAGACGGACACAAGACCTTACGGAACTCGAATACAGAACCTGGTTTTCGGAGGATGAATTTCTCCCGTTATACGCTGAAATTTTTTCCGATGGTGACCGTATTATACAATGCGAATTTGAAAGGGGCATCCACAACAGAAAATGAGCGTTTTAAACAGAACTGAGGCTCAAATAAACCTTAAAAACCTATCTCACAATTTTAAACAAATAAAAGCTTTCACCAAAGGCGCTGACATCATCGCTGTTGTCAAGGCAGATGCATATGGCCACGGCGCACTTGAAGCCGCCTCGCTTTATGAAAAGCTCGGCGCTTCAATCCTCGCAGTTGCGTGTCTTGACGAAGCTCTCCTTCTCCGCGAGAGCGGAATCTCCGCTCCGATTATGATTTTAGGCGCTACCCCCATTCATCTTGCAGGGTTTCTCACAAAAAACAACATAATCCAATCTGTCCACAGCTTAGAGTACGCGAAAAGCTTATCTCATGCAGCAGATGCCTTGGGGAAGAAAATCGCAGTACACATTAAGCTTGACACAGGTATGTCGCGCTTCGGGATATATTCCCACTGCAACTTTACCGGAAGCGCAGCAGATGCTGCATATGAAATATGCAAGCTTCCTCACCTGGTTGCAGAGGGGATTTTCACTCACTTTGCTGAAGCTGAAAATCCTGACACATCATTTACAGACAAACAGTTTGAAAGCTTCCTTCGCGTTGTCGAAATTTTAAAATCACGAGGGATAACCTTCAAATTTTGCCATTGCGCAAACAGCGCAGCTGTGGTAAACTATAAGAGGGCACACTTAAACTGTGTGCGGCCGGGGCTTCTTCTTTATGGGTATTCCCTTGATGGAAATAAAATCGAAGGTCTTGACCTCCGCCCGGCGCTTACGTTCAAGGCTCTCATCGGCGACGTGCGCAAGGTTCTTTGCGGCGATTCTCTGAGCTACAACAGGACCTTCGTTGCAGAGCGGGATATGACCGTTGCGGTTGTCTGCTGCGGATATGCAGACGGGGTTTCCCGGGCTCTTTCAAATCGCGGCTTTTTCCTGATAAACGGGCGCCGCGCAAAAATCCTCGGAAACGTCTGCATGGATCTCACTCTCGTAGATGTCACCGACATCCCGGATGTAAAACCTTTTGACGAAGCAGTTATATTCGGAAGCCAGAGAGAAGCTTATCTTTCCCCCGTCGAACAGGCAACGATTGCAGGAACGATCTCCTACGAGCTTCTCACCTCTATCTCAAAGCGAGTCCCCCGCACATATCTTCTGTAAACGGCATAAAATATCCCGGAGGGTAAATGAGAATTTTTTGAAATTTTCAAAGTGCTGATTAAAATATGCACGCTTGTGGAAAAATATAGTTGTCGAAGCTTTTCGGCTACTACATTCCTGCGGAGCGTGAATTAAGTGAATTACAGTGTAAAACGCGGAGATATCTACTATGCCGACTTAAGCCCTGTTGTCGGCAGCGAACAGGGCGGAATGCGCCCGGTTCTTATAATCCAGAATGATGTTGGGAACCGCCACAGCCCGACAGTTATTGCGGCGGCCATAACCTCTCAGATTAACAAAGCAAAGCTCCCCACCCACATCGAACTCGGGGGCAAGAGCTTTGGCCTTGCAAAAGATTCCGTCGTTCTTCTTGAGCAGGTGCGAACTATCGACAAAACCCGCCTCAAGGAAAAAATGGGAAGATTAGATGATTCTCTCATGCACAGAGTTGACGATGCAATAGCCGTAAGCTTCGGGCTTTCGGGTAATTAACAACAAAAGATAAATTATACGGAGGTATATTGAAATGAAACAGAAAAAATGGAAAGCTATCACGTCTGCAGTTCTCCTCGCCGCCCTTGTTGTTGCCGGGGCTATTGCGATTGCGGCTGAATATGGAACTTCTGATGACCCGCTCGTCAGCTTAAGTTACATAAACAACGTTCTCGCACCCCAGATTTCAGAAAAGGTTGACGAGATAATCGCGGAGAAGACAGGCTCTCTCGGCTCGGAGCTTGATGCAAAAATAAACTCTATTTCCGGCGAAATTGATGATAAAATTTCTGAATATACCTCTAAAAACGCAGAGGAGCTTGTAACGGATGCTTTTGTTTCAAACGTTGCAGAGAAGGTTGCGGAAAAGGTCGGCTCATCCGGCACGTCATCAACCTTCGCACTCGTAAAGCTTAAAAGCGGCCAGACGCTTACAGCAAAGGTCGGCTGCGAAGCTCTTCTCCGCCTCGGTTCTGCCACCTGCGTATCCTCCGGGACTCCCGGCCTTATAGATATGACCACAGGAGGCGACCTTTCGGGCGGAAAGAGCCTTGAAAAAAATCACCTTTACCTCTGCACTGTCGATGGGCGAGGAATCCGCGCTACAAGCGATGCGACGCTCCTCGTTCGCGGCCCATATTCAATCTCCTGATTACAAATGATAAAAAGCTGCTGCAACGCGCGTTGCAGCAGCTTTTTTGTTCACTATATTTTGTTGGAGGCATAAAAATGCAGAAAACTCTACCTCTCTATCTCGGCCCGTCTGTCATCGGGTCAGTTGTTCTTGAGGGTGACGAGCATCATCTTCGCGCGGTCGCAAAAACTTATGCAAGCGTTTCCGGGATTTGCCGCGCCTACATAAAAGGCAGGAGCGGAACCCTTCTCGTTGGGGTTCTCTCACCCGACGAGAATGCGTTTTCGGCAAAACGAAGCTTTTCAAAAGGCTCGCTTCGCGATGTGGGCATCACTCCCGAGGAAATCACATACGCCTATGTTCTGTGCAAACAGGACTCGGCTTTCCAAAGCTCTGACGACTGGGAATCGGTTGACGAGCTTCCCGAAATTTTGTGCCGCAACAAGATAATTTCAACACTTGCAGGCTCGTTTGGTGCAAAAATCGACAAGCTGGACTTTCCCACAAAAATTGCGGTACCTCTCTTTACGGGCCGCCCCTTTCCTCGCCCTGACGTTCTCTGCCTCATGACGCCGTGCAGGATTGACGGCGAGCTTTTTGGCGTTATCGGAGTTTCAAAAAACGGATTGCCTCAAAAAACTTAAACTATCCCGCAATCGCGTCAAAGCTTGCATTTCCGTCAATTTCAATGCTCATGCGGTTCGGGACACATATAACAATCTCCCCCGCTCTTGAAATTTCGCCGCTTTTCTCACACACCTTATCCGGGCAGTCCGCGCGGACAACTCTCGCAGCTTCGCCGGATATTTCGACTGTAATCTCAGGAAACTCTATTACCCTGTCTTCAGATAGAGACGCAGTATATATGAGCTTTCCATCACGCGTTATCCTCAAGGTCTCCCCCTCGTTTTGAGTCAAATTCGGAATAAGCCATATGCTCACTGCAAGAAGAAGCACCGCTGCAACAACGAAAAAATCACCTGCGCGCCACTTCATATACATACCCCTTTTCATCATTCGGCACAAAGCTTTCCCATATTCCTTCGGTAATCGTGACTTTCCTGTCGCGCCCGATGAGAATGAGTTCAAAATCCGCACGCTCTCTCCAGAATGCAAGAGCCGCCTCTCTTCCCATAACATAGAGTGCGGTGGAATACGCATCTCCCTTGGCGCCGCTATCGGAAATTACACACACGGCAGTCAAATCGGCCTCGGCGGGGTGCCCGGTTTCGGGGTCTAAAATGTGGTGATACCGCTTTCCGTCTTTTTTAAAATACCTCTCGTAATCCCCCGAGGAAATCACAAACTTTCCCGAAATCGGCAGGGAAAGAATCCAGTCATTCTCATCCCCTGCCGGGTCGCGCACCGCAACATTGAATGCCTCGCCGCCGGGTTTTGTTCCGTGGACATAGACGTTGCCGCCGAGCGATATAACCGCGCCCGGCACCTTTTCTTTTTCGAGAATCTCTTTTATGACATCAGTTGCATAGCCTTTCGCTATCGCACCGAAATTGAGCCTCACTCCGTTTTTCAGGTCAACTCTCCCGCCTGTATATCCCGCATTTTCCGCCTTTGCCGAAGACCTCGCCGCCAAAAGCTCCTCCGCGCCCGGAACGTAGTTTTTGCTCCCTATCCCCCAAAGCTCAATAAGGCTTCCGAGGTATGGTGAAAAAGCTCCGCGTGTTTCCTCATATAGCCTTTGCGATATAGGAAGAAGCCTTCGGGTATGCTTTCCCATTTCTCCGCCACCAGCGTTATTAAGCCCAAAAAGCTTGCCGTCTGACGGAGACAGCTCATCTGAAATTTCATTGAGTGCAGACGATATTTCATCTGCCGCCGCCTCATTTTCAGGATATAACGAAAAGCTCGCGACAGTATCCATAACATAGACTGTGCGCGAGCTTTTACTTTCCGTGCAAGAAGCAAGAAGCACAATCATAATTGCAAGCAGTGTGCAAATTGCTGTCTTCTTCATATTACATTTTCTTTTCCTTCTGATAGTTTATCATAAATATTCCGGTGCTTATCAGTATAAGCGTAATTATAATATTTACAACCGGAACGTTGCTGTTCTCACGGAGCATAAGGCTTGAGAGCAGGACAAAGCCCTGCTCTGTTATCATTTCTGTAATTAAACTCCCGAATACGCTGCAAATCCGCCGTCAACCGGAACTACAACGCCGTTGACAAAGCCTGATGCTTTTTTGTCAACAAGCCAGAGAAGCGTTCCGATAAGCTCTTCGGGCTCTCCGAAACGATCCATCGGCGTCTGAGAAAGGATTTTTTCTGTGCGCTCGGTTGGCGTTCCGTCTTCATTGAAGAGCATTGCGCGGTTCTGGTTTGTTACAAAGAAGCCCGGAGCAATCGCATTTACGCGAATGCCAACCTTTGACATATGCACCGCAAGCCACTGTGTAAAGTTGCTTACGGCTGCCTTTGCGCCGCTGTATGCAGGGATTTTCGTAAGCGGGCAAAAAGCGTTCATTGAGGAGATGTTGATGATAACCGCACCGTCTTTATCAAGCATATCCTTTGAAAAAGTCTGTGAAGGGAGAAGCGTTCCGATAAAATTGAGATTGAAAACAAATTCAACACCCTTCGGGTCAAGGTCAAAAAAGGTTGAGATGTTCTCATCATTGATATCTTCTTTAAAAAGATACTCTTTTGTGGTCGTGCCACGCGGGTTGTTGCCGCCTGCACCGTTGAGAAGAATATCGCAGGTTCCGAGAGAAGCGTTAACCTTCTCGCGTGCAGCAGCAAGGCTTTCCGGGTCAAGAACGTTTACACCTACTCCGATTGCGACTCCGCCGTCCTTCACAATCTCATCGGCAACTGCGTTTGCAGCTTCCTCACGAAGGTCAAGAATCGCAATTTTTGCACCGCATTTTGCAAGAGCCTTTGCAAACATAGCACAAAGAACTCCGCCGCCGCCGGTAACTACCGCTACCTTTCCTTTAAGGTCAATGTCAAATGGAATTTTCATTTCAATACCTCCAATGATTAAGTCCTTCATAATTATGACACACTGCGATGTTTTTTTCAACCCATTTTATGAAAAAGTTTTCCTCCCGATTGCGCCGCAATTACTTTTGTGATATACTTTATCTTAATTCAGACAATCTTTGGGGGTTGTTAGTATGCACGGACTTCTTATCGTAAACAAATTTTTAAATACCACCAAGTTTTCAGACATATATTCACGTCTTGAAGCTGCTTTTTCAGCAGAGGGGGCAGAGCTTTCTCTCTCTACAAACGCAGATTTTATTTGTGACGTAAACTCCCCGCTTGTGCTTTCTAAAAGGCCTGATTTTATTCTCTTCTGGGATAAAGACGTTCTCCTCGCCCGCCGGTTTGAAGAAAGCGGCATCCCTGTCTTCAATTCCTCAGAAAGCATTGATATATGCGACAACAAAGCAAAAATGCACCTTGCGCTCAGAGGCCTTCCCATGCCCGAGACATACATAGCCCCGATGACGTTTCCGAACATCGGTTTTTCTGACCTTTCCTTTCTTGAGGAAGTTGAAAACCGCTTGGGGTATCCCATGGTTATAAAGGAAGCCTTCGGCTCCTTCGGCGCTCAGGTATATCTCGCAAAGGGGCGCGACGAGCTTTTTGAAATAACGAAAGCTCACGAGAAAACTCCTCTTATTTTTCAAAAGCTTATCTCCGAAAGCTTCGGGCGAGATATCCGCATAAACGTAGTCGGGCATAAGGTCACAGCCGCTATGATGAGAGTAAGTGACGGTTATGACTTTCGCTCAAATGTGACACTCGGGGGCAAGACTCTTCCCTACACCCCGACAGCTGCTGAAATCGCACTCGCCGAAGAGGCCTCAAGGCGGCTTGGGCTTTCTTTTGCGGGCATTGATATTCTTTTCGGAAATGACGGCCCGATTCTTTGTGAGGTCAACTCAAATGCTCACTTTAAAAGCACTTACGACTGCACGGGTGTCGACCTTGCGGAGAAGATTGCAAAACACATAATAGAAAAATGCAGGTGATTTTTTATGAAAGCATGGCTTGTGTATGAAAGAGAAGGGGCAAAGCGAAATCAGGGCTATATAGAGCTTCACAGAAAAAACGGCCGAGAGCTTGGAATTGACTTTTCCGTCATTCTCTGCGACGAAGCTCCCCTTCCGCCGGAGACTCCCGATTTTGCAATAGTGCGCGCGATGCGCCCTGACATCACAAAGCAGATTGAAGCGCGCAGAGTCCCCTGCTTTAATAATTATCACGTCTCCTCGATATGTAATAACAAGGCAAGAACATATGAATACCTGCACAAAAACAACATCCCGGTAATCCCCTGGATTTCAGCAAGGAGCGACGGCCCACCGCCCGAGATTAATTCTTTCCCAGCAGTTATAAAGCCCTGCTGTGGCCACGGCGGCAAAAACGTTATGATTATAAATAACGATGAAGAATATTCAAAAGCCCGCAAGGCGATTGCACCGGACGAATATGTAATCCAGCCTCTTGCAACAGTGCTTGGGCGCGATATGCGCGTATATATCGTCGGCGGAAAAGTGTGCGCCGCAGTTCTGCGAACCTCGGAAACGGATTTCCGGAGCAACTTTTCCCTCGGTGGGAAGGTAACGCCGCAAAAGCTTTCTCCCGCAGAGGCTGACCTTGTCAAAAAAGTGTGCGAGCTTTTTGACTTTTCTCTCTGCGGAATAGATATTATGTATCACAACGATTCTCCTGTCATAAACGAAATAGAAGATGTTGTGGGTTCGCGCATGCTTTATGCAACGCACGACATTGATATAGTGCGCCTGCATCTTGAACACATAATTAAAAAACTGTGATTACATATTTTTTCGCCTCCCTACATATTATTTAATCAGGAGGTTGATAAAATATGAGCAAAAAAGTAAAAGCATATGTGACATTTATTCTGCTATCTCTTGCCGTCGGCGGGCTATCGGCTTTTTTCACGCGAAACAGCATGAACATCTTCGATACCGTCGAAAAACCGCCGCTTGCCCCTCCCGCCATTGTTTTTCCGATAGTCTGGACAATTCTCTATATTCTTATGGGAATCGGGGCTGCGCGCGTGTATATCAAAAACCCCGAATCCGAAGCGATTCCGGTTTTCGGAATTAATCTGTTTTTTAACTTTTTCTGGAGCATAATTTTCTTCAATATGCGCGCATTCTTTTTTGCATTCATCTGGCTTATTGTCCTTTTTGCCGTGGTAGTAGTAATGACGGTGAAGTTCTACCGTGTTGATAAGGCGGCGGGGCTTTTACAGATCCCCTATTGCATCTGGCTTATTATCGCAGGGTATTTAAACCTTTTTATTGCGCTTGCAAATTGACTTTTCAAATAAAACGTGTATAATAATCTCATACTTATTTTTTACGGAGGATTATTATTATGATCGTTTTTGAAATGGAAAGCGGAAAGAAAATCAAGGTTGAGCTTGATAAATCTGCTGCGCCTATCACTTGTGAGAACTTTGAAAAGCTTGTAGGAGACGGCTTTTATGACGGGCTTACCTTTCACCGCGTAATTTCCGGATTTATGATTCAGGGCGGATGCCCGCTCGGAACAGGCACGGGCGGCCCGGGCCACACCATAAAGGGAGAGTTTAAGTCAAACGGAGTTGACAACCCCTTAAAGCATACCCGCGGCGTAATCTCCATGGCACGCTCAATGATGCCGAACTCTGCAGGAAGCCAGTTCTTCATTATGCACGAAGACGCTCCGCATCTCGACGGGCAGTACGCCGCTTTCGGCAAGGTCGTTGATGGAATTGAGGTTGTCGACGAAATCGCATCCGTCGAAACAGATTTTTCAGATAAACCGCTCACCCCTGTTGTAATCAAGAAAGTAACGATTGAATAAACTTTTTCCGGCACTTCATCTGAAGTGCCGGTTCTTTTTATTTTTTCTGTCCTTGTAAATTGCAATCGCTTCGGTTATGCCTATCAGTATTAAAAAAGCTCCGAAAAAGCGCGAAAGCTTCCCGACATCCATTCTCGCTGCGATAAACGCTGCAAGAAGTGCGGCGCCGGCGCCAAATCCCCCTGTGTACAATGCTGCAGAGACATCAATCTTCTTATTTTTTATATGTGAAACGAGTGCCAAGACCGCGCACGGAATGAAATACACAAGGTTTATTCCCTGAGCTTCGAGCTGGCTATATCCCCCGAAAAGCGTAAGATACAAAACGAGAAGTGTTCCGCCGCCGATTCCAAAGCCCGTTATAATCCCCGTAGCCGCGCCGATTGCAAAATTAATTAAAAACTGCATCCTCATCACCTCATAACGCAAAAAGAAGGCGAATTCCGCCGTAAATAATAAAGAGTGTGAGCAAAATCCTAAGCAGCCTTCCCGAAACATTTTTAAAAACGCGGCCCCCTATCAAGCCGCCGACACTTCCCCCCAGTATAAACGGAAGCGCTCTTGCAAAATCCAGCCCTCCTTTTAAAAAATAGACCCCAACAGATATGACGGAGAGCGGCAGAATTACAGCAAGCGAGGTCGCAAACGCCCGTTTTTCATCCATTTTAAGAAACCTGCAGAATATCGGCACAAGGAACATCCCGCCTCCCGCACCGAAGAGGCCGTTCGTTATTCCCGCTAAAATTCCCGCAGCTGCATACTTTGTTTTTTCCTTCATTTTCCGCGTTTCCCCTTTCTGTTTTTGATAAAAAGAATTAAAACTGCGGCAAGAAGCGCAAAAGCTATTGCAAAAAGGGAACGAACAATTAAATTTAGCACATTTGAAAAAACTATTCCTCCGGTTTCTTTTTTCTCGCTCTCACGCTCAAAAGACCGCTCCCTTGGCTCAGGCTTTTTTAAAACTTTCACTTCTACATTTGCACTCGCGCCGTCAGCCACGCTTATCTCAATGCTCTCCTCACCCTCTTTGTGTGCAAGAACAGTGCATTTTTCGCCGTTTGGGTATATCGAAATCGTGCCGTTATTTCTTTTAAGCTCCCACACTATCCCGTCGAGCCGGGAATCGACAGGGCTTGTTTCGGCAAAAAGCTCCGCGGTTTCTCCTTCAAAAAGCTCTTCCCGCAGAGTGTTGGGAAGAACGCGGATTTGCTCCTTCGTGGTTGTTATCGCGTCATTAAGATAAAAATCTTCCGCTATTATATCAGTGCAAAATACTTGCAGGATGAAAAAATGAATTACAAGATACAAAACCGCCATTTTTTTCAAAAACATCACCCGCTTGCATTCTCCCCACATATGCCGGATTTTAACCTCAGAATTCATCTTCCTTTATAATTGATATTTTTTCAACGCGGTGCTATAATATTTTTATAATAACAGAGAGGAAGTTTTTTATGCGAGATTATAAATATGAGCTTTCAAAAAGAGTTGAATTTATACAGAACCTGTTAAAGGAAAGCGGCGCTTGCGGAATTATTTTCGGAAACAGCGGCGGCAAGGACAGCGCGCTTGTCAGCATACTCTGCAAAAAGGCGTGTGACAATACCGTCGGAATTCAGATGCCGTGTCACTCAAAGCGCAATTACGGCGAGGATATGGACGATGCGCTCGCCGTTGCAAAGCAGTTTGAGATTGAAACCCGCACAGTTGACCTTACCTCGGTAAGGAGTGAGCTTCTCTCCTCGCTTGACGGAATGGGAGAGCTTAACAATATGGCGCTTGCAAACATCGCGCCGAGACTTCGGATGACAACCCTCTATACTATTGCCGCAGCAGAAAACAGGCTCGTTGCGGGAACAGGAAACAGAAGCGAAACATATATGGGTTATTTCACAAAGCACGGCGACGGCGCGTGTGACTTCAACCCGATATACGACCTCACCGTTACGGAGATTTATGAATTTCTCCGCTTTCTCGGCGCACCTGAAGCAATTATCGAAAAGGCTCCCTCAGGCGGGCTTTTCGATGGGCAGACAGATGAAAAGGAAATGGGCATATCCTATGCAAGCATTGACAAATTCCTTCTCACCGGTGAGGCAAGCGATGAGGATCTGGCTATAATCAACCGCTTCCACAGCCGCAGCGAACACAAAAGAAAAATGCCCGCCGTTTTTTCTGACCCGTATAAGAAACTATGAGGAAGATATTTATCTCTCTCGCGGCAATCTGTCTTGTCGCATCGCTTTTTCTCACCTTCGGCGTTATAGGCTATAAATTTTCGGCAAAGCTTCTCCTTCTCCCGTTTTTCTACTTTTCTTTTATGGCGTATTCGACAGGCCGGAGTGAAAAGGCTCTCTCCATTCTGCGAAAGCTTGCAAGCGCGCTTGCAATTTTCGGAGTTCTTTTTACCCTTGTTCTCTGTGGGATTGTACTTTCCGACATAAAAGGCGACGCGGATGCCCCCTGTGACTACGTTATTGTCCTCGGTGCAGGCCTCTGGAAAGATAAACCTTCCCAAACGCTTGCTGACCGGCTCGAAAAAGCGCGTGACTATCTCGAAGAATACCCGTCGAGCATCGCGATTGTGAGCGGAAGCCGGGGAGACGATGAAACCATAACAGAGGCGCGTGCGATGAAAAACTATCTTACCGCGCAGGGCATCCCCGGGAGCAGAATTATAGAAGAGGACCGCGCCAACAACACGAATGAAAATATGGAGTTCTCCATAGAGCTTATCAATGAGCGCGGTGGCGGCAGCATCGCCGTTATATCGAGTGATTATCATATCTTCCGTTCAAGAAAGCTCGCCGAAAGCGAAAATTTTTCGCCGGTTATGCTTTCAGCGAAAACGACATCTCCAGCACTGTTTTTAAACTGTCTTCTCCGCGAGGCGTTTGCACTTGTAAAAGCTTATCTCATCTTTATTTAGGAGTGGTAGAATGAATATCCACAGTTCGATAGAATCCCTCATCGGGAACACCCCCCTGCTTGAGCTATCCCGCTTTTCGAAGGCGCGGGAAATTCCCGGCAGAATTCTGGCAAAGCTTGAGTATTTAAACCCCACCGGCAGCATAAAGGACCGCGCCGCATATGCGATGATTCTTGATGCAGAAGAGCGCGGAGTTATTTCTCCCGGCGCCGTTATAATCGAACCGACAAGCGGAAACACCGGCATCGGCCTTGCCGCTGTCGCCGCCGCGCGCGGATACCGCGTCGTTCTTACTATGCCCGAAACTATGAGCGAGGAGCGACGCATCCTTCTTTCGTCATACGGTGCAGAGCTTGTTCTCACCCCCGGAGCTGACGGAATGAACGGCGCAATAAAAAAAGCCGAGGAGCTTCACAAAAGCATCCCCGGAAGCTTTATTCCGAATCAATTTGAAAATCCGGCAAACCCCGCTATACACGAAATCACAACGGCAGAGGAAATCTGGCGCGATACTGACGGAAAGGTCGATATAGTCGTCGCGGGCGTCGGAAGCGGCGGAACGATAACAGGCCTTGGCCGCGCACTCCATAAGAAAAACCCTGATATAAAGATAATTGCCGTTGAGCCGAGCGACTCCCCCGTTCTTTCAGGCGGAAAGGCAGGCTCTCACAAGCTTCAGGGAATCGGAGCAGGCTTTGTCCCAAAAGCTCTTGACACAGAGAGCTTTGATGAGATTATCACAGTGAATACCAAAGATGCGTACTGTGCAACGCGCGACCTCGCGCGCTATGAGGGCGCTTTTGTCGGGATAACCTCAGGGGCAAGCATCTTCGCGGCGGAGCTTTGCGCACGAAGGGCAGAAAACGCCGGCAAGCTTATCGTCGCAATCGCGCCGGATTCCGGCTCTCGCTACCTCTCAACTCCGGATTTGTTTAATATATGATTCTATGAAAAACAGCGCGTCAGGTTCACTTCAGAACCTGACGCGCTTATTCTTTTATTCTGCATCGCGCCTGCGGATTCCCTCAGCCTGAGAAACCGGGAGAGAGAAGCAAATCGCACCGCAAGCGGTTTCCGCGCCGCAGTTTTCGTTTATGGCTTTCATAATATCCGACTTTTTTTCTGATTCCGCAACGATATACAGCATATCTCTTTCTTCTGCAAGGGAAACGTCAAAAAACTTTTCTTTTTTCGATCTCCCTGCGCCTTTTGTGTGAATAAGCGTTCCGCCCGTCGCCCCGGCACTTCTCGCAGCATCCATAACAGAGTCTGAATAGCCTTCATTAAGAATTACAACAATAAGCTCATATTCAAATTTCATATCAGGTTTCCCTCCTCCGACAATCTGGTTTTCTGTAAGACATACAAGGGTCTTTTGCCCTCCTATGCTCTTTATCGGGATTGCCGCCATAATCCCACGCCCGGGAATATCGATATAAAAATCCTGCCGCGCCTTTTTAAATAAATCACGCATCGCCTCGCGGCTTGCAACCGTTCCGATAACTGCTTTTTCGCTTGGCTCAAGGTCATACAGCGACAAATGCTCTGATGTGGCTGTCCCGCTTCCGAGGTTTGCGAGAACAAAAGACAATCTCAAATCCTTATGAATTTTAAGAAGCTTCGGAGCTTCCCTTCTCTCCACAATCTCAAGGATAAAGTACAACTCCATTACGACACCTCCCAGAGTTCAATGATTTCGTCATCAGCAAACTGAACAAATTCTTCCTCTGCAAGAGATTTCTTAAGCTTTGCAGTAGAAACAGCCCCCATAACCTGAACGGTAATAAGCGGCAGCATAGCGACCATCGCTACCAGCCCAAACGCATCCGAAACGATGCTCCCGCCTCTTGCCGCACACGCACCCATAGCAAACGGAAGCATAAAGGTTGCGGTCATCGGGCCTGATGCAACGCCTCCGGCATCAAACGCAATCGCAGTGAAGGTGGGAGATACAAAAAAGCTTAAGAGAAGCGAGATAAGATATCCAGGTATCATAAACCAGAGGATTGATATTCCCCAGATGACGCGCACCATAGCAAGCCCCATCGCAAGCGATATGGCAACGGACAGAGAAATTTTCATCAGTTTTTCGGAAACTGCACCCGCACTTAACTCCGAAACCTGCTTCGTAAGAACATAAACCGCGGGCTCGGCACTTATAATAAACCAGCCCATAAGCATCGCTATCGGGATTATCAGCCATTTTAGCTTCCCACCCATAACGGCATCACCAAGAACGTACCCGAGCGAAGAAAAACCGACGTTGACCCCGGTCAGGAACAGGACAAGGCCGATATATGTAAATACCACGCCTATTATAATTCTCGCAAGCGGCCTGCCGGGTAATTTAAGAGAAACTATCTGAAAAATCATAAAGAAAAGAAAAATCGGAAGCAAAGCAATTCCGACCTCTTCAAGGTACGAGGGGAACGCCTTTATATATTCCCAACCAAGCGTGGCAGTGTTTTCAAAATCCATAATCTGCAGCGCGGAGGATGCGCCCTCGCTGTTATATATAAACCCAAGAAGCAGAACAGCAAGAATAGGCCCGATTGAGCAAAGCGCAACGAGGCCGAAGCTGTCGGTCTTTGCTTTTTCGTCGCTTCGGATTGACGCAACGCCCACGCCAAGCGCCATAATAAACGGAACCGTTATCGGTCCGGTAGTAACCCCGCCCGAATCAAAGGCTACAGAAAGAAAATCCCGCTCTGAGAACGATGCAAGAGCAAAAACAACAATATAAAAAACTATGAGCATCCATTTTAGCGGAACACCAAACAGGATACGGAGCATACTTACTACGAGAAAAATGCCCACACCCACGGAAACCGCAAAAATAAGAACAAGCGTATCAATGTTCGGAGCATTCGAGGCAAGAACCTGCAGGTCAGGCTCTGCAACGGTTATGGAAACACCGAGAACAAAGCTTAAAAGGATAATAAGCCCGAGCCTGCGGCTTTTCGTCATCCTCGCGCCGATGTGTGTGCCGATCTGTGTCATTGAGATATCCGACCCGACAGTAAAGAGCCCCATCCCGAGCACAATCAATACCGACCCGAACAAAAACGAAAGCATCAGCCCGCTGTTCACAGGAACTGTAAACAGACAAAGAACCGACACTATCAGAACTATCGGAAGAACCGAGAAAAATGCTTCTTTTATTTTTTCATTTAAGGTGTTATGGTGTTTCAAAGCAAATCCTCCGCACATCATATCATTCTTAATTATTATAACAGAAAACAAAGAAACTTTCAACCTGCAGCATCCCGAAATATGCACTACATCTCTTTCTGTGACGGTTGTTTTTATTCCGAAAAAAAGGTGAGTTTTTTCGGCAAAAACTATTGACAACCCGCGCAAAATAATTTATATTAACCTTGTGTATGCCAAAGTGGCAGAACATACAAGATTTTGATAACTATATCGGGGGTTATTGATTTATGAAATTTTTCCACGTATACAACGAACAGTATTTTAAGGGTCTTGAAAAAAACGGCCTACTCAACAAAGACTCGGGCTTTAAAATCCAACATGACTTTCCAATGCCCGAGGAAATGAAATTCAACAAATTCGCCGCAAAGGGCTCAAAGTTCTACAATGTGATTCGCGACGGCAAGATTCCTTTCTATGTCGACCGCATCGCAGGCGGCACGACATGGCATAACTACACATTTGACAAAGAGCTTATCCGTGAATATCGCGAAATGCTCGGCGATTGGTTTCTCGGCTTCCAGCTCCACGAGAGCGGTTCAAACCGCCGCAACGCCGAATGGCCGAGAATCCTCAGGCTGATGAACGGCCACAAAGGCCCATACGACCTCGAAGAACTCAAAAAGAAATCCCTCCTCCCGAACAAGTTCACTCCCGACGGTCAGGAGCTTTACGGTTTTTCTCAGGATAATCCGGAATATTACGCAACTAAGACATATGCCGAGACATATCAGGAATTCATTGAAGAGATGCGTGAGCTCTTCTCCCGCAGAATGGCTGATACCGACGGCAATATTCTCCCCGTTGACAGCTACTTTATGGCAACAAAGCTCCAGCTTGAAATGGGCATGAACACCTTTATGCCCGAGGTTGGCAGCCAGATCCCGCTTATGCGCCTTCAGGTTGCGCTTGCCCGCGGTATTGCAGAAAACGCAGGCAAGACATGGGGTACATACTACGAATGTTGGAGAGAACTCCCGCACCTTGGCTATGTAATGCCCTGCTTCAATGATGACCCGTCAAACGAATGGTTCCTCCCGCAGTCGATGCACGGCGACGACTTCTCATCCTACGGTCCGAACGGCGGCTCATCCCGCCCGCTCCAGAACAGGATCTACTACTACTCTCTCATGAGCGGTGCAGATTACCTTGCAGAAGAGTGGGGCCTCAACTGCAGCTATACGGATATGCAGGAGTTCACCCTCTCCCCCTACGGCGAAGTCAAGAAGGACTTTATCAATAACGCACTCTCACTTCGTGGCGTAAAGGCAAAGCGCCCGTTTGCAATCGTTCTTCCGACAAGCATCCCTGTCCTCGAAATTCTCGAGCCGTACTGGGTGCCGTGGACTCTCGGCGACAGAAGAACAAAATACCTCAAGAGCCCGCTCACGGTCGAAGAGTCAAAATACTTCGGGCATCTTGAAGATGTTCTCAAGCTCGTCTTCTCCAAAAACGGCGGAACCTACGGCAACGAGGGCCACGTTATCACAAACTCCCGCTTCGGCGACCAGTTTGACATCATCTACGCTGATGCTTCAGATGAAGTATTTGCAAGGTATGATTACCTCATCGATGCTACTCCCGACGGTGCATTTGCAAAGAAGAAGGGTGACAAGTTCAAGGTTCTTGAAAGTGCTGATGTATTCAAGCTTGAAAAAGAGCTTAAAACTCTCATCCCCGAAACTCTCCCCGTTTATGTTGATGACCTCTGCTGGCTCGTTTCAACTGACGACAAGAACCGCCGCCTTCTCTCAATCTTCAACAACGAAGGCAACGAGAGAAACATCCGCTTCGGTGATACGATTGACCATAATGCAGACCGCGTCGTCAACGTCACATTTAAGGAGGCTGCTGACCTTCGCGTTCTTGTTAACGGCTATGCTCCCGCTGAGGTTATCAAAGTAAGCGACACCGCTTATCGCGTGAAAATCCCCGCTGCAAGCTTTGCTATTTTTGAGTTCTAAAGCATTTGCCCGCCGAGAAAGCTCGGCGGGCTCTTTTTATAAAACTATGTTTGCGAAAGTCAAAATAAACTGATATAATAAAAAAGCAATATGAAAGGAAAATACATATGGAAAGATTACTTAACAAATCAGGCTTCATTTGCGATATGGACGGCGTTATATATCACGGCAACCGCCTTCTCCCCGGCGCAAAGGAGTTTGTAGATTGGCTTCATGAAAACAACAAACACTACCTCTTCCTCACAAACTCAGGAAAATATACCCCGAAGGAGCTTCAGCAGAAGCTTGCCCGCCTCGGGCTTGACGTCGATGAATCCCATTTCTATACGAGCGCGCTTGCGACAGCTCACTTTCTCGACAGCCAGGCACCTCATTGCAGTGCTTACGTTATGGGAGAACACGGCATACAGAACGCCCTCTTTGAAAAGGGCATCACCTATAACGATGTTGACCCCGATTATGTCGTCGTCGGAGAACCCAGCGGATATTGCCCCGATATGATTGCAAAGGCAATACGGCTCATCGAAAAGGGCGCAAAGTTAATCGGAACAAACTATGACCTTACCGGCCCCACGGAAGAAGGCATTGTCCCTGCCTGCCGCGCGTTCCTCTCTCCCATTGAGCTTATAACTGGTCGCCAGGCATACTACGTCGGAAAGCCCAACCCTCTTATGATGAGAACAGGGCTCCGGCTTTTGGGGGTACACTCTGACGAGGCGGCAATTATCGGTGATCGGATGGACACAGACATCGTTGCAGGAATTGAAACCGGCATTGATACCGTTCTTGTTCTCTCAGGTGTCACAACGCGCGAGGAGTGCAACAAGTTCCCGTATCGCCCGAGAATTATATTAAACGGCGTCGGAGATATTCCCGCCGCCGCAAAATAAGTAAAAGCCCCGCAC
>JAZOAI010000003.1:0-4394 GCA_045595365.1 Eubacteriales bacterium
TGTGATTATGCCAAATCATATACATTTGATTATCTTTCTTCACGGGACGATGAGGGCATCGTCCCCTACAAAGAACATAGAAAACATAATTCGTTCATTTAAAACAATGGTTACAAAAGAAATCGGTAATTCTATATGGCAACGGTCATATCACGACCATATTATCCGTGATGAAAAGGATTATCAAAAAATATGGGAATACATAGACACAAATCCTTTAAAATGGGAATTAGATTGTTTTTATAATAGCGAAACGGAGCAGTGAAATTCACTGCTCCGTTTTGCTATCCTTAAGAATACGCCTCTTATGGTGCGTGTTTTTTTATTTAATATACTTCCACGGGTTTACGTATCTTCCGTTGACGTGGACTTCAAAGTGAACGTGAGGCCCTGAGCTATTGCCCGTGCTTCCCATCTTTGCAATCTGTTCGCCCTTTGCAACCTTCTGACCGACTCGGACTGTAACGCGTGAGTTGTGTGCGTAGTAGGTTTCGATGCCGTTGCCATGGTTGATGACTACAAGATAGCCCCAACCGCCGCGTTTCCAGCCGGCCCAGGTGACTGTTCCGCCGTCAGCAGCGGAGATGCGGGTTCCCGTCTTTGCGGCAAAGTCAACGCCCTTGTGCATACTGCCTCGGCGCATACCGTAGTTAGATGAGATGATACCGCCGCTTATAGGCCGCGAGAGCTTGCCTGTTGCAACTGTCTTCGGGCGAGCCTTTGTTCCGACGTGGATAACCTCGGTAACAGGCTGCTGAGTGACTGTGCTTGAGAGAATATCGCGGGAAACTTCTTTGTTGTCGACGTAGGTAACGTCAGCAACAACGGTGCGCTTTCCTGCGCGGCCCTTTGTGACAACCTTGGAGGTTCCTTTGTAGATTGAGGAATCCTCAACTTTTTTCGTTTCATATGGGATAGTTTCTGTATACTCAACGTGTCGGACAGCTTCAACCGAGAGGAAGGGAACTGCTTTTGCGACAGTAATCTTCTTTCCTGCGCGGAGATTTTTTGCGCTGAGCGAGGGGTTGAGGTCAAGAAGCTCATTCTTCGTCATTCCGTTTTCTTTTGCGATTTTGTCGAGAGTGTCGCCTGAGCGGACAGTATACTGCTTTGCTGAATGTATTGTCGACGTGAGTTTCTCGCGAATCTCGTCATAAGAGATGAGCTTTGAGGAATCGACATATCTCTGAACAATCTGAACATCCTGGGCGAAATGCGCGCGAACGTTGGGGTCGTTAGAATAGAGAAGGTCATCAATCATTCCCTGAAGAACGTCTTTGCTGTGGCTTGCGCCGACGACTTCACCGTCAACCATAAGCGCATAAAGCTGGGAGACTTCATCAATCCCTGAGAAGAAATAAGAGCGCAGAGCGTTTTTTGATATAACCTTTTCACGCGGGACTATGCCAAGCTCAAAACGGACAGGAACCGTGATGCTGTATGGGCGCCCGAGAATTTCGCTTGCGCGCTCTTCAACAAGCTCAAGAGCTTCGTTGTATTCGTCGCGGCTGTACATATATCCGAGTTCTTCGCCGTTTGCAATAATTTTGATTCCGACGCCGTAGAAGGTAGAGGCAATAAGCGCCATAGTAATTGCGAGAAGAGAAATGGCGAGAGCAAAGCGGTTGGCGCGGAAATTAGACATCGCAACCGTGATTGAGTGGGACTTTATCCGAACATAATCACGCGATTTCACAAATGCGCCCTCTGCGATGCTCGCAACAGCAAAGAAAAAGACTGTTACCGGAACAATTACGCGCGAATGGCATACTGTTCCGAAGATAACTGCGCCGTGGACTACTTTTGAAAAAATAACGGAGAAAAACTCGCATAAAAACGCAAGAATGCCGCAGAGCACATTATATATTCTGTTGTGAGAAGGGGCAAAGCTCGGGCTGACTGCCCCGGCGGAAGCCGCTGTGCTTTGAGAAGAATGTGCTTCTTTAGACACTGTTTTTCACCTGCATTTCTTTGGATTTTCTGTAACCGCCGGTTACAAACCGGTTACAGAGTGATTACATTATACCGTATTTTCTCTTTTATGTCAACACTTTTTGTAATTGTTTACAATTTGCTGCATAAGACAAATCGTGGAAAATCGCCATTTTTTGGGACAAGGGCGCATTTTTCTCTTTTGTAACGCAACTGTAACATAAGGGTTTAAGTGAAAACGAATATGCGGTAAATCGGCTTGCTTTATATAAAGAGTTTTGCTATAATTAACGCTAGAATAAATCCTCGGAGGTAAAATGATGGCAATTCGCGGTGCGATTTTTGATATGGACGGTACGCTTACGGCCTCTATGCACATATGGGCGACAATCGGCAGCTCTTTCTTAAAAAGTATAGGCAAGGAGCCCGCAGCTGACCTTGACCGCCGCTTCACAAGTATGAGCGTGTATGAAGCTGTCGGATTTATGCAGGAGGAATATAATATTGAAGGAAGCCGCGATGAGATAACGGATGCAATAGACAAAACTGTTGAGGGGAAATATCGCGACGAGGTCATTTTGAAACCGGGAGTGTGCGAGTTTCTTGAATATCTGAAGAATAAGAACATTCCGATGTGTGTTGCAACTGCTACCGATGAACACATAGCTTCTGAAACGCTTTGCCGACTCGGCGTTCGCGATTATTTTAAAGGAATCCTCACGAGCAGAATGGTAGGTGTGGGGAAGGACCACCCCGATATTTTTCTCGCGTGTGCGAAGCTTCTCGGAACCGAGCCGCACGAAACAGCGGTGTTTGAGGATTCTGTCGTGGCAATAAGAACTGCGAAAAAAGCAGGCTTTTTCACAGCCGCGCTTTATGACGACTCTTTTGCATACGCCTGGGATGAAATCAAACAAACTGCCGACATGCACGCACAAGAAATTTCTGAATATATAAATAAGATATGAAAATCCAAAAATCCAACCGCTTGTCGGTTGGATTTTTGGATTTTTAATGTCGAAAAATTCTTTTAAAAATTGTCGCAAACGTGTCATAAAAAAATTAAAATGTGTGATATAATTGATTTCATCTTAAGAAATAAACGGTGTTGGCGCCGGCACAGAAGGAGGAAGATATCAGGAAGAAAAAACATATTACCGCATAGTATCTTTAAGTTTAGGGAGAAATGTGGTAATATAAATACAAAGGGTGTATGATAATATACCGCATTTCTCCTTTCATTAAAATAAAAAAGAAAGGAGAATATAAATGGTACAGGATCAGGAAACAAAAGATAAAATACTTGACGCGGCTTCAAACTATAAGCCGTTTAGTCCGCAGAGCCTGGCATATCAGATACTTACCGGGCAAAAGCCTATTGTGCCGCCAGCGGCCGCGCAGAATACAGGCACAAAAGAGAACAAAACTCAAACTGCAAGCACAACTCCCAAGAACAACACGGTGAAAACATCAAATAATCAAAAAACTCAAAATAACAAAAGCTTTGACGTTGAGGAAAGGGACAGAAGTGTTCGCAAAGCATATTCTGAACGGATGAAAAGAGAAAGGGAGAAAGACTCTTTTCTCCAAGGCTTCAACGCAGAGAAAGAAGCGGAAGATAAGGAAAAGGCAAAATACCGCGGAATAATGACCCGCCAGAAAACAAACAGCCCATATGGAACAGGGCTGTGGAGAGAACCAAACACGGGGAGTTTTCTCTTTTCGGAAGACAGAGCAAACGTGCAGAAATTCCCGAACAAGGTACAAAAGCCAAAGCTTATGCAATACTCACTTCCTGAAATGCGGCTTGGGGGCGATATAGAAAGTGATGACGAGCTTGAGCTTTTCATCAAGGGAATGCAGGAAGAGAACGGGGCAAACGAAAAGAAAGAGGAAGCAAAACCTACGCAATACTCAAACGACCCATTTCTTGAAGGCTTTAACGACCCGTATGGAGAGAAAAAGGAAGAAAAGAAGGAGAAGAGTACATACCAAAAAACTCTTGACGGGATAAGCACTTTTCTCACAGCGGCATCACTCATCCCGGGGCTTGACACATTCACGAACATAGCGCAGATTCCGGTTGACCTTCTTCGCGGAGATTTTCTCGGCGCAGGGCTTGACCTTGTCGGAGCGATTCCGTTTGTCGGAGAGGTCGCCGACATCGGCAAAACCGTGCGCACGGCAGACCGCATAGCTGACGGGATAAAAACAGCCAAAACGGTGGTTCCCGGAATAGCCGCTCTGGGGAGTAAGCTTGACGATGCAATCGACACTTCGAGGCTCATCGGCAAGGCAGACGATGTAGCAGATGCCGTAAAAGTTGCAGACAAAGCCGGCGAGGTTTATGAAGCAGGCAAAACAATCACCAAAGTTGACGAATCGGCGAAAAACCTGACCAAGGCAAGAAAGAAGCTTTCTGATGTTTCAAGCTACGCCGGTGAGGTGTCAGATGCGGCAAA
>JAZOAI010000004.1:0-13717 GCA_045595365.1 Eubacteriales bacterium
TGCCATATAGAATTACCGATTTCTTTTGTAACCATTGTTTTAAATGAACGAATTATGTTTTCTATGTTCTTTGTAGGGGACGATGCCCTCATCGTCCCGTGAAGAAAGATAATCAAATGTATATGATTTGGCATAATCACATATTTATCAACTGCTACATTTTCATATTTTATATTTATATTGTTGATATATGTATCGCACACCAATCCATAGGAAGATAATTCATTTTTCGGGACGATGTGGGCATCGTCCCCTACAATTTTAGATAGCAACTGTTTTCTGTCTTTTACGCAAATTGTAATGAAATATGCTCCGGCTGTGCTGTAATCATATCCTTTTAATCTTGTTGGTTTTCGTTTTGGTAACTTCATTATTTCACCTTGCTATTATCAATAGCATAATCCAATAAAATGTTAATTAACTCATTTCTTGAGCGATTTGTTTCTTCTGACAATTTATTCAGTTTTATAACAGTTTCTTCTTTTATACGAACAGAGAATGTTTTATATCCGTCTTCACCTTTTAAATTCTTTTTATTTATAATGAGCTTATCTTCCATAACATTTCACCTCACATATATTATATGTTGACAAAAGTTATAGTTATATGTTATAATTGCTAACATAGTATATAACATATATGGAGGTAAATCAAAATGAAGAAAAGATTACAAGGACTAATTGCAGGTTTGCTTATTGGTGTTATGCTGCCATGCGGGGTTGTGTTTGCAAAACAAATCAGCGAAACAGCAGAGATATTCTACAACAACATTAAGATTTACATTGACGGCGGCGAAATTGTGCCGAAGGATGTTAATGGTAATAAGGTCGAGCCTTTTATAATGAATGGAACTACCTATTTACCTGTTCGTGCTATTTCTAATGCTTTTGGGAAAGATGTTGAATGGGATGGAGCAACACAAAGTGTTTACATTGGAAAGAAAGACCAGACAAAGCCGGATAATTATTTGGATAGGATACAGTATACATACTACGAACCGGGAACGGATGACGATGACAATTCATTATATGACATAAATGGTAATGTTACTGATTTTGCAGGTAATACATATACAAATGGTTATTTGTTTAAACAACGAGTATTTCAACCTCAAATATTGGATGTTCCTTTGAATTTACAATATTCTACCTTCAAGGGAAAAATTTCTATGATAGAAAAAACAAACATAATCGGCTACAATCAGCCTGATAACCTATCTAATGAATTGTTCACTGTTGAAATATATGGAGACGAAAGGCTTATATATACTTCTCCGTTATCTAATTTGACCAAAACACTTAGCTTTGATTTGAATGTTAAGGGAGTTGCCAAGTTAACTATAAAACTTGTTCCGCAAAAAATAGGTAATTTAAGAAGCGGAACAAGTATGTTAGCACTCACAGACTTAGCACTATACAAATGATGTCCGATATTGCAACAAGAAGGGAAGATTTATAGCATCTTCAAAAATATTTAGGATAATCCCAAGACCTTATATGTGGAACGACACACAGGTCGTTCCCTACAATGCGGTTCGTCGGAAACCGCCGAACCCTACGATAAAAGGCAGAAACGATTGATTTCGTTTCTGCCTTTTGATTACTGTCCTTTAGAGTACACCTAATACCCTGCTTCTTTTTTATCCGCTATAAGAACAACATAAGCGCAAAGATAACTGCGGCAACAAAGAACAGAGAGAAGAGAAGGAAGAGCGAAAGTTTTTTTAAGTCGACTCGCTTTTTTTCCATGCAGTTACTTCTGACATATTCATCTGCTGCGGCGCAGGCTTCCTTGAGGATTTTTTCTGCGTCCATATCTGAAGAGGGGGAGTCTTCGCGCAGTATAAAAATCGCTTCATCAAAGATACTGCTTATAGGAGCTTTGACAACGATAACACGTTTAGAAATTCCCTTTACCATATATATCTCCTGACATCTTTTCAATTAGTTTGCCATAAAACTGAATCAATATTCGTTTTCAATAGCAATTACCGCAACGGTCATATCGTCGTTTTTCCCGTAAGATGCGAGAGAATATGCCAAAAGCTCGTCTGCGAGAGCTTTGGGGGATGTCGGGTTTTGAGAAGAAAGGAATTCAAGAAGCTTAACATCGTCTGTGCCGTCAGCTATCCCATCACTCGTCATAATGACATAATCCCCGGGCTGGAGTAAATAGTGAGTAACATCAGGCTCCGAAGAGCCGGAAACGCTCATCCCTGCCGGGAGAGATGATGCTGTAATTCTGCGTATCTTATCTCCGCGCTTTATATATGTCGGGGCGCCTCCAAGCTTATAAAATTCCGCGTGCCCTGAAAACATATCGGCATAAAAAAGGTCAAGCGTTGCAAACGCCCCTGTGAATTCAGAACGAACGAGAAGCGCGGATTGAAGCGTGGAAAGTGCGCTTTTTGGGGAAAGTCCCGAGCGTAGAAGGTCGGAGAGGAGCTTTATGTTTCCGGCGCTCTCTCTCGCCGCGAGCCTTCCGCTTCCCATGCCGTCGGAGAGAAGGAGCGCAAGCTTTCCGTTTGCCGGATAAAAAAGGCTTCCTGAATCTCCGCTCTGTTCAGCCCCGCTCCGGCTTTTTACCGCCGCTCCGAAAACCGCGCGAAGAGGCGGGAGTTCGCGGATTATTATGTCATCAAGCTGGGCGGAGGGAGTGTATTTCGGAGAGGTGAGAGCGGTTTTGCAGGCGGAAGAGAAAATAGGCCTATACTCATCATAGTTTTTCTCAATCTCCTTAAGGTCGCGCCCGCAGAGATGAATGTTTATATGTTTTTCAAAGTCGCGATATACAGCCACGTCGCAAAGGATTCCGCGCCGTGCAAGCGCGTCTGAAATTTCGGCCTCTGCCATCTCATCAAACTGCGCACTGTCTGAAATGTCGGAAGAAAGCCCGGAAAAAATTGCAGATGCATCCGAATAGTGTTTTGTAAGAAACTCTCGGCTCTCGCGAAGCTTTTCGTCAAACTGAGTTCTGTAACGCATGGCAAAAATTTCGCGGTTGACGGAATTCACGATGTTTTCCGTGTTTAAACAGCGCGAAGAAAAATGAATCGGAAAGTCACGGGCCTGCAGCGCGCCGTTTTTCATTATTGCATCGCCGGCCTTTGTAAATGCGTCTCGGGTAGACTGAAAATCCCGGTCCCAACAGATTGAGGAGAGAGAACATTTTCTGCATAGAGAGCGGGAGCTTTTTTCAAAAAATGTCCGGACATCCGAAAGCTTTCCCGGCTCCTCTTTTTTGTGAAGCTCGCCAAGCGCGTTCCCAAGGCTCTTAAATGCCTGTGCTGCATTATTCAGCCGCTCTGCAGCATAGAGCCTGAGGTGAATGTCCGTTCGCCCTGCACGCTTTATAAAAAAGCGGCGCGTATGTTTTGAGAATGTTTTTTCAGTGAGGAGAAAAAGACCTCCGGCGATTAAAAACTCGAGGGCAAAGGGAACGACAAGAATATGGTTTAAACACGCGCATATGCAGAGGCTTGAAACCAATCCGGAAACGATAGCCGCCGCTTTTCCGAAGCGAGAAAAAAGCGATATGCAAATTCCGCATACTCCGAGAATTATTCCGTATTCGGGAGAGGAGAGCGCGAGAGAAACTGCGGCGCCGAAAAGGATTCCGGAAGAAGCTCCGACACCTGCGCCACCGCAAAAGGAGCAGAGAGAAACAAGCAGAGCGGCAAGTATTTTGCCGATTGAGAGAAATCCGAAAACAGTGGTGTCAGTCAACGCGGCGATAATGCCGATTGAAAGGGTGAAAAGACCTGATGCAAGCTCGGCAGGCGTTCTTGATTTCCACTGCGGAATATATGAAAGAAGAACAGCGCAGACCCCCGCGATTGAAATTTCGAGGAAAGACAGCGCGGTATCAAAAAGTGAAAAACCGTCGTTTGCGAGGAAGACAAGATTTATGCAAGCTGTGGGAATGATGACGGATAGCGGAGCAAAATAACGTTTTTTTGAGAACGAAGTTCCGGAAAAAACAAAATTTGCGGTAAAAACAAGTATAATGCAAGCGATATACTTGAGCGAATTGATTTTGTCAAAAACAGAGAGATATCCGAGGGTCGCGCCTAAGAGACCGAAAATGGAATATGAGCTTATGCCGAGCGCGGCGCTTATTGCAAGCCCGAATGGGGCAGTAGCTCCAAGAAAAATTGCCCGGGAGAGGAGAAAAGCAAGCGCAAAGCTTGTGGGATAAGGAAGAAGTGAGAGTGGGAGTTTTTTGAAAAATGCTTTTGAGAGAGTATGTATATGCGATTTTGCCCTTTTTTTGTTTTTTACATCCATCTTTCTTTTGTTCCTTTCGAGTAAAATATACAACTTCATATGTATATAAAGAGTATAAAGGAAATATAATAAATAAGAGGTCGGAAATTGTATTCTGAAAAGAAAAAAGAACGAGAGAAAATAATAAAAAAAGAACAAAGGTGCAGAGAAACACACGAAAAGATATAGTTTGTGTCATTTTTTGCGAAAGTTTTTGGCATGAGTGTATTTTTTTAGGCAAGATGCACAAAAAAAGTTTGTTAAAAATTTAATTTTCTCCCGAAAAGCACTTGATATTTTGACGAAAACATAATAGAATAGTAGATGGTAAAAATTACAGTATTACGGAAGGGGCGAATTCACAAATGAGTTTGACAACTAACAAGTATGTAAATGATTGGGTCCGCGAAATGACCGATTTGGTAAAACCGGATTCAGTCGTTTGGATTGACGGAAGCAAGGAGCAGCTTGATGCGCTCCGTGCTGAAGCTGTTTCTACAGGCGAGATGATAAAGCTCAGCGAGGAGAAACTCCCGGGCTGCTATCTCCACAGAACAGCTATTGATGACGTTGCCCGTGTTGAGGACCGCACATTTATCTGTGCGCCCACAAAGGAAGAGGCAGGCGCAACAAATAACTGGATGGATCCGAAGGAAATGTATGCAAAGCTTACAAAGCTTTATGACGGTAGCATGAAGGGCAGAACAATGTATGTTCTTCCGTTCTCAATGGGCGTTGTAGGCTCTCCGTTTGCAAAGGCGGGCATCGAGATTACAGACTCAATTTATGTTGTTCTCAATATGCATATTATGACACGCATCGGAAAGAGCGTTCTTGACAACCTCGGCGACAGCGCTGACTTTGTTCACGGCCTCCATTCCCGCGCTACAATGAACCCTGAGGAGAGATATATTGTCCAGTTCCCGCAGGATAACACAATCTGGTCAATCAACTCAGGCTACGGCGGCAACGTTCTTCTCGGTAAGAAGTGCTTTGCTCTTCGTATCGCTTCATATCAGGGCCGCAAGGAAGGCTGGATGGCTGAGCATATGCTCATCCTCGGCGTCAAGGCTCCGAACGGAACAAAGAAGTATATCGCAGCAGCGTTCCCGTCTGCTTGCGGAAAAACAAACCTTGCTATGCTCATTCCGCCGAAGTCCTACAAGGAAAAGGGCTACGAGGTTGAGTGCGTAGGTGACGATATCGCATGGCTTCGCATCGGCGAAGACGGCGGTCTTTGGGCAATCAATCCGGAAGCGGGCTTCTTCGGAGTTGCTCCGGGAACAAACGAAAAGTCCAACCCCAACGCTCTTCACACCTGCCTCCAGGATACTATCTTTACAAACGTTGTTCATAACGTTGAGGACAACACAGTATGGTGGGAAGGCCTCGATAAGAACCCCCCGAAGAACGCTATCAACTGGAAGGGCGAGAAGTGGGACTGCGAGTCAGGCGAGAAGGGCGCACACCCCAACTCCCGCTTCACAGCTCCGGCTTCAAAGTGCCCGTGCATCTCTCCCGAGTTTGAGAGCCCGAAGGGCGTTCCGATTTCAGCTATCGTATTTGGTGGCCGTCGCGCAAAGACAGCTCCGCTCGTATATCAGTCATTTGATTGGAACCACGGCGTATTCGTAGGTTCAGCTATGGCATCCGAAACAACTGCTGCTGCTGCAGGTGCAGTAGGTGTTGTCCGTCGTGACCCGATGGCAATGCTCCCGTTCTGCGGCTATAATATGGGTGACTATTTCGCACATTGGCTTGAAATGGGCGAGAAGATTACCAAGAAGCCGAAGATTTTTAACACTAACTGGTTCAGAACCGATTCAAACGGCAAGTTCCTCTGGCCTGGATTCGGCGATAACCTTCGTGTTCTCGAATGGATTCTCAAGCGCTGCGATGACGAGGTCGGCGCTGTCGAGACTCCGATTGGCTACGTTCCGAAGCCTGAGGACATCAACCGTGAGGGAATTGAGGATGAAGTCACTCTTGATGTTCTCCGCGATATCCTCTCAGTTGACAATGACCTCTGGAAGGAAGATGCTGCAAACCTCGAGGAATTCTATGCAAAGATTCAGAGTGTTGGCAACAGAATGCCGAAGGAAATGTACAATCAGCTTGAGGGCTTAAAGTCCCGCCTCGGCTAATTTTAATAAGAAATAATAAAATGCCCCGTGAAGTAAAATTTACTTCACGGGGATTCTTTTACGGTCTATTTCAAAGAGAAAACAGGAGATTTTACTTTTGCTGTATATCGCTTTACGTCAAGAACAGTTTCGCCGTCTATTTGCATCTCGCAGGGAGAGTCGTATTCAACACTTATCTCTTTTCCTGTATATATGCTGATACACTTTTTATATTTGGTATGCTGACCTTTGAAAATAGAGGGAAAAATCGTCAGCAGGCGGAGCCTTCCACAGTCGTGAGCAACTGCAAGGGAAAGCTCCTTGCTGTTCCTGTTTTGTTTTGGAGCAATCATCATTCCGCCGCCGAAGAATCTGCCGAGCATCGCGGTGGAGAGCCACACCTTCTTATGCTCATAGGTCACGCCGTCAACCGTTATCTTTGCCGTTTTCGGGCGGAAACTGAAAAGAATCAGCCGGAGCGCGAGCATAGTGTAGTTAATAGGCTTTTTGGTCTTCTTGCGAAGCGCGTTCCCGACTGCGCAAACAGCGCCGTCAAGCCCGTATCCTACACCGTTGAAAAAACGGCGGGTTGTGCCGTTGACCTCGACCGAGGGGAGTTTTTTGATGTAGTTATTAATCAGAAAAGGCTCCGAGCCACGAGGCTTGTCAAGGTCGCGCAGAAAGTCGTTCCCGCTTCCGGTAGCATAGTACAGAATATTGCTGTGAATCTCAATTCCGTTGAGAGAGTTGATGAAACTGTTGAGAGTGCCGTCTCCACCGCAGATAATAACCTCGTCATCATCTGACAGGGAACTGAAAAAGTCGCCATAGCTCTCAATTGAGAGCATATCGGTATAAATTATTTCGTGGCCGATGTAGAGGGAGTCAAGCTTCATGGCGTTGAGCGCGCCCTTTTCATTTCCGGCAAGGGGATTGTATAACACATATTTTTTCATATTTTTACCACCTGAAAAATTTGTCGTTTTTCCTGATTTCAATATTATCATATTCTCTCCATTTAGTAAAGTTTTTTGCTGAATTTTGTATTGACATTAATTTGGAAAAAGTGTATTATTTAGGTGATAATTTTCAAAAGGAGAAAGAAAAATGGGAACTTTAAAAGCAGGTTTTGCAAGGCGCGTTATAACTCCGCCGCTTGGCGCTCCGATAACGGGGTATCTTCATAAGAGGTATTCAAAAGGAGTCCTTGATGACTTATATGCAAGTGCAGTTGCTTTTTCAGATGGAGATAACTGTGCAATCATTATGGGGGTTGACCTGATAGACTTTCCTCTGGCGGTTGCAAGTGAATATAGAAAAATTATATCGGATTATTGCAACGTTCCGGTAGAGGCAATTTTCCTTAATTGCTCACATACCCACACGGGTCCGGCAGTAGGTTTTCAAGGCGCAACGGAGGAGTACAAAGCTTTTGTAGGAGTACAGCTTCGCGATGTTGCGGCAATGGCGATTGAAGATTTGAAGTCTGCAAAAATTGCAATTGCTGAGGGAACTGCAACAGGCATCTCTTTTATCCGCCGTTACCGTATGAAAAACGGGGGTGTTCAGACAAACCCGGGCGTTGAAAATCCTGAAATAGACCACGCTCTTGGCACTCCGAACGAAGCTGTAAAGCTTGTTAAGATAGAGCGTGATGGGGGCGACGACATTTATCTCGTAAACTTTGGCGTTCATGCAGATACGGTCGGAGGAGAGCTTGTAAGCCGCGATTACCCGGGTTTTGTTGTTGATACAATTGAAAAAACTCTTGACGGCGTAAAAGCAATATACCTCACAGCTCCGCAAGGTGATGTGAACCACATTAACCCGTTCCCGAAGCCGGGTGACAGAAACGGCCTTGAATATGATTCCTTTGACGGAGTTCCGAGAGGCTATGAACACGCAAAGCATATGGGAAGAGTTATTGCAGGTGCCATTTTGCAGATATGCGGGAAAGCGGAGTATCTTCCGGAAGGTAAGCTTTCGTTTGCAAAGAGAATTATGAAATTGCCGACATATCAGCAGAATGAAAGGCTTGAAGAGGCAAAAAAACTTGTTGAGCTTTACGATAACGGCCGTGAGAATGAACTTCCGTTTGAAAAAATGGAGCTTACAACCGCTGTTGCCGAGGCGAGACGCATAATTGGGCTTGAGAACGGGCCTGACTTCATTGAGTTTACAATTGGTGCAATTTCAATCGGCGATGTTGTTTTCTGTGCAGTTCCCGGTGAAATGTTTACGGACCTCGGGATAAGGATTTGTGACCAATCCTCATACAAAATGACTCTTCTTTGCTGCCTCACAAATGGCGGCCAGACATATTTCCCGACGAGGAAAGCTTACGAAGAAGGCGGCTATGAGGCAAGAGCTTCGAAGCTTAAACCGGGCGCTGATGATATTATTGTCAATGATGTAATGAAGCTTTTTGAAACTGTAAAGTAAATACATATAATGCTTAAACTCCTGTTGCATATATTGCAACAGGAGTTTTTTGATAATAAAGAAACCGTCTTGGTGTTTCCACCAAGACGGTTTTAATGTTGAGGTTAATTTACTTGCCTGCGCGCTTTGCGTACTTTTCGTACTTAGCCTTTGCAGCAGCTTCTGCCTTCTTGAAGAGCTCTTCAGCTCTTTCCGGGAACTGCTGTGCAAGACGTGCATAGCGTGTCTCGCTCTTGATGAAGTCGATATAGCTGCCTGTCGGCTCCTTGGAGTCAAGGATAAAGCCTTCCTTGCCTTCAGCCTCGAGAGCCGGGTTGTATCTGAACATCTGCCAGTAACCTGACTCTACAGCCTTCTTCATCTCGCTCTGGCAGTTGACCATGCCGCCCTTAACACCGTGCATTTCGCAAGGAGCGTAGCCGATGATGAGTGACGGGCCCGGATATGCCTCAGCCTCTGCGAGAGCCTTGAGAGTCTGATTCATATCAGCACCCATAGCGATCTGTGCAACGTAAACATAGCCGTAAGACATTGCAATTTCAGCAAGATTCTTCTTGACGATGTTCTTACCAGCTGCAGCGAACTGTGCAACCTGACCGATGTTGGAAGCCTTGGAAGCCTGACCGCCGGTGTTGGAGTAAACTTCTGTGTCGAAGACCATAACGTTGACGTCTTCGCCTGATGCGAGAACGTGGTCAAGACCGCCGAAGCCGATGTCGTATGCCCAGCCGTCGCCACCGAAGATCCAAACGGACTTCTTGGAGAGGTAATCGCGCTCTGCGAGGATGCCGGCGCAGAGGTCGCAATCTCCTGCAACCTTTTCAAGCTCTGCAACGAGAGCCTTTGTTGCAACTTCGTTTGCCTCACCGTTGTCCTTGGTGTCAAGGTATGCCTTCGCAGCAGCCTTGAGCTCTGCGGAAGCCTTGTCGCCTGCAACAATCTTTTCAACGTCAGAGATAAGACGCTCGCGGATTGTCTTCTGGCCGAGGTACATACCGAGGCCGTGCTCTGCGTTATCCTCAAAGAGGGAGTTTGCCCAAGCCGGACCCTTGCCGCTTTCGCGGTTTACGGTGTACGGTGTAGCAGGAGCGGAGCCACCCCAGATGGATGAACAACCTGTTGCGTTGGAGATATACATTCTCTCGCCGAAGAGCTGAGTGATAAGGCGAGCGTAAGAGGTTTCAGCACAACCTGCGCAAGAGCCTGAGAACTCGAGAAGCGGCTGCTTGAACTGGCTGCCCTTGATTGTCTTATTGATGAGCTCGGGCTTCTCGGAGACGTTATCAACGCAGTAGTCAAATGCTGCCTGCTGGTCAAGCTGTGTAGCCTGGCTTGTCATCTCGATAGCCTTCTTCTCGGGAGTGCCGTCGCGCTCGGCCTTTGCAGTAACGGGGCAAGCCTTGACGCAGAGAGTACATCCCATGCAGTCCATCGGGCTTATAGCCATTGTGAACTTGTAGTCTGTCTTAAGAACAGGCTTTTCAGTGAACTTTGTGTTTGCAGGTGCATTAGCTGCTTCTTCAGCAGTAAGTGCAAACGGGCGGATTGTAGCATGCGGGCAAACGAATGCACAGTTGTTACACTGGATGCAGTTTTCCGGATGCCAGATCGGAACGGAAACTGCAACGCCGCGCTTTTCATAAGCTGCAGAGCCCTGCGGGAATGTGCCGTCTGCCATATCCTTGAACGCGGATACCGGGAGAGAGTCACCCTGCATACGCGAAACCGGCTCAACAATGTTATTTACGAAGTTGACAAGGTCAGCTCTCTTGCCTGTTGCAGGAGCCTTAACACTGTCGTCCTTTGCATCCTTCCAGGAAGCGGGAACGTCAATCTCAACCATAGCGTTTGCGCCGGCGTCGATAGCCTTGTAGTTAAGCTCAACAATAGCTTCGCCCTTCTTGATGTAGGACTTGTATGCCATCTTCTTCATATAATCAATAGCTTCATCCTTCGGGAGAATGTTAGCAAGAGCGAAGAAGGCAGACTGGAGAATTGTGTTCTTAACCTTAGCGTTTCCGATTTCCTTGATAGCGATGTTTGTAGCATCGATTGTGTAGAACTTGATGTTGTTATTAGCGATATAAGACTTGACAGATGCGGGGAGGTGAGCGTCGAGCTCGTCCTTTGACCACTGGCAGTCAAGCATAAATGTGCCGCCCGGAACAACGTCTTCAACTATCTTATAGCCCTTGAGGATATAGGAAGAATTGTGGCAGGCAACAAAGTTTGCCTTGTTTACATAGTAAGTTGACTTGATGGGCTTGTCCCCGAAGCGAAGGTGAGAAATTGTGATACCGCCTGTCTTCTTTGAGTCATACTGGAAGTATGCCTGGATGAACTTGTCGGTATGGTCACCGATGATTTTGATTGAGTTCTTGTTAGCACCGACAGTACCGTCGCCGCCGAGACCCCAGAACTTGCAGGAGATTGTGCCTTCGGCTGAGGTGTCCGGGCATGCCTTTTCTTCGAGAGAAAGGCCGGTAACGTCGTCAACAATACCGATTGTGAAGCTGTTCTTCGGCTCCGGCATAGCGAGGTTTGCAAATGTAGCAAAGATGCTTGAAGGAGGAGTATCCTTCGAGCCGAGGCCGTAACGACCGCCGACAACCTTAACGTCGTTCTTGCCCTGAGATGCAAGCGCTGTGACAACGTCGAGATAGAGCGGCTCGCCGAGAGAGCCGGGCTCTTTTGTTCTGTCAAGAACAGCGATTTTCTTAGCTGTAGCCGGGATAGCTTCGATGAGCTTCTCCGGAACAAACGGACGGTAGAGGCGAACCTTAACAAGGCCGACCTTTTCACCGTGAGCGTTCATATAATCAATAACCTCTTCTGCAACGTCACAGACAGAGCCCATAGCGATGATGACGCGGTCAGCATCGGGAGCGCCGTAGTAGTTAAAGAGCTTGTAGTTTGTGCCGAGCTTTGCGTTGACTTTATCCATATACTCTTCAACGATAGCCGGGAGAGCATTGTAGTATTCGTTGCAAGCTTCTCTGTGCTGGAAGAAGATGTCGCCGTTTTCAGCAGAGCCGCGGAGAACGGGATGCTCAGGGTTGATAGCGCGAGAACGGAATGCGCGGACAGCATCCATATCGACCATTTCCTTGAGGTCTTCATAATCCCAGGCTTCAATCTTCTGGATTTCGTGAGATGTTCTGAAACCGTCAAAGAAGTTGAGGAAGGGAACGCGGCCCTTGATTGTTGCAAGGTGAGCAACTGCGCCGAGGTCCATAATTTCCTGCTGGTTTGTTTCTGCCATCATAGCATAACCTGTCTGGCGGCAGGCATAAACGTCGGAGTGGTCACCGAAAATGTTAAGAGCGTGTGATGCAACGCAGCGTGCAGAAACGTGGATAACGCTGGGGAGAAGCTCGCCTGCAATCTTATACATATTCGGGATCATAAGGAGAAGACCCTGTGAAGCCGTATAAGTTGTTGTGAGAGCGCCTGCTGCGAGAGAACCGTGAACAGCGCCTGCTGCGCCGCCTTCGGACTGCATCTCGACCATCTTGACGCGATCGCCGAAAATGTTTCTTGCAGGTTCACCAAAAATGTTTTTGTCTGTTGCGGACCATGTGTCCGTTACCTCAGCCATGGGGCTTGAGGGAGTGATGGGGTAAATAGCAGCAACTTCGGAGAATGCATATGCTACGTGAGCAGCAGCGGTGTTGCCGTCCATAGTTTTGAGTTTACGCATCAGTCGTTCCCCCTTTCGGTTTCTTCAAGAGCCTTGTGCTGGAGATATACGGTTTCGCAAACAGCCTGTTCGCGGATAACCTTTCTGGAGCATACATAAGAGCACATATTGCAGTTGTCGCACTTTGCGGGATCGGAAACTGCAAGTTCACCGTCCATGGTGATGCAGCCGTTCGGGCAGTTGTCGGCACAGTCGCCGCAGCCGGCACATGCACTGTCACAAACCTCACGTTTCTTCTCAAGAGGAGCCTTGGAAGAGCAGGCAACGATCTTTGCTCCCTTATAGGGAACGAGAGAGATGATGCCGTTGGGGCAGATATGTACGCAATCGCCGCAGCCAACGCACTTGGCGGGATCAACTACGGAAACACCGTCTACAACGTGGATAGCATCGTAGCGGCAGACGATCTCGCACTCACCGAAGCCGAAGCAGCCGGAGGGGCACAGACCATTCTTGTCCTGAAGCTTTGCAGCTTCTGCGCAGTTGGAAATGCCCTTATCTGCGAGCTTGGCTTTGTTCTTGCCGCCGGAGCAGCGAACGAATGCAACATGATCCTTGATCTCGGTCAGGTCATGGAGAGTGTCCACAATGATCTTCTTCTTGCAGACAACGGTGCAGGTAACGCAGCCGACGCACTTCGAATAGTCAATAACGGCATGGTTATCAACAAGGCTGACAGCGCCGCGGGGGCAATTGTCAACACATTCGCCGCAGGCAATGCAGCCCCATGCGCAGACATCGCGCACGGTTTCTTCTTCCTTCTCACCGTTGGAGCAGGGAATGAAGTTGGTTGCATCCTCGGGAACGAGGCTGATAAGCTTCTGGGGGCAGGCTGCAATGCAGTCACCGCAGCCATCGCACTTTTCGCGGTCAACGGTGATAACACCGTATTCGCACTTAAGAGCTCCGGGCTTGCAGGCGCTTACACAAGAGCCGGCACCAACGCAGCCGTATTTGCACTGTCCGGGACCAAAACCTTTTTCGATGGCTTCAGCACAGGAAGGTGCATCGGAATGAGCTTTTGCCGCAAAACCTGCGCAGGCAATGAAGGCCTTCTTGCTGACCTCATTTACGCACTCAGCATGACTCAATTAAACCACATCCTTTTATAATAATTATATTTTGCTTTTTTGTCGTCAAACCGAAGAAAAGCGATGCAGATTTGACAAAGTTAGCCATATCTAACA
>JAZOAI010000005.1:0-88613 GCA_045595365.1 Eubacteriales bacterium
TAAAATTGAATATGTAGTTGGTGAATATTGCGGTGAGGGTCCACCTGTTCCCATTCCGAACACAGAAGTTAAGCTCACCTGTGCTGACAATACTTGGCTGGAGACGGCCCGGGAAGATAAGGCTTCGCCAACATCATATATTCCTCCTTAGCTCAGTCGGTAGAGCATGCGGCTGTTAACCGCAGGGTCGTTGGTTCAAGTCCAACAGGGGGAGCCATGAAAAAGACTATTCTTCGGAATAGTCTTTTTCAGTTATATTTGCCTGCGGCAAGTTATATTGCTACGCAGTTTTATTTGGCTTTGCCAAGTGTTATTGTGCTTCGCGCAGTTTAATGGCAAATATAATATCACTGAAACCGAAGGTTTCAATATCACTTTTGCTTTGCAAAAATATCACTCCATCGGAGATGGAATAACACTAAAAATACAATGCATCTTTATTGTTCGATCTTACTTATTACCTATTCACTCTTCACTTTTCACTAAAAAGACTTGTCGATTTTTGGAAAGTAATAAGTAATAGTGAATAAGGAAGAGGTTAAGGTTGCTTTGCTTTCGCAAAGCTTATTTTTTATGTTGCAGCTAAAACGTTCGCTTTTTGGGGTGATTTGAGGGCTTTTTACAAAAATAGATTTTGAAACAAAAGAGTAGATGCCAATCGGTTTTCAACCAGACTTGAACTGTGGACAAAGTTTCAGAGCATAGAAAGGGTACAACTATAATGTATCCAGAGGAATATAAGGTGCTTGACAGTTGACATCGGGCGCTGAAAATGATATCATATCTATTATGAAATTCATTTTCAACAGGAAGTATTATTTGGAGGATGAGTAAAGAATGGATAATCAGAAAAGAAGCAGCTTCACCGGGAAGATAGGCTTTGTTCTCGCTGCTGCAGGCTCGGCAGTAGGGCTTGGAAATATATGGAGATTCCCGTATCTTGCAGCGAAGTACGGTGGCGGTATCTTCCTTCTTGTATATATTCTGCTTGCTGTAACATTTGGTTTTGCCCTGATGGTAGCCGAGATTGCTATCGGAAGGAAAACCGGTCTCAGCGCGATAGGTGCTTTTAAAAGCCTTGGCAAGAAATATTCATTTATCGGATATCTGGCGGCGGTTGTTCCTGCCATCATTCTTCCGTATTATTCAGTTATAGGCGGATGGGTTACAAAGTATTTGTTTGAATTCTTGCGCGGAGGAGCAGCGGAGGCTGCGCAGGATGCCTATTTCGGAGGTTTTATCTCTCAGACCGGTGAGCCGGTTTTCTGGTTCTTCATCTTTTTAGGCGTTACTGCTCTGATTGTTCTCGGCGGCGTAGAGAAGGGCATCGAGAGAGTAAGCAAAATTATGATGCCTGTTCTTGTAGTGCTTTCGCTCGGTATAGCCGTCTACTCGGTATGTATGCCGGGCGCAATAGAAGGTGTGAAATATTATATTCTGCCTGACTTCAGCAAGTTCTCTGCAACTACCGTTCTCGCAGCTATGGGGCAGCTCTTCTACTCTATGTCGCTTGCTATGGGCATAATGATTACTTACGGCTCATATATGAAGAAGGACGTTAAGCTTGAGTCGTCTGTCACACAAATAGAGATATTTGACACTGGTATCGCATTTCTTGCAGGGCTTATGATTATTCCGGCAGTATTCGTATTCTCGGGCGGGACCCCTGAAGCTCTTGGTAAGGGCCCGAGCCTTATGTTCGTCACGCTCCCGAAGGTATTCGAATCTATGACAGGCGGAACGTTTGTAGGCATTGCATTTTTCTTGCTTGTGCTTTTTGCAGCACTTACATCATCTATTTCGCTGATGGAAACCGTCGTCTCCATAGTCTGCGATAAGTTCAAAGTAAAGAGGTCTGTTTCCTGCCTCATCGTTTTTGTATTTTCAGTGGCTTTGGGCTTGCTCTCTACATTGGGCTATGGAATCTGGGCGGAGGTTAAAATCATAGGGCTTCAGTTCCTTGACTTCTTCGATTTTATCAGCAACAGCGTTATTATGCCGATAGTTGCTTTCTTTACCTGCCTCTTTGTAGGTTATGCAATAAAGCCGAAGTCAGTTATTGAAGAAGTTGAGCTTACGGGTGAGTTCAAGAGAAAAGGACTGTTCACGATTGTTATTAAATATCTAGCTCCCATATGCATAGTCCTTATTCTCATTTCGTCGGTGCTTGACGCTTTCGGAATATTCAAAATTTAACAAAACAAAGCCAACGTTCCTTAAGGATGTTGGCTTTTGAATTAAAATCAAAGAAAGTGCTTGACATCGGGGATTTTGGATGCTATAATATTAAGGCCGCATTGAGTGGGTTTATAAGTTTGCGATGCAACACCTACAAGAGCGAGACTCTAAAAAATGAGAGAGAGGTGCAACAACATGCAGGCAATTTTCGTTACAGGCGGAAAGCAGTATAAGGTTTCCGAGGGCGATGTCATCTTCGTAGAGAAGCTTGATTTTGAAGGCGATACAGTTGAGTTTGACAACGTTCTCATGACAATCGATGGCGAAAACGTCACAGTCGGAACTCCGAGCGTTGAAGGCGCAAAGGTTACTGCAAAGCTTATCAAGAACGGCAAGTCCAAGAAGATTATGGTCTTCAAGTTCAAGGCGAAGAAGAACTACCGTCGTCGCCAGGGACACCGCCAGCCGTACACAAAGCTTTCTATTGAAAAGATCAGCGTCTAAGCTATGATCACAGTTAAGCTTATTAAAAGTGATGATTACATCATCGGGTTTGATGTATCGGGGCATTCCGGCTATGCCGAGAGCGGGAGCGATATAGTTTGCGCCGCAGTCTCAAGTGCGGTCGGACTTGCAGAAACGATAATAAACGATTCATTGAAGCTTTCAGCAGATGTTTCGGTGAAACCCGACGAGGCAACAGTGCATCTTGAGCTTTCCTCGGGGTGTGCCGATGCCGATGCGATACTCTCAGGTTTTGAGCGCCATATCCGTGCGCTTTCTGAGGAGTATCCGGAGTACATTAAAGTTTTGGAGGTGCAGTTAAATGCTTAAGATCAGTATTCAGTTTTTTGCACATAAAAAGGGTGTTGGTTCTACAAAGAATGGTCGTGACTCTGAGTCAAAGCGTCTCGGCGTTAAGCGTGCAGACGGTCAGTTCGTTCTTGCAGGCAACATTCTCGTTCGTCAGCGTGGAACAAAGATTCACCCGGGCACAAACGTAAAGCGCGGCTCTGATGACACTTTGTTTGCAACTGCAGACGGTGTTGTTCGTTTCGAGCGTCTCGGAAAAGATAACAAGAAAGTTTCTATCTATCCGGTTGCTCAGTAAGAAACAAATTTGTGCGGGCAGGTTGTTTTGCGACCTGCCCGTATTATTTAAGCCGAGGAGGCCAAATCTTCCTCGACTTAAATAATACATCGTAAGTTACATATTATATATTATGAAAAGTATGGGGGTGGCGTAAGATGTTTGTAGACGTGGCAAATGCCAGATTTATTGCCGGCCGCGGGGGTGACGGCGCGGTTGCTTTTCACAGAGAAAAATATATTGCTGCAGGCGGCCCTGATGGCGGTGACGGCGGTGACGGCGGAAACGTTGTTTTAAAGGTTGATGACAATATGTCAACGCTTGTCGAATTCCGCTATAAAACAAAATACAAAGCTGAGAACGGTTTTAACGGAAGCGGAAAACGCTGCTCAGGAAAAAGAGGAAAAGATATTGTTGTCCGCGTTCCGAGAGGGACTCTTGTTTATGATTCCGAAAGCGGCGCACTCGTCAAAGATATGTCAGACGACGAACCGTTTATAATTTGCAAAGGCGGCCGCGGCGGATGGGGGAATCAGCACTTTGCGACTCCGACACGCCAGGCTCCGCGTTTTGCGCGCCCAGGGCTTGAGGGGGAAGAACTTGAGGTAAGGCTTGAGCTCAAGCTTCTTGCTGATGTCGGGCTTGCGGGCTTTCCGAATGTGGGAAAGTCAACACTTCTGTCGGTAGTCTCTGCGGCGCGCCCTAAAATCGCAAATTATCATTTTACTACAATCACGCCAAACCTCGGCGTTGTCCGTGTCGATGAAAGCTTCTCATATGTAATGGCAGATATCCCGGGAATAATAGAGGGTGCGAGCGAAGGCGCGGGGCTTGGGCATCGCTTTTTGCGCCATATTGACAGATGTCGCCTCATAGTTCATATGGTCGATGTTTCGGGCAGTGAGGGTAGAGACCCGATAGCCGACTTTGAAGCAATCAACGAAGAGCTTGAAAGATATAATCCGCTCCTCGCAAAACGCCCGCAGATTGTCGCGGCGAATAAGAGCGACCTCGTATATGACAGGGAAGCGGCAGATAAGTTTAAAAGCTATATAAGAAATCTCGGGCTTGAGTATTTTGAAATTTCGGCGGCGACTAACACAGGAGTTTCTGAGCTTATGAAGAAGGTTGCTGAAATTCTCTCAAAGCTCCCTCCGATAGAAGTGTACACGCCAAACTTTGTCCGCAAGGAAGAGGATATGACGAGCCACGACTTTACGATAACCCGTCTTGACGGCGATGTTTATATGGTAGAAGGAAGCTGGATAAAACGCGCTATGGGCTCCGTCAACTTCGACGATTACGAGTCGCGCATTTATTTTGAGCGTTTGCTTCGGAAGTATGGGGTGTATGATGCGCTTGAAGAGCGCGGTGCCAAAGAGGGCGACACCATAATAATCTATACAATGGAATTTGACTACGTTAAGTAGAAAAAAGCCCGCCAAAAGCAAGTTTTGGCGGGCAAAAATTTTTTCAAAAAAATGTAAAAAAATACTTGACATTACACGTTTCTTACTGTAAAATATAAGAGCGTCTGTATGGGCGCACTATGCGATGAAACAGGAGATTGCTGCTGTAAGGCAGGTAACTTCTGTGGAGTATGTCCGACAATCGGGCGGCAGGAAAGAATGTGCAAAAGGCTTTTGCCCTTGCGCAAAAGCGACTGCCGGAATTGGTGAAAACCCCTAAATACCAATCCGGTTTTTATAATGTCCGCAGATGAAACACGCGGATGAGTTGTGCAGGATTTCCGCCGCACGCAGAAAAAACTACGTGCGTTTAAGGAGGAAAAAACAATGGCAGCTATTTCTAAGGAAATGATTCGTGTCCGTCTCAAGGCGTATGACCATCAGCTCATCGACCAGGCGGCAGAGCGTATCGTCGAGACCGCAAAGCGCAACGGCGCAAAGGTTTCAGGCCCGATTCCGCTCCCGACTTCTAAGGAAGTCATCACTATTCTTCGCGCGGTGCACAAGTATAAGGACAGCCGTGAGCAGTTCGAGCGCCGCACACACAAGCGTTTGATTGACATTTTAAAGCCGTCTGCAGAGGCTGTTAAGGCTCTTATGTCTCTCGACCTTCCGGCCGGCGTTGAAATCGAAATCAAACTGTAAATCAGAAATGTACCATAGCTCTTTCAGATGCGGCGAAAGGGGCGCATGCAGAGTGAAGAGCGGGTCAAGTTGGCGATGAGCCAACCAATAACCTTAAAGGAGGAAAATATATGCAAAAGGCAATCATCGGAAGAAAAGTCGGTATGACTCAGATTTTCGACGATGCAGGCAGGGTTGTTCCTGTCACAGTCATCGAAGCAGGTCCGTGTGCCGTTGTTCAGAAGAAGACTGTTGAAAAAGACGGTTATGACGCTGTTCAGCTCGGTTACGACGACATTGCTGAGAAGAAACTCACAAAGCCGGAAGCAGGCCACCTCAACAAGGCTGGCGTTTCCGCAAAGCGCGTACTCAAAGAGTTCAAGCTTGAAGGCACAGAGCTCAACGTAGGCGACGTTATCCGTGCTGATGTTTTCGCTGAGGGCGACGTTGTTGACGTCACAGGCGTAAGCAAGGGTAAGGGCACTGCAGGTACGGTCAAGCGTTTTGGCCAGCACATGCAGAACCACACACACGGTGTCGGCCCTGTTCACCGCAGCGCAGGTTCCATGGGTGCAAACACTGACCCGTCAAGGGTTATGCCGGGCACAAAGCTCCCGGGCCGCATGGGTGCTGAGCAGGTAACGGTTCAGAACCTCGACATTGTCAAGGTTGATGCCGAAACAAATATGATCGCAGTCCGCGGCGCAATCCCCGGCCCCAAGGGTGGGTTTGTGTTTATTCGCGACGCTGTCAAGAACGTCTAAGCGAAAGGAGTTAGAAAGCTATGCCTAAGGCAACAGTTTATGATATGACCGGTAAGGCTGTAGGAGAGTTCGAGCTTTCCGAGGCAGTGTTCGGCATAGAGCCTAATGAGGTTGCTATGTTCGAGGCGGTCAAGAACCACCTCGCCAACTGCAGACAGGGCACGCAGAGTACTCTTACTCGTGCTGAGGTTCGCGGTGGCGGCAGAAAGCCGTGGCGCCAGAAGGGAACAGGCCGTGCCCGTCAGGGTTCCATCCGTTCTCCGCAGTGGACACACGGCGGAATTGCACTCGGCCCGAAGCCGCGTGACTATTCCTACCGTCTCAACAAGAAATATCGCCGTCTTGCTCTTAAGAGCGCGCTTTCCGCTAAAGCGGCAGCAGGCGAAGTTTTAGTTGTTGAAAACCTTAACCTTTCCGAGGTTAAGACAAAGTCGATGGCTGCATTCCTTAATGCGCTTGAGGCTAAGAAGGCTCTCGTTGTTACACCTGAGGTTTGTGAGAACGTTGTTAAGAGCGCTCGCAACATCCCGGGAGTTAAGACAACAACAGCTACAATAATCAATGTATATGACATCCTCAACCATGACAAGTTCATCGTTGACAAGTCAGCAGTAGAAAAGATTCAGGAGGTGTTCGCATAATGAAATCACCTTATGATATCATAAAGCGCCCGATAATCACAGAGCAGTCAATGGAGCGCGTCGCCGATAAGGTTTACGTCTTTGAGGTTGATAAGACTGCGAACAAGATTGAGATTCGCCAGGCAATCGAGGAAATCTTCGGAGTTTCGGTTGCAAAGGTCAACACAATCAATGTTCTCGGCAAGGAAAAGAGAATGGGAGCACATGTCGGCTTCCGCCCCGATTATAAGAAAGCAATCGTTACTCTCAAGGCTGACAGCAAGACGATTGAGTTCTTTGAGGGAATGGTGTAAAAGCTGCGTAAAGCAGATTGACACCCAACACCATAAAGGAGGAAAAGAACAATGGCTGTAAAAACGTTTAAACCGACGACTCCGTCAAGACGTAATATGACCGTTACAGACTATCAGGTCTTAAGTAACGTTAAGCCGGAAAAGAGCTTGCTTGAAAATCTCAGCAAGAACTCCGGCCGCAATAGCTACGGCAGAATCACCGTTCGTCATCGTGGCGGCGGCAACAAGCGCAAGTACAGAATTATAGACTTCAAGCGTGATAAGATGGATATTCCGGCAGAGGTTCTTACTCTCGAGTATGACCCGAACCGCGGAGCATTCATTTCTCTCGTTCGTTACGAAGACGGTGAGAAGCGCTACATCATCGCACCGCATGACCTCAAGGTCGGCGACACGATTATCTCAAGTGCATCGGCTGACATCAAGCCGGGGAACGCACTCCCGATAATCAATATCCCGGTTGGTACAATCATCCACAACATCGAGCTTAACCCGGGGCGCGGCGCTCAGTTTGTTCGCGGCGCAGGCAACGCGGCACAGCTCATGGCTAAGGAAGACGGTATGGCTCTCGTAAGACTTCCGTCAGGCGAGCTTCGCAAGTTCCGCCTCAACTGCATGGCTACCATCGGTCAGGTTTCAAACCTCGACCATGAAAACATCCAGATTGGTAAGGCAGGGCGCAAGCGCCATATGGGCATCCGCCCGACAGTTCGTGGTTCTGTTATGAACCCGTGTGACCACCCGCACGGCGGCGGTGAGGGCAAGAGCCCGATCGGACGTCCGGGTCCTGTTACCCCCTGGGGTAAGCCGACTCTCGGTTACAAGACCCGCAAGAAGAAGAACTTGTCCGATAAGTTCATCGTAAAGCGTCGCGGCGCGAAATAAGGAGGCTAAAAAATGAGCAGAAGTACAAAAAAAGGCCCCTTCGTTGCCCCGGAATTGATGAAGAGGGTTTTAGAGATGAACGAAAAGGGAGAAAAGAACGTTCTCAAGACATGGTCAAGAGCGTCTACAATCTTCCCGCAGTTTGTCGGTCATACATTTGCCGTACACGACGGCAGAAAGCATGTTCCGGTCTATGTCACGGAGGATATGGTCGGTCATAAGCTCGGAGAATTTGCTCCGACTAGAACGTTCAAGGGTCACTCCGGCAGCAAGACCTCGAACACGAAGTAAGACAGGAGGAATCAGTGATGGAAGCAACAGCAATTTTACGCTATGTACGCATTTCCCCGAGAAAGGTTAAGATAGTTGCTGACCTTATCCGTGGAAAGAGCATAGCGGAAGCCAACGCGATTTTGGCGCATACGCCCAAAGCCGCTTCCGAGCCGATCTTGAAGCTCCTTAAGAGCGCAGTTTCCAATGCGGAAGCCAATCACAGCATGAACGTTGAGAACCTCTACGTTTCTCAAATCTTTGCATGCCCCGGCCCGATTCTCAAGAGAATTATGCCGCGCGCGCAGGGCAGAGCTTTCAGAATCAACAAGAGAACCTCTCACATTACATTAGCTGTGGCTGAGAAGGATTAGGTCAAGGAGGTAAGTTTATGGGACAGAAAGTAAATCCCCACGGTCTTCGTGTGGGCGTTATAAAGAACTGGGATTCCCGTTGGTATGCTCGCGACGAAAAAGTCGGCGATCTCATCGTGGAAGACTACAAGATTCGTGAATATCTCAAAAATTTACTCTACAAAGCAGGCGTTCCCTGCATAGAGATTGAGCGTGACAGCAAGAAGGTCAGAATCATGATTCACTGCAAGAGCCCCGGAATCGTAATCGGTCGCGGCGGTTCTGAAATCGAGAAGCTCCGCCTCTCGGTTGAGAAGATGATCGGAAAGCCGGTAGCACTCAACATTATTGAGATAAAGAACCCTGATGTCAACGCACAGCTCGTAGCTGAGAACATTGCAGAGCAGCTTGAGAAGAGAATCTCTTTCCGCCGCGCAATGAAGCAGTCAATGGGCCGCGCAATGCGCATGGGTGCAAAGGGCATCAAGATTTCAGTTTCCGGCCGTCTCGGCGGTGCTGAAATCGCAAGATCAGAACATTATCATGAGGGTATGATTCCGCTTCAGACACTTCGCGCTGACATCGACTACGGCTTTGCAGAAGCAAAGACAACATACGGTCGTATCGGCGTAAAGGTATGGGTATATAAGGGCGAAATTCTCCGCACAGGCGAGCGCGGACCGAGAACAATCGAGATTCCGAAGCCGCATGAAGAGCGTCGTGAGCGCCGCGACCGTCGCAATGGCGACCGCCGTCCGGCAAACGGCCAGCGCAGAGAAGGCCGCGCCCCGTCTGACAGAGGAAATGCTCCTCGTAGGGAAGGAGGCGGCAAGTAATGCTTCTGCCTAAGAGAGTAAAATACCGCAGAGTACACCGTGGCCGTTTAAAGGGAAAGGCTACTCGCGGAAACACAGTAACATACGGTGAGTTTGGCTTGATGGCTACTGAGCCGGCATGGATCAAGAGCAATCAGATAGAAGCCGCCCGTATCGCTATGACACGTTACATTAAGCGTGGCGGACAGGTTTGGATCAAGATTTTCCCTGATAAGCCTGTCACAGAGAAGCCTGCTGAAACACGAATGGGTTCCGGTAAAGGTTCACCTGAATATTGGGTAGCCGTTGTTAAGCCGGGCCGCGTAATGTTCGAAATCGGCGGCGTTTCAGAGGAGCTTGCACGTGAGGCGCTTCGTCTTGCATCACATAAGCTTCCGGTTAAGTGTAAGTTTGTAAAGAAAGACGATAATCTCGAGACTGGTGGTGACAATTAATGAAGGCAAAAGAGATACGTGATATGTCCCGCGACGAGATGGTCACAAAGCTTGAAGAGCTCAAGAAGGATCTCTTCAACCTCAGATTCCAGCACGCTACAAATCAGCTGGATAACCCCATCAAAATTGTCGCCGTGAAGAGAGATATTGCCCGAATCAATACCATTATCCGTGAGAAGGAAATCTCTCAGTAATTTGAAAAGCCGCAAAAGCGGTATAGATGAGGAGGTTTGCAAAAGCAATGAGTGAAAGAGCTTTCCGCAAAACACGAGTAGGAAAAGTTGTTTCTGACAAGATGGACAAGACTTGCGTCGTTGCTATCGAGGACAGAGTTCAGCATCCGCTCTATAAGAAAATCATAAAAAGAACATTGAAGCTTAAGGTACACGACGAGAACAACGAGTGTGCAATAGGCGATAGAATCAAGATTATGGAGACACGTCCGCTTTCAAAGGATAAGAGATGGCGTTTAGTTGAGATAATCGAGAAAGCACAGTAAGGAGGTAGGGAACTGTGGTACAACAGGAAACCATACTCAAAGTTGCGGATAACACAGGCGCTAAAGAGATTAAATGCATTCGCGTTCTCGGCGGCTCCATGCGTAGATACGGTAACATCGGTGATGTTATAGTAGCTTCCGTACGTAAAGCAAATCCGGGCGGTGTTGTCAAAAAGGGTGAGGTTGTCCGCGCAGTAATCGTGCGTTCTGCTAAGGGCGTGCGTCGTGCAGACGGCACATACATCCGCTTTGACGAGAACGCTGCGGTTATTATCAAAGAGGATAAAAACCCGAGAGGAACTCGTATTTTTGGCCCGGTCGCAAGAGAGCTTCGTGACAAAGACTACATGAAGATCTTGTCGCTCGCGCCGGAAGTCCTTTAATGGAGGAATCCAGAAGATGAATAGTTTAAATGTTAAGAAGGGCGACACAGTAGTCGTCTTAGCCGGTAAAGATAAGGGCAAGCGCGGCAAGGTTATGTCAGCTAACCCCACAAAGGGTCGTGTTATTGTTGAAGGAGTCAATATGGCTACCGTTCACGTAAGCGCTCAGAAGAGTGGCGGTAAGGATTCAGGCATAATCCGCCGTGAAGCATCAATTGACGTTTCAAACGTTATGCGTGTTTGCCCGAAATGCAATGAGCCGACCCGTCTCGGACACAAGTTCCTTGACGACGGTTCCAAGGTCTCCGTCTGCAAGAAGTGCGGCGAGACAATATAAGAGAGGAGACGTAAGATGTCAAGATTACACGATTTATACAAGGCTTCTGTTGCTCCGGCTCTTATGAAGAAGTTCTCCTACAAGAGCCCGATGCAGATTCCGAAGATTGACAAAATCATCGTCAACGTAGGCTGCGGTGAAGCTCGTGACAATTCAAAAGTTCTTGATGCTGTTATTTCTGATATTTCAGCAATCACAGGTCAGAAGGCAACTGTTACAAAGGCGAAAAAGTCAGTTGCTAACTTCAAAGTCCGTGAAGGTATGCCGATAGGCGCAAAGGTTACTCTCCGTGCAGAGCGCATGTGGGAATTCCTTGACAGGCTTATCAACGTAGCTCTCCCGCGTGTTCGTGACTTCCGTGGAATCAACCCGAATGCTTTCGACGGTCGCGGAAACTACGCTCTCGGTCTTCGTGAGCAGCTCATTTTCCCGGAAATTGAGTATGACAAAATAGACAAAATCCGCGGAATGGACATAGTAATATGCACAACCGCAAAGACAGACGAAGAAGCACGTGAGCTCCTTTCGCTCATCGGCGCTCCGTTCGCCAAGAATTAGGAGGGTAAGGACTTATGGCAAAGAAAGCAATGATTCTTAAGCAGCAGAATGAGCCCAAATTCTCTACCCGTTATTACAACAGGTGCAAGATCTGCGGCAGACCGCATGCATATCTCCGCGATTTCGGCATTTGCCGTATCTGCTTTAGAGAGCTTGCATACAAGGGTCAGATTCCGGGCGTTAAGAAAGCCAGCTGGTAAAAATCAGATACAGCACAAGAAAGTAATGGGCTAACACATAGCTCGGATTAAATTTTGACTTCTCTAAAGGAGGTAAGACAAATGCAAATAACAGATCCTATCGCGGATATGTTAACCCGCATCAGAAATGCTAACGCGGCTCGTCATGCAACAGTTGATGTTCCCGCGTCTAACATGAAGAAGGCTATCGCCGAGATTCTTCTCGACGAAGGCTACATCAAGAATTATCAAGTTATTCCGGATGGCGGACAGGGTACAATTAAGATCACTCTTAAGTACAACGATAAAGAGCAGGTTATCAAAGGTCTTCGTCGTGTCTCCAAGCCCGGACTTCGCGTCTACGTCGGAGCTGAAGATTTGCCCCGTGTTCTCAAAGGGCTCGGCATCGCAATCATTTCAACTTCCAAGGGCGTTATGACGGATAAGAAGGCAAGAGCCGCAAACATCGGCGGTGAAGTCCTTGCATTTATCTGGTAAGGAGGAACCGAATAATGTCACGTATAGGAAGATCACCCATAGCAATTCCTGCAGGAGTTACAGTTACTGTAGGTAACGGTAATGAAGTTACCGTCAAGGGACCTAAGGGAACTCTTACTCAGACTCTCCACGCAGATATGATTATCACCGTCGAGGGCAGTGAAGTAAAGGTTGCGCGTCCCAGCGAGACAAAGGAGCATAAGAGCCTCCACGGTCTCACAAGAACCCTTATTAACAATATGGTTATCGGTGTAACCGAGGGTTACAGCAAGGAGCTTGATGTTAACGGCGTAGGTTACCGTGTTGCAAAGCAGGGTAAGCAGCTTGTTATGAATCTCGGTTATTCACATCAGGTTTTCGTTGATGAAATCCCGGGAATCACTCTTGATGCTCCGAACCCGAACAAGATTATTGTCAGCGGTGCTGACAAGCAGGTCGTCGGTCAGATTGCGGCTGAAATCCGCGAGAAGAGACCGCCGGAACCTTACAAGGGCAAGGGAATCAAGTATGTTGATGAGGTTATCCGCCGCAAGGAAGGTAAAGCCGGCGGCAAGAAGAAGTAAAGAGAGGTGCGCTTAAATGGTATCCAAAGTTGATTCAAACAAAAAGCGCTTGATTCGCCACAAGAGAGTTCGCGCGAAGATAAGCGGAACAGCCGAGCGTCCTCGCCTTAACGTTTTCCGTAGCTTGTCGAACATCTATGCTCAGATTATCGACGATACAACAGGTAACACCCTTGTATCAGCAAGCTCTGTTGAAAGCGGTTTTGAGGGCAACGGCGGCAACAAAGAAGCTGCCAAGAAGGTCGGCGCAATGATTGCCGAGAGAGCAAAGGCAAAAGGCATAACTGAGGTTGTTTTTGACCGCGGCGGTTATGTTTACCACGGACGTGTAAAAGAACTTGCAGAAGGCGCTCGCGAGGGCGGACTTCAGTTTTAATCGGGAGGAGGTAAGATTTTTATGGCAGGAAGATTTGAAGAAAGAAACGATGAGTTTCAGGAAAGAGTCGTATCTCTTAACCGAGTATCTAAAACCGTTAAGGGTGGTCGTATCTTTAAGTTCGCAGCGCTCGTAGTTGTCGGTGACGGCAAGGGCACTGTCGGCTTCGGACTCGGCAAAGCAGCTGAAGTTCCGGATGCAATCCGCAAGGGTATTGAGGACGCGAAAAAGAACCTGGTAAAAATCGCGCTTTTGGGCACAACAATTCCGCACGAGGTCGTTGGTATCTTTGGTGCAGGAAAGGTGCTTCTTAAGCCGGCAGCTCCCGGTACCGGTGTTATCGCCGGAGGTCCTGTTCGTGCGGTTTTAGAGGTTGCAGGTATTCGTGATATTCGTACGAAGTGCCTCCGCTCCAACAATCCGCAGAATGTTGTTACTGCTACAATGGAGGGTCTTAAGTCTCTTCGTGTTGCTGAGGATGTTGCAGTCCTTCGCGGAAAAGCAGTTGACGAAATTTAAGATTAGTAGGAGGGCAAAGTAGTGTCTCAACTTAAAATAACGCTCACCAAAAGCTTGGTTGGCAGAATTGATAAGCACATTGCCACCGCCAAATCGCTTGGCCTTAAAAAGGTCAATAACGTTACAGTGCAGCCTGACAATGCGCAGACTCGTGGCAAGATAGCTCAGATTTCTTATCTTGTCAAGGTCGAAGAAGTTTAATAGGGAGGTGTAGCTATGAAACTGCACGAATTATCTCCCGCAGCAGGCTCTGTCAGCGACGTTAAGCGTAAGGGCAGGGGTCCCGGCTCGGGCAATGGCAAAACAGCGGGAAAAGGTCATAAGGGTCAGAACGCGAGATCCGGCGGCGGTGTCCGTATCGGATTCGAAGGCGGTCAGATGCCTATTACCAGACGTCTCCCGAAGCGTGGTTTTAACAATATCTTTGCAAAGAAGTACGCAATAGTTAATGTCGATGCTCTCAACGCATTCGACAACGGCGCCTTTGTAGGTGTCGAAGAGCTCCTTGCTAAGAAGATTATCCGTAAGGCTGAAGACGGCCTCCGTGTTCTCGGAAACGGTGATCTCAAAAAGAAGCTTACAGTAAAAGCTAATGCTTTCTCCGAATCGGCAAAGGCAAAGATTGAAGCCGCCGGAGGGAAGGTCGAGGTGGTCTAATTGTTTACTACAATTAAGAACGCATGGAAAGTTCCTGAGCTTCGCAGCAAGATGATATTCACGCTTATATGCCTTTTCATCTTCAGGCTTGGCTCTGCAATCCCGGTTCCGTTTATAAATTCTGAACTCTTAAGCGGTCTTTTTGACACTTACGGCAATACTATTTTCGGATTTATGAACGTTATGTCCGGTGGTGCTTTCGAACAGGCTAAGATATTCGCGCTGTCCATTCAGCCGTATATCAACGCATCAATCATTATGCAGCTTTTAGCAGTTGCAATTCCTGCTCTTGAGCGTCTTTCAAAGGAAGGCGGCGAAGAGGGCAAGAAGAAAATCGCATCAATCACTCGCTATGTCACAATTGCAATAGCTCTTCTCCAGGGGTTTGCTTACTATTCATTGCTCAAGAACGGCGCAGGTACAGGCACAAGCTTTATCGACGTTCAGGGCTTGAACGGAACCTTGGTTGCTATCTCAATTATCGCATCCTTCACAGCAGGTTCAGCGTTTATTATGTGGCTTGGTGAGCAGATCACGGAGCATGGTATTGGAAACGGAATCTCAATGATTCTTTTCGTAAGTATCATTTCCCGTGTATACCCTGCGATTCAGTCTCTTATCGGTAACTATGCAAACCTTCAGTGGTATGGAATCGGTGCAATTATCGTTGTATTCCTTGCAGTAATCGCGTTCATCATCTTCTTTGATGGTGCAGAGCGCAGACTTTCCATCCAGTATGCAAAGCGCGTAGTTGGCCGTAAGATGTACGGCGGCCGCAGCACACATCTGCCGATTAAAGTAAATATGTCAGGCGTTATGCCTATCATCTTTGCATCAAGTATTGCGACTTTCCCGGCTACAATTGCTGCGTTCTTCCCGAATAAGAGCGGCTTCTGGCAGTTTATGCTGGATAAGGTCTTTGCTCCGAACAGCTGGCCGTATGCAGTTATCTACCTCATTCTCATCGTAGCATTCAGCTATTTCTACGCAGCTATTCAGTACAACCCGACTGAAATTGCAAATAACCTTAAAAACAACGGCGGATTTCTTCCGGGCTTCCGTCCGGGCAAGCCGACTGCTGATTTTATAACAAAGGTTATGAACAAGATTACGCTCTTTGGCGCATTGTTCCTCGGTGTTGTAGCAGTTCTTCCGATTGTCGTCGGAAACTTCACACCGGGCATCAACCTCTCAATCGGCGGTACTTCGGTACTCATCGTTGTAGGTGTTGCGCTTGAAACAGTAAAGCAGCTCGAATCTCAGCTTATGATGAGAAACTATAAGGGCTTCCTTGAATAGGAGGGCAAACGCAAAATGAAGCTTATTCTCCTCGGCGCCCCGGGTGCCGGAAAAGGAACTCAGGCAGAGCTCATTTGCAAAAAGCTCAGCATCCCGACTATTTCTACCGGGAATATTCTGAGGGAAGCAATCAAGAACAAGACAGAACGCGGGATAATGGCAAAGTCATTTATGGATGCGGGAAAGCTTGTTCCGGATGAAGTCGTTGTCGGTATTGTATCAGAGCGCCTTTTGTCGGATGACTGCAAGAATGGATTCATTCTTGACGGTATGCCGAGAACAGTTGCGCAGGCCGAGGCTCTTGACGAGATGGGCGTCGAAATAGATGTGGTTATCTCGATAGAAGTCGATGATTCGGTAATAGAAACCCGTATGAGCGGTCGCCGGGTATGCGAAAGCTGCGGGGCTTCCTATCATACAGAGCATAAAAAACCGAAGAGTGACGGCGTGTGTGATTCCTGCGGCGGGAAGCTTGTTCTCCGCGCGGATGATGCACCCGAGACAGTTCGCGACAGACTTTCGGTATATCATAAGCAGACAGAACCGCTTATTGCGTTTTATGAATCAAAGGGAATCCTTAAAAGCGTTAAGGGAAGCGACGGAATATCCGACACAACCCGACGTGTTTTTGAGGCCCTGGGGGTATAAAATGTATAAGGTTTGTGCTTCAAACGCACTGCTTGTGCAGTGATGGGAGGTAAGAGCTTATGATACAAATAAAATCAAAACGTGAAATAGAGCTTATGCGCTGTGCAGGTCGCATAGCGGCAAACGCTCTTGCTGCTGCAGGACGTGCAGTGGCACCGGGAATTACAACCAGAGAGTTAAACGAACTAATTAAGCGGTCAATTGAGAAAGACGGAGCATATCCGAGCTTCCTTGGATATGCCGGCTTTCCCGGTGCAGCTTGTATTTCGGTAAACGACGAGGTAATTCACGGCATACCGGGTGCGAGAACTCTCAAAGAGGGCGACTTGGTAAAAATTGATGTAGGGGCGACATATCAGGGCTATATCGGCGACTGTGCCAACACCTTCCCCGTAGGGAAGATTGATGATGAGGCACAGAGACTTATAGATGTAACCCGGCAGAGCTTCTATGAGGGTATGAAATACGCTCACACGGGCAACAGAATCTCTGATATTTCTCATGCAATTCAGAGCTATGTCGAAGAAAACGGTTTTTCGGTAGTCCGGAAATATGTTGGACACGGTGTAGGTTCAAAGCTTCATGAGGAGCCTGAGGTGCCGAACTTCGGCAAACCGGGCGTCGGGGCGCGGCTTGTCAGCGGAATGACGATAGCCGTTGAGCCTATGGTAAATCAGGGCGTTTATACCGTCAAAGAGCTAAGCGACGGCTGGACCGTGAAAACGCGGGACGGAAAGCTGTCTGCCCATTATGAAAACTCGGTGTTAATAACAGAGAACGGCCCTGAAATATTAACCTTGGCAAGTGAATCTTAGTAGAGGAAATAAAAAATGGAAGCAGATGTTGGACATATAGTTATTTCTCTCGCAGGTCGCGACAAGGAGCGACTGTTCTACGTATTAAAAACCGAAGAGAACTTCGTGTACCTTGCTGACGGAAGTCTTCGAAGGATAGAGTCCGCAAAGAAGAAAAAGCGAAAGCACGTGAAGGTAGTCATATCAGATTGCGAGTCGCGTGTTTCGCAAAAACTCCGTTCAGGTGAAAAGGTATTAAACAGCGAGATGCGCAAAGCATTATCGGGATTTTCCGAAATGCACTTACAAGCAGAGGGAGGTAATTTGCTTGGCTAAAGATGACGTAATCGAGCTCGAAGGTACCGTCATAGAGGCGCTGCCTAATGCGATGTTCCAGGTGGACATCGGAAACGGGCACAAGATTTTAGCTCATATCTCAGGAAAGCTTCGTATGAATTTCATTCGAATTCTTCCGGGAGATAAGGTAACGGTGCAGATGTCGCCGTACGATTTGACACGTGGACGCATCACATGGCGTTCTAAGTAAATGCATAAAAACCCGCGTCGTATACCGGCAAAGACGGCGGCAGGGTGCAAATAAGAAAATTGCCGGAGAAATGGAGCTTTTTACGATTATGAAAGTTAGACCGTCGGTAAAGCCTATTTGTGAAAAGTGCAAAATCATTCGCCGTAAAGGCCGCGTAATGGTTATTTGCGACAATCCAAAGCATAAGCAAAAGCAGGGTTAATCAAAAACCCACATACAAAATTGGAGGTATGTTAAATGGCACGTATAGCCGGAGTTGACCTTCCGAGAGAGAAGAGAGTCGAAATTGGACTCACATATATTTTCGGTATCGGAAGAAAGCGTTCAAACCAGATACTGGCTGCAACGGGAGTAAATCCTGACACACGCGTCAAGGATCTTACCGAGGAAGACGAAGTCAAGCTTCGTGATTACATCGGCAAGAATTTTGCAGTAGAAGGCGACCTTCGCCGTGAACTTGCTCTTGACATCAAGCGTCTTATCGAGATTGGTTCCTATCGCGGCCTCAGACACAGAAAGGGCCTTCCGGTTCGCGGACAGCGCTCAAAGACAAACGCAAGAACACGCAAGGGTCCGAAGAGGACGATTGCAAACAAGAAGAAGTAAGGAGGTTATGTTAAATGGCTAGTCCTAAAACAGCAAAGAAGGGCGTATCAAGAAAGCGTCGCGAGCGTAAGAATATAGAAAATGGCGCGGCACATATCCGTTCCTCCTTCAACAATACAATGGTAACCATCACAGACCTTAACGGAAACGCACTTTCATGGGCATCAAGCGGCGGCATGGGCTTCCGCGGATCCCGTAAGTCCACTCCGTTTGCAGCTCAGGTTGCAGCTGAAACAGCTGCAAAGGCAGCTATGGAGCACGGTCTTAAGACAGTTGAAGTTTATGTTAAGGGTCCGGGTGCAGGCCGTGAGGCTGCAATCCGTGCGCTTCAGGCAGCAGGCCTTGAAGTTAACATGATCAAAGACGTTACTCCGATTCCGCACAATGGTTGCCGCCCGCCGAAGAGAAGGCGCGTATAGTTTTTTGGAGGTGTAAAACAAATGGCAAGATATACAGGAGCTGTCTGCAGGCTCTGCCGCAGAGAAAATCAGAAGCTTCATTTAAAGGGAGACCGCTGCTATACAGGCAAGTGCGCTCTTGACCGCCGTCCGGCACAGGCTCCGGGTCAGCACGGTAAGGGCCGCAAAAAGCTCTCAGAGTACGGTCTGCAGCTTCGTGAGAAGCAGAAGGCAAGACGCTATTATTGCGTAAACGAGGTTCAGTTTCACAAGTATTTTGAAATGGCTGTTGCGAAGCAGGGTATCACCGGTGAAAACCTTCTCCGCATTCTCGAGTCACGTCTTGATAACGTTGTTTACAGACTTGGTCTTGCAATGAGCCGTCCTGAGGCGCGCCAGCTTGTAAACCACGGTCACTTTACAGTAAACGGCAAGAGAGTTAATATCCCGTCTTACCTCTTAAAGGCAGGCGATGTCGTCGCAGTATGCGAAAAGAGCCGCTCACTTACAAAGTTCAAGGACGTTGTTGAAGCCAACTCTTCACGTGTTGCACCGAAGTGGCTTGACTTCAATAAAACAACATTCGAGGCTAAAGTTATGAATCTTCCGGATAGAGCAGATATTGATCTTCCGATTGAGGAGCATCTCATCGTCGAGTTGTACTCTAAGTAAGGTTTCATAAGGCCCTCGGAGCTACGAGTGTAATTAAGCGCGGCACTGCCGCAAAAAGGAGGGTAAACATTTATGATGATAGAAATTGAGAAGCCCCGTATAGAGTGTTTGGATTTAGTTGAGGACGGTTCTTACGGAAAGTTTATAATCGAGCCGCTGGAGAGAGGCTATGGCACAACCCTTGGCAACTCACTCCGCCGCGTGCTTCTTTCATCGCTTCCCGGTGTCGCTGTTACAGCTATCAAGATTGCAGGAATCGCACATGAGTTTTCAACGATTCCCGGAGTTAAGGAAGACGTAACAGAGATAGTTCTCAACATAAAGAAGATTGTTGCGAAGCTTCATACAGATGAGCCGCAGACGGTTTCCATTGACGTTTCTGAAGAAGGAGAGGTCACTGCAGGAGACATCCAGTCTACCGGCGAGGTTGAGATATTAAACCCCGAGCTTCACATCGCAACACTCGGCGCAAATGCATCTCTTTCCATGGAGCTTACATTTGCACACGGCCGTGGATACGTTTCAGCAGAGCGCAACAAAGAGCCTCAGGCTGCAATCGGCGTCCTTCCGATAGATTCTATCTACACGCCTGTTCACAAGGTGAACTACTATGTCGAGAACACACGCGTCGGCAATATGACCGACTATGACAAGCTCACCATTGAGATATGGACGAACAAAACGATTTCTGCACGTGATGCAGTTTCGTACAGCGCAAAGATATTAAACGACCATCTCTCGCTCTTTATTGATTTGTCTGAGGACATCGGCAACACTTCTACAGTAATTGAGAAGGCTGAAAATCAGCGCAATAAGGTTCTTGAGATGACAATTGAGGAGCTTGACCTTTCAGTTCGTTCCTTTAACTGCTTAAAGCGTGCGGGAATAAACACGGTTGAGGATCTCATAAATAAGACTCAGGAGGATATGATGAAGGTTCGTAACCTCGGTCATAAATCTCTTGAGGAAGTTATCAACAAACTTGATACTATGGGGCTCTCACTTGCAAGCGAGGACAATTAATGTCCCGCTTGCGGCATGAGCCATTATAAAAGGAGGTATAACAATGCCCGGAACACGTAAGCTCGGACGTACCACAGACGCACGTATGGCAATGCTTCGCGCAATGGTTACGTATTTGCTTGAAAACGGAAAAATTGAAACAACGCTTATGCGTGCAAAGGAAGTTCGTCCTCTTACCGAGAAGATGATTACTCTCGGAAAGACAAATACTCTTCACAATAAGCGTCAGGCTCTTGCTTTTATAACTAAGGAAGACGTCGTCAAGAAGCTTTTTGACGAGATTGCTCCGAAGTATGCAGAGCGCAACGGCGGATATTGCCGCATCACAAAGCTCGGCCCGCGCCGCGGTGACTGTGCTGAGATGGCAATAATCGAGCTCATCTAACACATAGCGTAAAAGGATTACCTCAGAGTTTCAAGCCTCTGAAGTAATCCTTTTTTCTTTTCCTTTAAATAATTATTCACCGAGAGACAAGAGCTTGCTTGCAAACTCATCTGCAAAAGCATATAATCGCTCAAAATCTATATGCGGGTTATATATTTCTTCAAGCTCGTCGTGAACAAGCTTTGCGGAGGAGAGAAGCTCACAGGCATTGCCCAAAAAGGCACGCCTTATGCGTCGCAGATTTCTTGCGTTTGCTCGGGCAGAGCCTTCAAGCGCGGCTTCAACCTTCGAATCCAGACGGATTTTCCTGTAATACTCGAGATTAATGGGAATATCTCTTGAGGAGGAGATAAACGCAATTGAGAGCTCCGGGATAAGCAGGTGTGAAATTTGCGAGGGCTTAAGCGGGCTATGGCAGGTGATGCACGGATATCCGGCTGATAAGCAGGCGGACTTGATTTCTGAAAGAATAAAGTGAGAAAGCCCATATGAATCTTCAATTATATATATTCGCTTTGCTTCTTCTTCGCAGCCTGAGAGCAACGATAAGTATCCCTTTGGAGAAATAGCCTCGCAAAAGCGTCGTTTTGCCTCCGCTCCGCTTCCTTTTCCAACTATCTCGCGGGAAGCAATTGCGCGCGCTTTCTTTTTCAAGGCTTCAACACTAATCGCGCCAAGCGCAATATCAAAAAGCTCATCGTCAATTTTTTCAGCGCATGCGCACATGCGGTAAACGTGGTCAAAATAAGCGGAGTATTTATTTTTAACTTCAATAATCTCTTTTTTGTGTTCCTGAATTTTCGGAATATCGGCAAACTGCCCGAGATTTACATATTGTTCAACTGCGAGGGGAAAGGAAGGCTCTGTAACGTGCGGGGCTGTGCCGTCGACTATTGCCGTGCCAAGCGTCGGGAAGACAACTCCGTCTAACGAGTCAGGGTCAGAGGAGCAGTATATTTTTTCAACCGGAATAGAGTTCTCCTCGGCTTTTTTCATAACGCGGCGCATAAGCGAGGATTTGCCGCTTCCGGGGCCACCTTTTAAAATGTAAACCGCGTGAGCTTTACTGAGGTCGATAAGCTCTTTGTAAAAGGAGTGGAAACCGCCACCTGAATTTGCGCCTAAAAAGAAAGATGAAAACATAAAATCCCTCCGAATGTACTTTGCTATACATTATGCGAAAAACACATTGTTTGACACGTATATCAAGTACAATTCGGAGGAACTCTCATTTTTGGGATATCCTCATTCGCAAAACCTTAGCTTTAAAATCTTTGAAGTTAAAGGGAATAAGCGGATACAGGTAACAATGGCCGGAAACAGTTTTATTGGCGAGAAGAATGATGAAAATGGCAAGAACTCCGGTGATATAGCCTGTAAAGCTAAACGCCCCTACAAGCACAAGAAGCAGCATCCTCATAAATTTCAAAGCATAGCCGAGTTCAAATCCCGGCTGTGTATAATTTGCAACTGCTACAAGCGCCATATACAGAAGAGTTTGCGGAACGAACCACCCCGATTCTACGGCAAAGTCACCGACGATAATTGCACCCACCATAGAAAGAGAGGTTGTCAGCATATTCGGGGTGTTGAGTGAGGCAAGCTTAAGCCCATCTATCATAATTTCAAGGATAAGAAGCTGCAGAAAAATCGGAACATTTATTGGGGCGTCAACTCTTATAAACGACAGCCACTTGGGAATCCATTCGGGATTCTTGAGGAGAAGAACCCAGGTAGGTGTAAGAAATGTTGTCAGGAAGGTGACGAGAAACCGGCAAAGGCGGAGATATGTTCCGGTGATGGGCGGCAGGTAATAATCGTTCGCCTCTTCCATTATATCAAAGACAGTTGCGGGAATTATCATAGCGCTCGGTGCATTATCCACGAGAATTATAATATCCCCCTCGAAAAGCTGGGCGGCGGTTGTGTCAGGGCGTTCTGAGTATTTAAACTTGGGAAACGGATTAAACCAACGTCGAGGAGAGAGAATCTCGGCAAGGCTCTCCTGATTCATAGTGAGAGCCTCCACATCAGCTCTCTTAAGCTTTTCGCGTATCTTAGAAAGGAGCTTCTCATCTGCTTTCCCTTCAATATAACACAGAGCAATATCGGTTTTAGAACGCGTTCCGAGAGTATGATACTCAACTGAAAAATTCGTATCGCGAATTCTCCGCCGCAGGAGGGCAGTGTTAAAAATAAGAATTTCAACAAAACCGTCGTGAGACCCGCGGAAGACCTTGTCGCGATCAGGCTCCGCTATTTCGCGCTGCGGATATGTTCGAAGGTCGATAGAGATGCATTTTGAAAACCCTTCTATATAAAGAATCATCGCACCGGACAAGACCTGTTCGATTGCTTTTTCGGCATTCTCTTCAGTCGTAACCTCAACATAAGGAACGCAGTTTTCAGAAAAGGTTTCAGCATCCCGGACCATAGCCTCATCTGTTACGTTAAAGAAAAAATCCATAAGCCTTTCTGAAATCTCATCCTTCATAAAGCCGTCAACAAAAAGGAGAAAGGCACGCTTTTTGCAGATTGTGATATCGCGTTTGACGAGGTCAAAACTTGCATTTAGTCGCATTTTCTTTGAGAACAGGGAAGCTACATCGTCAAAATTACTAGAAAGCATAATTTAATTCTCCCATCAGCTTGAAAAATCTTCGAGCAGGCTCTGAAGCTCAAGCTCGCCGTTCACAACAATTCCTTCGGCAAGCTGTTCGCGGTCAAAATGGCGAAGCGTGCCGGCGTAAATGTCGGTAACAATTATCGGCCGGGTGTCGTCAGCTTCATTGAAGACAACTAAAATGCCGTCTTGTATTTTCACGGTATACTTTTCGTTTTCTAAAAGCTTTTCATCTTCTGCGGGAGAAAAGGCATCTACATTTTCTGTTGGCGCATCAGAATTCTCCTTTTTTGATTCCCAAAGCTTCGAGATTCCTCCGCTTAAAAAACCGAGCATTATGAAAAGTGCGCATGCGGCAATTGTCAGGCGTTTCTGTGAACTCATTACAATCACTTCCATTCAAAATGTGGTATCCTTATTATTGCCGTAAAGCTCGGTTTTGATACAAAGAAGGAGCGCCTGAAGCTCAAAGGAGGAGAGCATCAGGCGCCAATGAAGTGGGTTGTGGGGATAAAGATATGAATGGACATCCGCTCTTTGAAAGAGCGTTTGTCTCTCATCACATATATAATAACAGAATTTCCAAAAAATGTCAACAACTTTTTTGGAAAAATTTTCCAGTAACCAATTTTGGCTGAGAACATAGAATGAAGTGAAAAAACTTTTAGGAGGTATCAGCCACATGTTATGTAACGACAATTTCTCTGACAACTGCTGCAACTGGATCATCATCATCGCAGCTATCGTAGTAGTTTGGCTTCTTTGCGGCAATAACTGCAACTAAAATTTTCTGAAAGTTAAAAGAAGCAGGGGGTAGAAGCCCCCTGCTTCTTCACTTTAGGATTTGAGAAATTGCTATATACGACACGGCTCCCGGAATCCCGAGAAAGCAGGAAAGGGAAAACCCGACCAGGTTCAGAGCAACCCCGAGATTTAAGAGCTTTGCGGCGGTAAGAGTACATAAACCGAGAACTGCGCGCATTGACGCGCGCCGTATATTTTTAGAAAGAAAAAGAAGGATAACGAAGCAAAAAAGAAAAAGGAAAATTAAATTTTTGTGCATAAGTGGCACACCCCGGATCAGATTTTGAGCTTTCCTTGTGCGAAGGTTTCCTCAGCTAATGATGAAAGCTTTGCCTTGCGAAGGAGAAAGCTGTATCGCGCTTCTGCTGATTTTATTTCGTATATGCACGCTTCAATCATCTCGGGACTTGAGGCTTCCTCGAAGCACGAGCGGGCATGTCGTATATCGGAAATTGCTTTTTCAATGTCAGCAAGGAGAAGCTTTCGATCTTTGTCAAGCTCATCGACAACAGGTTTTGTGAAAAACCTCTTAAAAAACGGAGAAACTTTTTTGCGAAAAACCGTGTATCTCTTCTGTAATGCCTTGTCCATATAAAAACCTCCTAAGCAGCCTCAATGGGCCAATTAAACTTCCCGGTACTCTATATATATTTTCTATTTTGGACAATTATTCCCTAAAGAATACACATTTTGAAAATATTAACCGCCGTTACCGTAAATTATTGTGCTTGTGTATTTGTTAAAAAAATGTTATAATATAACATATGTTTTCAAAGAAGGTGTGTGCTGTGGCAATTGCTCCCGAATTGATAGTTTTTCTCATATCCATGGTTCCCGTTGCCGAGCTTCGCGGCGCGATTCCGTATGGCGCCGCGCTCGAAATTCCGTTCTGGTCAAACTTCATCATTTCAATTGTCGGGAATATGCTTCCGATTCCGTTTATTGTTCTTTTTGTCCGAAAGATTTTTGACTGGCTTAAAACAAAGCGTCTGTTCAAAGGCTTTGCCGACTGGAGCGAAAAGCACGTTATGGGGAAACAAAGCATCATCTCAAAGTACGAAATCATCGGGCTTGTGATACTCGTTGCAATTCCGCTTCCGGGAACGGGCGCGTGGACAGGCGCCATGCTTGCCGGGCTTTTGGGTATGCGTCTTAAGAACGCTTTGCCCGCGATTTTTGCTGGGGTTATAATTGCCGCCATCATTGTTGCCGGCGTTTCATACGGCTTCATAGGAGCCATTGATTTTCTCTCTCTTCACGCATAGCACAGCCTTTGCATAAGATATTGCGGAGGTGTGGCTGATATGCTGCTTGCTGTAATATCTGATGCTGTTGTCGCAATTTTTTCTGCATTTGTTATAATATACGCTTTGACGTTTTCGTTTCATTGTATTTTCTTATCTGATGGCTCCGAGCCATTTTCGTTCGAGCGGTTTTCCGGAAGAATAAAGAAGTTAGACCGAAAGGAAAAATAATGGCTGAAGAATTGATGATTTGCGGCGTTATTGAGTCCGTAATTTTTAAGAACGACGATAACGGATATGCCGTTTTGAAGTTAATAGATGAAGACGGCAGTGAGATTATTGCTGTCGGGTGTGTGCCGTTTGCCGGGATAGGGGAATACATAGAGGCGAGCGGAACGTGGGCAAACCACGCATCCTATGGCGAGCAGTTCAAAATTTCATCGTTTCACAGAACGCTGCCCACTTCGTCGGCACTCATCCTTGAATACTTGTCATCAGGTACTATTCGCGGAATCGGCAGAAAAACTGCTGAAAAAATTGTAGAGCTTTTTGGAGACGACAGTCTCTATATAATTGAACGCTATCCGAAGCGCCTTTGCGAGGTTGCGGGGATTACCGCAAAAAAGGCAGAGCAGATAGGCCGCCAGTTTGAGTTGCAAAATGCATTGATGCTGCTTATGGAGTTTCTCAATGAAAACGGGCTTGAGCCGGAGATTGCCGTCTCGCTTTTTCACAGCTACGGCAAAAATGCTTCTGAGGCGGTAAGGAACAATCCGTATATCCTTTCCGGCGCGGACATCGGTGTTCCGTTTTACAAGGCGGACAGGCTTGCCTTAAATATGGGGTTTGAAGGTGATTCGCGAGAAAGGCTTTCTGCGGCTGTTCTTTATGAGCTGCGCTTTAATTCCGATTCGGGGCATACGTTTCTGCCCAAAAATAAGCTTGCTTACGCAACAGCAAAGCTTTTAAATCTTGAGGAAACGGACATAGAAGCAACAATATCAAAGCTGATAGATGAGGGCGAGATTATTTCTGAGGAAATCTGCGGAGTATGCGCGTGCTATCTCTCACGGCTGTATGATAATGAAACATACGTCGCAAAAAAGCTTTCGGCGATGTCAATGAGAAACGATCGCGCGGGTATATCGTGCGAAGAACTCATAACGCGGGCTGAAGCGGAGTGTGGAATAGAGTTTGAGCCTATGCAGAAAAGTGCCATTGATATGGCTGTGAATAACTCGGTTATGCTTCTCACGGGAGGCCCCGGAACGGGAAAAACAACTGTAATTCAGGGGATGCTCTCTGCATTTGATAAAATGAAGCTTCGCGTGATGCTCGCAGCGCCGACAGGGCGCGCGGCAAAGCGAATGAGTGAGTTTTGTAAGGTTGAAGCAAAAACAATCCACCGTCTCCTTGAAATATGCTATGAAGACGGCGCGATTGAGCCGGTCTTTGCGAAAAATGAACATAGCCCGCTTGAAGCAGATGTCCTTATAATTGATGAGATGTCTATGGTTGATATTTCTCTTATTGCAGCAACGCTTCGCGCACTTCCTGCAAGGTGCAAACTCATTCTTGTCGGAGATGCGGACCAGCTTCCGTCTGTCGGCCCGGGTAACGTGTTTAACGACCTTCTCAATTCAGAAAGCTTTCCGACAGTTCGCCTTTCTCATATTTTCAGACAAGCGGCGGAGAGCGATATAATAGTAGGGGCGCACGCGGTAAATAGCGGAGACCTTCCCGACCTTAAGAAAAATGACAACGACCTCTTCTTTCTAAGAAGAAATAAGGATGAAGATATTGTCGAGACGGTGCTTGAACTCTGCAAGAGGCGGCTTCCTGAAAATATGAAGATTCCATCATCCCAGATTCAGGTGCTTTCAGTCAGCCGAAAGGCAGAGATAGGAACAGTTGAGCTTAACCGAAGGCTTCAGGCAGAGCTTAACCCGCCGGAGGAAGGAAAAGATGAAAAGAGAATCGGCGACAGGCTTTTTCGCCTCGGCGATCGCGTTATGCAGATTAAGAACAACTACACCACCGCCTGGTACAGTATGTATGGCGGCGAAGTGGGATACGGTGTTTTTAATGGCGATATAGGCGAAATAATAAGCATAGACACACGCGATGAAATGCTTACCGTCAATTTTGATTCGAAGCTTGTCCACTATCCTTTTTCGGGGCTACACGAGCTTGAGCTTGCATATGCTATGACTGTGCATAAATCTCAGGGTAGCGAGTTTCGCGCGGTAGTTCTTGCCGCGGGGAAGAGCGCACCGGCGCTTTTGCATCGAAGCGTTTTGTATACGGCAATGACAAGGGCGAGAGAGCTTCTGATAATTGTCGGCGACGTAGGAGTAATAGAATATATGGTAAACAACAAAAAACAGCGAAACAGATACAGCGCGCTGCGCGCAAGGATTTTATCACTGTTGAATTAGGTGGTGTTTTTGTGAGGTTTCGTGACTTTATAAGTAAATACATCTTCCCCCCGAAATGCGTGTTTTGCCGCAGGGTGATGGAGGAAGACGGGGTTTGCGACAAATGCAAAGCAACCTTGCCGAGGCGAAGCTCGAAGGAATCAGGCGAATCCGTGATGTTTGTTGATGGCGTCTATTCATACTTTCATTATGAGGGAGATGTCCGAAACGCGCTCATAAGATATAAATTCGGTGGTCTTTCAAAATATTCGGTAGATTTTGCGGTATATCTTGAGGAGTGCATAAAAGAATGTCTTTTGGGACAATATGATATAATTTCATGGGTTCCGCTGAGCAAGCGGCGCCTTCGAAGCCGAGGATATGACCAGGCAAGGCTTCTTGCTGAGGAGGTTTCAAAAAGGCTTGGGGTGCAACCGGTAAGAACTCTTATCAAAAGCCGCGATACCGCTCCGCAATCGCGTCAACCGGATATCTCGAAGCGTATGGCGAATATCCTCGGCGCTTATGACACGGCATCGTTTGACCCTACAGGGAAACGAATCGTTCTGATTGACGATATTTTCACAACAGGAAGCACTGTGAGCGAATGTGCGCGTGTCCTGAAGACTGCAGGGGCAGATAAGGTGTATATAGTTACGGTCGCAAAAACACGTCAGAGAAAAAAGAATTGAAAAATTTTCAAAATAGGGTATAATATACTTATGAATAAAATTTGAGGTGGTAATGCAAATGGTATTTAGCAGAGATATTGGAATTGATTTGGGAACTGCTTCTATCCTCGTCTATGTTAAGGGAAAGGGTATAGTCCTTCGCGAGCCGTCGGTTGTTGCAGTCGATAAGACTACCGACAAGGTTTTGAAGGTAGGCCTTGAAGCACAGAAAATGCTCGGGAGAACCCCGGGTAACATCATCGCAATTCGCCCGCTTCGCGGCGGCGTTATTTCGGACTACGAAATGACAGAGCATATGATTAAGAACTTCATCCGCCGTGTTATGGGAGGATTTAGCCTCATAAAGCCGCGCGTTGTTATCTGTGTTCCGAGCGGAATAACCGAAGTTGAAGAACGCGCAGTTATAGATGCGGGCCGTCAGGCAGGCGCAAGAGCTGTCTATCTTATCGAAGAGCCTATTGCCGCAGCAATCGGCGCGGGCATTAAGATTGACGAGCCGGACGGGAATATGGTTATCGACATCGGCGGAGGAACTACCGACATAGCTGTAATCTCTCTCTCTAATATAGTTGAGTCTTCTTCTATCAAAATTGCGGGCGACCACTTCGATGAATACATCGTCAAGTACATACGCCGCAAGCACAACGTGCTTATAGGCGAGCGTACTGCCGAGGATCTTAAGATCAACATTGGTTGCGTTTTCCCGCGCCCTGAAGAAATTTCAATGGAAATCAAGGGGCGTTGCCTTATGACAGGGCTTCCGAGAATTTTCACGGTCACATCAAGCGAAATGCTTGAAGCGCTTGAAGAGCCGGCAACAAGAATCGTCGAGTCTATCCACAACGTTCTTGAACGCACACCGCCCGAGCTCGTCGGCGATATTTCAACAAACGGAATCGTTCTTACGGGCGGCGGCGCGCTTGTATGGGGATTTGCGGAGCTTATCCAGTCAAAGACCGGCATTGACACCCGCGTTGCAGACGAGGCTGTTTCGTGTGTTGTTTACGGAACGGGAAAAACGCTTGATGACCTTTCTTCAATGCAGGACGGCACATTGAACCTCTCAAGAAGAAGACAGATTTTATCCTAAGAATCATAAAAAAAATTCAGCAATCAAAATTGCAGAATTCTTTTTAGGGAGTAATTTATTTTCGCAAAAGTGATATAATTAAAAGAGAACAAGGCCCGCGGCAAAATTCCGCAAACCTCGTTCAAGGGGGATGAGTATGGGGATTGTTTAATGTACACATGTTCTGTGCATATTTGTAGTATATCATTAAAAAACGAAAAAATAGTTGATGAACTGTAAACAAAAGAAAAACAGTCGGTAAATAAACTGTTAACAAGCTGAGCAATTCTGATTTGAATGGAGAAAAAGTATGATTAAGATAAATGTAGAAAGAATTGCAAATGATGTTTCAAAAGAGGAGCTTAATTCAATTTTGCCCCGTCTTTCAAAAGCGCATGACACGCTTGTGGGCAAAACGGGAAAAGGCTCGGATTTTCTCGGCTGGCTCAATTTGCCGGGAGAAATTGATGGGGAAGAGCTTTTGCGTGTGAAGGCCTGTGCAGAAAAAATAAAGGCAGATTCCGACGTTCTTCTTGTTATAGGCATAGGCGGGTCATATCTCGGCGCGCGCGCTGCGATAGAGTTTATAAAGGGCAACTCCTATAATCAGCATACTGAAGGGATGCCTGAAGTTTATTTCGTGGGAAACAACTTAAGCTCTGATTATATAAATGAAATAATCGGGATTATCGGCGAGCGCGACTTTTCAATAAATGTGATTTCAAAATCAGGCTCTACCACAGAGCCCGCCGTAGCTTTCCGCATATTCAAGGATATGATAGAGAAAAAGTACGGCAAGGAAAATGCAAGGAAGAGAATATACGCGACGACCGACAAGGCGCGCGGTGCGCTTAAAACCCTTGCAGATAACGAAGGCTATGAGACCTTTGTTATTCCGGACAATGTCGGCGGGAGATACTCTGTTCTTACCCCCGTCGGGCTTTTGCCCATGGCAGTTGCCGGGATTGATATTGACGCGGCGCTTTCCGGCGCTCGGAAAGCTATGGAAAAGCTTATCAACACAAAGGACTTCACAAATCCCGCATGGGTTTATGCGGGAGCGCGGAACCTCATGTATGAAAAAGGAAAAAAGGTTGAAATCCTTGCGTGCTTTGAACCGAAATTCAAGTATATGGCAGAATGGTGGAAGCAGCTATTCGGAGAAAGTGAAGGAAAGGATAATGTCGGTATCTTTCCGGCATCAGTCGAGCTCACGGCAGACCTTCACTCTATGGGCCAGTATATTCAGCAGGGAGAGCGTATGCTCCAGGAGACGTTTGTTTCAATAGGCAAGCCGAAAAAAGACATAGAGGTTCCGCATAACGATGGGGATTTTGACGGCCTCAATTATCTTGCGGGGAAAACTCTTGATTTTGTAAATGACAATGCTTATATGGGCACCGCTATCGCTCATGAGGCAGGCGGAGTTCCGAATATGTGCATTGAGCTTTCGGATTCTTCTGCAGCAAGCTTTGGTTATATGGTTTATTTCTTCGAGTTTGCGTGCGGGCTTTCAGGATATACGCTCGGAGTCAACCCGTTTGACCAGCCGGGAGTTGAGGCATATAAGAAAAATATGTTTGCGCTTCTCGGTAAACCGGGCTTTGAGGAGCTTCGAGAAGAAATTTTAAAAAAGTAACAAATTTTATTTAAATACCCATTGAGCTTTTGGCTAAAATGTGTTATCATATATATAAGCAAAAGCTCAACCTGCAAAGGTTGAAATTCGGCAATCGCTTGCCGTGAAAGCGAGGACCGCGTTTTGCGGAGTAAGGAGTGTATTATGGTTCGTGTAATTATGGGACTTCAGGGCCATGGAAAAACAAAGCAGATTATTGAGCTCACCAACAAGGCTGCGGCTGAGGATTTGACAGTTGCTTGCGTTGAGCGTGGCACGAAGCTTACATATGATATAAGTCACAAGGCTCGCTTGGTTGACGTTTCAGGATACTTTATCGAAAGCTATGAACACCTCAAGGCCTTCATTTGCGGAATGCATTCTGCAAACTTTGACCTCTCAAAGATTTTTATTGACAGCCTTTATAAGGTTTCAAAGTGCGATTGCACTAAAGAAACAGAGGAATTCCTCCTCTGGGCAGAGTCCTTCGGCGCAGAACACGGAATTGATTTTGTAATCACAATCAGCGCTGACCAGGCAGGTGCTTCTGAAACAATTCGCAAGTTTTTCTAATTAAAGCATAAAACACCGCTTCGGGCAAAACCGAAGCGGTGTTCTTTTTCAGCTCTTTTTCATAATGTGTCGGAGTGCGTGTGTGATTCCGTTTTGGTCATTCGGGAGCGTAACAAAGTCTGCAATTTGCTTTATCGAATCATCTGCATTTCCCATCGCTACAGAGAAGCCTGCGCTGAGGAGCATATCTGCATCGTTTGGGCTGTCTCCGAAGGCAACGATTTCAGAAATTGGGATGTCGAGATATTCTGCCAGAATCCTTATCGCGTTTCCCTTTGAGGTCGCATCGGGCATAATGTCAATAAGGTCGCGGCCTGCAGGGTCACGCCCTGAAGAAACGAAGGTGAGAGAATTGTTCCGGTTAAAGCGTTCTTCAAGTTCAGAGATTCTTTCTATATCGTCGTGAACAAGGATTTTTAATACGTCTTCAAAGCCTTTTTCCTTCGGATACTCTGATGCAACCCGGATGGGAACGTGGAATTCTTCATTTGTGCTTTCATTATATGCCAGATAGAAATTCACGCGCTCGCTCGAATAGGTGTGGTACACAAAATCAGGAGTGTAAAAAAGATAGTCGGTTCCCTCAAGCTCAAGCGCGCGGAGCATAGCCTCGGCATCCTCACTTTTTAAAAACTTCTGATGAATTATTTCGCGGGTGATGGGGTTTATTATAACCCCGCCGTTGCAGGTGATGACGGGATCTGCAATCCCTAAAGCGCTTATATATTCTTTTATCTGAAGCTCTGACCTGCCCGTTGCGATTATGATTTTAACCCCTTTTTTGCTTAGAGCGTGAAGCGTTGAAAGGTCAGTTTCCGAAATTTTGTTTTCCGGGGTCAGAAGTGTTCCGTCAAGGTCAAACACAGCACAGGAAATTTTCATTTTTATACCATTCCTTAATCAAATTGACAGCTATCAGCCATATGGCCGATAGCTGAGTTTAATATTATTCCCAGGTTTTCCAGATGTCAGGGCAGAAGCCGATTGTTATCTCTCTGCCGTTTCTGACGATTGGAGTTGTGATGAGAGATGGATTCTCCATGAGCTTTTCGCATTTTGCAACATCATCTGCAAGGTATTCGATAAAGCTATCTGCATACCCCTTAGCTTTATTGTTAATCATTGCAACAAGCCCCACGCGGCTTTTTACAAGCTCAAATTCGCGAGGGGAGAGGCCGAAACGCGGAAGGTCAACGGATTGGAACTTGATCCTGCGTTCTTTGAAATAACGCTCTGCTTTTTTTGTGTCAAAGCAGTTTTTTGCACCATAAATCTGAATGTTCATCGTATTACCCCAATCAGGAAAATTATTTGATTAAATTGCCTTTACACTGAGATTTCCGTCGTTGACGGTAACTCCGACGGCAGTAATAGTGTTCTCGTAATTCTCAATTATCAGATTTGCGATAACGTCTTCAAGCTCTTTCTGGATAACACGGCGAAGGTTTCTCGCGCCGTATTTCTGGGAGAAGGATTTTTCCGCAAGATAATCAATAAGAGAATCGTCAAAATTGAGAGAAATCTGCTTTTCCGAAAGGGAAGCCGAGAGATCCGAAAGCATAATTTTCGCAATCGCCTTGAAATTGTCGCGTGAAAGCGGGTTGAAGGCAACAATTTCGTCAATTCGGTTTATAAACTCAGGGCGGAGGAAATCGGAAAGCGCCTTCATCGTGCGCTCGCGATTCTGCTCGGAGGCAGTATGCGAAAAGCCAACTGTCCCGCTTCCTGACTGACTTCCGGCATTTGAGGTCATAACGATAACAACATTTTCAAAGTTGACCTCGCGCCCCTGAGCGTCGGTAATCCGCCCGTCATCAAGAACCTGAAGAAGAATGTTCAGTACATCCGGATGTGCCTTTTCAATCTCATCGAACAAAACAACGGAATACGGCTTTCTGCGGATTTTTTCCGTAAGCTGGCCTGCTTCGTCATAGCCGACATATCCCGGAGGCGCGCCGATGAGCTTGGACACCGCGTGCTTTTCCATAAACTCTGACATATCAAGGCGAATGAGAGATTCGGGAGTGTTAAAAAGGTCAGCTGCAAGACACTTGACAAGCTCCGTTTTTCCGACGCCTGTCGAGCCTGTAAAGAGAAATGATACGGGCTTGCGCTTGGGAGAAATTCCAACTCGGTTTCTCTTAATTGCAGCCGCAACGGCAGCTACAGCCTCATCCTGGCCGATTATTCTCTCCTTCAGGCGGGCCTCAAGCTCGGATAAACGCTTGAACTCCGTCTCACGGATTGATGATGCGGGGATTTTTGTCCATAACTCAATGACCTTTGCGAGGTGCTCTATGGACAGCTCGGGAGTGGGGGTGGAGTCGATCTCAGAGAGCCGCTCAAGAAGCCGACACTCATCGCTTTTGAGATTTGCAAACCTCTCAAACGCAGAGTCTGCAGGCTCTGCTGAGAGAGCCTCTCGCTCGGCTTCAATCTCCGAAAGCTTCCGTCTGATTTCGTTCCGCTCGCATATAAGCGCACTTGTGAGGTTTAAGTCAGAGCAAGCTTCATCTATAAGGTCGATTGCTTTATCCGGAAGAAAACGGTCGGTTATATAACGTTCGGAAAGGATTACAGCAAGCCGCGCAATTTTGTCGGTTATTTTAACGCCGTGATATTCCTCATAATAATGAGCTATTCCGCGGATAATTTCAACCGCTTCATCAATAGACGGCTCACTGACAGTAACTGTCTGGAAACGGCGTTCAAGCGCGCTGTCCTTTTCAATATGCTTTCTGTATTCGGTAAAGGTTGTTGCACCGATAACCTGAATTTCGCCGCGGGAGAGGGCAGGCTTCAGAATGTTTGCTGCATTCATCGAGCCTTCAGCATCGCCCGCGCCTACGAGGTTGTGAACCTCGTCTATAACAAGAATAACGTTGCCTTTTTTCTTTATGTCGTCAATAAGCCCCTTCATTCGGCTCTCAAACTGGCCGCGGAACTGCGTTCCCGCAACAAGCGAGGTCAGGTCGAGAAGATAAATTTCTTTGCCGCGAAGCTTCTCGGGGACATCACCCTCTGCAGTCTTAATAGCAAGGCCCTCTGCAATAGCAGTTTTTCCGACACCCGGCTCTCCTATAAGGCAGGGGTTGTTCTTCTGGCGTCTGTTGAGAATTTGTATAACTCGCTCAATTTCAGATTCTCTGCCGACTATGCGGTCAAGAGCGCCCGATTTTGCGCGTTCTGTCAGAGAAATGCAGAAGTTGTCAAGATGCTTGTATTTAGCAGGCTTTTTGTCTGCCTTGTTCGGCTCATGAGCGGATTTTGGCTCACCTGCGTTTCCGGAAGGCTGCGAGGGCATTGAGCCGAAAAGCTTGTTAAGGAAGGGGAAGGTAGCTGTTTTTCCGTCACTATCATCAGAGTCGTCATCAGAAATGGCGGGAAGGTCGTCGGTTTCGCCGTTTAACATCCCCATCATTTCGGTAGTCATGGCATCGAGCTCTTCATCTGATATGCCAAGCTTTGTCATAAAATCATCAACGGGCTTGATTCCAAGCTCTCTTGCACACTTAAGACAAATCCCTTCGCTTACGGAATTTTCACCCTCCATTTTAGTGATAAAGATTACAGCAAGGTTTTTTTTGCATCTGCTGCATAAAGTAGGTTGCATAGTAAAGTACCAGTCCTTTTTTTAAGATTAAAACGATGTGGTATCGTGTGTTTTTTTGAATTTACAGTATTGATAGAGATAGCTAAAAAATGCGAGGAAAGAAAGGATAACGGCGATACATGCAAAAATTGTCTTTGCAGTTTCGGGAAGTATGTTTTCAAAGAGAAGAATTGCACAACCGCCTGTGACGAGAAAGACCGTTGCAAGCTTTCCGAGAATATTTGACTTAAACACTGCGGACATTTCGCGATAAAGCGTCACACCGCCGAGAACAAGAAGGAGATCCTTTGCAAAAATCAAGGCGATTGTCCACCAGGGGATTAGCCCGACAACCGTAATACAAACAAAGACTGTTATAGTCATCATTTTATCAGCGAGCGGGTCAAGGATTTTGCCGAGCTTTGTAATCAGATTGAATTTTCGCGCAATTACGCCATCTAAAACGTCTGTTATTCCGGCAACGGCATATATACACGCGGCAAGAGAGTGAGCATGGGGAAGCTCTGAGAAAAAGAACGCGATGAAAACCGGAACAAGACACATTCGGATGATTGAAAGAAGATTAGGTAGATTCATGAGTTTGATACTTCCTTATATAAATAATATTCTGCGTTATTTTATGAAAAATGCAAAGGGTGAAAAAGAAGTTAAAAAGCGGAGAACAGAGGTTTCAGAAAGGATATCGCTTGTCAGATATATTCCCGACTTAATAAGAATAAAAGAAAGCACATTAACTATAAGATAACCGAAAACAAGCCCGAGAATAAGCCCGAGGGCCTTGTTAATCAGATTGATTCCGGGGAGTTTAGCCGCGAGATTAATAAGTCTCAGCAGAAGCTTGAGAAGTATAAGCGAGACAACAAAAAATACAACAAACAAAATCGCGTGTGTAATTTTATAGGCAACGGTTTGAGTCATCGCATTTATTGGCTCAATAATGCTTTGTGAAAGGGTTTTTGAAATGTCTTTAGCAGCATCCGAAACTATGCCTTCGGGAATCCCGATGTCGGAAAAAAGCTCCGCTAAACGGTCGGGAGTTTCAGCGCTTGAAGTTTCTTGTGAGGCTTCTGCTTCTTCCTCAACGGCACGGTTCAGATAAGGAACAACGTATTTTTCCGATACGATAGGCGTTGCGGCATTTGACAGCGCACCTGCAAGGAGAAAGGCAAGAATCAGCGCGAGAATGCCTGAAACTGTTTTTATAAGGCCACGCCGCCTGCCGATGAGCGCAGATATAAGCAAGAGCGCAACTGTAAGCGTGTCAATCATCAAAGTATGAGGCAAATTCATAAGCGGAAACCTCCCGGATTTTTATTTGACGTATAATGTTGCGAAATTATCGGATATGGATAATACGGAGCCGTCAGAGTTTACAATGCAGCGCGAAATATCTGCAGTAATCTTAAATTCGCAGTGAAGCGATAAGTCGCTCTTATATACAACGCACTTATCGGAGAACTGGAGCGCCGTGAAATTGCCTGCGCTTGATATGGAATAGATGTCCTCGTCAAAGTCGAGCGGCTCAGAAATCTCGCCGTTATCGCTTAAAAATACTACACGCGTGTTCCCGCCGTTGCCATAGTTATCAAGAAGAATGGCGGTGTGCTTGCCATAGGACTCTGAAAATGCTTTTACTGTGAGCGTCTCGTGAGAAAACTCGGAAATAATTCCGCCATCGCTGCCAAAAAGGAGAGTCCTGTCATCGCAGATGAGAAGAATTTTTCTGTCCGAGTGATAAGACACACGTAAGGGAACAGAACCACCGAGAGAGTGTGTCGCATAGAAACCCTCAGAGTCTGTCTTGCAAAGCGAAAGCGCGCTTTGGAACTGGCCGTTTTCAGTCCCGTAGGTAACGATTGCCGAAGCCTTTCCGTTTGGTGAAATTGCCGCATCAAAAATGTATTTTTCAGAAGAATGGAATTTGTAAATCGGCTTGAATGAAGAATTATATATCGTAACGAGAGATTTAGCATCGTCGCTGTCAGTAACAATCGAAAAATCTCCTGATTTATTCATATTTGCATTTACTATTTTTGATTCGGCAGAAGAGGAGAATAACACCTTTTTGTTATTTGCAACATAGAAGTTTAAGCCCCCGAGGTCATATGCAAGAAACCGCGATGGAGAAGAAGAAACTGCCGGGTTGCGGAGAAGAACCGGGGAGGAGAGTGAGCTTTTTCCTGAGAGCTTATACGAGGAAAGCTCGTCGGGAGATACAATGCAGAGGTTTCCTGAAATAAGAGTGAATCTGTTATATTCGTTGGCGTCAAAGCTAACTGAAGCCTCTGTGGCGTCGCCCCTCACTCCGCTGAAAATCCAATAAGCGAAGCGGCGGATTGAGCCCGAGGTGAATTGGTTGTTTAAAAATATAATTGTGCAGACAAAGAGGAGAACGGTTGCAAAGATTGCAAAGCGCCCTGAAAGATGCTTTTTGTTTTTTCTCTTTGGTGCCATAGGATTTTCCTCCATAAAAATGCGGATTGTAATTAAAACGACAAGCCGAAATGAGTGGGGTATTCAACACGGGTCATATAAAGCCCGTGAGCGGGAGCTGTTGCGCCCGCTCGCGCGCGGTCGCCAGATTTGAGAATGTCGGAAATCGAGTCTGCAGGAATCTTTCCTGACGAAACATCAAGAAGGGTTCCGACAATCGCGCGCGCCATATTATACAAAAAACCATTTGCGGAGATTCGTATCGCGGTGATATTGTCGTTTTGTGAAACCTCACACGCGAAAATTGTGCGAACAGTTGATTTCACCGGTGTTCCAAGGCTCCTCACGGCGGAGAAGTCGTGGGTGCCCACAAACTGCTCTGCTGCCTTTTGCATAAGCTCAAGGTTTAAAGGCAGGCGGTTGTGGAGTGCCCGCCCCTCAAGAAATGGGTCGCGTACGGGGGAAGTGTATATGTAGTAAGTATATTCTTTTTCGATGCAGGAGTGAACGGGGTGAAAGTCGGAAGGGACCAAGAACGCGCGCCTTACCGAAATGTCCGGCGGCAGAAAGGCGTTAATGCCGAAAGGGATTTTGTCGAGCGGGATTCCGGAATCGGTCCGAAGAGATGCAAAATAGTTTTTTGCATGAACCCCCGTATCCGTTCGGCCACAGCCGACGACCTTTATATTCTCATTAAAAAGGCTTGTTGCGGCAGCATTAAGAGTGTCCTGAATGCTCTTTGAGTTTGCCTGGCTCTGCCAGCCGTGGTAGCCTTGTCCGTCATAGGACAGGAGAAGCGCAATGCTTTTCGTCATATCAAAACACCTGCTTTGAGTGTATGAGAAAGAAATACCGATAATGCGAAAATGAATACAGACACGATAAGAGCGGCATAGTCGAGTGATGCAAACTTCAGCTCACGGAGACTTGTGCGCCCCTCGCCGCCGTGATAGCAACGGCATTCCATAGCAAGAGCAAGGTCCTCTGCACGGCGGAAAGCATTGATGAAAAGCGGGATAAGAACTGGGATGAGAGCCCTTGCACGGCTGATTATTCCGCCTGTTTCAAAGCTTGCGCCGCGGGATTTCTGGGCAGACATTATTTTGTCTGTTTCATCTATGAGAGTAGGAATAAAACGAAGCGCAATCGACATCATCATCGAAAGTTCGTGAACCGGAAACTTCACGCGCTTTAAAGGCGTGAGAAGTTCTTCAAGCCCATCTGTCAGCATAATGGGAGATGTTGTATATGAGAGCATAACGAATGTCCCGACAACCAGAAGAACTATCCTGAAAACCATAAAAAGCGCAGTGAAAAGCCCGCCTGAAGTGATTGTTATGAACTTGAAACTCAGAAGAACCTTTCCTTCGGTAGTATAAAAAACATTGAGAATTGCCGTAAAAACGAGAAGAATAAGAATCGGCCTAAGGCTTTTAAAAATCAGCCTGAAATCTATTTTTGTCATAAAAACGACAGCTAAAAGAAAAAGCGACATAATGAGATAAGGAAAAATTCCACGGCAAAGAAAGAGCGTGATTATGAAAAGAACGGTGATAATAAGCTTGGTTCTGGGGTCGAGCCTGTGGACGAGGCTGTTTCCCGGGAAATACTGACCGAGAGCAACATCCTTAATCATTGTGCGCACCTCCAAGCGAGAGAATTGCAGAAACCGCCTGGTCTACAGTATAAATAGCTTCGGGAAGCTGGATATTGCGGCTTCTTAAAGCGTTTGCTATATGAGTGATCTGAGGAAGGTCAAGCCCTGCCGAGATAAGCTTCTCGGAATGAGAAAAAACTTCATCGGGAGCACCTGAGAGCATAATGGAGCCGTCTTTCATAACGATGAGCCTGTCGGCGAGGGAAGCAATGTCTTCCATACTGTGAGATACTATTATAACGGCGGCTTGCATCTCGTCGCGGTATATCCGCAGAGCATTGAGAAGGTCCTCTCTTCCGAGCGGGTCAAGCCCGGCAGTCGGCTCATCGAGAATAAGAACCTTCGGACGCATGGCAATAACGCCCGCTATAGCAACGCGCCGCTTCTGCCCGCCTGAAAGCTCAAAGGGGGAGAGGGGCAAAAGAGCTTCGTCAAGCCCGGCAAAGCGCGCCGCCTCGCGCACACGCTCATCAATCTCGGATTCAGAAAGCCCCATATTTTTCGGGCCAAAGGAAATATCCTTATAAACCGTTTCTTCAAAGAGCTGATATTCGGGATACTGAAGGACAAGCCCAACCTTAAAACGGATGCTGTGAGTAAACTCACGGGATTTGAAGATGTCCTCGCCTTCGTAGAGAATAGAGCCGGATGACGGCTTTATAAGGCCGTTCAAGTGAGAAATCAGCGTCGATTTCCCCGAGCCCGTATGGCCGATAACGCCGAGCGTTTCGCCGGCGTAAATGTCAAGGTCTATATTATTTATCGCAGCACATTCAAACGGAGTTTTAGGGCTGTATATATGAGAAAGGCCGCGTATGCTCATAATCGGGTTCACAGTCTGAGACACCTCCGAAAGCTAACTAAGACTTTTGAAAATTGCGTCGACACATTCATCAACCGTGATGTTGTCGAGCGGGATAGAAAAACCGTTTTTGTTAAGCTCGCTCAGAAGCTCAACGGTCTGAGGAACGTCAAGGCTAAGCGAATGTAGCTTTTCAATGTTTGGGAAAATTTCGCGGGGAGTTCCCTCCATAACAATCTTCCCGTTATCCATAACTATGATTCTGTCGGCGGAAACCGCTTCGTTCATATGGTGAGTTATAAGAACTACGGTAATTCCGTGATTCTTGTTAAGGTCGTCGATAATTGATAAAACATCGCGGCGACCAATGGGGTCAAGCATCGCAGTCGGCTCGTCCAAAACTATGCAGCGCGGGCGCATGGCAATTACGCCTGCAATCGCGATGCGCTGCTTTTGGCCTCCCGAGAGAAGATGCGGCGCATGCTCGCGGTATTCATACATTCCAACGGTTTTTAAGGCATCGTCGACACGCCGGCGGATTTCCTCTCGCGAAAATCCTAAGTTTTCGGGCCCGAAGGCAACGTCTTCTTCTGTTATTGTTGCAACGATCTGATTGTCGGGATTCTGAAACACCATTCCGCAGGTGCGGCGGATTTCAAGGAGAAGCGCCTCATCAAGCGTGTCCATCCCGTCAACGTAGACCTTGCCGCCGCAGGGGAGAAGAACTGCGTTAAAATGCTTTGCAAGTGACGACTTCCCCGAGCCGTTTCGCCCGAGGATAACGAGATACTCGCCCTCTTTGACGGAGATGCTCACTTCGGAAAGAGCAGTGTTTGGGATGTCGCCGTCGAGGTTATATTTGAATGTAAGGTTTTGAGATTTTATAATTTCATTCATTTTCAAGACTCCCGAGATTTATGCTAAACTGCAGACCACCGCATGGCGCTTCCGGCGGGAAGGAAAAGGCCTGTTTCCTCAACCTCAAGCCCAAGCTCGTCACACTCGCTCCTGCCGCCATAGGTGCTTGTGAAAATCATATCCGAGATATATCTTAAAACTGACGGGGCAAGCCCTGTCGTGTAAGAACTTATGAGAACAAAGAGTGGCGAATCGGAGAGAACGCCCGAGCAGAGCTTGACAAAATCAAAGAGATTGTTTTCAAGCTTCCATATTTCGCCGGTAGGCCCGCGGCCATATGAGGGAGGGTCCATTATAATGGCGTCGTATTTTCTGCCGCGTCTGATTTCGCGCTCAACAAATTTTGCACAGTCATCAACTATCCAACGAATCGGGGCATCGGAAAGCCCGGATGAAGCTGCGTTTTCTCTTGCCCAGGCAACCATCCCGCGAGCCGCGTCAACATGGCAGACTGAGGCGCCCGCAGAGGAGGCGGCAATAGTAGCAGCCCCTGTGTAGGCAAAGAGATTTAAAACATTTATCGGGCGGCCTGCCGCTCTGATTTTTTCTCTTATAAAGTCCCAGTTTGAAGCCTGTTCGGGAAAGATTCCGGTATGCTTGAAGTTCATCGGCTTAAGGTTAAATGTGAGGTCTTTATACGAAATCTGCCACGAAGCGGGAAGGTTTCTGTTGGTCCAGCTTCCTCCTCCGGTTGAGGATCGGGAATAAAGTGCGTCATATTTCTGCCAACGCGGGTTTTTGCGCGGAGAAGTCCAGATAGCCTGGGGCTCGGGGCGAACAAGAAAATAGTCTCCCCAGCGCTCGAGCTTTTCGCCGCTTCCGCAATCTATTACACTGTAATCGTCAAAGTTTTTTGCAATCCACATAGCGTTTCGTTCCTTAAATTTACATTTGATATTTTATCATACCACAAAAAAGCCAAAAGGTCAATGAAACAAAGGCTTTTTTAAGCTGTCATATTTGACTTTTTTATGAAATAAATATTAATAAAAAGATTTGAAAGGAAAGATTGATATGGTTGTATTTACGGCAAAGCTTACAAGAAGAAAATTTGTATCGGGAATTCTCGCAATCTGCATAATCGTATGCTCTGTGATTGCGGTTATAGGTAATTCCCGCGAGGACGGGGCAATTTCCGTTTCTGACGAAAACCCGTCAATTCATGACGGCAGAGAAGTGAAGGGGAACGAAGATAGGATTGCGCTGCTCCGGGAGTGTGGCTGGGAGGTTGACAACGAGCCGATAGAATTTATTGAGGTCAGAATTCCCGAGGAATTCGACGGGGTTTATACGGAGTATAACGAGATACAAAAGCGTCAGGATATGGATTTGTCAAAATACGCAGGGAAAAGAGCGATGCGGTATACATATAAGGTCAACAATCATCCGAGCGGAGAGCAGGGAATCGTTGCGAATCTGATTCTCTATAAAGACAAGCTTATCGGTGCAGATGTTTCATCTCCGAAGCTCGGAGGATTTATGCACGGGCTTTTGGAAGCCTCGGAGAGTGAAAAAGAATAATATTGCAATAAATGACTGTCTTGGTGTATAATACAGATAGAAAGATATAGCGATAGGAGAAAATGCAAATGAAGATAAAAGATGGGTTTGTTCTCAGGAAGGTTCTTGGAGACGCGATTGTTGTCGCGGAAGGGGAGATGAGCAAAAGCTTTCACGGTATGATTAAGCTCAACGAGTCTGCAGCGGATATATGGGAGTGGATTTCCAAGGGCAAGAGCGAAGCTGAGATTTCAGAGCTTCTTTCCGGAAAATATGAGCTCACCGAAGAAAAAGCAAAAGCTGACACCTCTGCTATGATTGAAAAAATGCTCAGTGAGGGGCTTTTGGAGAAATGAATGAGAGAAGCTTAGAACAGGTTCTTGCAGCAGAGGGGAAGCTTGTCTGCACAACCTCAGGCATAAGCATGAAGCCTCTTTTTGCGGACAGGCGCGACACCGTTGTGATTCTTCCTAAAAACGGCCGTCTCAAAAAATACGATGTTCCCTTGTATCGCCGTGGTGATGAATATGTTCTTCACCGCGTTATAGAGGTTCTCCCTGATTCGTATATAATCCGTGGTGACAACTGCGAGGCAAAGGAATATGACATCCGCGATGAAGACGTTCTCGGCGTTTTAAGTGCTTTTTACCGCAAGAATAAATATTTTGAAGTGGAAAATCTTTTATACCGCATATATTCTGTGATGATTGTTGCGGTATTTCCCTTTCTCAGCCTCTTTCGCCGCACGAAATGGAAATTTGCCCGAATTTTAAAAAAGAGATAGGATTTCAAGGGGATTTACTATGGAAATACTCGCGCAGATAATCGGCATAGCAGCTCTTGCGTGTGCCGTAATCTCATTTCAGCAAAAAACGCATAAGTACATACTTCTTTTTCAGCTTACCGCAAACACGCTTTTTACAATCCACTTTTCCATGCTTGGGGCGTACACAGGTGCAATCCTCAATGGGATAGGGATTTTCAGGTCGCTCGTGTTTGTCAATAAAGGGAAGAAATGGGCGGATAACATAGCCTGGTTCTGGCTCTTCTGCGCCTTGTCCGCCGTTGTCGGAATTTTCACCTGGTCGGGGATAGTCTCGCTTCTTCCTGTGGCCGGAATGATTCTGACAACCGCTGCGTTCTGGATTAAAGCTCCGAAGCTTGTTCGTCGTGTGGCTTTCCCGAGTTCACCGCTCTGGCTTGTCTATAACCTGTATAACCGTTCATATGGCGGTGCAATAACTGAAATTATTAATATGATTTCAATAATTATTGCGATGATCCGCCTCGATTTTAAGAAGGAAAAAACAAATTAAATATGCTTTTGCATACGGCACTGTCGGCATATTTTGCGGCAGTGCCGTATATTATGCATAAAAAATGAATATTATGCAAATAAAATAAATAATTATGAAATTGTGCTTGACATATCAGGTGTTTGTGTTGTATAATAATTCATAATTGGAAAATGGGAAATATTTGTTTCAAAACAAAGGCAAATGAGGGATGAAGATGACAAAAGTATTTATTGACGGAAGCGCTGGAACAACCGGCCTCCGGATTTACGAACGCCTCGCGGAAAGAAGAGATATAGAGCTTCTTTCTCTTTCAGAGGAGAGAAGAAAAGACACCGAAGCAAGGCGCGAAATGGTAAACTGCGCCGAGATTGTTTTTCTGTGCCTTCCGGATGCGGCGGCGAAAGAGTCAGTCTCTCTCATAGAAAACGATACCACGGCAGTTATCGACACATCAACGGCTCACAGAACAGCAAGCGGCTGGGCATATGGTTTCCCTGAGCTTTCGGGCAGGCGAGAGGCGATAACCTCTTCCAAGCGCATCGCAAACCCCGGATGCCACGCAAGCGGTGCCATCGCTCTTATTGCCCCCCTTGTTGAAGCAAATATCATTTCAAAAAGCGCCTCTCTTTCGTGCGCCTCTCTCACCGGATACTCCGGCGGAGGGAAGAAGATGATAGCGGAATATGAGTCGGAAGACCGCCCGCAGCTTCTTAATGCACCGAGGATGTATGGGCTTTCCCAGTCCCACAAGCACCTCCCCGAGATTGCGGCGCAGTGCGGTCTGGAGAACGCTCCCGTATTTCTTCCGATTGTCGCGCCGTATTACAGCGGAATGGAAGTCACGGTTTCTCTCTTTTCGAAGGACATCTCAGGGAGCGTTGATGATATAAAGAATACATACAAAAGCTATTATAAAAATGGGCTTGTTCATTTTTGCGAAAATGCCGACGAAGCAGGTTTTCTTTCAGCTTCTGCGTTTTCGGGGCGTGACGATATGGAAATCTCGGTTTTTGGAAACGATGACAGAATTATTCTGGTTTCGCGATTTGATAACCTCGGCAAGGGCGCATCGGGTGCGGCAATCCAGAATATGAACATACTACTCGGAACAGACGAAAAAACAGGTTTAAATGTATAACGGAGGATTGTTACAATGAAGATAATAGAAGGCGGCGTTTGTGCGGCTAAAGGCTTTTCGGCAAACGGGATTCACTGTGGAATCCGCAAAAATAAAACAAAAAGAGACCTCTCGCTTATATTCAGCGAGAATCCGGCTTCAGCCGCGGCGGTTTACACAACAAACCTCGTAAAAGGCGCGCCACTCACGGTAACAAAGCGCCATCTTGCAAACGGCCGCGCGCAGGCGGTAATCTGCAACAGCGGCAACGCAAACACCTGCAATGCTGACGGAATCGAAATTGCGGAGAAAATGAGCGCGCTCTGTGCCGAAAAACTAAATATTGCGCCGGAGGATGTCATCGTTGCCTCCACCGGCGTCATAGGTCAGCCGCTTGATATCGAGCCTATTGCAAACGGAATGGCTGAGCTTGCAAGTGGGCTTTCCGTAAACGGCGGAGAAGCGGCGGCAGAAGGCATTATGACAACTGACGTTGTAAAAAAAGAGATTGCCATAGAGTTTATGCTCGGCGGCAAGGTCTGCCGTATGGGCGGAATAGCAAAGGGCAGCGGAATGATACACCCGAATATGGCGACAATGCTTGTCTTCATAACAACCGATGCTGCAATAAGCCCTGAAATGTTAAAGCTTGCGCTTTCATCGGACATTAAAAACACGTTCAATATGATAAGCATTGACGGGGACACTTCTACAAACGATATGGTTTCAATCCTCGCAAACGGAATGGCAGGCAACCCTGAAATTGCAAGCGAGGGCGCAGATTTTGTCGAGTTTATGAAAGCGCTCAACACAATAACGGTTTACCTCTGCCGTATGATTGCGGCAGACGGCGAGGGGGCGACAAAGCTTCTTGAATGTGTTGTATCGGGTGCTGATAGCGAGGCCACGGCAAAGACAGTCGCAAAAAGCGTTATATGCTCAAGCCTCTTAAAGGCGGCGATGTTCGGTGCGGATGCAAACTGGGGCCGTGTTCTCTGTGCGATAGGCTACAGTGGCGCCGATGTCGACGTAACAAAGGTTTGCGTTTCATTCAAAAGTGCAAAAGGAGAGATCCTTGTTTGCAAGGATGGAGCGGGAGTTGAATTCTCAGAGGAAAAAGCAAAAGAGATTCTTCTTGAGGATGAGATCGGCATTATCGTTTCGGTAGGTGACGGTAACGCCTCTGCAACTGCATGGGGCTGTGACCTCACTTATGACTATGTTAAAATCAATGGCGATTACAGAACTTGATTCGGAGGACTGATAAAAATGGCAAATGTGTTTTCAAACGCAGAGCGTGCAGAGGTGCTGACCCAGGCGCTTCCGTATATAAAACGCTATAACGGAAAAATCGTTGTCGTGAAATACGGCGGTAATGCTATGATTGACGAACAACTGAAACAGCAGGTTATGGAGGATATCGTTCTTCTGTGGCTCATCGGCGTTAAAATCGTTCTTGTCCACGGCGGAGGCCCTGAGATTTCCGACATTATGCAGAAGCTCGGCAAGAAGGCAGAGTTCGTAAACGGGCTGCGTGTTACGGATAAAGAAACCGTCGATATTGTCCAGATGGTGCTTGCGGGGAAGGTAAACAAAACGCTTGTAACGCTTCTTGAAACAATGGGCGGAAGGGCTATGGGAATCTCCGGTATGGACGGGCGCCTTATCGAGGCGAAGATGAAGGACGAAAAGCTCGGATATGTCGGCGCGATTACGAAAATCAACATCAGACCCGTTGTTGACCTTCTTGAAAAGAACTACATCCCCGTTATTTCAACCGTAGGATGCGACAGGGAAGGGAATACTTATAATATTAACGGCGATACGGCTGCGGCACATATAGCAGGTGCGTTGGGGGCTGAGCGTCTGATTATGATGACGGATATTGCGGGAATCCTCCGCGATAAGGATGACCCCTCAACTCTCATCCACGAAATAACACTTAAGGATGCGGGCAAGCTATATGACGACGGCATAATCTCGGGCGGAATGATTCCAAAGGTGGATTGCTGCATTGAAGCAATCCGCGAGGGAGTCAAAAAGGTAATTATAATGGATGGCCGCGTTCCTCACTCAATCCTTATGGAGCTTCTTACAAACGAGGGCGCGGGAACAATGGTAACCGGAGGATAAAATGAGCATTATAGAAACAGATAAAAGCTTTGTCGCAAATACATATAACCGCTTTCCCATAGAGCTTGTTCAGGGAAAGGGAGCAGAGGTTTTTGATGCGTGCGGCAAACGCTACATAGATATGGGGACAGGAATCGGAGTCAATGCTTTTGGCTTTTCCGATGACGTATGGGTTTCGGCTGTAAAAGAGCAGCTTTCAAAGCTCGCGCATACTTCAAACCTCTACTACACAGAGCCGTGTGCCCGTCTTGCAAAGATGCTTTGCGAGAAGACCGGGATGAAAAAAGTGTTCTTCGGGAATTCCGGCGCAGAAGCAAACGAGTGTGCGATAAAAATTGCGAGAAAATACGCCGCAGAGAAAAAAGGCGAGGATTATTTCACAATAATCACCCTTGAAAACAGCTTCCATGGCAGAACTCTCACAACCCTTGCCGCAACCGGCCAGGAGCATTACCACGAGCTTTTTAACCCCCTCACTCCCGGGTTCGTTCACACCCCCGCAAACGACTTTGAAAAGCTTAAGAAGACGGCATCTGAAACAAAATGCGCAGCAATTATGATGGAATGTGTTCAGGGTGAGGGCGGCGTAATCGCGCTTGATGCAGACTTTGTCAAAAAGACAGCAGCCTTTGCAAAAGAAAACGACATCATCCTCATTATCGATGAGGTTCAGACGGGCAACGGCAGAAGCGGTAATCTCTATTCATATATGAACTTCGGAATAGAGCCCGATGTCGTCACCACCGCAAAAGGGCTTGGAGGAGGTCTCCCGATAGGTGCAGCGCTTCTCTCCGGAAAAGTTGAAAACGTTCTCGGCTTCGGAGACCACGGCTCAACTTTTGGCGGTAATCCCGTTGCGGCGGCAGGTGCGCTCTGCATCGTCACGAGAATAGATGATGCCCTTCTTGCTGAGGTCAGAAAAAAGAGTGAATACATCTTTAAAACCCTTTCTGAGTGTAAAGGCGTTGAGGCTGTCACTGGAATGGGGCTTATGATTGGCATAAAAACAAAGAAGCCGGCAAGCGACATTGTAAAAGCGTGTATGGAACGCGGTGTTCTCTGCCTGACGGCAAAGGATAAGGTTCGCCTGCTTCCACCGCTCAATATAGAATGGAACATCCTGCGCGAGGCGATTGATACTATCACAAAAGCATGCGAAGAATAACTGCGAAAGGACAGAGTTATTATGAATTTAAAAGGTAAAAGCTTTTTAAAGCTTCTTGACTTTACACCCGGTGAAATCAATTATCTCATAGAGCTTGCAGAAAAACTCAAGAAAAAGAAGCAGCGCGGCATTTCCCACCGCTCCTGCAGGGGGAAGAACATAGCTCTCATTTTCGAAAAAACAAGCACACGCACACGTTGTGCATTTGAAGTTGCCGCGGCGGACCTTGGGATGCATCCTGTCTATCTTGACCCTCAGGGTTCCCAGATAGGAAAGAAAGAAAGCATTGCAGATACTGCAAGAGTTCTTGGGAGAATGTTTGACGGCATAGAGTATCGCGGATTTGGTCAGGAGATTGTTGAAGAGCTTGCCAGGTGCGCGGGCGTTCCCGTATGGAATGGGCTTACAAACGAATTCCACCCGACGCAGATTCTCGCGGATTTTCTTACGATTAAAGAACGCTTTGGCAAGCTTTCCGGTATAAAGCTCGTTTATATGGGTGATGCCCGTTATAATATGGGAAACTCTCTTATGGTCGGTTGCGCAAAAATGGGTATGCACTTTGTTGCATGCGCCCCGAAAAAGTATTTTCCGTCAGACGAGCTTGTTGAAAAGTGCTGTGAAATTGCAAAGGAAACAGGAGCTGTCATTGAGTTTATAGAAGACCCGAAGGAAGCCACAAAGAACGCAAACGTTATTTATACCGACGTCTGGGTTTCAATGGGCGAGCCGGAGGAGGTATGGAAGGAAAGGATTTCTGACCTTCTCCCATATCAGGTCAATATGGAGCTTATGAAAAACGCAGGTGATGATTGCGTGTTTATGCACTGTCTGCCAGCTTTCCACGACCTCAAAACAACAGTCGGCCGCGATATTTATGAAAAGTTCGGCATTTCAGAAATGGAAGTTACAGACGAAGTAATCGAAAGTTCATGCTCAATCGTCTTTGATGAGGCTGAAAACAGAATGCACACAATCAAGGCGGTAATGGCGGCAACTTTATAAATATAAGATTAGAAGAATTATTCCGATTTTCCGGGGAGGCGAAGATAATGCCCAAGGATAATACAATTTCAAAAGTTCTTGTTATCGGGTCAGGGCCGATAGTTATAGGTCAGGCGGCGGAATTTGACTATGCGGGCGCTCAGGCGTGCCGGGTTCTCCGCGAAGAGGGGATAAACGTTGTCCTCGTAAACTCAAACCCCGCCACAATTATGACGGACAAGAGCCTTGCTGATGAGATTTATCTCGAACCGCTCAACTGCGACACCGTCAGGAGAATTATCGCAAAAGAGCGGCCTGATGGGCTTCTTGCAGGGCTTGGCGGCCAGACAGGGCTTACAATAGCTATGCAGCTTTTCCGTGACGGAACTCTTGATAAATACAATGTCCGTCTTCTTGGGACAGATGTGGACGCAATCGAAACGGCTGAAGACCGCGAGCTTTTCAGAAACGCTATGCGAGATATCGGAAAGCCCTGTGTTCCGTCAGAGGTTACGGACAATGTTGACGGCGCTCTTTCGATAGCGGAAGAAATCGGATACCCCGTAATTGTGCGCCCGGCTTTCACTCTTGGCGGCTCAGGCGGGGGAATCGCCGATACGAAAGAAGAGCTTTCTGTTATAGCCAAAAGCGGGCTTGATATGTCACCGATAACCCAGATTCTTGTTGAAAAGTGCATCTCAGGCTGGAAGGAAATTGAGTTTGAAACAATGCGCGATGCAAGCGGCAACGCCATAGCTGTCTGCTCAATGGAGAATATAGACCCCGTCGGCGTGCATACCGGCGACTCTATCGTTGCAGCTCCGGCGCTCACCCTCACTGAGGCAGAATACGATATGCTATATAAGGCGTCTCTTGACATCGTTTCATCAATCGGGATTATAGGCGGATGTAATTGTCAGTTTGCCTTAAAACCCGACAGTATGGAATATGCAGTCATAGAAGTCAACCCCCGCGTTTCGCGATCTTCCGCGCTTGCCTCAAAGGCTACGGGATACCCGATTGCGAAGATAACAACGAAAATCGCCCTCGGGTACAGCCTTGACGAAATCAAAAACGATATGACGGACAAAGGCTCTGTTTTCTTTGAGCCGAAGGTTGATTACGTTGTAGTCAAATTTCCGAAATGGCCGTTTGACAAATTTGCAGAATCCGACAGAAAGCTCGGAACGCAGATGAAGGCAACCGGTGAGGTTATGGCAATAGGCGGCTCTTTTGAAGAAGCTCTCATGAAAGCTGTTCGCGGTGCTGAAATCTCCCTTGACACCTTAAACGCCGCGCCACTCAGTGAAAAAACTGTAACCGAGCGTCTTTCTGAGCAGAACGACAGAAGAATCTTTACTGTGTTTGAAGCTCTCAAAACAGGCGTTTCCATTGATGAAATATATGAAATAACTAAAATTGACAAATGGTTTTTAAATAAGCTTTTAAAGCTTTCTGATTTTGAGAAAAAGCTTGAAGCAGAAGGTGTTTCGGAAGAAAATTATTTAAGAGCAAAAGAATTAGGTTATACCGACAAAGCTATTTCGGAAATAACGGGAGAGACAAAACTCCCCGAATTTTCGTCAAGTTATAAAAAAGTCAACACCTGCCGAGATGGCGCTCCTGCCGTAAAGTCATATTTCTACTCTTCTGCAAACGGCGCTTGCGAAGCGCGCGCAGAGAAGAGAAGCGGAAAGCCCGTTGTTATGGTGCTCGGGTCCGGCCCCATCCGAATCGGGCAGGGAATAGAGTTTGACTACAGCTCAGTTCACTGCGTATGGACACTCCGCAATATGGGCTATGACGTTGTCATAGTCAACAACAACCCCGAAACGGTATCTACTGACTATGACACGGCAGACAGGCTTTATTTTGAGCCGCTCACCCCCGAGGATGTAATGAACATCATTCGGGTTGAAAATCCGATTGGAGTCGTTGTTGCCTTCGGCGGGCAGACTGCCATAAAGCTCACGAAGTTCCTTGATGATGCAGGTGTAAAAATTCTCGGAACGTCTGCCGAAAGCATTGATATGGCGGAGGATCGCGCCCGCTTTGATGCGCTTTTAGAGCAATTTTCGATTAAAAGACCCAAGGGAATGGGCGTTCTTACCATAGACGCGGCTCTTTCTGCAGCGGAAAGCTTCGGTTATCCCGTTCTCCTGCGCCCGTCTTACGTAATCGGCGGCCAGAATATGACGATTTCGCGAAGCGACGAGCAGACAAAGCGGTATATGCAAACAATCCTTTCAGGGAAAATAGAAAACCCTGTTCTTGTCGACAAATATATGCCGGGAACAGAGCTTGAGGTTGACGTCATCTCCGACGGGGAAGACGTTCTCATCCCCGGAATTATGGAGCATATAGAGCGGGCAGGAGTTCACAGCGGCGACTCTATCGCAGTATACCCGCCGTATAACTTGAGCGATAAGTTCCTCAAGAAGATATGCGATTGCTCAGAAAAACTCGCGCTTGCGATGAAAACAAAAGGGCTTGTTAATATTCAATATCTCATTTACGATAACGAGCTTTATGTTATCGAGGTAAACCCCCGCGCATCGCGAACCGTTCCGTATATCAGCAAGGTCACAAACGTTCCCATGGTAGATATCGCCTCTCGCGTTATGCTCGGCGAAAAGCTCGCTGATATGGGATATGGTACGGGGCTTTACAGAACCCCGCCGTATTTTGCGGTAAAAGTTCCCGTGTTCTCATTTGAGAAGTTAAACGACGTAAACTCAATCCTCGGCCCCGAGATGAAGTCAACGGGCGAGGTTTTGGGAATAGGCAAAACCACTGCAGAAGCACTTTTTAAAGGGCTTACTGCTGCAGGGTTCACTGTCCCCTCAGCTCGCGGAGACAAGACTCCCGGAGTTCTCATAAGCGTTGAGGAAAACGACTATCAAGAGGTTATCTCTGTTGCAAAACGCTTTTATGATTCGGGAATCAGGCTTTTCGCAACCCGCGGAACAGCTTCGGCAATAGCAGATGCGGGAATTCAGGTCACCTCCGTCGAAAACGCTGAAGAGGGCGACGGCGCAACCCGCCTTATGGAAAGCGGGAGCGTAAATTATATAATCTACACCGGTGCCGTGAAAGATGCAACCGTCGGGGATTATATAAAGCTTCATCGCCGTGCTATGCAGCTTGGGATTCCGTGCCTTACCTCGCTTGACACCGCAAATGCGCTTGCGGATATAATAGAGAGCGGGTTCACTCTTGAAAATACAGAGCTTGTAGACATAAACTCAATGCGTCTGTGGCGCGAGAAAATTCATTTTGCAAAGATGCACTCCTGCGGAAACGACTATATATTCATAGAGAATTTTGACGGCAGGCTCACCTGCGCAGAATCTCTGTGCGTAAACCTCTGTCGCGAGCATTTCGGAATCGGAGCCGACGGAATTGTTCTTATAGAACGCTCGGGAAAAGCTGATGCAAAGATGAGAACCTTCAACCGCGACGGCAGCGAGGGCAAAATGGCGGGCAACAACATCCGCTGTGTTGCAAAATATCTCTATGATAAGGGATATGTGAGAAGTGAAAACCTCTCTGTTGAAACGGCAAGCGGAGTATACCGCATGAAGCTGTATTTAAGAGATGGGGTTGTCAATTCCGTTTCCGTAAATATGGGAAAGGCAAACCTTGATGCAAAGGTTGTCCCGGTTTCGTGTGAGATGCAAAAAATGATAAATTCACCAATTGACATTTGCGGAGAGACTTATAACGCAACGTGTCTCTCGGTAGGAAACCCTCATTGTGTGGTGTTTGCAAACGCAATCGACGGCTTGAATCTCGGCGAGATTGGGCCCCGTTTTGAAAAGTCGGAGCTTTTCCCCGAGGGGGTAAACACCGGGTTTGTCAGAGTTATCGACAGAACAACGCTTCGCGTTCGCATCTGGGAGCGCGGAAACGGCGAAACCCTTGCCTGCGGAACGGGCGCCTGCGCTGCCGCAGTTGCCGCGGTCGAAAACGGCTTCTGTGATAAGGGAGCAGATATAACCGTCAAGCTTCCCGGTGGCGATCTTACGGTAAACTATACCGACGAGAGAATTATCCTTTCCGGCAGCGCCGTTTTGGTGTTTGAAGGCGAATTTGAATATTAAAACAAAAAAAGAGATGTGGCTTATGCCACATCTCTTTTGCTACATTTGTTATTTTGAAGCTTTGAGAATTTCAACTTTGTCGAGCCTTTCCCAGGGAAGGTCAAGGTCGTTTCTTCCAAAGTGACCGTATGCTGCCGTCTGCTTGTAAATCGGGCGGCGGAGGTCAAACTGCTCTATAATCTTGAGAGGGCGCATATCAAAGTTTTCCATAACAATCTGCGAGAGCTTTTCGTCAGACAAAACGCCGGTGCCGAAGGAATCAACGAAAACAGAAACCGGGTTTGCAACGCCTATTGCATAAGCAAGCTCAATTTCGCAACGCTCAGCAAGCCCTGCCGCAACAATGTTTTTGGCAATATATCTTGCCATATATGCAGCACTTCTGTCAACCTTTGTCGGGTCCTTGCCGGAGAAAGCGCCACCGCCGTGGCGGGCAAAGCCGCCGTATGTGTCGACGATAATCTTGCGCCCGGTGAGTCCCGAGTCGCCGTGAGGCCCGCCGATTACGAAACGGCCTGTCGGATTGATGAGGAATTTCGTGTCTTTGTCGATTAATTCCTCTGGCATAACGGGGAGAATAACGTGTTTCTTAACGGCCTCGCGGAGAGCTTCAAGCGAGATTGTGTCAAGGTGCTGGGTTGAAACAACGATAGTATCACAGCGCTTTATCTTGTTCCCGTCATACTCAAACGTAACCTGGGACTTTCCGTCAGGACAGAGAAAATCAAGCTCGCCGGATTTTCTGACATCTGCAAGGCGCTTTGAAAGCTTGTGTGCATAGGTGATGGGGGCGGGCATAAACTCGGGAGTCTCGTTGCAGGCATAGCCGAACATCATTCCCTGATCCCCTGCGCCTATCTTGTTTGCAATATCAGCGTTTGAGTCCTTAAACTCAAAGGAATTGTCAACGCCGAGTGCGATGTCAGCTGACTGCTCATCTATTGAAGAGAGAACAGCGCAGGTTTTTGAATCAAAGCCCATAAGCGGGTTGTTATAACCGATTTCGTCAATGGTCCTTCTGACCGTAGCGGGGATATCAACGTAACAGTCGGTTGAAATTTCACCCATAACAAGGGCCATGCCGGTCGTGACGATAGTTTCACACGCAACGCGTGCAGTTTTGTCCTGTTCAAGGATAGAGTCTAAAATTGCGTCGGAAATCTGGTCGCATACCTTGTCGGGATGCCCCTCTGTAACCGATTCTGATGTAAATTTATAAAGTGCCATATCGAAAAACTCCAGACATATTTTTTATTATAAAAATATAATACCAAATAATATGTCAAAAATCAATGTTTTTTGACTTCGTTTTCATAGTTGCCCGAGAAACTAACATATCAGAATAATTATGCCTCTTTCTGGAAAGGATAGTAATAAATTCTTGACAAAGAGAGGTTTGTTTTATGTTCAAACACGAAAAACAGTTGTTTCATCCCGTAGAAGTAGAAAGACCCAATCCACAATATGCCGCACTTTTGCAGGAACAGCTCGGCGGCGGAAACGGCGAGCTCAAGGCCGCGATGCAATATATGTCGCAGAGCTTCAGAGTAAAAGACCCCGAAATTAAAGATTTGTTTCTCGATATAGCGGCAGAAGAACTCGGGCACATAGAAATGATTGCCCAGACGATAAACTTCTTAAACGGCCACGATGTAGATGCAAGCAAAGTTCCCGCAGGAGAAATCCAGTCGCACGTCATACTCGGGCTGAATCCGGGGCTTATAAATGCATCGGGTTACTCCTGGACAGGCGACTATGTAACCGTTACAGGTGATTTGTGTGCCGACTTGCTGTCCAACATAGCATCAGAGCAGAGGGCAAAGGTTGTGTATGAGTATTTGTACAGGCAGATTGATGACAAAAAGGTAAAAGAAACAATAGATTTTCTCCTAAACCGCGAAGAGGCGCATAATCAGATGTTCCGCGATGCCTTCAATAAGGTTCAGGATACGGGCTCTAACCGCGATTTCGGAACGACAAAAGCGGCGAGAATGTATTTCAGTATGTCAAGCCCGTCTCCTGCGGGGAACAACAAATCGGAAGTCAACACAGAAAAACCGTCATTCAATTAAAAAACAAAGGGCAGTGCATTTGTCAAATGCATTGCCCTTTTTGTATAATTATGTTATAATGATTTCATCAAAGATGAAATCAATGAATTGTCTTCGGCATGAATTGCACCCGTCGGTGCATAAAGGCAATTCATGTTGCTTGCAACAATTCATGGCTTTAGCCAATTCATTAAAAAATAGTTGCATCTAAATCGTTCACTGATTCTAAAGTTTGAAATGTTAGGGACAAAATTTTTATCCTGACTTGACAAAAGTCGAATTATGTCGAATGGTGGAGAAAAGTAAAAACAATTATATAATTTTAAAAGTATTAATTCTATGATGCAACTATATAAAATTTATGGAGGTATTTATGTCTATGTTAAAGTGTCCAAATTGTGGGCAAGTATATAATGATGGTAACACATATTATTGTTTGAGATGTAATGTGAAATTACAATCAATAAATAATGTGAAAGAAATAAAAAATCCTGAATTAACAGATGCTTCAAGTAGAGTAATAGGAACTATTAATCCTTCAGTACCAACAATAACATGTCCGTATTGTCAATCAACAGATTGCAAGAAAATTTCCGGATTATCAAAAGCGGGCAGTGTAGCATTATGGGGAATATTTGCTTTGGGGAAAACAGCAAAACAGTGGCACTGTAATAATTGTAAAAGTGATTTTTAAGGTTTTCTTGAACCTAAACTTACTGGTTTAAGTGTCATTTAAATGTAAGGATGTGAGTGGGTTGAATAATTTTGATTATGATACTTTTAAATTAAAATATGAAGATAAAAAAAGACGTACTTTTTTTGAGTATATTGAGGAAAATTTTGGTGAAACCGATAAAAAATATATTCTTGAAAATATGACCGAGGAACAAATTATATCTTCATTAGAGTATTACATATCCACGGGAATTAAGTATCAAATAACAGCTAATAATTATTTCACTTACTTAACCATATTGTTTGATGATTTGAATAAGTCGTATGGAATTGTCAATAGAATATTTGTTGATAAGACTCTGTATGAAAAATTATCAGTTGTTGTTAAAGAAAAAGTGAAAAAATTAAATGAGAAGGAAATTAAAGAAATCGCACCAGATGATATTTTTTATGTGGTTCAAGGAGATATCAGAAGCGAATTGAAGAGTCTTGTTAAAAACTTGAGTGAAGAAAAGACAGAATCATCGATTTTCAAACTTAAAAATGTTAGCAATTTAATGTCTTTGATTGCAATAAATTTAATTTTTGATTACGGGTTCAAAGGAAAGATCATAACCACCATAAAACTGAGTGATTATGATGTCAATAAAAATTCTCTTATCATAAATAATATTCAAATAAAACTTAGAGATATCTATCGAGAGGCTATAAGTATATATCTAAAACAAAGGGATCATATATTAGTTTCTAATAATGAAAAAACAGAGTATTTTTTTATTAACACAATAGGAAAGAGTTATACTGTTAATAAAACTCCAGATTATTCTGGACTGTTTTCATATTTAAAAAATAACTACGGGCATGTGTCTACTAATCAATACGCTTACAATAAAATAATAAAATTTATTCATAAAGGTATTGATGTTATCACTTTAAGTAAAATAACAGGGCATTCGTTAGAAAAAATTATACAGTTATTGGAGTATTATAACGAGGAAATCAAGAATCTTTCGCCGGGAGATTATTTTAAAAACTCTGAAAATGAGGAAGAAAAAATATATATCGATTCTATAGATGAAAGATTTATGATATGTCCAAATTGCAAAAGGAAAGTTTTATCAAATGCCAATGAGTGGATCGTTGTAATATATGAAGATGAAAACATACCTAAATTAGTCTGTAGACATTGTGGGGGTAAAGATGAAAAAGATTATATTTAAAGAAAGTGCGTATAATTATTTGCCCATATACAGAGTTTTTGGGGATGAGAGTTTAGATGAAATTACATATAAAAACTACTTGGAAGATTTTCCGGAAGTGGAAAATATAAAAAAGGAAATTGTAATCAATCAAATAAAAAGAGTAAAGCCAATAGTAGACGCTTTAAAGGAAAAATACAATTATAAATGCCAGCTTTGTGGATTTAACTTTAAAATGAAGAATGGAAATGAATATTGTGAAGCACATCATTTAGTACAACTTTCTTTAGGCGGTAGTCAAAACCCTGAGAATGTTATAATTATTTGCCCTAATCATCATAGAATGTTACATTTTGCACAAGAAATCAAGTATAATTATATTTCAAATAAATTAGAATCGATACAAATAAATGATGAAAAATATTATGTGCAGAGATGATTTTTCACTTCTAACTTAAAACGAACAATTTCTAATTAGATTGTCAGCGATATTGTACAGTCTTTATAGCAGACAGTATAGCTAGAAAGTGCAAAACTCTTTTACGGAGGTTATACATATGGATAATAAAATACAGATGTTTGAAGATAAAAGAATAAGAACTGCATGGAATGAAGAAACAGAAGAATGGTATTTTTCTGTTGTTGATGTAGTGTCGGTTTTGACAGATAGTGCAGATGGAAGAAAATACTGGAACAAATTAAAGCAGAGATTAAAAGAAGAAGGAAATGAAACGGTGACAAATTGTCACCAGTTGAAAATGACTGCAGCTGATGGAAAGAAAAGATTGACAGATGTTGCTGACACAGAACAACTTTTGCGAATCATACAATCTATACCATCACCAAAAGCTGAGCCTTTTAAGTTGTGGTTAGCACAAGTAGGCAGAGAGCGAATTGAAGAAACCATTGACCCGGAACTAACAATAGAAAGAGCGCTTGAAACATATCTTAAAAAAGGTTATACACGAGAGTGGATAAATCAAAGATTACAAGCTATTCAGGTAAGAAAAGAACTTACAGATGAATGGGATGCAAGAGGCGTTCAAAAGGGTGTTGAGTATGCAATACTCACAGACGAAATTACAAAAGCATGGGCAGGAATGACAACAAGAAAATATAAAAATCTCAAAGGTCTTACAAAAGAAAACTTAAGAGATAATATGAGCACCCTTGAACTTGTTCTCAATATGCTTGCGGAAGCAACAACCACAGAATTGTCAAAAAAGGAGCAACCACAAAGTTTTGATGATAATATAAAAATTGCTCGTGAAGGTGGTTCCATTGCCGGAGATACAAGAAAAGCTATTGAAAAAAGAACAGGCGATTCAATAATAACATCAAAAAATGCAACAGAGTTAAGTCAGGTTGTGGTTGATTTGATTGAAAATATATCAAAAGATGATGAATAATAGAGGAGTTCCTGTATGAGCAAAGAGGGGGAATTTTTAATCTTTTACATTGAGATATATAGGTCTGCAAAAAATCTAAAAGGAAAAGAAGTTATGCAGCTGTTTCAAAAATATAATGTCTGTGAATATATAATGGACTGTTATGGTGCATTGCATACCACCGGAACAAATTATATTATCAACGATATAGATTTGTATATTGAAGCAAGACAAGTTGCTGTGTAAAGAATAAATTTTTTTGTCCCTAACTTGACAAAATCATAAAGTTTGATATGCAAAGGACAAAAAAGCCTTCCCCTTGAGGGGAAGGTGGACCGCTTGCGGTGGATGAGGTGGAAAGATGATAATATTAATTACAGGTGCATCGCATACAGGTAAAACTGTTTTGGCACAGAAATTACTTGAAAAATATAAATTTCCTTATCTGTCAATAGACCATTTGAAAATGGGATTGATTCGTAGCAAACAAACTGACCTTACGCCTATGAGTGAGGATGCAAAACTCACAAAGTATTTATGGCCTATTGTCCGTGAAATGATTAAAACCGCTATAGAAAACAATCAAAATTTAATTGTTGAGGGATGTTATATTCCTTTTAATTGGGAAAAAGATTTTGAAAATGACTATCTAAAAAATATCAAATATTATTGTCTTGTAATGAGCCAAAACTATATCAAGCATCATTACAAAGATATAACAAAGTATGCGAGTGTGATTGAAAATCGTTTGAACGATGAAGATTACACAATGGAAAGTGCTATTGAGGAAAACAGTTTAATTTTGGAACTGGCAGAAAAACACAATGTTCATTATATACTTATTGATGATAAATATAGTGTAAATGTTGATTTAGAGTATTAACACCTCATCAGTCACTTCGTGACAGCTTCCCCTTGAGGGGAAGCCTTTGAAAAAACATATTTTTTTGTCCCTAACTTGACAAAATCATAAAAAAGATGTCGAATTATGTTAGGAATAAAAAGCCTCGTCAGATTGTCAAGCCAAGTGCAACACTTTTTTTAATAAACTCCAAAGGAGATAAAAAGCCCAAGCATTTACGAGGTCTGTTATTGATTAATGAAACAACTGCATCCAATCTTTCCTGGGGAAGATTGCGAAAATCAGTACCTCTTGGAAAGAAAAAACGAATTAAACCATTAATGTTTTCATTACTGCCTCTTTGCCACGGTGAATGGGAATCAGCGAAATAAACTGTTAAATCGTTTTCTTTTTCGATGTCCCTAAAACCAAGAAACTCTGTTCCATTATCCAATGTAAGCGTTAAAGGTTTGATGACATCAGGTAGTTTTGAAAAAGCTTGTTTGAACGCTTGATTAATTACAGGAATAGTTTTATCTTCACATTTAGCAGCTATGAGTAGACGCGAACGTCTATCTATACCTGTTACAAGATAACCTTTTCCTACAGAACCGTAAATTGTATCTCCTTCAAAATCGCCAAAACGAGAACGATTATCTGAATCAATAGGTCTATCATGAATGGAACTGTCGAAGAATCGAGTGTAAGACTTTTTCTGATTAGAATAAGGCTTTGCCTTTCTTCTGAAATGTGCCCACGGTTTGATTCCCGGGAAGTTTCCTGATCTGACAGCACGATAAATTGATGAAAAGGATAGTTTGTCAGAGTGTTCGGCATTCCATCTTCCTGCGATAATCTCGGGCGACCAATATTGAAGTAATCCATCAAACGTAAATTGATACATCTCTGCATTCAGGAGCAACTGACTCTTTCTGTGGCAGTCTTTTCTGCGACAAATATATTTGACATTTGCACCCCAAGCATGATAATGATTTTTCTTTTTGCTCCAATTTCGCTTGAGTTCTCGGCTTATTGTAGATGGGCTTCTGCCTAAAATCTCCGCAATTTGTCTACGACTTTTACCTTTCTTTAATAAATCTTGTAGACAAATTCGTTCATCTAGTGTAAAATGTGTATAAGACTTCATTCTTAACCTCCGTGTTGTTGTATTTGTGGTTATTTACATTTTACACTAAGGTAAGTATGAAGTCTATTCTTTTTTAGGTGTTGCACTTGATATTATAATCTGCCCCCCCTTGCCTAAAGGGGGCTGGCACCGCAGGTGACTGGGGGATTCATGGGAGGTGTCAGTCAAAGACTGACGGAGGGATTCTTTCACTGCATTATCAATGTACATACAACCCCCCTCAAAGTTTCTATTTACCTCGTTATTAGGTATTCTAATAATCGTCAAATTTCTTTTCTCAATTCTTTCTGTCCTGATTTTATCTTTTAACAATCCTTTTTCCTCATAATGCTGTGAACCATCAAGTTCAATAATTAATCTTGCACTATGGCAATAGAAATCAACTATATAATTATCAATTATCTTTTGTCTTAAAAAACTAACGGGATAACTTTTCAAGAAATCATACCAAAGATGTCGTTCTTCTTTTGTCATATTCTTTCTCAATGTTCGTGCATTTGTTGTTAATTCTGTGTTATGCTTTCTATCCATATTGAATCCCCTCGCCACTTCGTGGTCCTCTCCCCTTTAGACAAGGGGCGCTTTTCTCCACCACCTTCGGTGGTTCCCCTCCCTTTAGGCAAGGGGGGCATTTTTCTTTCGCCAATTTTCGACATCCTTACTATGATTGTGTCAAGTCAGGGACAAAAAATGTTGTAGGGGACATTCACGAATGTCCCGCGGGCGATTCTTGAATCGCCCCTACATTTTAACCCTTACATCTCATCCTTTATCAGGGATGTAAGGTTTGGATGCAAAGATTTCAAAGGCTTTGGCAGATTGTCAAGCCAAGTGCATATACCCTCAAGAATTTCTTGGGGGTTTTATCTCTAATCACTCCTATTCAAAAAAATCGTTATCTCTGAACTGAAGCGAATATAACTTTTTATACATTCCGCCTTTTTCCATAAGCTGCTCGTGTGTTCCGCGTTCCAGAATTTGCCCCTCTGTCACCACAACAATTTCATCGGCGTTTCTGATTGTTGAAAGACGATGTGCCACGACTAATGTTGTTCTGCCTTTGCAAAGCTCGTCCAACGCTTGCTGAATTAAAACCTCCGTAGTATTATCAAGTGCGCTTGTAGCTTCATCAAGAATAAGAATGGCGGGATCTTTCAAAAACACCCTTGCTATACTTATTCTCTGCTTCTGACCGCCCGAAAGCTTGACTCCACGCTCACCGATTTCAGTATCATAGCCGTTTTGAAGGGTTAAAATATATTCATGAATATTTGCCTTTTTCGCCGCTTCAAAAATTTCTTCGTCTGTTGCATCAGGTCTGCCGTACAAAATATTTTCTTTTATTGTCCCCGCAAAAAGAAAAACATCCTGCTGAACAATGCCAATACATTTTCTGACAGACTCTAACGTGAGGTCTCGAATATTTTTATTGTCAATTAAAATTTCTCCGTCGCCTTCCAGCTTATAAAAATTCGGAAGCAAATGACAGATTGTGGTTTTTCCGCCGCCTGACGGGCCCACAAGTGCAAGCTTTCTCCCCTTTTCTATTCTCATGCTCACATTATGCAGCACTTCTTTTGTTGTATCATACGTAAATGAAACATTTCTAAACTCAATATTGCCCTCAACATTTTCAAGCACAACAGCAGCATCGCTATCGGCCTCAGGCTCTTCTTCCATTATTTCAACAAAACGTTTAAATCCGCTTACACCGTTTTGGAATTGCTCCATAAATCCTATAAGAGTTGTTACCGGATTTATAAATAAATTCACCGAAACGATAAATGTAGAATAATCACCGAACGAAATACGGCCTGAGTACAAAAACAATCCGCCCGCGATCAAAATAATTACGTTAAAAATGTCTGTAATAAATGTTGTTGACGAATGAAATTTCGCCATTGCCGAATATGCCCTTTTTGATGAATCTACAAACTCCTTATCTCCTTTTTTAAACTTGTCTATTTCAAGTTCGCAGTTAGTGTATGCCTTTGTTACCCTTATTCCCGTTATACTGCTTTCTACCGCAGCATTTATCGTTGCATTGCTTTTTCTTCTGTCCGAAAAAGCTGTTTTCATAGCTTTTCTGTAATGTGCAGTTACAATAATCAAAATCGGAACACAAGCAAAAATAATTAAAGTAAGTATAACATCGATACTTAAAAGGTAGCTAAATGACAAAATAATCATAACCGTGCTGATTAAAATGTTTTCGGGACCGTGGTGAGCAAGCTCACAAACCTCAAACAAGTCGCTGGTAATTCTTGTCATAATTCTGCCGGTCTCGTTGTTATCATAAAACTTATAAGGTAATTTTTGTAAATGCTTAAATAAATCCACTCTCATTTGTGATTGCATTTTCACACCTATGATATGGCCGTAATACTGCACAAAATATCTTAAAAACAATCTTATAATATACAAAACAAGCACAATAATTCCCGCAAATACTATGGTTTTGTACATTTTATTCGGTATATAATTGTTAAGCATTTTGTTTGTAACGACCGGATAAACCATCCCCGTCAACGATATCAAAAGTGCTGCAAGCATATCAAGTGCAAGCATTTTTTTGTGTGGTCTGTAATAACTTATAAACTTCTTCAGCATTACTTTACCCCATTTCTTAAATCTGTTTACTTCTTTTTTGTATTAATTTATGCCCAGTAAAGCTTCTGCAAAGGTTTTTAGTTTTTCGATTGAATCGGAAAGAACCTTCCCTTGTGCATAATTCTGTTTTCCGCCACCCTTTCCCTCAAAGGCGTCGTTAAGCTTCTTCACTATCGGTCTTATATCATACCGATGGCTACTCACAACGTATATATAGCTCTCGCCATCACTTTTTGAGAAAAGAAGCGCGATATCCGCACCCTCACCGGAAAGCATATTTGCACAATGGCGAAGCTCGTCGTATGACAAATTTTCGGAGAAGGCATAGGCCGAGTTGTTTACTCTGACGGGAGATAACTCGCTCCAGGCAAGCCGACACAAAAGTTCTTTGTTTTCGCGGCGGAGTGAGTCTGCAAGCTCCACCTGTCGCTTCGCGGCGTCGGAAACCGCTTCCCTTGAAACAGAGAGGGTTTTCATCATCTGCTTATTCGAATAATTGAGCATTGAATAATCGCGCAGCGCCTCATACCCTGCGAGTACGGTCAGGCGCGTTCCCCCTTTATTCGGAGTTGCATCAATAATCTTAACAAGGCCTATCTCCCCCGTTTTGGCAACGTGCGGGGCACAGCAGGCGCAACAATCAATGCCCTCTACCATAACAAGCCGAAGATTTTCGATGTTTTCAAGTTTGCTTCTGTACGAAATTCTTTGCGCTTCTTCATCAGTTGGATAAAAAGCTGTAATTGCAAGGTTTTTCCATAGTGTAAAGTTTACTTCCTTTTCAGTTCTTTCTATATCAGACTGCGTAAGCGCACCGTCAAAATCAACAGTCATTTCAGATTCGCTCATATGAAAACCGACGTTGTTATATCCGAAAAGAGAGTGGACTATTCCCGAAAGGATATGCTCTCCCGAATGGCGCTGCATACGGCAAAAGCGCAAGGGCCAGTCAATCCATCCCGTGACCTTTTCGCCGCAAGAAAATGCAGTGGCAATCTTGTGAATAACAACGCCATCACTTATCTGAACATCAATCACTTCTTCACCGTCAATCGTTCCTTTGTCGGGAGCTTGTCCACCACCCTCGGGGAAAAATGCAGTTCGGTCGAGCACAACATCATATGCGCCGCCGTTTTCAGCACACGAAATGACCGTTGCCTCAAACTCATAACAGTATGAATCTTTCTCGTAAAGCTTTTCTGTCATATTTCTCATCTCTCTTTCAGAATTCATCCCATTTTAATGCTGACAAGGTTAAGACCTTGTCAGCATTCAGAAAACCGCCTTAGGGTCATTTATAGTCTTTACCATACGAACACATTCAGGTTCGCGTTCAGCAATCATAATTTTCCCCTTTGTATCTTACCTCTCCGCCCAAGATTGTCATAACAACATTGAACTTCTCGTCGGCAATTATTATATCAGCTCGTTTTCCCTCATCAAGAGAACCGATTTCCCCGTCTTCTCCCATAGCTGTTGCAGGGTTTAAGGATGCACACCTCACAGCTTCAAACAGTTCAAGGTCAGAATTTTCATAAAGATTGAAAACCGCCTCATTAAGCTTAAGAACACTGCCTGCAATAGTGCCGTCGGGCAGTAAACACTTGATTCCCTCTTTATGTAGCGGCTGCCCGCCGAGAGTATAGTCACCGTCAGGCATCCCTCCGGCTCTTATGCAGTCGGTAATCAAACAAAGCTTATCATCTTTGATTTTGGCAAGCAGCCCGAAAAGGCCTTTATCCACATGGAAGGTATCAGCTATAAGCTCACAGCTTACCTCATCGCTTGATAATGCCGCCCCCACAACCCCGGGGCTTCTGTGGGAAAGAGCGGTCATCGCGTTGAAGAGATGCGTCGTATGCCGCACACCCTTTTTGACGCCTGCCATCGCTTCCTCAAAGGTTGCATTTGTGTGCCCCATGGAAATCAGAACATCGGTGTTTGCATAAACCTTTTCGATACATTCTTCCGCACCCTCCACCTCAGGAGCAACTGTAAAGAGCTTTATAGCGTCAGCATGCTTTATGATAAAATCAGCATCAGGTTTTAAAATATGCTGTTTCGCCTGGGCACCTTTTTTTGCCGCGTTGATAAACGGCCCCTCACTGTTCACACCGAGAATCCTCGCACCGTAATATTCGCTGCTGTCCTTAAGAGCCCGCACAGAATCAAACGCCGCTTCTATTTCGGCCTCTGAAACAGTCATAGTTGTGGGGCACCATGCAGTGACACCGTTTTTAATGATGCCGTCTGAAATAAGCTTCAAGCCTTCGACATCACCGTCTGAAACATCCGCCCCAAGATATCCGTGAATATGCATATCCACAAGCCCCGGAGATACAAACCTATCTCCGGCATCAATCACATCATAGCCGGAAAGGTCGATATCGCCTGTCGGGCAAATCATTTGAATTTTTTCATCAAAAATAATCGCTGTATTTTCGGCGATTCTGTCTTTAAGCAAAACCTTTCCATTTATAATGCATTTCATTTCTTATTCTCCTCAAGCTGATAAAGCACGGCATGAATATCATCAGTTGATATTTCCAAAAGAACATTGCCCGCATTTTCTATTCTATCTCCCAGTGATACGGCAACATATACCGTTTCGCTCTTATATACACGAGCATATTTTACAAAGCTGTCGCTCACCTCACAAAAAACGATATCCCCGCACTTAATAGCTTTGTTTTCATTTTTAAGCTGCGCCAGCTTTTGATAAAAGTCTTGCAAGGAAGTGTTTGGAGCATCCCACCTATAAAAAGCTCTGTTGAGTGGGTCTTCAAAGCCTTCCATTCCGATCTCGTCGCCATAATATATGCACGGATTCCCGGGCAGGGTAAATTGCAAAAGTGCGGATACTTTCGCGAGTGCCAATGCTCTGTTAAGATCGGCACCGCCTAACCTGAAAGCCGCCTTTTCAGCCTTGCTCATACCTTCGCCCTTGCCGGAAAGCGCTGTAATAATCCGGGGGGTATCGTGTGTTGAAAGCAAATTCATCAGACAATCCAGAACCGGGCGGGGATAATTTTCTACAATGGTCATAACCCGGTCAGCAAAATTTTCGCCTTTAATTTCTCCTTTTACAAACCCTAAAATCGCTTCCTTAAAGGGATAGTTCATTACAGAATCCAGGTTGCTGTCAGAAAAATATTTTCTCCGTTTTCCGTAACTTATTTTATTTGATGCATCCTCCCAGACCTCACCTAAAAGGAGGGCCTCCGGGTTGATTTCTTTGAGTTTTTTGTGAAACGCATCAATAAATTCATCGGGAAGCTCATCTGCAACATCAAGACGAAATCCATCTGCACCAAGCTTCATCCAATGTGATACAACACTATCCTCGGAGTGTATGATGTAATCCATATAGCTTTCATTCAGCTCATCAACACAAGGCAGGGTATCAATGCCCCACCAGGATATGTATTTAGTCGGATAATCCTCGAACTGATACCAAGCCCTGTATGGAGAATTCGGATTGCTCACTGCACCGTTACCGAAAACGCCTTTTTCGTCAAAATAAACGCTGTTACTTCCCGTGTGCGAAAAAACACCATCAATAATTATTTTAATATCAAGCTTGTGTGCTTCTTGGCACAAGACTTCAAAATCCCGCTCCGTGCCAAGCAGAGGGTCTATTCTTTTATAATCCGCAGTGTCGTAGCGATGGTTGGAATACGCCATAAAAACAGGATTCAGATAGATGATGCCAATTCCCATACCCTTGAGATACGGAAGCTTCTCGGTAATACCCTTGAGGTTTCCGCCGAAAAAATCATTATTGACGATTCTCCCCTCTTCGTTGGGCAGATATACCGGGGTGTCGGTTGTGTCCTCATGCAACTGATAAGGCTCTAACTTGCCTGCCGGGTCAACTGCCCCGCATTTCGCAAATCGGTCAGGAAAGATTTGATACATAACCCTGCCTTTAAAATCGGCCGGCGTATCATATTCCTTGTCAAAGCAGGTCACCTGCCACAATTCACCAACGGCGATGTTTGTGTCGTCACCCTGCTTAAAGAGGTCAAATGTTTCATTCTGTGTAGTGATTTTAAAATAGTAGAAATACAAGCCGGTGGCAAAAAGAGAAAATTCAGTGGCGTAAACCTCATAGTCACCTTCTGTCACTTCATCCCGGAAGGGCACAGTCATTTCAAACCCCGCTTCATTTTTGATACACAAGCTCACAGATACAGTCCGGCAGCTGACAGGAATTTTAATATGCAAGCGGCATACTTCGTTTTGCCGCAGACAACCGAACGGGGCTTTATAGTATTCATTTTTGCTGTTATATAAAATTCGCATTGATTACTCCGTTTTATATATTGGGGATGTAGAAAAGTCAACCTTCTCTACATCCCTTGTTTTTTTTGCGTTTCTACTTTATATGCCAGATATTATCAGCATATTCCTTAATCGCTCTGTCGGATGAGAAGATGCCGGCCTTAGCTATGTTGATAAGCGACATACGCGCAAAATCAAGTTTTGATTTATATGCATTGGCTGCATCCTCCTGGGCACGCACATAATCTGCAAAGTCCGCTAAAATCATATAAGCATCTGCCACACCAAAATCGTTCGTCAAAAGAGAGCGTGCAATATCGTTGAACTTAACGCCAAGCTCGCCTGATGTAAGCATTTCGATAACTCTCTTAAGGTCGGGGTTGTTATTATAATAATCTGCGGGGCGATAGCCTTTCTGCCAGAGAGCCTCTACCTCATTGGCACGGAGCCCGAACAGGAACATATTTTCGTCGCCGACCTGTTCATTGATTTCAACGTTAGCGCCGTCTAATGTGCCGATAGTGACTGCCCCGTTTATCATAAGCTTCATATTTCCTGTGCCGGAAGCTTCTTTTCCCGCGATAGAAATCTGTTCGGAAATATCAGCGGCGGGGATTATAATCTCGGCGAGAGATACTTTATAATCCTCAATAAACACAACTTTAATCTTATCGCGAACCTGGGGGTCAGAATTTATCATATCAGATATCGCTACAATAAGGCGGATTATTTGTTTTGCCATAACGTAGCCGCTTGAAGCTTTAGCCGCAAAAATAAATGTTCTCGGGACATAATCGCCGTCGGGGTTTGCCTTAATCTTATTATAAAGATATAAAATATGCAGAGCATTTAAAAGCTGGCGTTTATACTCATGCAAACGCTTAACCTGAACATCAAACATTGAGTCGGGATTAACCTTGATTCCGTTCGCTTTTTCAATATATTCAGCAAGTCGCACTTTATTATTATACTTAATTTCAGCAAGGCGGGCCAAAACCTTCTCGTCGTCTTTATATTCAAGAAGTTTTTCAAGCTCTGTGCTGTCATGCTTAAAGCCGTCGCCGATTAATTCTTCCAAATATGCAGTGAGCTCGGGGTTAGACTGACAAAGCCACCTTCTGTATGCTATACCGTTAGTGACGTTTGTAAACTTCTCATTGTCAATATTATAATAATCTCTGAAAATTCCCGTCTTTAAAATGTCGCTATGAAGTTTTGATACGCCGTTTACAGTATGGCTTGCAGCTAAACAAAGGTTTGCCATACGAACCTCGCCGTGAGCAATAACTGCCATATAGTCAATCTTGGCAACATCTCCGGGATATATGATATTAAGCTGTGCAACTAAGCGGCGGTTGATTTCACACACGATCTGATATATGCGCGGCAGCTGCTCAGAAAAGAGGGATTCACTCCAGCGCTCTAAGGCCTCGCTCATAACCGTGTGGTTTGTATATGTCAAAGTTTCACACGTTATCTTCCATGCCTCATCCCAGCCGTAATCATGCTCATCAATGAGAATTCTCATAAGCTCCGGAACGCACAGTGCAGGATGGGTGTCATTTATGTGAATCGCTACCTTTTCCGACAAATTATCAAGTGTGCCGTAGCGTTTCATATGATTGTGCGTAATGCTTTGCAAAGATGCCGAAACAAGCAGATACTGCTGCTTTAAGCGCAGAGTTTTGCCTGCTATATGGTCGTCTGCCGGATAGAGAATTTTTGTGATAACCTCTGCCATTGTGTTTTCTTCAAGAGCCTTTGCGTAATCTCCCCTTGAAAAAGCAGCCATATCGAGTCTGTTTGCTGATTTTGCGCTCCAGAGCACTAATTTATTAACTGCATCCGTGTCATAGCCTGATATATACATATCATAAGGCACTGCAATAACAGAATTATAATTTGTGTGAGAAACCCTATATTTGCCGTCATCATACCAGCCTGTAACGTCACCGCCGAATTTGACCTCAAAGGCTTCGTCTTCCCTGGGATTCAGCCACACATCGCCCATTGAGAGCCAGTTATCAGGAAATTCCATCTGCCATCCGTCAACAATTTTCTGCTTGAAGATGCCAAATTCATAGCGGATGGAAAAGCCCGTGCCGGGAATGCCGATACTTGTCATAGAGTCAAGATAGCACGATGCCAATCGCCCGAGGCCTCCGTTTCCAAGCCCTGCGTCAGGTTCCATAGCATATAAATCGTTTATGTCAAATCCACACTTCTCGACAGCTTTTGCAAATTTTTCTTCAACGCCCAAGTTATAAAGATTGTTGCGAAGAGAGGTGCCGACCAAGAACTCCATCGACATATAGTATACCTGCTTTGTATCGTCAGCACGGTATTTATCGTGAAATTTCTTTCTTTTTTCCGTTAAAAGGCCATATACCACAGAGCAAAGGGCTTTATACATCTGCTGCTGCGTGGCCTCCTTTACGTCACAGCCAAAAAGCCTTATGCAAGCATCGGATAAGAGCTTGACGGTATTATCGGTATTTTTTATTGTTGTTTTCTTTTCGTTCATTTTTCTCTCCTACTATATAATTTCATTGTATATTCTTAAATACTCACCAACTGATGTTTTCCAGCTGCTGTCATATTTCATAAGGTTTTTAATATGCTTCTTCCATTTGTCTTTATCATGATAAAAGTCAATACACCTGTCCAGAGCGCCAAGCATATCGTGAGCATTATAACCTTTGAATGTAAAGCCTCTGCCTTCTAATGTTTCAATATTTAAAGGCGGAACGGTATCCCATAACCCACCCGTCTCTCGCACGATGGGAACCGTGCCGTAGCGCATCGCGATAAGCTGCGAAAGCCCGCAAGGCTCACTTTTAGACGGCATCAAGAACATATCTGCCCCTGCATAAACTCTGTTTGCAAGCTGAGGGCTGAATGTAATATTTGCTGACATTTTATCGGAATGAACATATGCATTGAAATTAAACATATCTTCAAATTTAGAGTCGCCCGTGCCGATTACTATAAATTGCAGATCTCTTTCCATCAGCTCTCCCATAACATACTCTACCAAATCTAAGCCTTTATGCTGGACAAGCCGTGAAATCATCGCAACTACGGGCACATCCGGATTGACAGGGAGCCCAAGCATTTTCTGGAGTTCCTCCTTATTCTTTGCTTTGCCCGAAAGGTCTGCTGATGTGTAGTTTTCAAAAATGGTCGTGTCCTTTGCGGGATTGTATAAGTCTGTGTTGATGCCGTTTACTATACCCTCTAACTTATATGCATTTTCGTTTAAAATATCTGAAAGGCCGTGTGCAAAATAAGCATGGCGTATCTCGTGGGCATACGTTCTTGACACTGTGGTTATTTTATCTGCGCTCACAATGGCGCTCTTCATAAAGTTAATGCAATTATCATATGTGAGCACGCCTCTGTAGTATTCATCCACCCCGATGATGTCTGCCATAAACTCATTTGGCATCTTGCCCTGGTATTCAATATTATGAATAGTAAAGACTGTGCGTGCATTATCATAAACGCCTGCATATAACGCTTTTTTAAGCACGGGAATAAGCGCTGTCTGCCAGTCGTTACAATGAATGATGTCAGGATAGTAATCGAGCTGCCGCATAGCCTCTAAAACGGCGAGAGAAAAATAAGTGAATCTCTCCCCGTCATCGTAATGCCCATAAATTCCGTCACGATAGAAATAATGCTCATTGTCCACGAAATAATACTTGAGCTTTTTACTCCTGCTGACAGCTTTAAATATGCCTACATACTCATTTCGCCATGCAACCTGAACGGAAAAGCTCTTTACAAATTCCACCTTAACGGAAGGATTATCCTTGATGCTTTTGTAGTAGGGGATAAATACACACACCTCAGCATCCTTTGTTTTTGCAATTTCTGCAGGAAGTGCCTCGGCAACATCCCCAAGCCCGCCGCTTTTTACGTATGGTGCTGCTTCGCTTGCGGCAAACAGTATTTTCATATAGTTTCACCTTTCTTTATGATAACAGGGCTATCTTTAGCTCCTATCAGACGCGTACCTTCGCCTATTGTAACATTTTTATCGATTATTGCGTTTTCTATATACGCATTTTTGCCAATCTTGCTTCCCTGCATAATAACAGACCCTTTGAGTCTGGCTCCCTTTTCGACTTTTACATCACGGAAAAGCACAGACTTTTCCATTTCGCCGCTGATTACACAACCGTCTGCCACGATACATTCGTTAACAACGCAATCCTCGCCGTAATACGTCGGGATTTCATCGCGCACCTTCGTATAAATGGGCGCTGTGGACTTGAACAAGCTATTGTGAATTTCTTCATCTGTCAACATAATATTATTTTTTAAATATGTCGCAATATCTCTGTTCCTTAATATTGTTTCCCCAAAGGTATAGACATTAACAGAAATTTTGCCTTCATTGAAATATTTTTGCACAAAATCCCTCTCAAAGTGATAGAACCCTGCAGAAACACATTCTGTTACCACATTGATAAGCTCTTCGCGCTTCATAATAAACATACCAATGCCCACAAGGGAATTTTCTCCTGCGGCACAATTAACAGTAATCGTTTTTGCACTGCCGTCATCATTTGTTTCAAATACGGTTGGGTAGCTGTCTGCTCCGCTGCGCGGTTTTGTCGCGATTGCAGTAATATCCTTTCCTGATTTTATATGATTTGCAAGTACCTCGCGGTAATCTATATTGCAAATAGTAATGGTATCTGAAAGCACAATATATTCCGTGTTTTGTGATTTCAAGAAGTTCATCGCCGTATGAAGAGCCTCAAGCTTCCCGTGATACACATCAGACCCGCCTGACGCAAATGGCGGGATTATGTATAATCCGCCGTTCTTGCGATTCAAATCCCACTCCTCGCATGAGCCTAAATGGTCCATAAGTGACTGGTAATTATACTTCGTAATAACACCTATGGAAGTTATATTGGAATTTACCATATTTGACAGCACAAAGTCGATTTGCCTGTATCTGCCGCCAAACGGCAAGGATGCCACAGTTCTCTTTATTGTAAGGTCACCTAAAGCGCTGTCATAGATATTTGAAAAAATTATACCTGATAGTCTTTTCAATTCAATCACTCCTCTAAACAACTTCGTTTGGTTTTACAACACTGTTTTTAGGAATATTTTCTTCTTTTCCCACTACGCTTATATTCCACTCACTTTCATCGTAGTAGGCAGGGTCATCACCGATTCTCGAGTTCTCGCCTATAACAGCTCCCTCGCCTACGATGGCGTATTTAACAACTGCGCCCTTTTTAATAACGGCGTCAGGCATAATAACACTATTGTAAATCTCCACATCCTCTTCAATGGTGCAGCCTGTAGAAATTACTGAATGTTCAATCTTGCCCTTGACCGAGCATCCTTCAGCAACAAATGAATTTTTAATAGAGCTGCTTTTTGCTATATAGCTTGAGGGCTTGGCATAGTTTCTCGCATAAGTCTTAAATACTTTATCGCGAATATTGAATTTGCCGTCTAAAAGCTCCATATTTGACTCCCACAGGCTGTAGATTGTGCCGACATCCTTCCAATAGTCATCAAAGTTATACGCAAAAAGCTTTCTGCCGTCACGAAGAAGCGCGGGGATTATATTTTTGCCAAAGTCATTGTCGGAAGCTTCGTCTGCTTCGTCCTCAATGAGATATTTTTTAAGCACGTCCCATTTAAATATATACACTCCCATTGATGCGTGATTACTCTGGGGGTTTTTCGGTTTTTCTTCAAACTGATAGATAGAGCCGTCGGGATTTGTACTCATAATACCAAATCTGCTCGCTTCGGACAGCGGCACATCACGGACAGCAATAGTGCATTCAGCATCGTTTTCAATATGATGCTTAAGCATCTTGGAATAATCCATTTTATATATGTGGTCGCCGGACAAAATCAACACGTGCTTCGGGTTATAGCGCTCGACAAAGGGAATGTTTTGGAATATCGCGTTTGCCGTGCCCCTATACCATTCCATTTTTTCAGATTGCGCATATGGCGGCAGGATATGCACGCCGCCAAAATTTCTGTTAAGTCCCCACGGTTGTCCGTTCCCTATATAATTATTGAGCTCCAAGGGTTGGTACTGAGTTAAAATTCCCACTGTGTCAATGCCGGAATTCACGCAATTAGAAAGCGGAAAATCTATAATTCGATACTTTCCGCCAAAAGGCACTGCAGGCTTTGCAGTTTTGTGCGTCAGGACTAACAATCTGCTGCCCTGCCCTCCTGCAAGTAACATTGCGATACATTCTTTTCGTCTGTTTAACATAAGGCGTACCCCCCTAAATTTTATATATCAATCGTTGATATAATACACAGTTGAAAGCGGTGGCAGTGTAATGGAAATTGATTTATCGAATCCGTGCATTTTGATGTCCTTTGCTTTAACTTTTCCAAGGCGTTTTCCTGAGCCGCCGTACTTTGCACTATCGCTTGACAAAGCAGGCCTGTATTCGCCGCTTTTTGTCACGCCAATACGATATTTTTTTCTCTCTACCGGACAGAAATTACATACGACAACTATCTCTTTTCCGGAGTCATCCCGGCGAATAAAGGATATAACACTTTGTGAGCTGTCATCATGAGCAATCCAGCTAAAGCCCTGCCAATCAGAATCGTTCTCCCAAAACGGTTTGTTATTAAGATAAAAACCGTTTAAGTCCTTTACAAATTTCTGCATTTTTCTATGCTTGTCGTGTTTTAGCATAAACCACTCAAGGGGTTTTTCGTAGTTCCATTCTATAAACTGAGCAAACTCGTTGCCCATAAAGCTGAGTTTTTTGCCCGGATGCGCCATCATATATGCATAAAACGCGCGAAGGTTTGCAAATTTAGCATCATACTCTCCCGGCATTTTGCCTATCATCGAGCATTTGCCGTGAACAACTTCATCATGAGATAAGGGCAGTATATAATTCTCAGAAAATGCATATGTCATCGAAAAGGTCAAATCGTTATGTCTTCCTTTTCTGAACAGCGGGTCTGAAGACATATATCCCAAAAGGTCGTTCATCCAGCCCATATTCCACTTGAAGTTAAAGCCTAAGCCACCGTCATATCCCGGCTTTGTAACCATCGGAAATGCTGTAGATTCCTCCGCCACCATACAAACGTGCGGATTAAAGGCAAAGGCTGCGCTGTTCATATCACGCAAAAACTCAATGGCGTCGAGATTATAATTTCCGCCATATTGATTGGGGCGCCACTCCCCATCCCGCCTGCCGTAATCCAGGTATAGCATTGAGGCTACGGCATCTACCCTGATTCCGTCTATATGATACTTATCAAGCCAATATACGACATTTGATATTAAAAACGACTTTACTTCAAATCTTGAATAATCAAATATCCTTGTTTTCCAGTCGGGATGTTCGTTTCGCAGAGGGTCGGAGGATTCATAAAGGCAGCTTCCGTCAAATTCATAAAGCCCGTTCTCATCCTTTGGAAAATGGGCACCCACCCAGTCTAATATTACCCCGATTCCTGCAGAATGAAATATGTCTACAAATTTCATAAAGTCTTTCGGTGTGCCGTATCTTGATGTAGGAGCAAAGTAGCCCGTAACCTGATATCCCCAAGACGGGTCAAACGGATACTCGCTCACCGGAAGCAGTTCTATGTGCGTATAATTCATTTTCTTCACATACTTTGCAAGCTTCTCCGCCATATCGGTATATGACAGAAAATTGCCGTCATCATGCTGCAGCCATGACCCGAGATGAACCTCATAGATATTCATCGGCTGTTTTGTGATCTGCACCTTTTCTTTTGCCTTCAGGTACGCGCCGTCTGTCCACTCAAAGCCGTCTATATCATAAACCTTGGAGGAATTCTCAGGGCGCGTGCAGGCATGAAATGCATATGGGTCACTCTTATAGACAAATCCGCCGTTTTGTTTTTTTATATAATATTTATATTCATCATAAATCTTTGCATTGTTAACCGTTGCTTCCCATACGCCGTATCCGATGCTGTGCATGGGGCAGGCAGAGACATCCCAGCCATTGAACGAACCAACAACAGAGACGCCGGTTGCATTTGGTGCCCAAACTCTGAAGACAAATCCCTCGCCGGCTTTATGACAGCCCATAAATTCATAAGCCTTCGAGCTGGTGCCTGCAGCAAAGTCGCAAAGCATATCATTTAAACTTTTCCCGGGATTCTTTTTCACAAAGAATTCGCTCCTTTAAAATTTATATATCTGACTAAATTTTATATACTATTTATAGTATATATATTAAATTCATCTATGTCAAGCAAACTATGCAGTTAGCTGAACTTTTTGGATATTATCATTGAAAATTTTGCATTAATATGCTATAATGTGTTACATAATGGGAGGTAATGCGTTTTGGATAGAAAAAGCGGCGTGCTTATGCATATTTCTTCTCTTTTCGGAGATTATTCCATAGGTAGTTTTGGAGATGAGGCCACGTATTTTATAGACTTTTTGGCTGATTGCGGGTATTCCTATTGGCAGGTCCTTCCGTTTTGCCCTTCCGATGAGTTCAATTCCCCATACAAGTCCCCATCAGCTTTTGCAGGAAACCCCTATTTTATTAATTTACAAACTCTTCATAAAAAGGGGTTGCTGACTGACAGCGAGATAGCTTCCCAAAAACAAACTACTCCTTATGTATGCGAATATGAACGCTTGTATAACGAAAGATTAGCCCTTCTGAAGCTCGCTGCAAGCAGAGTTTCCAATCAAAGTGAGATTGATGCTTTCGTTTCTCAAAATCGATATATCGAAAATTTCTGCAGATTTATGGCAATCAAAAAAGCAAACAACGACAAGCCCTGGCACGAATGGGAAAGTGAGAATTATCACGAGGATGACTTCCTTATGTGGAAGTTTGTCCAGTATGAATTTTTTGCACAATGGGCGCAGATTAAACAATATGCAAACAACAAAGGCATTCAGATCATCGGAGATATGCCTATTTATGTTGACCTTGACAGCAGCGATGTCTGGGCAGATAAACATCTTTTTAAGCTTGATGAAGAGAATTTCCCCGTTTCCGTTGCAGGGGTTCCGCCTGATTATTTTTGTGCAAACGGTCAGCTTTGGGGAAATCCCATATACGACTGGAGCGCTATGGAAAATGAAGGTTTTCGTTGGTGGAAGGACAGAATCTCCCTTATGTCAAAGATGTTTGACGGAATCCGGATTGACCATTTCAGAGCCATTGAGTCCTTCTGGGAGGTTCCGGCACGATCCAAAACTGCAAGAGAAGGCACTATGTCCAAAGGCCCCGGGCGAAAGCTTATTGATGCAATCAAAGAGAGCTGCGGAAGCACGCTGATAATTGCAGAGGACCTCGGAGAGATCACAGAAGATGTGGTACGGCTTGTGAAAGAAAGCGGTTTTCCCGGTATGAGAGTTTTTCAGTTTGCCTTTGTAGGTGACAAAAACTCGCCCCACCTTCCTCATAACTATCCAGATCATTGTGTTGCCTATACAGGGACCCACGACAACAATACCTTGCTCGGATATCTTTGGGAGCTTGATGAGGGAACCCGGCGGTATATGCTGGAATATTGCGGTCATCAAAGAACAGATTGGGAAAGCGGCTGTGATGCCATAATCCGCACTATGCTTGCATCTCACGCAGGGCTGCTTATTATGCCGATTCAGGATTTGCTCGGGTATGGTTCCGACACACGCTTAAATACCCCCGGCAGAGCCGAGGGGAACTGGAGATACAGAATTACAAAAGAGCAGCTTGACAGCATTGACAGAGCGAAATTCAGGCGGCTGAATGAGCTTTACTCCCGAATATAAGAAATATATAAAGACGTAATTTTGGATATGCACCTTCAGAAGTATCCGGCTTTTGAAGGCGCATATCCTTTTTAACTCCGATTAGTTATACTTTTTCTCATCCGCAAAAGTCTCGGCATTACATTTCCGATCACGGCATATAATAGTCTATATAAGTAATTCCGTTAAGATGATGTATTTTCAGGCAGGAGGTGCAGATAAAGTGGATATATGTATGCTTTACTCATCAGATGACTCGCCGATTCCGAAACGGCGCAATTTTCTCACGGGCAGGCTCTCATATATTGCAGACGGAAGTTCTCTGCTTGGCGCAAGATTCTCGTCTTCCGATGCTACGGATATAATCGTCGTTTCGGCAGAGCGTGCCGATGCCGCCGTGACACCCGCCATATATGACGAGGCGCGCCGACAGGGGTGCAAAAAAGTCTTTCTTGATGCCGAATCTCCCTCACCTGATGCGTTTTCAGAAATATGCTCATCACTTCTGCGGCGCGGCATAACTGTTTTCTGCCCGGATTTTATACAAACGGTTCCGGGCGTGATTCCGGTTATTGACGCTTCCGTTTCAGGCGGGTTTCTCTCCGAGGTTTTTGAAAAAGCCCGGAGAAGAAACCCCGATTTTGCGGTTTCAATAAGCCCTTCATTCTGCGAGACCCCTCTCCCTGCGGGAAAAGCTACCTTCTGTGCGCTCCCGCGCCGCGAGGTATTCTCCATAATTAAGAGGTTTGACCCTGATATTTACTTTTCCCCTCAGATGCAATGCAAATATTTTCTGTATAATCCGGAAACAGACAATGTCCGTCTCGTGCTTTTTGACGACGGAGAAACGCTTTCTTCTAAAATCCGCCTTGCAAAAAAGCATGGCGCAAGCCATGCTTTTTTCATACATACTGAAGTTTCAGATTTTATAAACGAAATGGTTTTTTAAATCAGAACGTGTCTTTCTGCCGTAGCTTTTCACAAAGCTCCACGTCAGGCGTTGCATATGCGGTATAGTAGTTTGTATATATAACGCGCCCCGGTGCCGCCCCCTGCGGTTTTTTAACGAATTTGACCTGTGTGTAATCAACCGGAACGTTGACCGAATCTTTTGACTTAGAGTATGTTGCCGCAATAATCGCAGCTTCCGTAATCGTGCGGTCGGGAAGCTCTTTCCCTGACGACTCAACTATAACGTGTGAGCCGGGGATATTCTTTGTGTGAAGCCAGAGATCTCCCTTCAGCGCGCTTTTTAAGGTGAGAGCGTCATTCTGCTTGTTGTTTTTTCCTGCATAGATGACAAACCCGTCACTTGAAACAAAGCGATACGGCGCAAGCGCGCGCGGCTTTTGCCTGCGGCCATCACTTCCCTTATCAATATATCCCGTTTCGCGAAGCTCCTCACGTATTTCCGAGAGGGTTGCTTCGCCATCAGCCTTCTCAATGCTTTCGAGAACACTCTCAAGATAGACAAGCTCCTCTTCGCCATCGGCTATCTGCTTGGTCAGATATTTTTCCGCATTTTTCATTCTTCTGTATTCTTTAAACAGCTTTTCGGAGTTCTCCTGCGGAGTCAGGCGCGAATCTAACTTTATCGTTATTTTCTCGCCCTCAGAAAAGTAATTCTCCGCCTCAAACGAGGTCATTCCCTTTTCGAGTCTGTAAATATTCGCCGCAATAAGCTCTGCTCTTTCGCGAAGTTCTTCGCGTTCCTTTGCTTTTTTAAGCTCCTCGCGCTGAAGCGCAAGCTTTCGCGCCGTCCTCGAAATTGCGCTTTTTACAACCTGAAGTGTGCCGTGAGCCTTTGTTTTCAGATTGTCGTTTCTTTCGCGCTGTTCATAAAAAAGCGCGAGTGTATCCGAGAGCGAGCTTTGCATCTCGCACCGATAAGCATCTCCATACTGAACTATCGGGACATATGAGAACTCAACCGGTTTTTTTCCGTCAAAAACAATGCATGGGGCCGGCTCGCCTTGCGAAACCTCAAAAATTTCACCGGCAAGCTTCTCCTTCGAGATTGCCGAAAACTCAGACATATGAAGCGAAACATCGCCGCACGCGCGAAAGGTAAGCTCGCGGCAGATGAGCGGAGAAAAACCTGAAAAGGTTGACAAAATCCACTTATCGCAGAGAACCTCTCCCCTCTCGCGAGAGATTATATCGAGAAGCTCAAGGCGGGATAAGGCCTTCGGGTTAAGCTTTCCCTGGCTCGGTGGAAGTTCATAAAAAAGCCCCGGCAAAACCTGGCGTTTTTCGCTCATCCCAACATCAACGCGCTTTAAGCAATCTATGATTCTGTCCTGTTCATCGCGCAGGATGATGTTTGAATGCCGCGCCATAATCTCGCAGGTGAGTGTGCGCCGCGAGGGGACACCCATTTCGTCATTCACCTCAAAGCAGATATCTATGATTCGCTCCGCGTGAGGCGAGCTCACGGATAAAATCTTCCCGTTTGTGAGATGCTTCCGAAGCAGCATACAAAACATCGGCGCGCTTGATGGGTTTTCCCTCGTCTGCGAGGTGAGATGTGCCCTCGGAAAGCTTGCGTTTGCAGAAAGCAAAAGCTTTTTCCCTTTAACATTCGGCCCGCGAAGCGCAATAACAATATCATCGCGCGACGGCTGATGAATCTTGTCTGCGCGCGCCCCGCAAAGGAGACTGGAAAGCTCGCGGGAAAGCGCCGCTATATAGCTTGCATCAAGTGCCATAATTATCTACCTTTCAAAAATCGTGAAATACCTTGCGGTGTCGGTGTTGATCTCTGCGATGTTTACGCACATATCGGGAAAGCTCTCTTTTATAATTTCACAAAGGCGCGGGCAGATGATGTTCTCCGTTGCAAAATGCCCGGCATCGACAGCATTTATCGAAAGCTCACGCGCATCAAGAAACTGGTTGTGTTTTATGTCTGCCGTGATAACGGTGTCACATCCAAGCTTCTTTGCGAGCTTTATATATTCGCCGCATGCCCCGCCGCCAACGACAACTTTTTTGACCTTACGACCCGCATCGTAGTAACGCACCCCTTCACACGAGAGCTTTTTGCAGATTTCGGACAGAAGGGCTGGCATCGTCGTCTCACATTCAAGCTCGCCGTATCTGCCGCAGCCGACGCTTCCGTCATCAACGGGTTCTACCGGCACGGCGTTTTTTATTCCAAACATTTGCGCCAGAACATCATTGACTCCGCCGCGCGCTGAATCGAGATTTGTGTGCATACATATTGCAGAAATTCCGTTTTCAATCAGGTTAACAACGATACTCCCGGTCACATCGCAGTCAGTGACGGTTTTCCTTTCTCCGAAAATTACAGGGTGATGCGAAACTATAAGCTCTGCGCCCTTCTCCTTTGCCTCTTTTATAACATCTGCCGTTATGTCAAGTGCAACAATAATCTTTGTGACTTCGCGCTTTCCCCTCCCGACTAAAAAGCCGGGGTTGTCAAAGTCCATAGCGAGGCGCAAAGGTGCTGCCGCATCAAGAACCTTCAGGACATCGAGAATAGTTGTCATAGTTCTTCCCTCACTTTCAAAAGAGAGGCTATATCGCGCTCTCTTTCAGTTTTTTCTTTTTCGCTGAGAACTCCCGCTGCCTTCCGGCTTTCAAGCTCGCGTGAAAGCCGAGCTTGAACAGAATCTATATACTCCTTCGCAAAAGTCTCCGAAAGCCCTTTCCGGCTTATGTATTTTTCATACGGAAGAAACTTAACATCTCCGGCAAAACGCGCAGAAATGACTGTATACATATGCCCGCTCTCGCAGACAAAACGCTCTGCAAAAATCTCAAAGCCCTCTTTGTAGAGATACTCCCGCAGGAAATCAGTTTTTGTCATCGGCTGAAGCACAAGAGTGCATCCGCCCTTTGTCCACTCCGCGTGAGAGATGATTTCGGCGATAGTCTCCCCGCCCATTCCGGCGATTACGACGCAGTCGTGCGGAGGGATGCCGCGAAGCCCGTCTGTCAGGACCGTTTTTATTCTTCCCCAAAGGCCTGCTGCGCAAATCTCGCGCTTCGCATTTTCAAGCGGCCCTGAGTTTATATCGCTTGCAGTAACCTTTTTTGCGCGCCCGCTCTCTGCGGCGTATATGGAAACGTATCCGTGGTCACACCCGCAATCTATAAGGCTTTCGCAAAACGGAATCGCTTCCGCAACAGCAAGAAGCCTCGCTCCAAGCTCCCTCATCAAAAAAACTCCTCCATAAGAAAAATTGCGTGTCTGCAAAGTAGACACGCAACCTTTTTGACTTTACTTTCCCTCAAGGTGATTGTTGAGCTTCTCAAGAAGCGCGTCAACGTCAACGCCGTGAACCTCGCACGCCTGCCCGAGTGTTTCGCCTCTTGCAGAAGGGCATCCGAGGCAGTGCATACCAATTTCAAAAAAATACGGTGCTGTCGTAACGTCGATATCAAGAATATCACCAATGATAGTGTCTTTCGTAATCTGTGCCATAGCCTAATGCTCCTTTCGATTTTTATACGTATATTATATATCCTATACCCTCTTTTTTCAAGTATATTTTACTTATTTTTTTCAGACGTCTTCATATGCAGAAATTTCAGTGCATCCGAAAGCCCGCCCACTTTATCAATAAGCCCTATCTCAACGGCTTCTTCGCCGTAGATAACGGTTCCGACATCCGTTGCAAGCTCTCCTACCTTCAGCATATATTCGCGAAAGCTCTCCGCCGACATTTGAGAATGGCGCTCAACAAAGCTTGTTATCCTGTCCTGAACGCGTTCAAAATAGTTAAACGTCTGCGGCGCGCCAACTACAACGCCGCTCATTCTCACCGGATGTATCGTTATCGCGGCGCTCCTTGCTATTATCGAGCGGTCCGCCGCGACCGCGAGCGGAACGCCTATCGAATGCCCTCCTCCGAGAATAAGCGATGCAGTCGGCTTTGTCATCCCGGCAATAAGCTCTGCAATCGCAAGCCCCGCCTCAATATCTCCGCCGACGGTATTGAGCATAATTAGAAGACCGTCAATTTCGTCATCCTCCTCGACAGCCGCAAGCGCGGGGCAAATGTGTTCATATTTTGTCGTTTTTGTATCGCTTCCGAGAACGGTATGCCCCTCAATCTGCCCTATGATTGTTATGCAGTGTATATTCCCATGCTTTCCGTGGGTCACTATCGACCCCGTTTCAAGTATCTCCTCGCGCACTTCCTTTTGGTTATCACTTTTCTCCGACATATTCTGCCCTCCATAAACTTTCTCTGAATATTTTGAGCAGATAAAGAAATAAAATACATTGTTTTACTCTGTAGTAATCAAGGCTGCATTCAAAAAACAGCCGTTTTTCTGATTTGCGTCGGAGTTTTTCCCATATGCTTTCTCATAACTTTTCTGAAATATGAGGTTGAGCTGAAGTTTAAAAGGCTGCTGATTTCCTCAACTGTAGCGTCTGTTGTTTTTTAAAGCTCGGCTCCTTTTTTGCACAAAATGCATATACATATGGAGAAGCCGGGCAGCCCGATTTTTGACAGATACAGCGAAATGATGTCTTCCTTTGCAGCTATGGCGCGCGGAGAGAAGCAAAACCCATATACCTGCGACTATGAATTGATGCTCTATAAATATTTGCTCAAAGCGTGCAAATAGACACAAGGGGCTGTAGCAAAACAGCCCAGACCGCATAAAGTGTAAAAGTAATAATTTTTACGGATAATATCGAAAAAGTGTATGATTTAGAGTGTAAAAAAACAATGGAAATTCAGCTTGTGCCGAATTTAAGGATTTAATTACACTTTATGCTATAAAACAAATCGAACCTCTCGACGCACTTATGTACTACTTCGGGTTCGATTTGTTTATTCTGCACTATTTTTCTAAAGCCCCAAAGGGTTTGTAGCAAAATGCATTTTGCTACAAACCCTTTTTAGTCTCACTTTCCTTCAGAAAACACCTATTTGAAGAAATAGTTCTTTGTATTGTTGTAGCTTATATCTGAAACTATTTTTCCGAGAGTTTTTTCATCAAACGGAATTTCCCCGTCTTCTGCCCAGGTTCCTATCATATTGCAGAGAATGCGCCTGAAATATTCGTGCCTCGTATAGCTTAAGAAGCTTCTTGAATCAGTCAGCATTCCAACAAATTTTGAAAGAACCCCGATACTTCCGAGCGCCGTCATCTGGCGGAGCATTCCATCCATCTGGTCATTGAACCACCAGGCTGAACCATATTGCACCTTTCCGGCAATCCCATGCCCGTTAAAGCAGGTGGCAAGCGTGACAAGAGCTTCATTATGGCAGGGGTTTGCGCTGTACAGAATTGTTTTCGGAAGCTTGTTCTCTTGTTCGAGTGCATCAAGAAACTTTGCAAGCGGAGCCGCAACGAGAGCATCATTCATAGCATCAAAGCCTGTGTCAACTCCGACGGAGCCCAGCATCGCGGTGTTGTTGTCTCTCAGAACTCCTATATGGAGCTGCATAGCAAGGCCATATTCTGCGCAACGCCTTGCAAGATGCAGAAGAAGAGTGGTTCTGTAGACAGAGGCCGCATCTTCAGAAATCAATGCACCTGAAAGCGCCGCTTTCAGTGTTTCTGATGCCGCCTCTTCATCCGGCTCTGCATATTCCGCAACATTTATATCGTTATCGGTTATGCGGCATCCGTTTTCAACAAAGAAGGCAAGCCGCGCATCAAGAGCGCGGGTGAGGCTCCCGAAATCGCAAATTTCCACTCCCGAAACTTCGGAAAGGGTCTTTATATATTCACAAAACCCTGCGCGTGTTATTTTAACCGCTTTATCAGGGCGGAAAGTAGGATAAACCTGAACATCAAAGCTCGCGTCATCTGCTATTTGCTTGTGATATTTAAGGTCATCGCAGGGGTCGTCAGTCGTGCATATGATTTCAACGTTTGATTTTTTAATAAGCCCTCTGGCGCCAAACTCCGGGCGGGCAAGAAGCTCGTTGCACCTGTTCCAGATATATTCCGCCGTTTCCGGGCAAAGCGGTTCTTTTATTCCGAAAAACCGCCTGAGCTCGAGGTGGGTCCAATGATAGAGCGGGTTCCCGATACAATACGGCATAACCTCTGCCCACTTCATAAACTTTTCCTTTGGGCTTGCATCGCCCGTTATGTATTTTTCTTCAACTCCCAAGCCTCTCATCGCACGCCATTTGTAATGGTCGCCTCCAAGCCAGAGTTCTGTAATATTCTGATAGTGTTTATCCTCTGCTATTTCCTGCGGAAGAAGATGGCAATGGTAATCTATAATCGGCATTTTTTCCGCATAACTGTGATAGAGTTTCTTCGCCGCTTTATTTTTGAGCAGAAAGTCCTTATCCATAAAACTTTTCATCTTACATTTTCCTTCTCATTCTTTAAATTTTTTATATCACCCACCTCATAATATCCCAAGGTGAAAGCTACAAAACAAATCTGCCGAAATAATTGACAAAACCGCGTGTTAGTTATATAATTTTTCACAGAGAATTATGAAGAACATATCGTTATTTCAAGGAGGGTTTTATCAATGGCAGAGGGGCACCGTGAGCGGCTTCGCCGCCGTTTTGACGAAGAAAACATTGATACAATCCCCGATTATATAGTCCTTGAGCGAATGCTGCAGGGGATTATCGTTCGCCGCGATACGTGTGAGCTTGCAAGAACTCTCATCAGAGAATTCGGCGGAATCCCTCAGGTTCTGGATGCTCCCGTTTCCGAGCTTTGCAAGGTTCCCGGCATGGGCGAAACTGCGGCGTCATACATAAAGCTCATCCCTGCATTTTACAGGAGATACTGCATTGATAAGTGGCAGAGGCCGCTTGTGTTTACCCATGTTGACAGCGCGGCTGACTATCTTGCAAAACACTTTATCGGATATGACCACGAAGTCTTAATCGTTATGTGTTTAGACGCCAACAACAAGCTTTTGGCGTGCCGGCCGGTATTTGAGGGGTCGATAAACGCTATTGACATAAGCATCAGGAAGGTGCTTCAGTTTGCTCTTGCCTTCAATGCCACAAGAGTTATAATCGGGCACAACCATCCCCAGGGAGACGCGATTCCTTCAAAAGATGATATCTACACAACTCAGCGGCTGTATAACGCGCTGATATATGCGGGCATCCGGCTTGATGACCATATCATAGTCGCCGATAACGACCACATCTCATTTGCCCAGAGCGACATCCTCCCGAACATAAACAAACCTGACGTGTTGGATGTTATAATCAATAATCTTCACTCACATAATCAGGAGGCAGAAGAAGAAGCTCCGGATGTTTTACATAATATTTAAAAAGCTTTATTGCTGATGCAAAATAATAGCCGTCACATATGCGCTCGTCAAGAACGAAGCGCATATTTATTACGTGGCGCGAATTCACCTTCCCGTCACGGTCAAGTTCATTTACGACCTCTTTCTTTCCTATCGCCATAAACGCCGAAGTTGTCCCGAATTCATAGAGGTGATGATAAACCGGGCTCAAGCCTATTGAACCGACGTTTGTGACAAAGACTGAAGAATGAAACGGGCTGACTTTATTTATAATCTTCGGCATAAGGCCGAATGAGTCAAGCGAGCGCATAAGCCATACGACAAACTTAATAACAAAACCGGGAAGCGCACTTAAAAGCTTTATCGTTATGTCAGTGTCGTTGCCCCTGTTTTTTTCATCCTCTGCCTTTGCCTCTGCAAGGGCAACGTTGAATTTTTCGACGACATCGCGCAGGGTGTCGTTCACTGAAAATTCAGGCGTAAGCTGGCCCTCTTCTCCGTTTTCGTCCATAAACTTTTTAATTGTAAGCGATACTCTGATGTAGCTTCTCGCAAAAATTTTCCTCCCGCTTACAAAGCGGTTGATTCGCGGCCGCTGAACGATAGTTCTCACAAGCGCGGCAACGAAAAAATGATACATCGAAAGGCCGGGAATGCTCTCGCGGTTTTCCACAATAAACTTCCGAAGCCCCGAAATATCCACCTGTTCATCAAAGAAAATCTGGCTGTCAAGCCTCGTTCGCATAATGTGCGGAATCAAATCAAATGTAGGATCCATCTCGCGAACGCGAAAGCCGTCGTATCGGTCTCCGAAACGGCGCTTTCTTTTTTTAATTTCCGACATATTCTCCATCCCCCTGTTTTCTTGCAAAAGAGTTTTTTCTTTGCAAAATCCTCATCCCATTAAAGAATATTATACTATTTTTTATTCACTTTTTCAAGCTTTTCGGGAAGCGATGACGGCCGCCTCGGAGACGCACTTTTCGCGCGGCGTTTTCTCCTGCTTTTTCGCGCGGACTCCTTCTTCGCGCGCTTGTCGTAATAGCTCTCAGCACCATCGCCCGCCATGTAGACAAATTTTGAAGCCTCGTAAACCCCGTCTCTTTTTTCAGTCTTTAAGCGGATAACAAACCTCCCGTGTTCCTCGCAGGAAGCAAGAGTAATGTACCTATCATTTCCTTCGGCGACCCACTTGCGCCGATCAAGGCACACGCTCCCGCACTCAGGGCATCTTATGTCAGAAACGTCACTATCAGCGAAGATATCCCTGCGCGCTGTGTATCCCCCGTAAACCTCACACACAAGAGGCTTGTCCTCATTAAAAATAGCTTTTTTTCTAGCTCTTTGCATAAGCTCGGAAACTCCGAGCGCAATATCAAGATGCGATGCGACAAGCGCTGTATAATACGCATCATTGAGCGCATCGTGCATAGGAGAGCTCGGCTCTATCCCGAAATGCTCGACGGCACTTGAAAGAGATTTCTGATTCTCTCCCGAATCTGTCTGCATATTATAAATCGTCTGGAGGTCAAACCATTTATCAATCCAGTCTGAATCCTCGCCGTACATTTCAATATTGCGCCGCAGCATACGGATGTCATCCGGCCCCCATGTGAGGAAGGCAAAATCCTCCCCGCACCATAGGCGGAGCGCATCAATAGCTTTGCAAAACTCCTCGCCACGGCTGAGGTCCTCCTGGCTGATTCCCGTTATCTGCCTTACTTTGCGGTGAATGACCTTGTAATATTTCGGTTTTACATTTATCTTAAGAGTGTCCTCAATTTCAAAGTTTTCAGACAGCTTTACGGCGCCGACCTGAATAATCTCGCCATACAGCTTGTTCCCGACACGATCAGAAACCACATCTCTCGCCGAGCGGGCCTGATTCCACTCAAGATCCAAAATAATATACGTCACTTTTATTACACGTCCTTAAATTTCTTCCAGATACATTATATATGTATTATACGCATCTTGCAAGTATGTTTTTGACAAAGATTGACTTTTAAAAACCGTTATCTTATAATTAAGTAGGAGGTGTGCTTGCTTTGAAAAGAAAAATCAACTGGAAAAGAATTATCGGCATTTTCGTTTTTCTGACGCTCATTCTTTCCATATTCTATTCCGTCACACGAATAATCACAACTCCCTCATCGGGGAGCGGCGCCGAAAATGAACATCTCAGAAGCGACTACGTTCTTATGCTTATTCAGTGCATTCTGGGTCTCCTTGTTATCGGGCTTCCGTCATTTCTTGAGAAAAAATGGTCATTTGACCTCCCTAACTATATGAGCATTTTTTATTTTCTCTTTCTCTATTGTGCAATATATCTCGGCGAGGTCAGAAACTTCTACTATCTTATTCCCCATTGGGACACCATTCTCCACGCATTTTCCGGTGCAATGCTCGGTGCTTTCGGATTTACTCTTATTACAATCCTCAACAACTCCGAGCGGGTAAAAGTTGCTCTCAGCCCGTTGTTTGTGTGTTTGTTCGCATTTTGCTTCGCGCTTGCCGTTGGTGCCGCATGGGAAATTTACGAGTTCTCAGGCGACTTCCTTTTTGGACTTAATATGCAAAAATTCCGCACCGCTGACGGAACTCTGCTTATCGGCAGAGCCGCTCTTTCAGACACGATGAAGGACCTCATAATAGACGCCCTCGGTGCGCTTGTTGTCGTGATAATCGGATATTTCTCAATGCTTGGGAAACGCCGGAGGTCAAAAAAGGAATAAATTGAAGGGTTTGTAGCAAAAAGCATTTTGCTACAAACCCTTTGGGGCTTTAGAAAAATAGTGCAGAATAAACAAATCGAACCCGAAGTAGTACATAAGTACGTCGAGAGGTTCGATTTGTTTTATAGCATAAAGTGTAATTAAAT
>JAZOAI010000006.1:0-1868 GCA_045595365.1 Eubacteriales bacterium
AGGGGGGAACCGCCGCAGAGGGCGGCGAGGGGCGGAACCGCCCGACCGCGGAGCGGGAGGGCAACGGAGCGAGGAGGGGCGGAGCCGCCCAGAGGGGGGCGGAGAAGCCGACGAACGCGGAGAAAGCCCCGAGCCGAACAAAGCGGAGGGGGGAAACCCCGCGCCCCCGAGGGACGGGCGAGCGCGGCCGCGCAACACGCCGACCGAACGAGGGAGGCGAGGGAAGCGGAATTGGGCGGCGAGGAACGAGAGCCACCGCAGGACCCGCGAAGCGGAGACCGAGGGCGGCGTCCGCCCCCAATGCGCGAGCATACATTATTTCCCGACGAGGTTCCGCAGAACCGAGGAGGGGTCGGCGCGAGTATGGCACCCGAACGCAGAGCGGAGGGGAGCCTTTCAAGCGCCGCTTACCAGCGCGGAAGGGAGCGCGGACGGTTATTGCAATATTTCCCCGCGGAAGGGAGCGGCAGTATAGGAGAGCGGCGGGAGGGAGCCGCGGACGGTACTGTCCTATGAGATTTACCGCTTTTTGGGGGTATTTCCGACTACAAAGGCCGCGTACATTTCAAGCATAGGCGGCACCCATTGTGGAGGCTCTCTGTCTCCGCGTTCCCAGGCCGCCCAGGTATGGTACGGAATGTCTAACAGCCTGCTGATTTGCACTCTTGAAACCCTGTGGAATTTGCGTAAATTGATAAAAAATTCTGCTGTTTTTTGCATAAAATCACCTCATTTTGATGGAAAATCTGTGGAAATATAGGAAAAAACCCCCGAAAATCGGGGGTTTAAACAAGAGATTAAGATAAGGTCGCGCCTGTTAAATCCATACGGGTGGGCGTTTTAGGATCTCGTTTGCTGATAAAAATAACGATGTGAAAGTTGAAAAACTCGAATGTAATTTTGCTCATAATTGAAACTCTGTGTAAAAGGTGGAGGCAGAAAGGGAAAATCAAACATACAAAGAAAATCAAAGGAACACTATACGGAGACTACAACACAAGCTATATATAGTACATTTGTTCGATTTTCCCCACACACATTGTACCACATCTTGTGGATGAAGTCAACCATAAAGACACATTTTCCCTAAACCGCTGCTATGTTCCGCTCCCGTATGGGCTTCAAGTGAGGGGATAGAGTGAGCTGTCATTCGGTTTTATTTGTTTTTCCTCTATAATGAAGGGTATTTTATAAGATTTTCGACCGTTTAGGTGAGCCTTTTTGAGCAATGGTTGTCCCTTGCAAAAGGGACAAACAACCTTTCGACCGCTTCGGAGCCGCCTCCCGTCGCGAAAGTGACCGAGGGAATATGCGGATAAGTGCGCCCTATCCTTCCCTCGGTCTAAATGCCCGCAGATTTCTCTGCCGCACTCCACCAACATCATTTATATGCCGCCTCAGCTTTAGCGGCTGTCGAAGGACATCGATGTCCCCCGAGCAGATTCTATGCTTAAGCTCTGCCACACTTGCTCGATGTTTCCGCTCCCGTTGGCAGCGGGAACGGCGGGAGGGCGAGCGCAAAACCTCTCCTCTTTTGTATTCACCTGTCACGTGCCGCGCTGACAGATAAAAAAAGAACTGTCGCGGCTTCCACTCCGCAACAGTTCCCGACTCTTGAAGTCATATATAAACCCCTCCGACCAAAGAAGGGTTAATATCGGTTTGGTCTTGGTCGGTGCTTTTGAGTGGAAGTAGCACTACGGACATTGTAACACAGCTCGGTTGATTTGTCAATACTGGATAAACCACCTTATAGACGGAGAGAGGAACGGGCGGCCGCCGTTCCGTTCTCCTTTGCCCGCCTGCAGGCGAAACTCTTTCCGAGGGGGGAGGCGGAGGCGTTAAAAGCGGCGACAGCCGCTCGCCTC
>JAZOAI010000007.1:0-4074 GCA_045595365.1 Eubacteriales bacterium
ATTCGGCCTTGAAGCTCTCGAAAATTTTAACAAAACAAACGCGGGCGTGGCAACAAGCTCCACAGCATCCGCGGGCAAACCAACAAGCACAAGCGAGCCGAAGAAGGAAAAAAGCCGGGCGAGCGACCCGTTCCTTGAGGGTTTTAATTATTATTCCAACGAGAGTAAGGAAAAACCTGCAAGGGCTTCAATGGTTATGCAACCTTTCAGTGTTTTCGGGCCTTTAGCTGCGGCGAGAAACAAATATGCTGACTCAAAAGTAGTAGAAAAACCGAAAGACGACTTTCTTGAGGGGTTTAACCAATACTCCAACGAGGCGAAAAAAACGCAGACTTCGCAAGAAGAAAGAGCCAAGAAGTTTGCAAACATACGCGCCAATGCTGACAAACGCATATGGGGCAACACCCCACAGACGAAGGACGACTTTTTAGAGGGTTTCAACCAGGCAACGGAAGACGAGAATGCGTGGAAGCGGATAATTGATACCGTAAAAACGGGTGTTTCCGATGCTGTTGGGACTGTGAAGGAGACAGCAGGAGACGTTGTGAACAGTGTAAGCAGCTGGGCGAACGAAAAAGGGATTTTTGACGATGCCACAAACCTGTTTTTTAAAGCATACGATAATTTTCGGGAGTTCCCTGAGAAAATTCTGCCTACTGATCTGGCTCATCGTATAATCGCTGATAAAAACTATAAAGAGAACAAGAATATTTTTCTGAATGGATACGAAAAGGATGGCGGCTATATAAACGACCAAAGTTACAAGCATTCGCAGATTAAAAATATGCGCTATGGAATGAAAAATGCGGATTATAACGGATGTGAGGTCATAGCGGTGAACAATGCGCTCTGCACTCTTGGTGATAGAGAGGACATAAGGGACATCGCAAAAGAGTTTGAAACGGACGGGCAGACATTGTTTGGGATGTTCGGAACAAGCCCTTATGCAGTCGGAGATTATTTCAGAGAAAAGGGGTATCAGGTAGACACTTATGAGGGAGACAAGACGATCTATAATCTTGACATCCCCGATGCCGACACGTATATCCTGAGCTATTGGAATTCAGATAAGGCTATGGATGGGGTTCACACCGTATCTGTGGATAAGTTGGACAATGGGAAATATAGGATATACAATGCGGTTGATAATAAACCGTACGATGTAAATTCTTTAAACACGTTTTTCAGTGAAGGAAACCATATTCCGCTTGTTTTACATTGTATAAAGAAAGGGCGATAAGAAATGAAGAGATTGTTTGTAGTAATCCTCGCTTGTATGCTTCTAACAGTACCCGCTTTTGCAAGAGCACTGATTACAAGCTTTTACTGTGATATTAATGTAGAAAAAATGCCGAAGGAAACAGTCTATATTGATATGCTTATACCGTTGTCTGAAAAAGATGCTGAGTTTTCAGCTTTCAATGATGATAATGGTGAAAAATACGGCATTTCAAAGGAGAGCGAGATTTCTACTTACAATCAGGACGGGTTTTCAAGCTATACTTTCCACAAGGAGGGCGCGAAGGCAGAAATAAAACCATTTCTCCCAAGTGAAGAGGTTGAGATTTTTTGTGTCAAATTTCTTGCGGATGAGGAAGGTCGCGACGATGAAGGTTTTCCAAGACTCGAGCAATTCGGTGAAAAATACCAAAAAGCTAAGTTTGTATACATAGATTCAAACGGCAATATTTTGGGAGTCACGAATGAAATTGACATACGGAAGCTCGCCGGAAATGCGACAAAGATTGATATAACATTATCAGGTGCGGAAGCAACGTGTGAAGTGGAGGATGATGTTGTGTTGGCATTATTGATACTGGGGGTAGGAATATTTGTTATCGTACTTAGGTGTATTTTTAAAATTTTGACCTTTTTGGTGCCGATACCTATGTTCTAAGTTTTTAGGATTCGGACGAACTTTATGATTCTAAAAAATGCCGAAGGAAGACTTTCTGGAAGAATATCCCGACTTTGAAAATGCATCAGAGCTTGTGGGTTGAGGAACAAAACACCCGGGGGGTCTCCCTCGGGTGTTACTTTCAAAGCCTATTATCATTAAAAATGATAATAGGCGAAAGACAGAGAAAAACAAGGGATTTACAAAATATAGAAAGTGTAATAAAATAAAAAAACAGGAGAAGCCGCCGCAAAGCTCGCGGGAGATGTAGGCGGGTCCGCACTTGGGGCGACAATAGGCGCGACTGCATTCAGAGCAATAGGCGGCCTTTTAAGCGGCGGCGTATTGGCGGCACCACTCGCCGCAGTTGGTGGGATTGTAGGTGGTTTTGTTGGCGGATATTTTGGCGACGACTTAGCCCAGAATCTAGTTGAACATTTTTACTAATCAATTTAAATTATTGACAGGGGTAGATGTTTATGGAAAAGTTGATAAGCCTTATAGACAAATTTGTGGAATCTGATGTTGCAAAAACTATTCGCGAGCTTTCTGAAGCAAAGGCAAGAACAGATCCGTGGGAAATCTGGCTTATGGTAATACTCTTTGCAATTCCTATATTTTTTGTTCTGTATATGAGCATTTCTATAAAAATTACAGATAACCGAGATGCGAGACGCAGAGCAAAAGGAACATACCACAAAGAACTTCCGATAGAGGAGATAGAAATATCTCTGAAAGATGGAGAGAACTCTTTTCGTATAGCTTGTAAAACAAAAACAATCCTCACTCCGAATGCAAGCGAAGCGGAAGAAGCGAAGAAAGAGAACAAGCGAAGGATGCAATCCCTCTTCAAAGGGATAGTTTCTGCGATAGTGTCTAAAGAGGAAGTGTGCCTCTTGGCGCGCGTATCAAACATATCAGCCGTGACGGAAGTAGAAAGCGATGACTTTTTCCGCCTTGACGTCTGCCCCGTGTGGGAGAAAAGGAAGAACGAGGAGTGGCTCTCACGGTATGAGACACTTCGTGACGCGGAAGGGCACACAATCGCAATACGCGGAGCGGATGAGCAGGTTATAGCGCGGGGTTATGATATCCTCATTCCGAAGGAAGAAGCTGCGCATCTTTGCGCGATGAGCGGAGAAGAGCTTATCGGGTTCTGTAAGGCAGAAAATTGCAAGCTGCAGATAAGAGAAAAAGGTAGCATAATAAGCTTTTCGGAAATTTACGGTTTCAGACAAGAGGAAATAGTCGAAAAAATCCGCAGCGTGGCAGAAAAACAAGGATATAAAGTAAAAGAAATAGGACAGGAGGAAAAAAGATGAAATATTTACCGATAGGAACAGTAGTGACGTTGGTAAACGGCACAAAGCCGATAATGATATATGGAAGAAAGCAGATGCAGGAAGGCAACAAGAACATATGGGATTATGTTGCATGCCTGTATCCGGAAGGGAACCTGGGAGATGAGTATAACGTATTCTTCCAGCATGAAGAGATAGAAAATGTATATCATTACGGAATGGAAAGTGCCGAAGACGACAAAATTCAGGCTTTGCTCAGCAGAGTCTGATAGCAAGCAAAAACACCCGGGGGTTTGGCGGGGCTTCGTAAAACAGTTATTTTGAAAAATGCTTGAAAACGACTGTTTTCAAGGGACGGCGTGACTTCGGTCACGCCGTTTCCTTTTTCGCAAGTTCTTCCAAAGGGATAAAGCCGATTCCGTCATATTCGATGTGGATCTTCTGTCTGCGCTTGCCGCTGGACTTGTCGGGTGCTTCCACATAGATCGCCTTTATCAGCTCCCGCAGCATACACGGGTCGATTTCCTCGATGTCCACGTATTTGTCTGCTGTTCGGATGAACCGTTCGATATTTTCGTTCTGTCTTTCCTGTACTTCAATTTCATGTCGCAGAGCGACAACCTCTGCTTCAAGCTGTTTCTGTTCCGCTTCGTAGTTCTGACTCATCATCTCGTAGCGCTCATCACTCAGATTGCCCTTGGCGTTATCCTCGTAGATCTTGATGAACAGCCTTTTCAGTTCTGCGATTCGGCGCTCGTTGCGTTCATGCTGTTTGCGGCTCGTCTGCAATTTTTCTGCCGACTCCAACTGGAGCTGTTGTTCCATTACGAAGATGAAATGCTGACGGTATCTGAGAATATACCCCATGACCAACTG
>JAZOAI010000008.1:0-19918 GCA_045595365.1 Eubacteriales bacterium
AGTTGCAGACAAAGCCGGCGAGGTTTATGAAGCAGGCAAAACAATCACCAAAGTTGACGAATCGGCGAAAAACCTGACCAAGGCAAGAAAGAAGCTTTCTGATGTTTCAAGCTACGCCGGTGAGGTGTCAGATGCGGCAAACGATTATGCGAGAAGCGCACAAAACGGGTTTTCGCTTTCGGAAGTTCTCAAAAACTCTCAGAACCCGCTTGATGAAATGGCAAACCATACGGAATATGTCGCAAGAACCTCGCCTGTGGATATCCCGAGTAACGCCGAGGTAATAATGGACGTAAAGCCGAACGGATATTACCAAATGGAATACAGATATCAGAATCCTGATGATGGGTATATGTATAATAGCCGTTGGCACACCAAAACTCCCGATGCTCCAAGTTATCAGGGAGATTCTTGGGTGGTTGAGAAAGAAATTAAAGGGATCGGATATGGTAAAAATCACAGAAAAGGTGAGCGAAAGGTTTTGCTTGATGACGGAACCTGGATTGACGGGGATATCTGGGATTTTGCTAAAAAAGCAAGGGAAAGAAGAACACCAGAGCAAAAGGAACTTTTGCGCCGAGGGCATATTGTCCCAAGGATAAAGTAAGGAGGGATGTATAATGCAAAATTTAGAGAGATTTATACGAAACGAAAAATGGTACGATGAATGGTTTTATGGTGATCACGAAATGACGTTGACAATTAAAGAAAATCCGAATTTTTATCTTCATATTTGGGGAGGGTATTTTAATTTTATCCTTCGAGACGCCCTCACAGTTGGAGATTGTTGGATAGGCTTCACCCGTGACAACCAGGAGATCATAAGAACCTATAGCAGAGATGTGGTGGAAATAGAGAACCTTGATGAGTACATAACCGACCTTCTTTTGTATAAGTATGCAGAACGTGATGAAGAAGATTCGGAAGTATATCAGCTCATTCTCGATTTTCTTACCTTCGCAAAAGAAAACAACCTGACGGTTCTGGCAGAATACGAATAAAACGCAACAAAATCTGTACAGAGCAAGGGATCACTCCCTTGCTCTGTTTCACGTTTCATATCATTTATTTAACCCTGCTGTATGTTAAAAATGCAAAGTAAATTCCGCCACTTTCTTTCATGGGTGAGCGGTATGTGATTTTCCACTCCTTATTCTCATCGAGGTTAACGAGATGCCGGTCAGCTTCCGTTTTGGCTTCAATGCGCGTTATATAGGCCGTGTCGCAATAGGGGAGCATTTCGCGGTAAATGCTTTCTCCGCCTATAACAAAGACATCCTCGCCCGGAGTATCGGAAAGCAGAGACAAAATATCTTCCGGGGTTTTGCACACCTCAGCACCCGGAACCTCGGACAGAGTTTTTGACAGAATTATGTTTCTGCGCTTCGGAAGCGGCTTCCCGCCCGGGAGAGATTCGAGAGTAGCTCTTCCCATAATAACGGTTTTCCCTGCAGTTTTTTCTCTGAAAAAGCGCATATCCTCGGGAATGGAGTAGAGAAGGTCGCCGTTCTTGCCGATTCCCCAGCCGATGTCGGCAGCTGCAATAAGATTCATATACGTTCCCCTTTCTCAGTTAAACCGCAACGGGAATCTTGGTGTTAAACTCGTGGAACTTATAGTCCTCAAGCTTAAAGTCATCGACTGTGAAGTCGTAAAAATCAGTTTTTTTCGTATTGATAATAAGCTTCGGCGCATCATAAGCTTCTTTTTCTATAAGCTCGCGGACAAGGGGGATGTGGCGGTCGTAGATGTGCGCGTCGGCAATAACGTGAACAAGCTCGCCTGCGCGAAGCCCGCTTACCTGAGCAAACATATGCAGAAGAATTGCATACTGGCAGGTGTTCCACCCGTTTGCAACGAGCATATCCTGAGAGCGCTGATTTAAAATTCCGTTGAGCTTGTCCCCGCTTACATTAAACGTCATGCTGTACGCGCAAGGGTATAGCTGCATATCGCAAAGCTCTTCGTGATTATAGAGGTTTGTCATAATGCGGCGGCTTGCGGGGTTGTTTTTGAGGTCAAAGAGGACTCTGTCAACCTGGTCGAACATTCCTTCGCTGTATTTGTGTTTCTTTCCAAGCTGATAGCCATAGGCCTTGCCGATAGTTCCGTCTTCATCCTGCCACGCATCCCAGATTCGGCTTTTCAGCTCAGAAACCCGGTTTGACTTCTTCTGCCATATCCACAAAAGTTCATCTATTGCGGATTTGAGCGCAGTTCTACGCAGAGTGAGAATAGGAAACTCCTCTGACAAATCATAGCGGTTAACGAGCCCGAATTTTTTAATGGTGTGAGCAGGGGTCCCGTCCTCCCAGCGCGGGCGGACATCAAAATCAGTGTCCCACACTCCGTTTTCCAATATATCTTTGCAGTTTTCGATAAAAATAGTATCTGCGCGGCTCATAACAATCACCTCGATACTATTCTAACACAAAACGAGGCTAAAGCCAACTATTTTTCAAAAATCTCACTTTTATGACAGAAACTCGTCCATTTCTTCTATTGTGATTCCCTTTTGCATCGCGGAATTTACGGCATATCCCAGAATTCTGCCCATATCGGCGATGTGAACGTCTATGTCCTTCGGGGTAACGAGGAGCCGTTCGCTGAAGTCCTCAAGCGCGCTGTCAGGGAGAGTTATTCTTGATGCATCGGCAAAGCTCTCTATTATCGTTGCGATGTTTATAACCGTCGGAACGCCTATTGCAATGACGGGGACACCCATAGTCCTTTGGCATATTGCGGCGCGGGAGTTTCCGACACCCGAGCCCGGGACAATTCCCGTGTCCGTTATCTGAACGGTCTTGCAGAGTCGTTCAAGGCGCATTGAAGCGAGCGCATCAATAACGATTATGCAGTCGGGGTTGACGCTCTCTGCAACACCACGGATTATTTCGCTGGTTTCAACTCCTGTCATACCAAGCACTCCGGGGGCGACAGCTGAAACAGGGCGCATCTTCCCGAAGATTTCGGGCAGAGTATCTACAAGGTGGCGCGTTACCATAACGTGGGAAATTGCCGAGGAGCCTATGGCGTCGGGAGTTATACCACGGTTTCCAAGCCCTGCGACGAGGACTGTTCCGTTTCCCTTCGGGAGAAGAGCGGAAAGCTCGTGTGCAACCGCGCGGATTGCGCGCGGGAAGGAATCGGTATCTCTTCTCGAAATGCCGTGGAGCTCAACCGTTGTATATGAGCCGATGGGCTTGCTGAGCTTCTTTGCCCCGTCTTCATCTAAAATTTTCACTCTTGAAACTGAAAAACCTTCGGTGACAGAGTCCCTTGCCCAGACACCGCGAAGCTCGCTTGTGCCGTCTGCGCTTTCCTGCCATATTTCGCGGGCCTCGGAGGCAAGGTCGGTTCGTGCATTGTTCAAGTAAAAATCACCTCGCATACAGGATTTATTTTCGCATATTTTATGCTTGATATACAAATTTTTGAAAAATTTAAAAAAACTCTTGATTTATTCAAAGTAAAATGGTAAAATAATTCGGTAACATAATGAAGGAGGTGGACGCTTTGCCCAATATTAAATCTGCTAAGAAGCGTGTTGAACTGACAAAGGTCTATGCAGCCCGCAACCAAGCCGCCAAGTCGCAGCTTAAATCTTCACTTAAAAAGTGCGAGGCCGCTATCGAGGGCGGCATCGACGCTCCGGCCGCTTACAATACCGCAGCACAGAGCATTGATGTTGCAGTTCGCAAGGGGCTTATCCATAAGAACTGTGCAGCTCGCAAAAAGAGCAGGCTTGCTAAGAAGGCTAATGCCGCTCAGTAATCAGCTAATTTAATAATTAACATAAAAGGACCTGCATTTTATGCGGGTCTTTTTATGTTTAAATGCCAAAAATTCAATGTCGAAATTGTGAATTTTAGTGCGTTTTGCCGTGTAATGCTTGCAAGATGTGAGCATTTGTTGTAAAATAAATATGTATAGTTTTTTTGGAGTAGGTATCGTGAAATAAAAATATATGCGAGGTGAAGAAGATGCCTGTTAATTTCAAAGGAGGAATCCAGCCTGACTGGAAAAAGTCAGGATTGATGAAAAAGGTTATAGAAGAAATGGATGCTCCCGGTGAGGTTATCATTCCGCTTCTTATGCATAAAGGGGTAATAAACAGCCCGACTGTCAATATCGGCGACAGAGTTCTGCTCGGGCAGAAAATAGGGGAGAGCGCATCTCCTGATTCGGCTCCCGTTTTTGCATCGGTATCCGGAACGGTAACAGCGATTGAACCGCGGCTTCATCCGAGCGGTGAAAAAATTCTTTCTGTTGTAATAGAAAATGACTTTGAAGACGAGCGCGAGGAAATCCCGCCCGTTCACGACAGGTTCAGAACAGTTGATCTCAAAGGGCTTGCGCTTATCGCGCGCGAGGCGGGGATTGTCGGCCTTTCGGGCAGCGCATATCCGCTTTCGGAAAAGCTTCTGGCAAGCGAGGGAAAAGTCGACACTCTCATAATAAACGGCGCAGAATGCGAGCCGTACATAAGCGCTGACAACCGCGTTATGATTGAATATACCGAAGAGGTCTACAACGGCGCAACCGTAACAGCGCGCGCACTTGGCATAAAAAATGTTCTTATGGCGGTTTCATCGGATAAGGCCGGGGCGATTGCAGAGCTTCGGAGATATCTTGCCAAAAAGCCGGGAGTCAGGCTTTGCATTCTCCACACAAAATACCCGCAAGGAGCTGAAAGGCAGATTATTGAGAGTCTGACCGGGCGCGAGCTTGCGCCGGGGGCAGATGCAGCTGACGCGGGCGTTCTTGTTATGAACGCATCAACATCCGCGGCGCTTGCCCGGGCAGTCAGTGAGGGAATTGCGCTGACTTCAAGGGTGGTGACCGTTGCGGGCAGCGCGGTTGCAAACCCCAAGAACCTTCTTGTAAGGATAGGCACTCCCATAGGCAAGCTCTTTGATGCCTGCGGAGGCTTTCTCGAGCATCCCGAAAAAATAATAATGGGCGGCCCGCTTATGGGGGATTCCCAGGCGTCTCTCGATGTCCCTGTTATAAAAGGAACAAACGGAGTTCTTGCGTTTTCCGAGGGAGAGGGAAAAGCAAAAGCGGAGACAAGCTGTATCCATTGCGGAAAATGTGTCGGTGCTTGCCCTATGAATCTCTCGCCTCTTTATATATACCGCGCATATCGGGCAGGGAAGCTTTCGGAATGTGACGAATATAACATTTCAGACTGCATTGAGTGCGGATGCTGTGCATATGTCTGCCCGGCGAGGATTTCCCTGGTCGCGGCATTTCGGGCAGTGAAGAAGAAGCTGTCCGAGACTGTTTCAGAAAGTACGGAGGAAAACACAAATGAAGATTAACAAAAAACAGCTTCTGATGTCATCGTCTCCGCATATAAGAACAGAAGATGGCACGCGCTCGATAATGCTTGATGTAATAGTCGCGCTGCTTTTCCCCCTTATTATGGCCGTGTATTTTTTCGGCTGGCGCGCAATAACTATCTCTGTCATATCGGTTGTTTCCGCCGTCAGCTTTGAATGGGGATACTGCCGCCTGACAAAGAAGGCTGCAACGACGGGAGATTTGTCGGCAGTTGTAACAGGGCTTATGCTTGCCCTTTGCCTGCCGGTATCAGCTCCGCTCTGGATGCCAGTTATAGGCGGTTTTTTTGCAATAGTAATCGTAAAACAGCTTTATGGCGGCCTTGGGAAAAACTTCTTAAACCCCGCCCTTTCCGCACAGGCGTTTCTATTTTCCTGGCCGGCGCTGATTTCATTGTGGACGAAGCCGAGCCTCGGGACCCTCGCGCTTCCGGCATTCGGGAGTGTTTCGCGGAAGGCTCTCTCACCTGATGTAATTGCATCTGTCACGCCACTTGCAAAGATGAAGCTCGGATATCTCCCGGCTACTGCGATGGGCGATGCCGATGTCATAACAAGCCTGCGCGATGCGGCAATGGGAAACGTTGCGGGGTGTATGGGAGAGGTTTCGGCAGTAGTTATTTTAGCGGCGGCAATATATCTTCTTATCCGGCACGTCATAACAATCCATATTCCTGCATCATATATTCTGACGGTGGCAGTTCTTACGTTCATTTTCCCTTTGGGAGAGAATGCAAACTATTTATGGTCACTTTTCAGTGTTTTATCAGGTGGGCTCTTGTTTGGTGCGGTCTTTATGGCGACCGACTATACGACAAGTCCGACATCTCCTCGTGGCAGGATAATATACGGAATCGGCTGCGGAGTGCTGACAGTTCTCCTGCGATATTTCGGAGCATATAACGAGGGCGTAACTTTTGCGATTCTTGCAATGAACTGTCTCGCGCCCTTTATAGACCGAACCTTCAGACCCCGCAGATATGGCGTGAAAAAGGGAAAGGCAGGTGCAGGAGATGAAGAATAAAAAACTGAGCTTTCCGAAAATCACCTTTCCGGTGCTTTCTCCGGAGCAGAAGCGCGAACTTTTAAAGCTTGTGCTTATTCTCACAGCTTTTCTTGCATCAGCTGCGCTTATTCTCAGCGGGCTGTTCAATCTTCTCAGACCGTTAGCTGAAAGAAGAGAAGAAAAACGAATCCTAAGCGCTATGGAAAAAGTTTTCCCTGCGGATTCATATGAGGCCTTTGAGCATAATTTTGATAAGGCTCTCGGCGTTTTATCGGCCAAAAAGGTCATTACCGCCGGCGAAACCACGGGATACTGCATTGAAACCTCTGCAAACGGATATGAAAACCGAGTGCATATTGTTGTGGGGATAGATTTGCAGGGCGCGGTGACAGGAGTCGAAATTCTCTCAATAAAAGAAACTCCCGGTTATGGTGACCGCATTGACGACTATGAGTTTCTCTCTCGTTTTAACGGTAAAAACTCCGAGCTTACGGTTGTTCGGGGGGAGGCTGACGACGACAACGAGATATCGGCAGTTTCAGGAGCGACGGTTTCCTCAAACGCAATAAAAGAAGGCGTCAATCACGCGATAGCAGCCGTTTCACAGCTTCGTGCAGAGGAAAAGGCAAAGGAAGCTGAAGAAGCCGCAGCAGCATTGGCGGCGGCAGAGGCAGCGCAAGCAGAGGAAACGGTGCCGACAGAGGAGGAGCGAGAATGAAAAAAGTACTGAAATTTCTCAAAAAAAGTGTTCTCCAACAAAATCCGGTTTTGCTTCTCTTTGCAGGAGTCACCCCTCTTCTTGCCTCATCGGTAGGAATAATTGAAGGAGCTTATATGGGATGTGCGGCGCTCATCACTCTTGTTGTCTCCTGTATGCTTTTTTGGGTTTTAAAGAAAATAATCCCTGAAAAAATCCGCGATATTGTATATCTCCTTTCGGTTGCTTGCGTTGTCACAATTCTTGAAATTCTGACCCAAGCGTTTTTCCCGGAGATACGCGAAAATCTCGGAATATATCTGCCGCTTCTCACAGTCAGCGGAATCGTTCTCCCTTATGCGGAAAAGTTCTCTTCATCTGAGCAGAGCTTCGGCAGCTGCACAATGGGTGGCCTTTCGTACGGCATAGGATACCTTGCAGTATGCTTGGTTATGTCCTTTGTGCGAGAACTTTTTGGAGCAGGGAAGCTTCTGGGATTTGAGATTTTCCCTGAGAGATTCGCGATGTCTCAGCTTCGGAGCCCCGTAGGCGGCTTTATCCTTTTGGGAGTTCTTATTGCGATATTCACAAAGTATTTCGGAAAAAAAGAGAAAGAGGAGGAGAGTAAGTGAGTATATTCAGAATAATTCTCATAAGCCTTGCCTCTGTCTTGGCAAAAAACCTTGTTTTTACAAACTATCTCGGGTTAGAGCCGTTTTTTGACGGGACCAAAACCCGCAAAGAGGCATTTGCCGATGCTCTCTCAATAATCGTTTCTGTCACGGCTTGCAGCTTCGTCACCAGCCTTTTTGACGCTCTCATTCTCCGCCCGCTTTCAATAGAATATATGAAAACCGTAGTATTCGTTCTCATAATAGCTGTGATGTGGCGCGTTTTCGGAGCGTTTAAAACCCGAATCCGAGTTCCTTCGCCATATGTGTTTTTAAGCACAGCTGTTCTCGGAACCGCGCTTATTATATCCTCAAACAGCTTGAATCCCATTGAGGCAATCGTTTACGGCGCGGCGGCGGGCGCAGGGTTTATGCTTTCGTCATTCCTGTTTGCTGAAATCAAGCGGCATCTTGAATATGCAGAAACACCGAAGTTTCTAAAAGGGCTTCCCATGCTTCTTATTACCGCAGGGCTTATAGCTCTTGTGTTTACGGGATTTCACGGGATGAAGTTCATATAAAGGGCGGTGGCGAAAAATGGATTTTTTATTTAATATTCTCATGGCGTTGGGAACAATGATTGTTCTCGGCGCGTTGACAGGAATCTGCTGCGGATTTTTCTCACCGCGTCCTGAGGAGGAGAGAGCTTCTGCCACAGCTTCTGAAAAAGCTTCCGAATTTCGCGCATTCGTAAAATGCGCGGGTGGAAACAACTCTGAGCGCAGATATACGTTTTCTGATTCGCAGGATTGCGCGGCGGCCGATATGCTTTATGGCGGGATGACGGAATGCCGCCATTCCTGCCTCGGGCTTGGGTCGTGCGTAAGCTTTTGTAAAAATCATGCAATTTCTATAAAGAGCGGAGTTGCAGTTGTTGAACCGTCATTATGTGACGGTTGCGGAGAATGCATTGATGTCTGCCCGAGAGCTGTTATAGAGCTCGTTCCGAAAAAAGCCGAGATAATGGTCGCCTGCACAAGCACGGAAAAGGGCTTTGAGCTTGACAAAATCTGTGACGTAGGATGCATAGGATGCACATTGTGCGTCAATACTTGTCAATATGATGCGATAAAAATCAAGGATAACGTAGCAGTTATAGATTACGAAAGCTGCACCGACTGCGGCGCGTGCGCCGAGGCTTGCCCGCGAGGGATTATATCTGCTCCGCCAAAGGAAGAAGAGCCGGAAGAGTTTGATGAAAACGAGTATTTTGAAATCTCTGAAGCTCTGGAGGAGTCGGAGAAATAAGAGGAGGAATTGCTTTTATGAAAAGGTCAGGAAGGTACAGAGGCTCTCGCCGGGGTGGCGGAGTTATAATACCTGTGCTGGTTGTCCTGTGTCTTATTGCGGCAGGCGCGCTTTATGTTATAAACAACAATATGACCTTTACGCGGGAGGGTTCGTTCTTTTTGCCGGAGAGAAGTCAGAAAGAGCCTGAGAAGGTAGAAGCAAACCTCATAATAGACTCCGGTGAAGAAGAAATAGAAACAAATGTAAACCTCAACGAAGAGCTTCCTTCGCAGAGCGAGGTTTCGGAAAAAACAAAAGCGATGTTTGTTCCGATAGGCAGTGTTAAAAACATAGAACTTTTTATGGCAGAGCTTGACTCAGCAGCGCAGAAGGGTATAGAAACACTCGTGCTCGAGGTTAAGGCTGAAGACGGCGCACTTGCTTTTTCTACGGCAACAAAAATCGGGCAAAGCACGCTCCTTTCGGGGGATGATGGGATTTTCACCGAGAATTTAAAACTCGCCCGTGATCGCGGGTACAGAATCGCATTTTATCTTTCGTGCTTTAAGGACAACGAAGCGGCAAGACGGAATCAGGAGTATTCGGCAAGAACGGAAAACAAGATTATCTGGCTTGACGGAGAAAATGTCCGCTGGCTTTCGGCATATTCTGAAAATGCACGCGGATATGTAACTGCGCTGATGGAAGAGCTTCGCGCTTTTTCTCCCGATGAATTTATCCTCTCAAATATTTCATTCCCGGTATATGGAAAAACAGAGCTTATCTCGTATCCTGACGGCGGAAAGGGCAAGTCGGAAATTCTCAGAGGATTCATCGAGGAGGCGCGTTCTGCAGCAGGAGATGTTCCTCTCTCGGCAGTATATGAAAACTATTCTGGGGGCTATCTCGAAAAAAGCGGGCAGAAAGCTGAGGACTTCACTGTTTTTGACAAGCTTTATATAAGTCGTGAGGGTGGAAAGCTGAGTTCTCCGATTTCCGATGCAGGGATTCAACACGACAGAATTATTCCGATCCAGAGCGACATATCGGATGACGATTTTCTTATAAAAGAATGAAGAAAAGAAGCTGAGAGAAAACTCTCAGCTTCTTAATTTATCAGCTTTTTCAAGTATTTTCAAAATGTTTCTGCCGTGGGCCCTGTTATAGCGGCGAATGTCAAAAAGCTCTTTTGGGTCTCCGCTTAAAACATTGATTTTTTCATATGTTCCAAGCGTCGCCGAAAAACCTTCCTCAGTTATAAGGTTGCGCAGTGTTTCGTTAGTCCCGCCGAATGGATAAGTGAAGCAAATCGGAGAAGCGCCGAGCTTTTCGGTGAGAAGCTTCTGCGAACTCAGAATATCATCGTGCATGACCGTTATGTAGTGGGAGTCCGCTTCTCCGTTTATTTTCAGGCAACCGTGCCTATCTGTAAGCGAGTGCATATTGTATGAATGATTCTGGAATTCGCAAAGGCCTGATGCCTGCATTTCGGAAATCTCGTTCCAGGCGAGGTGTGCATAGTTTATATGCTTGTCAATGCCGGGGGTTGAATAACGCTCGGTATACGCGCCGACTACGGAAAAAACGCCCTTCATATTGTATTTTTTGAGAAGCGGAAAGACATTCTGATAATCTGTCCGGTATCCGTCGTCAAAGGTCAGCATAACAACCTTTTCCGGAAGAGACCGCGCGCCGTTGCAAAAATCAACAAGGTCACTTATCGTCACGGTTTCATACCCCAAATCAGACAAAAGCCTGAGGTCAGCTTCAAGCTCTTTAGGCGAAACTACGTACTTCCCCAGCTTTTTTGGAGAATCCAGAACCTGATGATACATAAAAACAGGAAGAACAACCTCGTTTTCAGACGATGTCGTTTCAGAAATCCTGACAGGGAAGAAAATATGCAAAAGGACAAGCGAAAATGCGATAAGAACAAAAACTATATAGCGCGCGTATTTCATATGTCCACCTCGAGAATATTTGTCATATGAAAATATATTTCGGGCAGAATAATATTATGCGAAAAAATGTGATTCTGTCAACTTTATTTGACAAATTGATATTGCAAAATTATGGCAGAAATAGTATAATTACAGAGAAGAAGAACGTGAGCAGTTTAATGTATGGAAGGATGAAAATAACTATGGATTACAAAAAGCAAGCTCTTATTTCACATGAGGAGTGGCAAGGCAAAATTGAAGTCATCGCCCGCTGCCCGGTTGAAACGAAGGACGACCTCTCCGTTGCATATACTCCCGGTGTTGCAGAGCCGTGTCTTAAAATAAGCGAGGATGTTGACCTCAGCTATAAGTACACCCGCCGCGGTAACCTCGTTGCCGTTATTACTGACGGAACAGCAGTTCTCGGCCTTGGCGACATCGGCCCGGAAGCCGGTATGCCTGTTATGGAAGGAAAGTGCGTTCTTTTCAAGGCATTTGGCAATGTTGACGCATTTCCGCTTTGTGTTCGCTCAAAGGATGTTGATGAAATCGTAAAAACGGTTTCTCTCCTCGCTGGAAGCTTTGGAGGAATCAATCTTGAGGATATTTCTGCTCCCCGCTGCTTTGAGATTGAACGCCGCTTAAAGGAAGTTTGCGACATTCCGATTTTCCACGACGACCAGCACGGCACGGCTGTTGTTTCGGCTGCCGCGATGATCGGCGCATGCCGCCTCACAAAGAGAAACATCGGCGACCTTAAGGCTGTCGTCTCGGGTGCCGGCGCTGCAGCGATTGCAGTTACGCGCCTTCTCATGGCACTCGGCCTCCGAGAGGTTATTTTATGCGACCGTAAGGGCGCGATTTACGAAGGCCGTGAAGGGCTTAATTCAGAAAAAGAAGCTATGGCTAAGATTACAAACAAAAATAAATTTGCAGGCTCGCTTGCTGATGCTATGGTAGGTGCAGACGTCGTTTTCGGTCTCTCGGGCCCCGGCATAATCAGCCAGGATATGGTTCGCTCAATGAATAAGGACCCGATGGTCTTTGTTATGAGCAACCCCACCCCGGAAATTTTCCCGGATGAAGCGATTGCCGCAGGCGCTGCGGTTGTGGGAACCGGGCGTTCTGACTTCCCGAATCAGATTAACAACCTCCTTGCGTTCCCGGGTATTTTCAGGGGCGCTCTCGATGTCCGCGCAAGCGACATCAACGACGAGATGAAGGTTGCGGCAGCTTATGCTATTGCAAACCTCATTGATGAGAGTGACCTTCGCCCTGACCGCATTATTGTCGAGCCGACAAACCCCGCCGTTGCTCCGGCTGTCGCCGCCGCCGTTGCAGAGGCCGCAAGAAAAACAGGCGTTGCAAGAATCTGACAATCGTAAAACAAAAAACATCTCTCTTTCACGGCGAAAGAGAGATGTTTTTTTACTGTGAAATCATAATCCGAAGCCGCCACCGACGGAGAGCGTTTCGCCGGTGATGAAATCCGCTTCTGCGAAGAAAAGCGCGGCATCCGCGACATCCTGGGGTGTTCCGATTCTTCCGAGCGGGGTTTCTTCGCACAGAGCTTTGAGGTCTTCGCGCGAGAGGTTTGAGTTCATATCTGTTTCAATCACCCCCGGGGCAATGCAGTTCACGCAGATGCCTGACGGGCCAAGCTCCTTCGCAAGAGCGCGCGTAAACCCGATTACACCTGCTTTTGATGCAGAATAGTGAGTTTCACATGACGCGCCGCAAAGCCCCCAGACAGAGGATATGTTTATGATTTTCCCCGACTGCTTGCGGATCATAGCCTTTGAAGCGAGCTTTGAACAGAGAAAGACTGACTTGAGGTTTGTGTCGAGCATTCTGTCCCAATCGGAAGAGGATATGTCGGAAAGAAGTGCAAACTCCGCTATGCCGGCATTGTTTATGAGAATATCAACATCCCCGACAGCTTCAAACATCTCGGAGATGTTCTTCTCGTCAGCAACGTTGCAGAAAACCGGCGTTAGCAAAAAGCCTTCTCTCGAAAGCTCTTCAGAGAGTTTCGGGAGAGTGTCTGAGGTTTTGTTGTAGGTGGCAAAAACGCGGTATCCCCGCCGCGCGAAGTTCTCGGCAACGCAATAGCCGATTCCACGCGATGCGCCGGTGACAAGAACAGTTTTTTTCATATAAGACACATCCTTTTTCTCTTACACCATAAGGCCGCGAACCACGTTCCGGAAATCTGAAAGAGTGCTTGAGCGTATACCGGGGAGAAGTGTGAGCGTTGCGGTATATGTGTTGTCGCTTGCATCATAAAAGACCTTTGTGACCGTGTTTTCCTTGCAGGAAAACTCCGCGACAAGGCAGGGGATGTCGTTTATAATTTCCTTCTCAAAATAAGATATTGAAACCTCGCTGTATCCTTCTTTTTTCATCTGAGAAGTAAATTCAGCACGGTTTAAGTCAGATACGTCGCTTTTCTTCTCGGTTCTCTGAATTGTGACATTCGAGCCTGTCTCCTCATCCATAATCACAAAGTCAATCTCAGAGCCGAGAGAGGTGGGGGTGTATTTTTCGGGATAGCTTACGCAATAGCCGTTATCGGAATAATAGGTGGCCATAGTTTTTGATTTGTTGCTTGTGTCATCGCCACAGCCTGCAAGGCAGAGACATAAGAGGCAAAGCGCGAGTATGCCGGAAAGTGACCTTTTCATAGTTATATTCCTCCGAAAATGTTATACAAAAGTATTTTAACAGAAATCAAATAAGAAAACAATATAAAGGAAGAAAATTCCATTAAAAAGAAGCAGGGCAAGGTTTATATAACCCTGTCCTGCTTAAGATGTGTCAGGCTATTAAAAAATCTTGCTTTTCTCAAATATCTTTATGAGGATTGCCCCGAGAATAAGCCCTGCAACACCCTGAACAGCGTTTGCGGGGATATTCATAATTGACGGTATGAACCCGTACAAAAAGCCTTCGAATACAAAATATCCCAAAATCATCAGTATCTCAGCAACTATTCCGCTTGCAATTCTTGACGGAAGATTTCCGATTTTATTCCGGAGAACTTTAAAACCATAATATGCGATAAGGGCCATAAGACCTTTAATAATAAATGTAGCAGGCGCGTATACAACAAAGCCTGAAAAGATGTCTGCGAGCGCCGAGCCTAACCCAGCTGAAAGAAAACCATAAAGCGGGGACAAGAGCCAGCCGGCAAGAAGAACAACGCAATCACCCAAATTCAAATATCCTTTAAGCGGCGAAGGAATTTTGATGATCATTGTTGCAACGCAGCAGAGCGCCGCAAGCAAGGATGCAACAACTATTTTTTGAGTTTTTGTTTTCATTTTTGTAAACTCCTTTACAAATTATTGCACTTATTATATAATGATGTTGATTATATCACAATTACCAATTAAGGAGTTTTTAATATAACCAGATGAAGTATTCAATAGATTTCAATTCAAAAGAGACTGCGTATATGCAGCTATATGAGCAGTTGAGAACCGACATAATAAATTCGGTTTATAAATATGGCGATAAGCTTCCGTCAAAGCGGCTTCTTGCTGATGAAGCAATGACAAGTGTTATCACGGCAGAACACGCATACAGTATATTATGCGACGAAGGATACATCGAATCAAGAGAGCGCAGCGGATATTATGTTACATATCGCAAAAATGATTTCGCTCCTATTGCAGAATATGAGCAACATAATATAACCGCTCACCAGAATCATTATCACACGAGCCACGAATTTCCGTTTTCGGTGTTTGCAAAGACAATGCGGAATGTAATCTCAAAATATGGTGAACAAATCCTGATAAAATCTCCCAATTCAGGGTGTTATGAGCTGCGACGGGCAATCTCGGATTATCTTGCAAGAGGCAAAGGTATAAAAGTTACGCCAGACCAGATTGTAATCGGCTCAGGTGCGGAATACTTATACGGCCTCATAGTGCAGTTTTTGGGGCACGACAGAATTTATGCAATCGAAAATCCATCCTACGAAAAAATTCTCTCTGTATATAAGGCAAACGGCGCGGAATGTGATTTGTTGAAATTAGGAAAAGACGGAATTCTTACATCACAGCTTAATAAAACTCAGGCAACTGTTCTTCATGTAACCCCTTTCAGAAGCTTTCCGAGCGGTGTTACTGCAAGTGCTTCAAAACGAAATGAGTATATTATGTGGGCGTCAGACAGAAATGGAGTTATAATCGAAGATGATTTTAATTCAGAATTTACAATTTCAACCAAGAACGAGGATACCGTTTTTTCGCTCGAACCCTCGCGCAGTGTGATATATGTAAATACCTTCACAAAAACAGTTGCACCCTCAATGCGAATCGGATATATGGTTTTACCCAAAGAGCTTGTTGATTCTTTTTTTGATAAGGTGGGTTTTTACTCATGCACAGTGCCAATATTTGAGCAGTATGTGCTTGCAGAATTCATCAATAACGGCGACTTTGAAAGACATATAAACCGGGTGAGAAGAAAGCTCCGCCAGGCATTAAAAGAAAAGTAAAGCGAGGCAAAAGCTGCCTCGCTTTACTTTTTATAAAATGTCTATGTGTTCTCCGTTTAGGGCTTTGTTCATACTCCTGACTGCACAGAACTTGCCGCACATAGAACAGCTTTCCTCAATTTCAGGTTTTCTGTCATCACGGATTTTTTTGAAGCATCCATTTGTGTTGTATAATTTCTCATTCCATCATTTCCTTTCAGTCAGATATTTTTTCTTCGGCAAAGTACGGTGTAAGGTCAAAGTTGTGCATCATTGGTCCTGAGCCTTGTCCTAAATTAAGCATAGCTGAAAGAGCGCCCGAAATATATTCCTTCGCCCTTTGTACGGATTCGGTAAGGTCAAACCCTTTGGCAAGATTTGCTGCAATAGCACTTGAAAGAGTGCAGCCCGTACCGTGTGTGTTGGGATTATCAATGCGTTTTCCTCTAAACCATGTAAACTCCCCGTTTATATATAAAAGGTCATTTGCATCATTGATGTTGTGACCGCCCTTTAATAGTACGGCACAGCCGTATGTATCACCTATATTCTTTGCCGCTGCCTTCATATCTTCTTTACTTTCAACAGAAAGCTCTGAGAGGATTTGTGCTTCGGGAATGTTCGGCGTAATGAGTGTGGCAATCGGTAAAAGCTCATCTATCAACGTCTTAACCGCATCTGTTTTCATAAGAGATGAGCCGCTTGTTGCTACCATAACGGGATCTACAACAATATTTTTTGCCTTGTAATATCTTAGCCTGTCAGCAATTGTGCATATCAGTTCACTTGAAGATAACATGCCGATTTTTACAGCATCCGGGAAGATGTCCTCGAAAACTGCGTCAATTTGCTGCCTTAAAAATTCAGGTGTAGATTCCTGAATTGCTCTTACGCCGGTTGTGTTTTGCGCCGTCAGTGCAGTAACCACACTCATGGCATAAACACCATTCATCGTCATCGTCTTAATATCTGCTCCTATACCGGCGCCTCCGCAGGAATCACTGCCTGCGATTGATAATGCTGTTCTCATAGTTTTTTTACTCCTTTACTGATTCTTGCATTACTTTTATTGAGCGACAGAGAGTGGTGCCCCCGGTCTGCCGCTTTTACGACTATTTTTTTAACTCTTTTGCGAGTTTAAGCATAATTTCAGTTTCACCTTTAGGATCATCCGCTTTCATAATTGCTGAAACTACGCAAAAACCTGCAATATCAATTCCCTTAAGAATCTGCACATTATTTTTGTTAAGCCCGCCGATTGCATTGACTGGGATTGGCACAGCCTTGCATATCGCATCAAGCGTTTCGGTGGATGTTAAAACGGTCTTGACTTTTGTGCTAGTCGGATAGATTGCTCCGACTCCAAGATAGTCTGCGCCAAGTTCCACAGCCTCAAGTGCCTGCGGAACGGTTTTTGTTGTTGCGCCGATAATAAAATCATCGCCGAGGATTTTCCTTGCCGTAGAAATCGGCATATCGCTCTGTCCAAGATGAACACCTTCTGCGCCCATGGCAAGGGCAACATCAATGCGGTCGTCAATAATAAGCGGAACATTATATTTCTTCGTAAGTTTATGAACCTTTTCTGCAAGTGAGATATATTCTCTTGTTGTTTTTTCCTTCTCACGAAGCTGCAGTAGGCTAGCCCCGCCCTTTAGCGCTTCTTCTATGCGATGCAAAAATTCTTCCTCGCTAAATCCGGTGCTGTCTGTTATAAAATAAAGTGTGGTATCAACTTTCTTCAATTTCGATATCCTCCATATCTAAGTATTTTTTAATATCCGAATTATTTATTGTAGAAAGAGAATCCATAAGATTTACCATAAAACTTCCGGTACCTTTATTCGTTTTGGCAAGCTGACCACATATTCCAAATACAACACAGGCTGCAATTACCGCTTCTATATCTGTTTGCACGGACAGATAGGTTGCACATAAAGTGCCGAGCATACAACCTGTTCCTGTCACGTAGGAAAGCTGATGAGTACCGTTGTTTATATGTATAAGCCTCTTGCCGTCAGTTACGATATCCACCTTTCCGCTTGCAAGAATTACCGTGTTAAACTTTTTTGCAAGTTTCATCGCTACATCACTGATAGTTGTTTCATCGAGTGTTTTGTCTGCATCAACACCGGGAGAGCTATATGTCTCAAAATACAGTGCATAAATCTCAGAGTAGTTGCCTTTTATAACGGTGGGTGTTACATTTTTTAAAAGCTTTAAAGTAAAATCCCTCCGAAGCTTTGAACAGGCTATTCCAACCACATCAAGCATAACGGGAATGTTTTTTTCTTTTGCACTCTCTGATGCGATTATCATTGATGCCATACGAGCATCTGTAATATTCCCTAAATTGAGCATCAAAGCATCTGCCGTCCCGGTAATCTCCCGGACCTCCAGGGGATGCTCTGCCATAATAGGGCGGGCACCTGCGGTAAGAACAACATTTGCACACTCGTTAATCGAAATCGGGTTTGTTATACAATGTATGAGATGATTATGCAGCCTTACCGAGTTTCGTATTTTATTTATCATTTATATGCCCTCGCTTTGTTTTTTTAACAATGTAATAGACTATTGATGCTAAAGCAAACGCAGCAAGTGATATGTATGAAAGATAAGACCATGCAGCGTAAGTCAGCCTGAACATATCGGTTAAAATTTCAATTATTACAAACGCGATTGCACCGAATGCCGCAATAGAGAGGGTATTGGAAAGGAGAGTGCTTTTATCGGTATAGCTTTTTGATGCAAGCATTGTCTGGAAATGTGCTAAAAGCCCGTTGTCAGCAAATTTGCGCAGAAATACATAAGCAATGCTGCCGCCAATCAATGTGCCGCAGATAAATGACGGCACATAGAACATCCATGTGAGCCCTTCCTTGCCCCAGATAAAGTTCATAACCGGATATGAGACTAACGCTCCTATGAGACCTGTTCCAATGATTTCGCCGATAACCGCGAATATAATCTTTCCTTTTGAAAGGCGATAAAAAACACCCGATAAAAACGCGCCAAAAATGGCGCCTGTCAGTGCAATAGGCGGTATCCCCATTGTAACCATACGAATGACACCGATTAGGGTCGCGCATAAGAGAGAATACCAGGGGCCAAGAAATACCGAACATACGATGTTGATAAAATGCGCCATCGGGCACATACCTTCGACCCGCAGTATCGGTGAAATAACAACACCGAGTGCAACGAGCATTGACAACACAATCATTTTAACTAAGGCTTTTGATTTTTTCATTTTAAATTCCTCTTTTCGTATATAATACGAAACAAAATTGCTTCGCTCGGTCGAGAATCGCTTTTCTCCTCTCACCCCGAAACACGGGTTCCCATCGCAAAATACAAGATACAAGGGGCTCGCCTTCCATCCGCCTGATGAACTCAGGAAAAATAAGTCTCACATCCTTTCGGAGAATAAAAAAAGGAAGCTACCGATTTGGTAACTTCCAATTATCCTCTGATCTTCCCAATAACAATGATTAGGCATCCCTACGTTGGCATTATCCAAATCAGGTTCTCGGTCGAAGGTTATACCTTCCTCTCAGCCTGTAATACAAGCTCCCGTTTTGTTATTCATTTGAAGATATTTTAAAATCAGTATGTATACATTTTAGATGCCACAAAAAAATGAATCTATATGCTCTTTCCTTCTTTTAAATAATTATATTCATTGAAAATTTAAAATCATGTTATAATTCTACGGATTTTTCTTTGACAATATTAGCTCTTTCTTTTAAAGAGTCCATAAAGTTACTCCAAGCACCTATACCAACTTTTAGTAATATCCCGTGTTCTTCTTCACCAGGAGAAGGAATGTAACTTATCAAAATATAATTACTTACTTGTCTTTCTTGTTTTGAACCAATACCCGACATACCACCAAATAAAGCTCCAGCAGGTCCTAATACCAAACCACCAGCTATAGCTCTACCTGCAACAGATTTTGATTTTTCAATAATCTTAACATCTGAGGTAACTTTAACATCTGTAATTTTATGATAAGGTAATGATACATTGACATCCTTATGCCAATCCTCATAAATATATAAACAATCCTTTTTTAGCACCCCTGTCACAGCCTGATTTGAACCTATGGAACCAAAAGAGTTGCCCGATGTAAATTTTTCAAAAATTTCTCCTTCGCTATTTGTTCGTGGTTGAAAAGCTTTATACAAGCAAAACACAAAAGCGACTGCTGCAATTATTAAAAACACTGCCATAATACAACTTCTCCTTAAATCAATTTTGTTTTATTAATTATATCATAATTATACATATTTTGTCAATGACACCATATCTTTATATAACAAAAACCGAATGACCTAGATTGTCATCTAAATCATTCGGTTTCCATGGTGACCCGTAGGGGATTCGAACCCCTGTTGCCGCCGTGAGAGGGCGGAGTCTTAGGCCGCTTGACCAACGGGCCATATTAAATTTATATAATAAACAGCAACTGACTTTCACGTTCAAAATTGATTACATTATTTCGAAATCAAACTCGTAAAAAATAGTAGCGACAGTAAGT
>JAZOAI010000009.1:0-5746 GCA_045595365.1 Eubacteriales bacterium
GACAGGTTTTGGGACAGTTACCAACAGAACGGAAACAGAAAGACATACCAAGGCGCATTTGCGGGTGGAGGTTGGAACAATGCAAACCTTAAGCCGAAATACACATTTGGTAGCCCGACAAACTGTGCTTTTATGTTTTACGCTTCGGGTTTTGTCGGAGATTTGGCACAGTATCTTGAGGACTCAGGAATTACTCTTGACACATCAAAATCAGTTAATATGTCAAGCTTTGCAAACTCTGCACAATACATTACGAGATTTGGGGTAATAGACGCAACTTCCGCAAACACATCCAACTCAGGTAATCTATTCTCTTATTGTATGGCACTCGAAAAAATAGACAAGTGGGTAGTAAGCGAAGCGACAAACATAGGGACATTAACATCTTGTTCAAAGTTGACGAGCCTTACCATAGAGGGAGCTATCGGGCAGAATGCTAATTTTAAGGATTCACCACTAAACAAAGAGAGTATTACAAGTGTGGTTACTCACCTGTCTGACACAGCTACAGGCAAGTCAATGACCTTCAAGAAAACTGCCGTTGACAAAGCATTTGAAACGAGCGAGGGTGCGAATGACGGAAGCACATCGGCAGAGTTCGCGGCGCTTGTCGCAACAAAGCCAAACTGGACTATTACAATGATTTAAGTGAGGTGAAGCAGATGACGAAGCTTTCAGCAATTTCAAAACCGGAGAGGAACACCGTCTATACAAAAAATTATCAGAGCTTCCTCGGGGTAGACTTTTCAAAAGATGCGTCAATGGTCGATGACAGACGGAGCCCTGATGCGGAGAATATTATCTCCGATCTTGACGGATTCCCCGAAAAAAGAGTTGGTTGGCGTGTTCTCAAAAACTTCGAGGGGAGAATAAACGGAATATTCACCTTTGGTGATATGCATAATCCTTCCACCGTAGTTCACGCGGGAGATGCGATATATAAGGTTCAGAACGGGGAAACAACGCAGATATATTCAGGGTGTGCAGATGCGCGCTCCTGCGGGAAGTACTTCAAAGGAAAACTCTGCATCTTAACCGGAAGTGAGTTTCTCGTGTTTGACGGGGAAAAGTGCATAAGGGCAGGTGAGTCGGAAGAAATGTATGCACCGATAACACATATACAAAGAGAAACGGTGAAAACCGGCGGCAGTTCTGAGGATCCTCGCAACAATCGGATATATGAAGATTGGGAAGATGAGGGAATCTGGCCCGACGGAGTCGAGAGAGGAAGCTCTCCTGAAAATGTCAAAATAAACCTTGTTTCGGGTAAAAGGACAAATACTTTTGAGTGGGACGGGAGCGGAAATCCGATGTTTGTTCTCGATGCAACTATTGCTCTCGGGACAAGAATTGTTATGCGATGTATAACAACGGGGCAAACGCTGTTCGATGTTGTTTTTTCTGAAGACCCTCATTACCTGGACGGTGTCTATCATGCAACGTCCTCCTTAACGGAAGAAAGCAAGAAACTTATTGACTACCGTACTGTGAGCGCAAGTTTTCTAAAGTGCTATCTCTGGCTGGGAAATTCAAAAAAGAATAACTGCGGATATATTATCTGCACGCCGAAGATTTCTGAGCTTACTGGCTATACACATACCACCGGAGTGGACAACTTTTCGATAGAGTTTACGCATACGGTTGAGGGGTATGCCGAGAGGATAGACCGCTGTCGGTTTATGGACGTTTTTGAAAACCGCGTTTTCTTTTCGGGAAACCCCGATTATCCGAATGTTGACTGGTATTCGGGAGTTAACGACCCATTATTTGTGCCGGATATTAACTATACCGAGATTGGGCTTGATTCGAGTGAGATAATGGGATACCTAAGAACGGGGAACGAGCAGGCGATTTTAAAAAGCGATGGCGACGGCTCGACAATCTATATGAGAAGGTATCAGACCCTTTCCGACGGCAGCGTGATTTTCCCCGTCACTCAGGGAATAAGCGGGCTTGGTGCGGTGTCGAGGTCGATGACAACTTTTCTTGATGACCCCGTGTATCTCACAAGAAACGGAGTGTATGCAATAGCTCTGCAGGACATATCAAGTGAGCGCGCGCTTAACATCCGCTCGACCAGAGTAAACGGGAAGTTGCTTCTGGAGAAAAATCTTGAGGAAGTGGTTATGTGCGAATGGGAGGGGTATCTCCTCGTGTGCGTGAACGGAAGATGCTTTGTTGCAGATGCGGCGCAGAAATCCTATTCCGGGAACAAGACCGGAACGTTTGAATACGAGTGGTACTACTGGACCAATATTCCTGCACGGGTTTTCGGCGAGGGAGAAGGAGTTTTGTACTTCGGAACGGAGGACGGACGGCTCTGCCGCTTCAATAACGACCTTACAGATGGGCGCGGAGGTCTTTTAAGCCGAGCATATTCAGACGACGGTGCGGCAATATGTGCAAGGTGGTCAACCCCGCTCTCAGATGACGGCGACTTTATGCGCCTGAAAACTATGGTGAAGAAGGGGTCAGGGGTGTTTCTCAAAACCTACAACCGCTCGGGCGTTTCGGTATGCATAAGAACTGATGTAGAGTTTGAGCGTGAGATAAAAAACAAGAGCGCGGGGATATTCAATTTTGAAGATATTGACTTCTCCGATTTCACGTTTAACACCTCGCCCTATACTGTAGTTCCATTCAATTCAAAGGTAAAAAAGTACAAAGCAATTCAGATAATATGCAAAAATGAAAAGCTAAACCACGCCTTCGGAATAGGCGGAATAACAAGAAAATATTTTTACGGAAAAACACACAAATAAGAAAGGATGATAAAACTATGACAACACAGACAATTTATCAGAACCCGCAGGGAAAAAACGAAGTGGGGTACATTATTGACGGAAAAACATATAAAGACCAGGCGGGGACACAGCGAATCGACATTGGTTCCGTTGTCCCAACGCAGGGAGGAACATACCTCTTTACGGGTGCCGGCGGAGTTAAAACTCCGGGGAGCATCGCGCAGGATATTAAAAGCGGGTATGCCGCAGGGCAAGAGCATCTTGGGAACGCCTTTAATGCTCAGAAAAACGCAATCAACCTTGCAACACAGAATAAAACCCAAAACATCAACAGACAGAGGGAGCAGGCAAACCAAAGATATGCAGATGCAAACAGAGGCGCATATCAGGCGTATGTTCAGGCATCAAACCCGTATGGTGTCGCGGAGGAGCAGCGCGCGCGGCTCGGGCTTTCAAATTCGGGATATGCAGAAAGCTCAAAGATGCAGCTTGCAAACACATATCAGCAGGCGCTAGCGCAAAACGCAAGGGACAAGAACGAATATTTAAACGAGCTTGACAATGCTCTCCGCGAAGCGCAATATCAGGGGGACATTGAGCTTGCAAACGCTATTGCTCAGTATGAAAACCTTGTCTATAAGCACGGAATTGAAGCGGCAGAGGCTATTGCAAAACAGGAGAATCTCGCGTTCGAGGCAGGGCTGAATATGAATAAGGATGCGTACACCCGCTATCTGGAGGAACGCGACTATGCAGATGCACGAGATGATGAGATGTGGAAGAGAGCATACAGCCTCGCCCAAACGGGCTTTTCCAATGCGGAGATTGCTCGGATTCTCGGTGTCAGCGAGAGTGAGCTTGCCAGTGTCGTAGAGAGGAGAACACGATGATGCTTTGGTGTTTGATTTTTATGATTGCAGGGGCGTTTATCTTCGGCGCAGGAATAGCTTTTGAAAACGCTTTTTTAGCGCAGGATGACGATAAAGCTGTTGAAGAGAAAGAGGATGAGAAGGTTTCCCCGCTTGTACTCAGGCAGTGGGAGAACCTTCTCGGGTATGACGGAAATGAACAGGAGGGATTCGATGAAAATATCTAAAACTCCAAACGAGATATGGAACGAATATAACAAGGCGGTGTCATACAATCGCGGAATTGAGCTGTATGAGACGGTTCGGAAAAACGAAAACTTTTTCATCGGCAGGCAGTGGGAGGGGCTGAATGCCCCTGACCTTTCAAAGCCCGTGATAAACGTTTTGCGGCGCGTTGTAAACTACTTTATTTCTATGATTGTCGCTGATGATGTCGGAATCGCGTTCACCCCGTTTGTAAACAACGAAAAGCTCAGGAAAAAAGCGGAGATATGGTCGCGCGAGGTCGAGCGGGTTATAGAGCTTTCTCAGATAAAAGACAAAACACGCGATGTAATCCGCAACGCGGCGGTTGACGGCGACGGAGTTCTCTATTTCTACTTTGACAAGAACGGAGAAACGGGGGGGCTTGCAAAGGGGAGAATAGAGTGTGAGGTTGTTGACAACACAAACGTTCTTTTCGGAAACCCCTATGTCTGCGATGTTCAGAAGCAGCCGTATGTAATTATCGAAACCCGCAGAAATGTTTTGGCAGTCCGTGATGAGGCGATGCGATGCGGTATGGATGAGAGCGAGGCGTCAGAGATTGTCCCCGATTCGGAATATGAAATGTATGACATAAGCCGAAAAAACGGCGGCGATGAGCTTGCGACCGTGCTTGTGAAGTTCTGGAAGGAAGACGGAGAAATCCACGCTTTAAAGACAACGCGAAACAAGATAATCAGAGAAGAGTGGAACACGGGATATACGAGATATCCGATTGCGGTTATGCCCTGGGAGAAGGTCAAAAATTCCTATCACGGAGTCGCCGCGATAACAGGGCTTATTCCGAATCAGATAAGCATAAATCAGCTCTTTGCTATGGCGATACACTCGGTTAAAGCAAACGCTTTCCCGAAGACGATTTATGATGCCACCAAAATTTCTGCATGGTCAAACAAGGTCGGCCAGGCAATAGGCGTTATAGGAAACCCGAACGAAGCGATTGCCTCGGCGTTCCGAGGGGCGGATATGTCAAATCAGGTGCTTGTTCTCATCGACAAGGTTATCCAATACACGCTTGAGTTTATGGGCGCATCAGACGCGGCGCTCGGAAACATCAATCCCCAGAACACCTCTGCAATTATCGCGACACAGAAAGCATCTGCGATGCCTCTTGAGCTTCAGAAACTCGCTTATCGGAGATTTACTGAGGATTATGTGAGAATACTTGTCGATATGATGAGCGTGGATTATGGCCTGCGCGAGGTTCAGACGGAAGACAACGGAGAGATGGAGCTCTTTGATTTTGCGGCAGAGAAGAGCGGAGACCTTTCAATGAAAATTGACATAGGCTCGGCGGCGTACTGGAGCGAGCTTATGCAGGTTCAGACTATGGACAACCTCTTCGCAAAGGGAATTATATCCGATGTTGTTACATACCTTGAAGGAATCCCTGAGCAGTACCTCAGAAATAAAGGCAAAATTCTTGCAAAGCTCAAAAATGAGCAGGAGATGCAGTCAATGCAGAATGCGTCCGGCGCGCCCGGCGCGCCGCAGGCGGTGGGCCTGATGCCGCCTGCGCAGAATCTCCCGGGAACGGCGCCACCGGTCATGTAACAGTTGCGGCAAAGTGCAGGGGGGAGTCTTCCCCCTGCACGAAAAAGGGATTTACAAAAAGAGGAAAATATAATATGATAAAGGAGGAGAAAACTTGTTTATAGATTATTTAAAAAAGCAACAAGAGCCGGAAAACTTTATGTTTGTTAAAGATAAGAAAAAACAACTATGGGGATTCGGCCTTGAAGCTCTCGAAAATTTTAACAAAACAAACGCGGGCGTGGCAACAAGCTCCACAGCATCCGCGGGCAAACCAACAAGCACAAGCGAGCCGAAGAAGGAAAAAAGCCGGGCGAGCGACCCGTTCCTTGAGGG
>JAZOAI010000010.1:0-1702 GCA_045595365.1 Eubacteriales bacterium
TCCGCGCGGTTTATCATTGCTTCTCGGGCAGTGTAGAATATGCACGCGAGCTTGTGAAGAAGGGCTATTACTTCTCGTTCGGCGGTGCAGTGACGTTCAAAAACGCAAAAGCCGCCCCTGAGGTTTTGTGGGATATCCCGCGTGAGCGTGTGATGCTTGAGACCGATTGCCCGTATATGGCGCCCGTGCCGCACAGAGGAAAGCGCAATCACCCGGGGCTTGTTCCGCACATTGCGGAGAAAATTGCACAGCTTTGGGGCGTGACTCCGGAAGAGGTCGGAAGAATAACGACTGAAAACGCACTTGAATTTTTTTGCATAAAATAAAAAGGGGATAAAAATGAATAAGAAGAAGTTCAGATTCCGCGTAGGAATGAGAAACATTAAAACAGCTATCGCGGCGACACTCTGTGCCGTCGGCTACCTTACGGCAAATGCAATATTCGCGACGAGCTTTGACCCGACCTTCGCCTGCATCGGTGCAGTATTCGGAACGGGAAGCGACATGGCGGATTCCTGGCTCAACGGCGGCAACCGCCTTTTCGGAACGATCATCGGTGGTGTCATCGGTATGGTGATGTTCAGATTCTATCTTTTCTGGCAACCCGACGGGGAATGGTCATTCAAAATTCTTCCGTTTTTGTTTGTCGGTGTCGTCCTTCTCATAATCGCATGTCAGTTCTTCCGTTGGCCGGGCGGAATCCAGCCGGGCGGCGTTGTCCTGAGCATCATCCTTTTTGCACAGAACAACCCCGAAACATACGTTTCCTATTCGGTTGAGCGCATCATCAACACCGCAATCGGTGTCATTGTCGCTCTGCTCATAAACCATTTCCTTCCGAGAGAAAGACTTCTCAAGATTTTATATGCGCTTCACCTCCGTAAGAGACCCGAAGCAGCAATTGAAGAATAAGGAAAAATGACAAAAGCTCCCGCCATCACGGCAGGAGCTTTCAGACTGTCGAAAAAGGCACAAGAACACAAGCGGAGAATTTATATATAGGGAACGATCTATGTGTCGTTTTGTCTCAAATTTTCGCAAAACCAATTTACAAAAAACGGAGAATTGTATATAAAACGCCTTGAAACATCAAATTTCAAGGCGTTTTCCGCTTGTTTTGTTCAAACCTCACCTCTCGACGTACCAACGTACTACTTCGGGTTCGGTTTGAATAATCTTGCACCCTTTTGGACAATCTCTCAGCGTGTCGCGAGGTTACGACACGCTGAGAGCTGTCGGAAGTTTTTCCCTTCCGACAGCTCTTTTATTGATAATGCAGTTATGCGCGAGAAATCTCTTCTCCTTATTCAAGCCCGAGCGGACAGCTTACGATGCATCGCTCACCCGTTACAGGGCGGAACTTAAGAACGGGGTCCATTGTGAGCAGTGCTTCCTCAAGGGCCTTCGCCGTAATCTCTTCGGGGCACGGCACATCCGTGAAGTTGCCCGTGTACATATTTCCCTCTTCGCTGACAAGCGAGAATTTTGTTGCCCAATCGCAACGGTTTGCATCTGCGGGGAGATATGTAACCTTCTTGCCCGCGATCGTAAGCTCTGTGAGCGCTTCCTTTCTGAGTGCGCCCGTGGGGCAAGCCGTGAGGCAACGCTCACAACCGCTGCAAGCGGCGGCGATGCCTTCCTTGACCTCATCGGAGGTAAGGTCTGCATCCGTGACGATTGCGACAAAGCGCTGATGGATTCC
>JAZOAI010000011.1:0-213830 GCA_045595365.1 Eubacteriales bacterium
AAAATGATGATGTAGCAGACGGAACGCTTGCAAACGGATGCGACCGTATGCGAAATTGATGCTCATTTCAGGCATAATTATTTGAAACACAAGACCATGCGCCGTCAATAAAAAAATAATTTAAAAATACTAAAATTCAAAATTGATGCTCTGAAATTTGATTTTGAAACACAAAAATTTTTAATGATTAAAAAATAAGAAGTGGCTCAAACACTGCGTTTGAGCCGAAATCACATAGGGCATCCCGCAAAATCATAGATTTTGTGGGAAAAAGGAGGAACTGTGAAGCGGGTGACTGATTTTTTGCAAAAAAAATCGGAACAAGCGAAACTTGTTCCGACATTGGCAGGGGCAGTAGGACTTGAACCCACGGCACTCGGTTTTGGAGACCGATGCTCTACCAACTGAGCTATACCCCTAAAAAGCAAATATTAAGTTTTATTGAGTTACCATACGAACATAGGGACTCGGTTTTGGAGACCGGCATGTTACCATTACATCATACCCCTAAAGAGCGCCATATTAAGTTTTTATTATGCAGTATTTGCAACATAGGGACACGGCTTTGGAGAGCGCTGCTCTACCAACTGAGCTATACCCCTATAATTACGTGACTGTAATAGTTTACCACGAAATTATATTTTTTGCAAGTAAAAATTTTTAAAAAATCAAAAATTTTTATGCAAGGGGAAAATATTGTTTTTTGTCGAAACATAAAAGCTATTTAAACTTTGTTCTTGTGAGCCTTAAAGCGTTTAATACAACCGTGACGGAGCTTAGAGACATCGCTGCCGCCCCGAACATCGGGTTGAGGAGAGGACCGCCAAGGGCGTAAAGCACACCTGCGGCGATGGGAATTCCTATCACATTATATGCAAAAGCCCAGAAAAGGTTCTGCTTGATATTTCGCGTGACAGCAAGTGATATTTTTATCGCCTTGGGAATATCACGCAAATCGTTTTTTACAAGAATAATATCAGAGGATTCTGCTGCGATATCGGTTCCCGAAGAAACGGTAACAGACACATCGGCAGAGGCAAGGGCAGGGGCATCGTTAATACCGTCTCCAACCATACAAACCTTTTTCCCGAGGTTTTTGAGCCTTTGTACTTCGGAAGCCTTTTCGTTTGGCTTTATCTCACTTATGACGTTTTCTATTCCCACGGCTTTCGCTACTGCGTTGGCAGTTTTTGCATTATCTCCCGTGAGCATATATAGCTCAATCCCTCGCAAAGAAAGCTCTTCGATGGCTTTTTGCGCGCTCGGTTTTGGTGCATCGGCAACGGCGATAAGTCCGATAGTTTTCTCATCTGTTGAAACGAAAATCGAGGTTTTTCCGCTTTCCGAAAGGGTGTCGGCAATCTCTGAAAAACGGCCTGGTTTTTTGACAAAGCTTTTGTTCCCGACATAAATCTTTTTGCCGTCAATCACTGCAGCCACGCCACTTCCGACAACATACTCGAAATTTTGCGCGGGAGAGAGTGAAAGTCCATTTTCTTCTGCGAATGAAAGAATTGCCTTTCCGAGAAGATGCTCAGACCCCGTCTCACAGGCCGCTGCAAGAGCCAGAAGCTCATCTTCCGGTATGTCAGACTCTATATCCGTGACAACAGGCTTGCCGAGAGTGATTGTTCCTGTCTTGTCGAACACGACGGCAGTTGTCTTTGAAGCGTGTTCAAGAGCGGCACCGTTGCGGAAGAGAATTCCGTGTTCTGCCGCAACTCCCGTTCCGGACATTATTGCGACCGGGGTTGCAAGCCCCAAGGCACAAGGACAGGAAATTACAAGAACTGAAATAAATATCGAAAGAATAAACTCAAAATCTTTTCCTGCAAAGGCCCAAAAAACTGCGGCAACGAAGGCGATTGCAATAACTGTGGGAACAAAATGCCCTGCAACTGTGTCAGCAAGGCGAGCAATGGGCGCTTTTGAGGCTTGAGCCTCTGAAACGGTTCTAACGATGCTTGCAAGGGTAGTGTCTTCGCCGACTCTTGATGCCTCAAATCTGATAAAACCGGTAGCATTGATACATCCGCAGATCACTTCGTCTCCGACACACTTCGGAACAGGCATACTTTCTCCTGTTATCATGCTTTCATCAATCTCGCTTGTTCCGAAGGTAACAACGCCGTCAACGGGGATCCTCTCGCCCGGGCGGACAATTACAACATCTCCGACAACTATGTCTTTGACGGATATTTTTATTTCACTTCCGTCACGGATGACAGTTGCAGAATCGGGCACGAGGGAGACAAGCTTTCTCACCGCGTCTGACGTCTTTTTTGTTGCGCGCTTTTCGAGAAACTTGCCGAGCATAACGAGCGCAATAATCATAGAGGCAGATTCAAAGTACAGCCCGTGAACAGCGTGTTTATCTCCGAGAAAAACCAGAATCGTTGAATATATGCTGTAAAGTATGGAGGCGAGCGTGCCTATGGCAACGAGTGTATCCATATTCGGGTTTCTGCGAAACAGAGCAGAAAAGCCGGAAGTGTAGAACCTGAACCCGCATATTATAACGGGGATGATGAGAAGAGCCTGCACTATCGTCAAGACTTTTGGTTCTGCGAGAAAGGCGGGGAGCTTGAAAAGCTCAAGCATCGGCCCCATGGCAATCACAAACAGAAGGGAAGAGAAAACAAGTGCGATTATGAGTCGTAGTTTCTCGGCAAAAAGCTCTTCGTTTTTTGTTTCATCATCGTTTGGCTGAGGGAGAGATGCCTTGTATCCGAGCGCGTTTATTTCCTTTATTATTTCTTTTTCCGAAAGTGTGCTATCATCATACAAAACAGAAGCAGTTTCATTTGCGAGGTTTACCGAAACTTCCTCGACAGCAGCTAACTTTCCGATGTTTACTTCGACATTTCTGACACACGCGGCACAGTGCATTCCTTTTACATTGAAAATTGTTTTTTTGTGGCTCATTTGTATCACCCCATGTATTTGTATAATATTTACATATTTTGCTTATAATATCAGTAATCAAAAACGAAAGGAAGAAGAAAAATGAATTTAAACGGAACCGAAACTCTCATAAACCTCGCGCGCTCATTTGCTGGGGAATCGCAGGCAAGGGGAAGGTATCATTTCTACGCGGGCAAGCTGCGTAATGAGGGATATGAAGCGCTTTACCGAACCTTAACCGAGATTGAAAACAACGAATTGGCCCACAGCAAGGTTTTTATGAATTTTCTCACAGACAACCCGGAACTCGGCTTTAAAAATATAGATATTGACGCAGGCTACCCCTACGTTCTCGGTGATGTTCTGACGAACTTAAAATCCGCAGCTGAAGGGGAGAATGATGAGGCAACCATAATATACCCGAAGTTTGCAAAAATCGCAAGAGACGAGGGCTTCCCTGAAATTGCATCTGCGTATGAAATGATTATAAAAGTAGAAGCAGAACACGAAAAAATGTTCAGAAAAATGTTTGATCACATATCTTCGGGAACTCTTTATAAAAGAAAAGAACCGACAAAATGGAAGTGTGAAAACTGCGGCTTTGAATATACCTCTGAAAATGCCATGGAGCTTTGCCCGCTATGCAAGCATAATATAGGCTATATGAGAAGTGAGCTTTAATTTAAATATCGGCTGTGAAGTATATCGCAGCCGATATTTTTTTGTAAAACTATTTTTTTATGCTCCTTGCCTCAAGGTAGAAGCGCTTATCCCACGCATGCCCCATAGAAAAAGCCTTGCGGGGGAGAACGCCGTCGCGGATAACTGTCGGGAAGAGGTCATCCTTTGCAATCGTCGGAAGAAGAAAGCCTGCGTTTTTCGGCTCGCTTCCAAGGCGTTTTACAACCTCGTCACCGTGGATATAGTCAACCCTGCCGCCGTTTTTAGCAAGATAGTCGTCTATAAACTTCTGGAGAGAGCCGACTGTCAGGTTTGACTTCGGGTTTCGGATTCCGATTCGGCGGATTCCTGATGAGGTCACCATATCAAAAACCTGCTCAGCATCGTCTGAAAGCTCATAATACTCAGAAAGAGCGGCAAACATAGCATCGGGGTCAATATCAAAAACAACTCTGTGGATAGGCTCAAATTCAAGAGCAGTGTCGTGGAGATTGACAAGCTCACAGAGAGCGTAGCGAGCGGGATGGTTTGCGGCTTCGTCAGCGGAAAGAGTTTCCTTGATACGCCTCCAGCATTCCTTTGCAGTTGCAAGAGAGTGGTTTCCGTCACCAACTGCAAACTGAAGAACTCCGCGGTCGGAAACGGAATACTTTTTCTCAAAGGCATCCTTATCCGCAAGGTGAGCGAGAGCTGCATCAATGCGCTTTTCTTCGGCATCGCTCACAAAATATCCTTTGATTGAACCTGAATTTTCCATGAGTTCAAAGTCATAGGCCTTCTCAAAAGAAGTGCAAGCCTTTGCAAGTGGCTCGATAACGCTCTTTTCTCTGTCGTCAATCAAAAGCATTATATGGGGAATTTCAAGTGCCGCATTCTCGCGAATTCTGACGCGCGGTGGAATGCGCTCGAGAACCGTTCCCTCTGTTGCGCGGATTTTGGACTGAGAACCTGGCATATAGTCGTATTCGTCAAGGTCAACAACGCCCATAAGCCCGTGGCGCACCTTTCCGTCGCGCTGTGTGCGCTCTACATATATGTATTTTGAAACTGGCGCGCTGAAAACATCGCCTGCGATGTATGAAAGCATAGTTGAGTTTATGTTCTTGATTCTGTCTTGCGGGTCGCCGTCTTCAAGGTATATTTCGGGGAAGGTCAATTTGAGAGTTGAGGGCGCATCACCGATAAAATCTGAAATTGATTTCCAATATTCAGGCTCTGAAGTGAACTGGTCACAGGCGACAACGCTCCATTTCGTCATATCTGTTCCGGCTTTCGGAAGAAGAATATTTCCCGGGAAAAAAACACGTGAACTCATTTCAAGTCTCCTTTTACAGTCATTTATTACTATTTAATTATACATTACGCCTTTTCGATAAGTCAAGAGAAAGGCAGAAAGTATTCATAAAATGCTTGACATTCGGGGGATTTAGGCATAAAATATAGTATATAATTTAAGACAATAACGCGATGATGAAACCAAGTACGCACAAACAGTCTTTCCAAGAGAGCTGTCGGTTGCTGCGAGACAGTGAAAGCTCTTGTGCGGAATACCTTTCGGAGCGGCTTTGCCGAAAGTTTTCAAGTAGGCAAAGACGGGAAAGCCCGATATAGCTTAAGAGTCTGATAGGACTCAATGAGGCTGCGCCTGTGGCGCGGTAAATTGAGGTGGTACCACGGAATTTTTTCGTCCTCTGCTTTGTCCGGGCAGAGGATGTTTTTGTTTTCTGCCGAAGATTTCTAAAAGGAGAATACAAGATGGTAATTACTGATTTTCTTGAAAAAAATGCGCGGCTTTACGGCTCAGAGGTTTCGCTTGTTGAGCTTAACCCTTCAGAGGAGCGCGACAGCGCTGTGACCTGGTGGGATTTTAACCTTATCGAAAGTGCGGGCGAGGATGCTCCGTATCGCCGTGAGCTTTCCTGGCGCGATTTTGACCGCAGAGCAAATCGCTTTGCAAACCTCCTTTTAAGCCGAGGGCTTAAACGGGGGACAAAGGTCGGAATCCTTCTTATGAACTGCATTGAATGGCTGCCCCTTTACTTCGGTATTTTAAAAGCCGGGTGTGTTGCGGTTCCGATGAACTTCCGCTTTTCCGGTGATGAGATAAAATACTGCCTCGAGCTTGCTGATGTTGAAGTTCTCGTTTTTGGCCCTGAATTCATAAGCCGTATGGATGCGGTGAAGGACCAAATCGTAATCACAAAAACATTTTTCTTTGTCGGGAAGAACGGCCCTGAATATACGGAGGACTGCCTCGGCCTTATGGGCTACTGCTCATCAAGCGCGCCCCCTGTTGCACTTGATGAAGAAGATGACGCCGCAATATACTTCTCCTCGGGGACAACCGGCTTCCCGAAGGCGATTTTACATAATCACAAGGCGCTTCTTTCTTCCTGCAGGACGGAACAGAATCATCACGGACAGACCAGGGATGATGTTTTTCTCTGTATTCCCCCCCTGTATCATACAGGAGCAAAAATGCATTGGTTCGGTTCTCTTATGTCCGGGAGCCGCGCGGTTTTGCTTCGCGGAGTCAAGCCCGAATGGATTCTCCGCGCAGTTACGGAAGAAAAATGCACGATTGTCTGGCTTCTCGTTCCGTGGGCGCAGGATCTTCTCGATGCGATTGAGTCAGGCAAGCTTGATATATCGAAGTTCAAGCTTTCTCAGTGGCGGCTTATGCACATAGGCGCGCAGCCAGTTCCGCCAAGCCTCATCCATCGTTGGCTTAAGGTCTTTCCGCATCATCAGTACGACACGAACTACGGCCTTTCCGAATCTATTGGGCCAGGGTGTGTTCACCTTGGCGTAGAAAATGTCAATAAAGTTGGCGCGATAGGCCGCGCGGGATACGGCTGGCAGACAAAAATCGTTGATGAAAAAGGAAACGAAGTCGAGCGCGGAGATGTCGGCGAGCTTCTCGTCAAGGGCGACGGCGTCATGCTTTGTTACTATAAAAATCCTGAAGCAACCGCAGAGGTCTTGAAAAACGGTTGGCTCTATACCGGGGATATGGCGCGCGAGGATGAAGACGGCTTCATCTATCTTGTTGACAGAAAGAAAGACGTTGTAATCTCAGGCGGCGAAAATCTCTATCCCGTTCAGATTGAGGATTTTCTGAGAGCATACGATAAGATAAAAGACGTTGCCGTTATCGGGCTTCCCGATGCGCGGCTCGGCGAGATTTGTGCGGCGATTATCGAAATCAAAGAGGGAGAGACCTGCACAGAAGAAGAAATTAACAAATTCTGCGAAAGTCTCCCCAGATACAAGAGACCGCGAAAGATTTTCTTTGAAAAGGTTCCGCGAAACGCAACGGGCAAGATTGAAAAACCCGCACTGCGGGAAAAGTATTGCCACGGCCGTCTCGTAGAAGCACAGATAAAAGGATAGAAACAGTTTAAGGCGGGGTAAAGTTATGTATGATTTAGGAATTAAAATTGCGATGCTTGTCATTTTCTTCGGAATTATGATAGGGGTCGGGATTTATTGCAGAAAGCACTCGACAAATGTTGACGGCTTTGTTCTTGGCGGCAGAAGTGTTGGCCCCTGGCTTACGGCCTTTGCCTACGGCACATCCTATTTTTCTGCAGTTGTGTTCGTAGGGTACGCCGGGCAGTTTGGATGGAAATACGGTATTGCGGCAACCTGGGCGGGGATAGGAAACGCTTTTCTCGGCTCGCTTCTTGCGTGGGCGGCGCTGGGGAGAAGAACCCGCGTTATGACACAGCATCTCGACAGCGCAACTATGCCTCAGTTTTTTGAGGCACGCTTTAAGAGCCGTGGGCTTAAGCTTGCGGCATCCGCAATTATATTCATCTTCTTGATTCCGTACACAGCGTCGTTGTATAATGGGCTCAGCCGTCTTTTTGAAATGGCATTCAATATCGACTATTCTGTTTGCGTAATAGTAATGGCGGTTCTCACGGCGATATACGTTATTGCGGGCGGGTATATGGCAACGGCGATAAATGATTTCATCCAGGGCATTATTATGATTGCCGGAATCATAGCCGTTATAGCCGCGGTGCTTGCCCAGCAGGGTGGGCTTCTTGGTGCGATAGAAAAGCTCGCTATGGTAAATGACCCCGAGATATCTGCGGCGCCGGGCGCGTTTACGTCCTTCTTCGGGCCGGACCCAATAAACCTTCTTGGTGTAGTCCTTCTCACGTCACTCGGAACGTGGGGATTGCCTCAGATGGTGCAGAAGTTTTATGCAATCAAGAACGAAAAGTCAATCAACAAGGGTATGATTATTTCAACCGTGTTTGCGCTTGTTGTTGCAGGCGGATGTTATTTCCTCGGCGGATTCGGTCGCTTGTTTGCGGATAAAATCGACCTTGCCTCAGGGGGATATGACTCAATAATCCCTGCAATGCTCTCCGGGCTTTCGCCGTTTCTTATCGCAATAGTTGTTGTTCTTGTTCTTTCTGCATCAATGTCAACGCTCTCATCACTTGTTCTTACATCAAGCACAACTTTAACGCTTGATTTCCTCAAGGATACCATTGATAAGGATATGAGCGAGCGTCGCCAGCTCTTCATAATAAGAGCGCTTATAGCAGTGTTTATTGCAATTTCGGTTGTTATAGCCATTGTTCAGTATAAATCAAACGTAAGCTTTATTGCCCAGCTTATGGGAGTCTCCTGGGGTGCGCTTGCAGGAGCTTTCCTTGCACCGTTCCTTTACGGGCTTTATTGGAAAAGGGCAAGTGTTGCATCCGTGTGGGTGAGCTTCGCTTTCTCATCAGTGCTTATGATTGCAAATATGCTCTGGAGAGGGGCTTTCCCTGTGATTTTGCAGTCGCCGATTAATGCAGGAGCTTTCTGTATGCTTGCAGGGCTTGTTATAGTTCCGGTTGTAAGTGCGTTTACAAAAGCGCCGGACAAGGCTCTTATAGATGATGTTTTTTCTTGCTATGACAAAAAGGTCGTAGTTTCTCAAAAAAATTCGATAGGGGAATAAGGAGGTAACAGATATGAAAAAGCTTATGCTCGGAAACGAGGCAGTTGCAAGAGGTCTGTATGAAGCAGGCTGCAGTTTTGTTTCAAGCTATCCGGGAACCCCGAGTACGGAGATAACCGAAGCTGTTGCAAAATATGATGAGATTTACGCGGAGTGGGCACCTAACGAAAAGGTCGCTATGGAAGCGGCGTTTGGTGCGTCTCTCGCAGGGAGAAGAAGCTTTTGCGGAATGAAGCACGTCGGGCTTAATGTAGCGGCAGACCCGCTTTTCACAATCGCATATACCGGAGTGAACGCAGGTATGGTAATCGGAGTTGCGGACGATGCGGGTATGCACAGCTCGCAGAACGAGCAGGATTCCCGCCATTATGCCCGTGCGGCAAAGATTCCGATGCTTGAGCCGGCTGATTCACGCGAAGCTCTCGCGTTTACAAAGCTCGCTTATGAGTTGTCTGAAAAATTTGATACACCCGTTCTTCTTAAGATGTGTACGCGTGTGTCACACTCTCAAAGTGTTGTGGAGCCGTCAGAGCGCATTGAAGTGAAGAAGGATTACGAAAAGAACGCGGCGAAATACATAATGATGCCCGGAAACGCAAAACGTCGCCATCCCGTTGTTGAGGAGAGAACAAAAGCTCTTTCTGAGTATGCAGAGGCTGCAGAGTGCAACGTTCTGGAAGACGGCGACGACAAGAGTATCGGCATAATAACCTCTTCAACCTCTTATCAGTACGTAAAAGAGGTTCTTGGAAATGCTCACCCAGTTCTCAAGCTCGGTATGATATGGCCGCTTCCTGTGGAGAGCATTAAAAAACTTGCGAAAGAAGTCAAAAAGCTTGTTGTAGTTGAAGAGCTTGACGGATTCATCGAAAGCCACTGCAAGGATCTCGGGCTTGATGTTTCGGGGAAAGAGATTTTCTCCTGCATCGGTGAGCTCAGCCAGAATATCGTTGCAAAGGGGTTTGGAAAAGAGGAAAAATGCGGAGTCGCAATCTCTGACGAAATTCCGGCGCGTCCTCCTGTTATGTGTGCTGGATGTCCGCACAGAGGTCTCTTCTACACACTTGCAAAGAACAAAATCACAGTTATGGGTGACATCGGCTGCTATACGCTCGGCGCAGTTCCGCCACTTTCGGCGCTTGATTCAACAATATGCATGGGTGCATCAATATCCGGGCTTCACGGCTTTAACAAAGCAAATGAAGGCGCAAGTGACGGAAAATCTGTTGCAGTTATTGGCGATTCAACTTTTATGCACTCGGGTATGACCGGGCTTGTAAATATAGCGTATAACGCATCAGATTCAACAGTCATCATCCTCGATAATTCAATTACAGGAATGACGGGGCATCAGCAGAACCCCACAACGGGATACAACTTAAAGGGTGACCCTGCATCTAAAATTGACCTTGAAGCGCTCTGCCGAGCTATGGGAATTTCTCGTGTTCGCGTGGTTGACCCATACAACCTTGCGGAATGTGAAACCGTCATCCGTGAAGAGCTTGCTGCAAAGGAGCCTTCCGTAATAATCTCGCGCCGCCCGTGCGCACTTCTCAAATATGTTAAACATAAAAAGCCGCTTGTTGTCTCTGAAGATAAGTGCAAAAGCTGTAAGATGTGCATGAAGATAGGTTGCCCGGCAATAAGCATGGAAAACGGAAAGGCAAAGATTGACAATACACTCTGCACAGGCTGCGGAGTCTGCGAACAGCTTTGTAAGTTTGATGCGCTTCATGCGCCGGAGGAGGAATAAGCCATGAAAACTAAGAATGTTATGATTGTCGGCGTTGGCGGGCAGGGAAGCCTCCTTGCTTCAAAGCTTCTGGGAAGACTTCTCCTCACCAAAGGCTATGATATAAAAGTTTCCGAGGTTCACGGGATGAGTCAGCGCGGTGGAAGTGTTGTCACATATGTCCGCTACGGTGACAAGGTTTACTCTCCGATAATAGACAAGGGAGAGGCGGATTTTATAGTTTCCTTTGAACTTTTAGAGGCCGCCCGTTGGACAGAATATCTCAAGGACGGCGGAAAAATTATTGCAAACACTCAGCAGATTAACCCGATGCCCGTTATCACGGGTGTTGCGGAATATCCGGAGTCCCTTGATGAAAAAATCAAGGCCTGCGGGATAGACCTCGATGCGTTTGATGCTCTTTCCCTTGCAGAGCAGGCAGGCTCTTCAAAGGCTGTAAACATTGTTCTTATGGGTAAGCTTTCAAACTACTTTGACGCGACCGAGGAAGAATGGCTTAAGGCTATCGAAGAAAGCGTTCCGGAGAAGTTTCTTGAACTCAACAAAAAAGCCTTTGCTCTTGGCAGAAACGCAAAATAAAGGAGATGTATACAATGCAGAAATATTATCAGCCGGAAATCGAAACAGCGTCACCTGAACAAATCCGCGAGTGGCAGGATGAGAGGCTTGTCAGGCAGGTTCATCACGTTTGGAATAATGTTCCGTATTATCGCAAGAAAATGGAAGAAAAGGGTGTTTGCCCGAGCGATATAAAAGGTGTGGATGACCTTCATAAGCTTCCTTTTATCACAAAGGATGACCTCCGCGAGGCCTATCCTTATGGGCTTATGGGGACTCCTTTATCTGAAAATGTCAGAATCCAGTCAACCTCGGGAACAACAGGAAAGCGGGTTGTTGCGTTTTACACTCAGCACGATGTTGACTTGTGGGAGGATTGCTGCGCAAGAGCTATCGTTGCTGTCGGCGGAACAAAAGAAGATGTTTGCCACGTAAGCTACGGCTATGGCCTTTTTACAGGAGGCGCCGGGCTTCACGGCGGTTCTCATAAAGTAGGATGCCTTACTTTGCCTATGTCATCGGGAAACACAGAGCGTCAGCTTCAGTTTATGACGGATCTTGGGTCCACAATCCTTTGTTGTACTCCGTCTTATGCTGCATACCTTGCTGAGTCAATTCACGAAAAAGGGCTTCGTGATAAGATTAAGCTCAAAGCCGGAATCTTTGGCGCTGAGGCTTGGAGTGAGGAAATGCGCCGGGATATTGAACAGAAGCTCGGCATCCGCGCATATGACATATACGGGCTCACTGAAATTTCAGGCCCGGGCGTAAGCTTTGAATGTGAAGAACAGACAGGTATGCACATAAATGAAGATCACTTCATCGCAGAAATTATTGACCCCGAAACGGGTGAAGTCCTGCCTGAGGGAAGTAAAGGCGAACTCGTATTTTCGTGCATAACAAAAGAAGCTTTCCCGCTTCTCAGATACCGCACCCGTGACATCTGCGTTCTTTCAAGAAAGAAATGCTCCTGCGGAAGAACCTTTATTAAAATGACAAAGCCTATGGGCAGAAGCGACGATATGCTCATAATCCGCGGAGTTAATGTCTTCCCGTCACAAATCGAAACTGTTCTCCTTGAACAGGGCTATCCTGCAAACTACCAGTTGGTTGTTGACCGTGTCAATAACTCTGATACCCTCGAAATTATGGTTGAGATGACTCAGGAGAACTTCTCTGACTCTCTCCGCCAGATTACCGATATGGAAAAAAGCCTTGTATCCGCGCTCAAGGCAATGCTTGGTATCTCGGCTAAGGTAAAGCTCGTTGCGCCAAAGACTATTGCCAGAAGTGAAGGTAAGGCTGTCAGAATAATTGATAACCGAAAGATTTAAAGGAGGACTCAGGCTATGATTAACCAGATTTCCGTATTCCTTGAAAACCGTGCAGGCCAGCTTGCTGAAATAACAAAAATTCTTGCGAGCAATAACGTAAACCTTCGTGCAATATCAATCGCAGAAACCTCTGATTACGGCGTGCTTCGCCTTATTGCTGATGATGCAGAGCATGCAGCCCGCGTGCTTATGAAGAACGGCAACGTAATTTCAATGACGCCGGTTTCAGTTATTGAGGTTCCTGACCGCCCGGCAGGGCTTTCGGATGTTCTCTCGATACTTGCAAAAGCTGATATTGATATTGAATATATGTATTCGCTTTTCACTCAGGGCGAGGGGAAGGCTTATATGGTTTTCCGTGTTTCGGATAAGCAAAAGCTTATAGACGAAATTAAAAATAATGGCCTTCGCACAGTAAGCGAGGAAGAACTCGGGCTTAAATAAAAAATAAAAACAGGGTAGAAGCGGAGATAGCGTTTCTACCCTGTTTGATTGTTTTGATGAGACTATTTTTTTGCGAGCGCTTCAACAAACTCGGCAAGCTTTTCGGATGAATCGGGCTTTGCAAGCTTTAAAAGCTCTGATTTGATAAGCTGAAGTCTGTCCGGTTGGTTAAAGAGAAAATAAAGCGCCTCGTCTAACTTAAATGTTTTCGTAACTGCAAGGGCAAGCCCGCTGTTTAAAAAGAACTCCTGATTTCTTTCCTCCTGGCCGGGAATGGGGTTTACAAAAATCATCGGAAGCTGCTTTGCCATAGCTTCTGTAGTGGTGAGCCCGCCGGGCTTTGTGATGATGCAGTCGGCTGCGTCCATAAGCTCATCAACGTTATTTGTAAAACCGTATATCGAAACGTTTTCACCATACGACTCCGAAACGAGCTTGTTGTAAAGCTTTTTATTATTTCCGCAAACGGCAAGAACTCTGCAATTTTTATCAAAATTGAGAATCTCTGATATGATTTCGGGCATATTTCCATATCCCATGCTTCCTGCCATAACGAGAATCACCTTCTCGGTGGTCGAAATATTAAGCTCTCTCCGAATCTCCTCGCGGTCTCGCTTTTCTGAAAACTTCTTCTGGATAGGAATTCCAAAGGGGAGAAGGCGCTCACTTGAAATCCCTTTGAGGTTTGCCCTTTGCGCGAGAAGCTCACTTGCAATTTCAATGTATTCGATGTTTGTGACATCTTCCCAGAACGGATGTATTGTGTAATCGGTCACGATTCCGATTGTCGGAACAAGAGAAAGCCTCCCGCGACGCTTGAGTTCATTTATAACCTGCGCTGCGAAAACGTGCGTGCAGATGATCACATCCGGGTCAAATTTCTCAATGAATTTCTCAAAGCGTATTGCGAGTAGGATACCCATAATGCTGCGGAGAGAATACTTTGTCGCAGGGGCTGTTTTTGAGTCGATAAGCTCATAGATTGCCCGATAGGCTTTTGGCGTGTGCTTTGTCGAGAGGAGATAACCCTTGTTAACGGCATCGCACAGGTTTTTATCAATCTGTTTATAGACATCAACAATTTTAACCTTTGCACCGCGCATCTCAAGAGCTTCCGATATGGACTTGGCTGCAGAGTGGTGCCCCTGGCCTGCGGTAATGCTCAAAATCATAACCTTCATAGTGTGATACCATCCTTTGTGAGCTTTACCTAATAATAATACTTTTTTTAGAATATATCAAGAGTCAGTTTTCAAAATCCCCCTGCAAATATCGTTCATATTCGGACAGAACAGCCCGCTCTATTTTTTCACGCAGCTCGTGCTTTGTTGGGTGGACAATATCGCTGTAGCTTCCGTTGGGGAGGCGGCGAGACGGCATGGCAAGAAACATTTTGTCATAGCCTGAAATAACTTTTATGTCGTGAATGACGAGCTCGTTATCGAAAGTAACCGAAACTATTGCGCGCATTTTTGACTCATCCGAGAGCTTGCGGATTTTGATGTCTGTTATTTCCATGTTAAATTCTCCTAACTGTTTTTTTGTTTATGCTGGACTTTTTATTGGAAAAATAATATAATATAGTTTAACCGCAGTATAATTAAAATACACGCATTTAAAAAGTTTATTTTGATTGGAGAAAAAGCTTTATGCAGGGAAAAAAGCAGAACCTTCTGTCTGATACAAAAAAGATAATCCACCTTGTCGGAATCGGCGGCGTTTCGATGAGTGCGCTTGCTCAGGCGATTGCATCGCGAGGGGTGACGGTTCGCGGGTCGGATATGAATAACGGGGTGTATGCAGAACGTCTGCGTGCGCTCGGCATAATAGTTTTTAAGGGGCACGATGCTTCAAATGTATGCGGTGCGGATGTTGTGATTCGGACTTCTGCTATTCACGACGACAACCCTGAAATTATAAAGGCTCGTGAGCTTGGGCTTCCCATTCTTGAAAGGGCAGAGGCGTGGGGAATTCTTATGGAAGAGTTTCCTGAGGTAGTCTGCGTTTCGGGAACTCACGGCAAAACCTCGACAACTGCGATGATAACCTGCATTTCTCTTGCCGCAGATCGCGACCCCGAGGTTATGATAGGTGCCGATATGCGCGAAATAGGCGGGGTTGTCCGTCTTTCGGACGGGGACCTGTTCATAGCTGAGGCGTGTGAATACTGCAATTCTTTCTTGAACTTTCACCCCACAATCTCAGTGGTTCTCAATATCGAAGAAGACCACCTCGATTTCTTTTCGGGGATTGACGATATTATAAATTCCTTTTCAAAATTTATTCAGAATACCAAAACGGGTGGAGTTGTTGTCGCAAACGGAGATGATAAGAACGTCATAGAAGCTGTTTCTCGAGCAGGCAGAAAGGCGATAACCTTCGGGCTTTCTGAAAAATGCGATGTTACGGCAAAAAATTTAACCTATGATAACGGCTTTCCGTCATTTGAAATTATTTCAAACGGGGAGAAGGTGTGCGATGTCCGGCTCTCTGTTCTTGGTGAGCATAATGTGAAAAATGCTTTGGCAGCGGCAGCTGCTGCGCTCTCAATGGGGGTTTCTCCCGATGTGATTTCCCGCGCTCTTGCCGCATTTACCGGCGTTGGGAGAAGAATGGAGTATAAAGGCGAGTTTCGCGGTGCGCGCGTGTATGATGACTATGCTCATCATCCGAGCGAGGTAGAAACGACGCTTCGCGCGGTCCGCCGTGCTCATGCAGGGAGAATTATCTGTATCTTCCAACCGCATACCTACACAAGAACCGCTGCACTTAAGGATGATTTTGCCCGCGCTCTTTCTCTTGCCGACAGGGTTATTCTTGCTGATATTTTTGCGGCGCGCGAGAAAAACGAGATAGGGATAGACTCTTCTGCCATTTCCAAGCAAATAGAAAATGCGCAGTATATCGGGGCTTTTAGCGATATCGTTGATGAGCTTGCGAAAACAGTTTGTGAAAATGATTTTGTTCTTACAATGGGGGCTGGAGATATATATAAGGTCGGGGAGCGTCTCTGCGAAAAGAAGTAAGTGGGTGAAAATAGTGAAGGAAAACGCAATAAAATTCCTATATGCGATAGATTGCTATCTGCTCTATGTTCTGTCCGGAGTGGTCTCGACTTTGGCGGTTGTAGCATACTATAGCCTCACTGCGGCGAAAAACATCGGTGGGTTCGGTGAGAAGATTGATGCAAACTCCTTTTCGGAGTATATTTCCGGGCTCCTTTCGGGAAAGGCATCCTTCATACTTTTGCTTTCATATGTTCTGGTCTTGCTTGTTGTGGCAGGTGTGTTTTTCTTCAGAAAAAGCAGTATGCCGGCATATACAGGGCTATCCTACTGCAGGCCTTTAAGCTTTGTTGGCGCGGTTCTTCTTGGGGTTTTATTGAATTTGCTTATTTCTTCGCTCATCCCGGTAACAGATGCCAAGCCTGTTGAGATTACGCTCGTTCTCATATTATGCGTAATTTTTGGGCCGTTTGTTGAAGAACTCATGTTCAGAGGAATTCTTCTCAAGATGTTCGGTGCGGCGGTAGGAGTCATTTTTTCCATAGTTATCACATCGCTCTTATTTGCAGTTTCGCACGGGAACCTTTCGCAGGCGTGGTATACATTGATTCTCGGCCTTCTTCTCGGGGTTGTCAGATATAAAAGCACGAGCCTCTGGAGTGCAATAGCGCTTCATACCGCATTTAACATAACGGGGGCAATAATCAGTTTAAGAAGCTTTGAGTTTTCTGTTTTTGAGTGTGCCGTTATCTCGGGGCTTTCTCTTGTGTCTTTTTTTCTTGCGTGTTCCGGTGGGCGAAAATTTGAGCGAAAAAAGAAAACATAACGAAGAAAAATTCTTAGTTTTCTAAAAGCTTTTTTTTACGGTTTTAAGCTGTCGAAAAATGGCTTTTTTCCTTGACACCAAAGTGGTGTTTATGGTATACTTATCTTGTTTAATATTGTTTGCTTTCTGCGACTGACGGATTTGTGGAGCACCACGTGAAGCAGAAAACTCCCGGGGGTTATTTTCCCCGCTTAGCCGACCGTCTGGGCACATTTAACTCCTTCCTTGAGTTAAGTGCGCCCTTTTTTATTGTTTATAAAATTCAGGAGGTTGATGTCAATGAAAAAAGTTGGAATTGTTATGGGCAGCGACAGCGATTTGCCGATTATCAAAAAAGCGACGGATATGCTTGAATCTTTAGAAATTCCGTTTGAGGTTCACGTCTACTCCGCCCACAGAACTCCCGAGGAGGCGCGTGCATTCGCAGTTTCCGCGAGAGAGAAGGGTTTTGGTGTTATTATTGCGGCGGCCGGGATGGCGGCGCACCTTGCAGGTGCAGTTGCGGCCAACACCACACTTCCTGTTATAGGTATTCCGTGCAAGTCTTCAAACCTTGATGGGTTGGATGCGCTTCTCTCAACAGTTCAGATGCCGTCAGGGATTCCTGTTGCAACAGTAGCTATCAACGGCGGCGCCAATGCGGCGCTTCTTGCAGCGCAGATTCTCGCGGTTGAAGATAAAGACCTTGCAGAAAAGCTTGATGCAAAACGTAAATCTGATGCCGCGGCGGTTCTTGAAAAGGATTTGAAAATATCTGAAGAATTTTGTAAATAATTTTAGGAGGAAATATAAAATGGAAAAGAAAGAAATGCTTTACGAAGGAAAGGCAAAAAGAGTTTATGCGACAGATAACAGCGAGGTTCTCCTTGTAGACTACAAGGACGACGCCACTGCATTTAACGGCCTTAAGAAGGGGACAATCTCAGGTAAAGGCGCGATAAACAACAGAGTGACAAACTTTATGATGCAGCTTCTCGAAAAGGAGGGCGTTCCCACTCATTTCGTCAAAGAGCTTTCAGAGCGTGAGACGCTTGTAAAGAAGGTCTCCATCGTTCCGCTTGAAGTAATCATCAGAAATATTTCCGCAGGCTCCTTTGCAAAGCGCTACGGCGTTGAAGAGGGCATTGTTTTTGATGAGCCGACAATCGAGTTTTCTTATAAGAACGACGACCTCGGCGACCCGCTCATCAATGACTATCACGCTTTGGCTCTTAAGGTAGCAACAAAGGAAGAAATCGAAACAATTAAAAATATGGCGTTCAAAGTAAACGAGGTTATGAAGAATTTCTTCAAGAAACTCAATGTTGACCTTGTTGACTTTAAGCTTGAGTTTGGCAAAGTTGCAGACGGGACAATCGTTCTTGCTGACGAAATCTCTCCCGATACTTGTCGCTTCTGGGACAGCACAACCCACGAAAAGCTCGACAAAGACCGTTTCCGCCGCGACCTCGGAAATGTTGAGGATGCGTATCAGGAAATGATGAAGAGAATTCTCGGCGAATAATAGGGAGGTTCAGATATGGGGGGCTTTTTCGGAGCAGTCTGCCGAAACGATGCTCTGAGCGATGTTTTCTTCGGTACGGACTACCACTCGCACCTTGGTACCCGCCGTGCAGGTATTGCGGCATATGACGAAGAAATCGGGCTTCAGAGAGAAATACACAACATTCAGAACTCACCCTTCCGGACAAAGTTTGAACACGTTTTTGAGGATATGTGCGGGACATCTGCAATCGGTTGTATCAGTGATTACGACCCTCAACCCTTGCTTATCCGCTCAAAGCTCGGGACATATGCAATCTGCGTGATAGGTATGATAAATAACGCAAAAGAGCTTATTGACCATTATTTATCCTCTGTCGGCGGCCATTTTGATGCGATGACGAGTGGCGGAGTGAATTCTACGGAGCTAGTTGCGGCGCTTATCAATCAGAAGAACGACTTTGTTGAGGGTATCCAATTTGCCCAAAAAGAAATTGACGGCACCGCTTCCATCCTTATCCTTAAGGACAACGGGGCAATAGTTGCAGCTCGTGACCGCCTGGGCAGAATTCCGGTTATGGTAGGCAAGGGCGATGATGGCTACTGCGTTTCCTTTGAAGAATTTGCATATACCAAGCTCGGCTATGAAACTGAAAAAGAACTCGGCCCGGGAGAAATCGTTGAGGTTTCAGCCGATGGGGTTTTGCAGCTTGCAAAGCCGGGGGATGAAATGCGCATGTGTTCCTTCCTCTGGAGCTATTACGGCTATCCCACGTCTACATACGAGGGCGTCAATGTTGAGGTTATGCGTTATCGCAACGGAAAAATTATGGCGCGCAACGACGAGGAGCTTGGAAAGCTTTCAGATATTGACTACGTAGGTGGTGTTCCGGATTCGGGGACCCCCCACGCTATCGGATATGCAAATGAAACAGGTCTTCCGTTTGCAAGAGCGTTTATAAAATACACGCCCACCTGGTCTCGAAGCTTTATTCCGAGCGCTCAGAAGGAGCGCCAGAAGGTTGCTAAGATGAAGCAGATTCCCGTGCATGAACTTATTAAGGACAAGAAACTCCTTTTTGTTGATGACTCAATCGTGCGAGGGACACAGCTTCGCGAAACAGTAGAGTTTCTGTACGACAACGGCGCAAAAGAGGTTCATATGCGCTCAGCCTGCCCGCCTATTATGTACGGCTGCAAATACTTAAACTTCTCCCGCGCCACTGATGATATGGAGCTTATTGCGCGGCGGCTTATTATGGAGCTTGAGGGAGAAGACGGGTTTAACTACCTTGAAGAATACAGCGACTCTTCCACAGAGCGCGGCAAAAAGCTCAGAGAGAAGCTTTGTGAAGAGCTTCACCTCGCATCCATCGAATTCCAGTCCCTTGAGGGGGTAATTGAGGCTATAGGTCTTTCACCGTGTAAGCTTTGCACATATTGTTGGAATGGAAAGGAATAGAAATTATGAATATGCAATCAAAATCAGACAGCTATGCAGCAGCAGGAGTTGATATTACTGCGGGGTATCGCGCAGTCGAGCTTATGAAGCAGCATATAGCAAAAACGATGACAAGCGGAGTATGCTCTGATGTCGGCGGCTTTGGCGGGCTCTTTGAGCTTGACGTTACCGGTATGACAAAGCCTGTTCTTGTAAGCGGAACTGACGGAGTTGGAACAAAATTGAAGCTTGCATTTCTGATGGATAAGCACGATACCGTCGGAATAGACTGCGTTGCGATGTGTGTAAACGATATTATATGCAGCGGCGCACGCCCGCTTTTCTTCCTTGACTATATCGCATGCGGAAAGAATATCCCCGAGAGAATCGCCGATATCGTTAAGGGTGTTTGTGAAGGCTGCGTTCAGTCAGGGGCTGCTCTCATTGGCGGAGAGACTGCAGAAATGCCGGGATTTTATCCGGTTGACGAATACGACCTTGCAGGATACTGCACAGGCGTTGTTGACAAATCCAAAATCATTGACAACAAAACCATGGCCGAGGGCGACGTTGTTATTGCGCTTGCTTCAAGCGGCGTTCATTCAAACGGCTTCTCCCTTGTCCGCAAGGTTTTTGATGTTGAAAACAGCGACATCAAAGCCCCGCGTGAAGAGCTTTCGGGAAAGTCAATAGGTGAAACCCTTTTGACTCCGACGAAGATTTATGTCAAATCAATCCTTGCTCTTCTTGAGAAGGTTACGGTTAAGGGAATTTCCCACATTACCGGCGGCGGATTCTACGAGAATATTCCGCGAAGCATCCCCGAGGGTCTCGGTGCGAAGATTGACAAATCAAAAGTCAAGATTCTCCCGATTTTTGACCTCATCGCAAAGACGGGCAACATCAGCGAGCGTGATATGTTCAACACCTTCAATATGGGCGTCGGCATGAGTGTTGTCGTGAAAGCCGAAGATGCAGAGAAAGCACTTTCAATTCTTTCTGAAAATGGCGAGGATGCATACATAATTGGAGAAATTATCAAGTCCGATGAAAAGGTGATTTTATGAAACCTGCAAAAATAGCAGTTCTGGTATCGGGCGGGGGGACAAACCTTCAGGCGCTTATTGATGCCGAGAAAAAAGGAATACTGAAGAGCGGGAAGATTTCGCTTGTCATTTCAAATAAAGAAGGAGCATATGCACTTTCCAGGGCTGAGCGCGCGGGAATCAAAACCGCGGTTGTGTTAAAAAAATCTTTCCCGGGCGAAGGGGAGTTTGAAGGCGAACTCATCCGGATTCTCGATAATGAAAAAATTGACATTATCGTTCTAGCAGGGTTTATGGCAATCCTCGGTGAGAAGTTTACGAGCCACTACGTTAAGCGAATCATAAACGTTCATCCTTCTCTGATTCCTTCATTTTGCGGAAAAGGCTTTTACGGCCTCCGTGTTCACGAGGCTGCGCTTGACTACGGCGTTAAGGTAACCGGCGCGACGGTGCATTTTGTCAATGAGATTCCCGACGGCGGCGAGATTATTATGCAAAAGGCCGTTGCAATCCACGAGGGAGACACCCCGGAAACTCTCCAGAAGCGCGTTATGCGCCTTGCCGAGTGGAAGATACTTCCCGCAGCAGTTGAGAAGGTTTGTTATGAGAGAAACTCTATTTAAAAGGGAGCTTTAGAAATGAATATTTACGAAATCAACAATATCGAAAAGCAGGTCAAAGGCAACTCTTATGTCGGGCGCGGCATAGTAATCGGCAAGAGTGCTGACGGCAAAAAGGCTTGTACTGCATATTTCATAATGGGCAGAAGCGCAAACAGCCGCAACAGAATCTTCACTGAGAAAAACGGAGAGGTTTTCACAGAGCCGTTTGATGCATCAAAGGTAGAAGACCCCAGCCTCATTATCTACGCGGCAATCAGAAGCTTTGAGAATAAGCTTATAGTTACAAACGGAAACCAGACCGATACGGTTTATGACTTTGTCAAAGACGGCAAAGGCTTCTGCGAGGCGCTTAAGACCCGCGAATTTGAGCCGGATGCACCGAATTTCACTCCGAGAATAAGCGGGATGGCAACCTTCGCAGACGGCGATTTCGCATACGAAATGAGCATCCTCAAGAGCATAGACGAAAAGGGTTCGGATTGCTGCCGTATGCACTTTGAATATCCGTCAGTTGCGGGGCTTGGCCACTTTATCCACACCTATGTTTGTGATGGAAACCCCATCCCGACATTCTGTGGAGAGCCTGAGCGCGTTGCAATTCCGAACGATATTGACGAGTTTACGACCTCGCTCTGGAATGCACTTGACGAAGAAAACAAAATTTCGCTCTATGTCCGCTACACTGACCTTGAAAGCGGAAAGTGCGAAAACAGAATGATAAACAAAAATAAGTAAGGAGAAATTTACCGATGAAGGAATTTGAACTGAAGTACGGATGTAATCCGAATCAGAAGCCGTCAAGAATTTTTATGGAAAACGGAGCCGACCTTCCGATTGAAATTTTGTCAGGTCGCCCGGGATACATCAATTTTCTTGATGCATTTAACGCATGGCAGCTTGTCCGTGAGCTTCGTGAAGCACTCGGGCTTCCCGCGGCCACATCATTCAAGCATGTAAGCCCGACATCAGCTGCAGTAGGAATTCCTCTGTCGGATAAGCTTAAGAAAGCGTGCTTTGTTGACGATGTCGAAGGGCTTGACGATTCTCTCCTCGCCTGCGCATATGCAAGAGCAAGAGGAACAGACAGAATGTGTTCCTTCGGAGACTGGGTTGCTCTTTCCGATGTTTGCGACGTCACAACCGCAAAGATGATTAAGCGCGAGGTGTCCGACGGTATCATAGCCCCCGGTTATGAGCCCGAAGCACTTGAAATTTTAAAGACAAAGCGCAAAGGTAACTACAACATAGTCAAGATTGACCCCGACTATGTTCCCGCGGTCCGAGAGCGCAAGCAGGTATTTGGGATCACCTTTGAGCAGGGAAGAAACAATTTTGAAATCAACCGAGAGCTTCTTTCGGATGTTGTTACAGCAAACAAAAACATTCCGGACGAAGCTGCGCGCGACCTTATAGTTGCTCTCATCACGCTTAAATACACGCAGTCCAACTCCGTTTGCTATGCGGTCGATGGTCAGGCGATAGGTGTCGGCGCAGGCCAGCAGTCAAGAATCCACTGCACTCGCCTTGCAGGAACAAAGGCAGACACATGGTTCTTGCGCCAGCACGAAAAGGTCTTAAACCTTCCGTTCAAGGAGGATTTGGGGCGCCCTGACCGCGATAATGTAATTGACGGTTATATCAACAAAAACGAAGAAGATGTCTGTGCTGACGGCGTCTGGGAGCGCTTCTTCACAAGAAAACCTGAGCCGTTTACAGCAGAGGAAATGCGTGAGTATCTTGATTCGATTCACGGTGTTGCTCTCGGTTCTGATGCGTTCTTCCCGTTTGCAGATAACATTGACCGCGCAGCAATGAGTGGTGTAAGCTACATAGCCGAGCCGGGCGGTTCAATCAGAGATGACATAGTAATCGAATGCTGCAATAAGCACAATATTGCGATGGCGTTTACGGGTATGCGCCTGTTCCACCATTAATACTTGGAGGTAGCCTGATGAAGATAATGGTCGTAGGTGGCGGCGGCAGAGAACATGCCATCATTAAAAAGATAAAGGAAAATAAAAACGTAACAGAAATTTTTGCGCTTCCCGGAAACGGCGGTATGGCAAAAGATGCGATTTGCGTTGATATAGGAGCAAAGGACATACCGGCAATAGTCGATTTTGCCGTCTCAAACAAGATTGATTACGCAATCGTCGCGCCGGATGACCCTCTCGTTCTCGGTGCTGTTGACGCTCTTGAAGATGCGGGTATCCCGTGTTTTGGTCCTCGTGCAAACGCGGCAATCATTGAAGGAAGTAAGGTTTTTTCGAAAAACCTTATGAAAAAATATAACATCCCCACAGCGCAGTACGAAGTATTTGACAATATGGAAAACGCACTTAAATACCTTGAAACTGCGCCGATCCCGACGGTCATCAAGGCAGACGGCCTTGCACTCGGAAAAGGTGTCATAATCGCTGAAACTCGCGAGGCTGCAAAGAATGCCGTAAAATCAATGATGCAGGACAAGGCTTTTGGCAAGAGCGGCGAAACTGTCGTCGTTGAAGAGTTCTTGACCGGACCTGAGGTATCTGTCCTTGCGTTTACCGACGGAAAGACTGTAATCCCGATGATTTCATCTATGGACCATAAGCGTGCAGGGGACAACGATACAGGCCTTAATACGGGCGGTATGGGTACGGTTGCTCCAAACCCTTATTATACAAAAGATATTGCAACCTTATGTATGGATTCAATTTTTATTCCGACTATTCTTGCAATGCGCGAAGAGGGGAGACCCTTCAAAGGTTGTCTCTACTTCGGGCTTATGCTGACTGCAGACGGGCCGAAGGTTATTGAATATAACTGCCGTTTCGGTGACCCTGAAACTCAGGTTGTTCTCCCGCTTCTTGAAAGTGACCTCCTCACTGTTATGCAGGCAGTTACAAACGAAAAGCTCAGGGAAACTCCGGTTAAGTTTTCAGAAAAGAGCGCGTGTTGCGTAATAATGGCATCAAAGGGATACCCCGAAGCTTACGAGACGGGTTTTGAAATGGATATTCCGGAAGATATTTCAGAGAATGTGTACGTTGCAGGGGCAAAGCTTTCAGGCGATAAGCTCCTCACAAACGGCGGAAGAGTTCTCGGCGCTACGGCAGTTGCTGACACACTTGAAGATGCAGTTGCGGGCGCATATAAGCTCGTTTCGCGGATAAAGTTCGACAATGCTTATTACAGAAAAGACATAGGCAAAAAAGCACTTTCTGCAAAGGAGAGATAGGGTTATGGTATATAGAGTATATGTTGAAAAGAAAAAAGAGCTTGCAAACGAAGCCCGCGCGCTTCTCTCCGATGCGCGAAGCCTTCTCGGGATTAAAAAACTTTCCGATGTAAGAATCATAAACCGCTATGATGCTGAAAACATTTCAGAAGAGCTTTTTGAATATGCAAAGAAAACAGTTTTTTCGGAACCTCAGCTTGATATAGTTTCTGATGAAATTGATTTTAGCTGTGATTTGACGGCGTTTGCGGTAGAGTATCTTCCCGGGCAGTTTGACCAGCGTGCAGATTCTGCGGCGCAGTGTATTCAGATTATTTCCCAGGGAGACCGCCCGACGGTCAGAACTGCAAAGGTTTATATTCTCTACGGTGCTTTGAGCGATTCTGAGCTTTCGGAAGTCAAGAAATATGTCATAAACCCTGTTGAAGCGAGAGAAGCTTCTTTGGAGAAGCCTGAAACGCTAAAAACCGAGTATGATATTCCCACAACAGTTGAAACAATCGACGGGTTTATTGACCTTGGCCGTAAGGGGCTTGAGGATTTTGTTTCGAAATACGGCCTTGCTATGGATGCAGATGACATCGAATTCTGCCAGAGCTATTTCGTGAAAGAGGGAAGAAACCCGACTATCACGGAAATCAGAATGATAGATACCTACTGGTCAGACCATTGCCGCCATACGACGTTTTTGACTACTATTGACGACGTGAAGTTTGAAGACGAGCTTCTTGCCGCTACATATGAAGAATATCTCGAAGTCCGCCGCAGTCTCGGCAGAACAAAGCCAATTTGCCTCATGGACCTTGCGACTGTTGCGGTTAAGTATCTTCGCGCAAACGGCGAGCTTTCAAAGCTTGACGAATCAGAAGAAATCAACGCCTGCACGGTCAAAATTGATGTTGAGGTTGACGGCAAGGTTGAACCCTGGCTTCTCCTCTTCAAAAACGAGACGCACAATCATCCCACGGAAATTGAGCCCTTTGGCGGCGCGGCAACGTGTATCGGCGGCGCAATCCGTGACCCGCTTTCTGGCCGTTCCTATGTTTACGGCGCTATGCGCTTAACCGGCGCTGCAGACCCCTTAAAGCCCGTAAGCGAAACAATCAAAGGAAAGCTTCCGCAGAGAAAGATTGTAACTACAGCTGCTGCGGGATACTCATCCTACGGAAACCAGATAGGCCTTGCAACGGGTATCGTAGATGAAATTTATCACGACGGTTATGCCGCAAAGCGTATGGAAATCGGAGCTGTTATTGCTGCAGCCCCGCAGGAGAATGTAAGACGCGAGAGACCTGTGGCTGGAGACATCGTCATTCTTCTCGGCGGCAGCACCGGTCGCGACGGCTGCGGCGGGGCAACCGGCTCATCAAAATCCCATACTGCAGATTCTCTTGAAACCTGCGGTGCAGAGGTTCAGAAGGGCAACGCTCCTGAAGAAAGAAAGCTTCAGCGCCTTTTCAGAAACCCTGAGGCGAGCAAGCTTATAAAGCGTTGTAACGACTTTGGCGCAGGCGGAGTTTCTGTCGCCATAGGCGAGCTTGCAGATGGGCTTGAAATTAACCTTGATGCAGTCCCGAAGAAATACGAAGGCCTTGATGGAACAGAGCTTGCAATAAGCGAGTCACAGGAGCGCATGGCGTGTGTAATTGAGGCTAAAGATAAAGAGCGCTTCTTAGAACTTGCGGCAGAAGAAAATCTCCAGGCGTGCGCTGTTGCGGTTGTAACCGAGTCTCCGCGGCTTGTTATGAACTGGAACGGAAACAAAATAGTAGACATCAGCCGTGAATTTTTAAATTCAAACGGTGCTGAGAAACACATAACCGTTGAAGCTGCAAAGCCGAGACTTTCTGAAAAGAAGGTGGAAGGCAACTTCACCGAAAATTATAAAAAGCTTGCAGATGACCTTAACGTCTGCTCAAAGCGCGGGCTTTCTGAGAGGTTTGACTCTACAATCGGCGCAGGAACTGTTCTTATGCCCTTTGGCGGAAAGCATCAGCTCACTCCGATTCAGGCTATGGTTCAGAAAATTTCAGTTGAGAAGAAGCATACCGACACCTGCTCGTTTATGTCGTGGGGATATAACCCGTTCCTCACGGAGCAGAGCCCGTATCACGGCGCATATATGGCAGTTGTCGAGTCTGTATGTAAGCTTATTGCAACAGGCGCGAGCTTCGACGAGGTGTATCTCACCTTCCAGGAATACTTCGAGCGCCTTGGCCGCGACCCGAAGCGTTGGGGCAAACCGATGTCAGCTCTTCTCGGTGCGTTTAAGGCTCAGAAAGAGCTTCGAATCGGCTCAATCGGCGGTAAGGACTCTATGAGTGGCTCGTTTGAAGACCTTGACGTTCCTCCGACACTCGTGTCATTTGCAGTTACCTGCGGAAAGGTTTCAGACGTTATCTCTCCTGAGTTCAAGAAGGCAGGGAGCCGCGTTGTTTGTCTCTCTCCCGAGTTTGATGAGAACAATCTGCCCAAGACAGAATCTCTCCTTGCTCTATTTAAAAAGGTAACAGAGCTTATGCGCAAAGGAAAGGTTCTTGCGTGTTACACTCCCGGCATCGGGGGAATAGCTGAAGCTGTTATGAAGATGGCCTTCGGAAACGGCTTCGGGTTTAAGTTCGATGAAAAGCTCACCATGTCCGAACTTTTTGGATACAGTTACGCATCCTTTTTCCTTGAGGTTACGGAAGCCGTTGCCGGCGCAAAGGAAATCGGTAGCGTAACCGAAGACTTAAGCTTTACATACGGAAATGAAAGCATTAGCTTTGCAGAGCTTCTCAATATATATGAAAACAAGCTCGAAAGCGTGTTCAGCTGTAACATTGAGGATACAAAGTCACCTGTGAAGAACTTTAGCTTCACAGATAAAAAACATATCGCTCCGAAGATTCACTCTGCAAAGCCGAAGGTTTTGATTCCGGCGTTCCCGGGAACAAACTGTGAATACGACTCCGCAAAGGCTGTGCGTGATGCAGGAGCTGAGCCCGAGATTGTTGTTATAAAGAACCTCACTTCAGATGCAATAAAAAGTAGTGTGGAAGACTTTGCAAAGCGCCTAAAGAGCGCGCAGATGGTCTTTATCCCCGGTGGCTTCTCAGGGGGAGACGAGCCTGACGGCAGCGGAAAGTTTATAACTGCATTCTTCAGAAACACGGCGATAAAAGAAGGAGTTACAGAGCTTCTCGATTCGCGTGACGGTCTTATGTGCGGAATCTGCAACGGTTTCCAGGCGCTTATTAAGCTTGGCCTTGTTCCGTATGGAAAGATTATTGACACTGATGAAAACTGCCCGACGCTCACCTTCAACACAATCGCGCGACATCAGTCAAAGATTGTGAGAACGCGTGTTGCATCCAATAAATCTCCCTGGCTCTCGCTTACAAATGTCGGAGATGTATATACGGTTCCGATTTCTCACGGTGAAGGAAGATTCCTTGCAGACGAGAAGCTCATCGAAGAGCTTGCGAGAAATGGCCAGATTGCAACGCAGTATGTTGACCTTGACGGCAACGCAACAAGTGACGTCAGATTCAATCCGAATGACTCAATGTATGCAATCGAGGGAATAACCTCGCCTGACGGAAGAGTTTTCGGAAAAATGGGCCACAGTGAGCGTGTAGGCAACGGCCTTTATAAAAATGTTATCGGAAATTACGACATTCGTATGTTTGAAGCCGCAGTAAAGTACTTTAAATAAAACCTTTTTGGGGGTAAGAAAATGGCGTACAAAAGCGATATTGAAATTGCTCAGAGCTGTGAGATGAAGCCGATAGGTGAAATTGCGGAGAAAGCGCATGTCGATGAGAAGTACATCGAACAGTACGGCAAATATAAGGCAAAGATTGACCTTTCGCTTCTTTCTGAGAGCAATAGAGCTGACGGAAAGCTTATTCTCGTAACCGCAATAACCCCGACCCCTGCGGGAGAAGGAAAGACAACTACAACAATAGGCCTTGCAGACGGCCTTGCCCGAATAGGGAAGGACGTTACCGTTGCATTGCGAGAGCCGTCTCTCGGGCCGGTCTTCGGTGTCAAGGGCGGTGCCGCAGGCGGTGGATATGCGCAGGTTGTCCCCATGGAGGATATCAACCTCCATTTCACGGGCGATTTTCACGCAATCGGCGCTGCAAACAACCTCCTTGCCGCGATGCTTGATAATCACATTCACCAGGGCAACGCGCTCGGGATTGACGTCAGAAGGATAACGTGGCGCCGATGTGTTGATATGAATGACCGCGTGCTTCGGAATATTGCCTGTGGGCTTGGCGGGGCAAAAAACGGTGTTCCGCGTGAGGACGGATACGACATAACTGTTGCAAGCGAGATTATGGCAGTTTTGTGCCTTTCAAGCTCAATTTCAGACCTCAAGGCACGCCTTTCAAGAATGATAGTCGCCTATACCTATGAGGGGAAGCCTGTCACCTGCGGCGATATTAACGCGCAAGGCGCGATGACTGCGCTTTTGAAGGATGCAATAAAGCCAAACCTTGTCCAGACACTTGAAGGCACTCCTGCGTTTGTCCACGGCGGGCCATTTGCCAATATTGCTCACGGCTGCAATTCCGTTGTAGCAACCCGCCTTGCCCTTAAAATGGGGGACTATACAGTTACGGAAGCCGGATTTGGCGCAGACCTTGGAGCTGAGAAGTTTTTGGATATTAAATGTCGCGTTGCGGGGCTCACGCCGGCGGCAGTTGTCGTTGTTGCGACTGTCCGTGCGCTTAAGATGCACGGCGGCAGAGCGAAAGGCGAGCTTAACGAAGAAGATATTTCAGCTCTCGAAAAGGGAATCCCCAATCTTCTTCGCCATGTTTCCAATATCAAAAATGTTTACAAGCTTCCTTGCGTTGTCGCAGTCAACCGCTTCCCAACGGATACGGATAATGAGATAGAGTATATTATTGATAAATGTCGTGAGCTTGGAGTCAACACGGTTCTCTCAACCGTATGGGCTGACGGTGGCCGTGGTGGCGAGGAGCTTGCGAAAGAGGTTGTTCGCCTCTGTGAAGAAGAAAAGGGCGAATTCAGCTTCAGCTATGAGCTTGATATGCCTATTGAAGAAAAGATTCGAGCTGTTGCTTGCAGGGTTTACGGCGGAAGCGGAATTTCAATTCTTCCTCAGGCGAAGAAGCAGATTGACGAGCTTGAGAGCTTAGGTTTCGGAAACCTTCCTATATGCGTTGCAAAAACTCAATACAGCTTTTCGGATGACCCTCAAAAGCTTGGCGCACCGGAGGATTTTAAAATCACGGTCAGAAACGTTAAAATCTCTGCGGGAGCAGGGTTCATAGTAGTCCTCACGGGCGATATTATGACGATGCCGGGGCTTCCGAAGGTTCCGGCAGCCGAGAAAATTGACGTCACGGATGACGGCATAATAACAGGGCTTTTCTAAAAACAAAACAAAAGAAGCAGGTGCGCAGCACCTGCTTCTTTTCTATATCTTAAATTATGCTTTCTTTTTTGCTGTGATTGCCTTGACTATGAAGAGAAGCGCGAGCATAAGAACAAGCGCAATCGGTAAGGAAATCCACACGTTCTTAACAAAGCCCGCAACGATGTATGCAACGAAGGAAACCGCTGCAACAGTCAACGCATACGGAAGCTGTGTGGAAACGTGGTTTATGTGGTTGCACTGCGCACCCGCAGAGGACATAATCGTTGTATCTGAAATCGGAGAGCAGTGGTCACCGCATACGGCACCTGCCATACAAGCTGAAATTGCAATAACGCAGATTTCGTTGCTGATTGAACCACCGAAGATTGCAAGGACAATCGGAATGAGAATTCCGAAGGTTCCCCAGGATGTTCCGGTTGCAAACGAAAGACCGACAGCAATAAGGAATACGATTGCCGGAAGAATCGGGAGAAATGCACTTGCGCTTGTGCGGACAAATTCAGCGATATAAATCTTTGCGCCGAGGCTGTCTGTCATAGCCTTGAGAGTCCATGCGCAACAGAGAATCATAATTGCAGGTACCATTGCCTTGAATCCTTCAGGAATAGCTTCCATACAAGCCTTGAAGGAGAGAACGCGTCTGCAGAGGAAGTAAATGATTGAGAAGATAAGCCCTGCAAATGAGCCGAATACAAGGCCCTGAGAAGCATCTGCATTGGAGAAGGACTCAATGAAGCTTGTCCCTGAGAAGAAGCCGCCTGAGTAGATAAGGCCGATAACGCACGAAGCAACAAGAACGACAACCGGAGCGACAAGATCCCAGACGCTTCCTTTTTTGTTTGTATCGGATTCTTCAAGCTTTTCAAGCATCTCTTTTTCGTTGGATGAGAAAATATCTCCGTTTTGTGCGTTGATTTCGTGCTTCTTCATCGGTCCGAAGTCAAACTTCATAAGCGTGATGCAAACTATCATAAGAAGTGTAAGGATAGCATAGAAGTTATAGGGGATTGCCTTTATAAACAAGCTAAGCCCGCTTATCTGGTCTTCGGAAACAAATCCTGCAACGGCAGCAGCCCAGGAAGAAATCGGAGCAATTATGCAAATCGGAGCCGCTGTTGAGTCGATAATATACGCAAGCTTTGAGCGCGAAATGTTAAACTTATCCGAAACAGGGCGCATAACAGAGCCGACCGTGAGGCAGTTGAAGTAGTCATCAACAAAGATAAGAACGCCGAGAACGATTGTTGCAAGCTGCGCGCCAACGCGCGACTTGATGTGGGTTGATGCCCAACGCCCGAAAGCAGCCGAGCCACCTGATTTGTTCATAAGAGAAACAATCGCGCCGAGAACAACAAGGAAGATTATGATTCCGATGTTGTAGGGATCGGCAATAGACGAAATAAATCCGTCTACAAACAGGTGGTCAACAGTGGCTGAGAAATTGAAGTTCGCATACATCAGCGCACCTGCAGCGATTCCGATAAAGAGAGAAGAGTAAACTTCTTTTGTGATAAGTGCAAGAAGAATTGCGATAATCGGCGGGAGCAGGGAGAGAAGCGTTCCAAAAGGCTTGACGTCGTGTCTCTTTGCTGTGAGAGCCTTGTCAAGGTTTTCTCCGAAAGCTTCCTTGTCAGATGTTGCGACATTGTCGGAATAACTATCGATAAATGTTGATGCGGCAGTTGTGTAATCAGCAATTTCTTCATCTGTCATATTGTCAGGATCAAACGCTTCTGCGTTGTCGATAAACGCAACGGCGTTTTCGTTGTCCTCGAGGTCGACATCTGCAGCGAATGCAGCAGGGAAGACCGAACAGAGAAGAATGATGATCAGTGCAATGCTTGCGAGAATGCGCGATTTTCTGAAGTGATTCATATCTTTTCACCCTCCTAAAAAATTAGAGGCTATGACACCGGATGAGCAGTCTCATAGCCTCAGAATATCACAAGGATACAGAAGGGATTATTAAGATAGCTCTCCACATTGTCAGTGACAGTCCGAAGTATATTATACTACGGCCCAGCAAAGCCAAACATCAGGCTGATAAAGCTTTGCTTCGGCAAAGATTCCTTTCACTGCCCGACAATTCCTGAACGACGGGAAGATACTCATAATCAATGCGCCTCTATCAAAATTATTAACTATATGTTAACATATGCTATGGAGAGTTTCAAGTGGCAGAATACACAAAATTTTGTCGGAAGATGTAGTAATATACACTAAAATTCTTACAGATATTCGCGAAGCTTTGAAATTGCCGCCCGCTCAATTCGGGAAACCTGAACCTGAGAAATCCTCATAACCTTAGCTGATTGAGTCTGTGTAAGCCCTTTAAAAAAACGGAGCTTGATAACGGTCTGCTCACGCGGCTTGAGCTTTCCGATGGCGTCGGAAAGAGAGATGTACTCAAGGGAAGTATCTTCGATTCCCTGATTTCCGAGGATTTCGCCAAGCGTCTGTCCGTCTTCATTTATTTCACGGTTGAGTGAATCGGTGCGAAGGGTTGCAGATTCTGCCTGAGCTATTTCCTCAGCTGTGAAGCCTGTCAGCTCTGAAATTTCGGAAAGGGTCGGCTGTCTGTTGAGTTTATTCTGAAGCTCATCTGAAGCAAGTTTGATTTTCAGTGCCCTTTCCTTTATGGTCCGGCTCACCTTTATAGCTCCGTCATCGCGTAGAAAACGGCGAATTTCACCTGAAATTTTCGGAACTGCATAGGTAGAAAACTGGTTTCCGAGCGATTCGTCAAAGCCGCGTATTGCCTTTAAAAGTCCCAGACAGCCGAGCTGATACAAGTCCTCAGGCTCAGCACCCCTCCCGATAAAACGCTTGACAATGCTCCATATTAAAGGTGAATTGTCGCAAATGAGCTTTTCAAAGGCAAACTCATCGCCCTTTTTTGCCAGAGCAATAAGGCGCTCAGTATCCGTCACAGGGATTTACCTCCACTGCGCATAGATATGCGCTTTTTCATTATTATCGACGTGCCTTTTCCCGGTGTTGAACGAACTTTGAGATTATCCGTGAAGCTTTCCATAATTGTAAAGCCCATCCCTGAACGGTCTGAACCTCCGGTTGTAAACATAGGTGTTTTTGCCGCCTGAATGTCAGGGATTCCAAGCCCACGGTCACGAATCATAATTTCAAGAAGATTTCCTTCAAAAATGCGAAGCCGTATGTAAATTTTGCCGACGGAGTCGGGGTATGCATGCACTATGCAGTTTGTGACAGCTTCGCTTACAGCGGTTTTAATGTCCTCAACCTCTTCAAGTGTTGGGTCAAGTTGAGCAGCAAAAGCAGAGACTACGGCTCTTGCATAGCTTTCGTTTGTCGATTTGCTGGGGAAAGTGATTGAAACTTCGTTTATTATATTCATAAAAACCTCCTAAATTTGTGCAACTGATACGTCGCGCATCGTTATGTTAATCAGCTTGCATATACCTGCCGCAAAAAAGACCTTGTATGCCTGCTTTGAAACATTTATCACAGAGAAAGCTCCCCCTAAAGCAGTCGCTTTTTTGTAAGCACCTATTACAAGTGCGATTCCTGAGCTATCCATAAAGCTTATTCCCGAAAAGTCAAGGGTAAGGGAAAGCGGAAGCTCAACATCAATGATTCTTGAAATTTCAGGTATTGCACATCTTGCGGAGTGGTGGTCAAGCTCTCCGCTAAGAAGAATCAGAAGCTCTCCGCCTGTGCGTTTTGAAGTGATCTCCATTGTGTTTTTTCCTTTCTTTTGTTATAATAACTTTATAATACACATTGTAATGCGCGAGAAATGTAAAAAAAGAGGGAGAAAAAATAATTTTAGGTATTCCATTATAGGATAGTTTATTGTATAATAGGACAAAGAGGAGGGAAGACCAGTGAATATTTGGCATGATATTTCAAAAGAAAGAATAACTACAAACGACTTTATGGCAGTTATCGAAATTGAACGGGGGAGCAAGAAAAAATATGAGCTAGACAAGGAAACGGGAATCCTCGCGCTTGACCGCGTTTTATACACATCTACTCACTATCCCGCAAACTACGGCTTTATCCCGCGTACATATGCCGAGGATGATGACCCCTTAGATGTTCTTGTTCTTTGCAGCGAGCCGATTGAACCTATGGTGCTCGTCAGATGTTTTCCGATTGGCGTCATCACTATGGTTGACAACAGCAGAAACGATGAAAAAATTATTGCAATCCCTTTTGGAGACCCGATGTATAGCGGTTACAATGACATTTCAGTGCTTCCGCAGCACATTTTCAATGAGATGAAACACTTTTTCTCGGTTTATAAAGCGCTTGAGGGAATGGAAACGGCTGTTCAGCGCGTAGAGGGCAAACAAAAGGCACTTGATATAATTGCAGCTTCAATAAAGAGATATGAAGAGATGTTCGGCGAATAGGTCCGAACATCTCTTTTTTCTCTTGAAAAAAGTGGCAAAACATTATAAAATATAGGTGCTACTTTTTTATAGGAGGATTGAATATGGCTTGGCTTTTTGAGCTTTTTAAAAATCCGTTTTTAATAATCGGAGTTCTTTCGTGGTTTCTTGCTCAGGTTATAAAGCTGATAATTCATGCGATTATTTACAAAAAGTTTGACCTCATGCGCCTTTTTGGTGACGGCGGGATGCCGAGCGGGCATTCTGCGACAGTGGCATCGCTTGCAACCGTAGCCGCTCTCCATTTTGGAGTCGGAGGCTTTGAATTTGCAATTTCCGCAATTCTCGCTCTCATCGTGTGCCATGATGCTATGGGAGTCCGCCTTGAAACGGGAAAGCAGGCTGCAATCTTAAACGAAATTGTCGAATCCTTTAACGTTTTTTCAACAGCGAAGCTTCCCGAGGTAAAGCTCAAGGAGTTTGTCGGCCACACGCCTATCCAGGTTATCTCAGGTGTATTAATCGGTATCTTGAATGCAATTTTCTTATATTGGATTTTCTTTTAAAATACAAGAAATAATTGAAAGGACATGTGTCTTATGTCATACGCGGTAACAATAGCAAAGGAATTTGATGTAAAAGAAGAATATGTCTCAAATATCATCGCTCTTCTTGATGAGGGGAACACCATTCCGTTTATAGCGCGCTACCGTAAGGAGCAGCACGGAACGATGGACGACCAGCTCATCCGCACTATTGCGGATAAGCTTGAGTATCTCAGAAATCTCGATGCAAGAAGGGAAGAGGTCCGCGGGCTTATTGACGCCCAGGGCAACCTTACAGAAGAAATCTCAAAAGCACTTGATAATGCGCAGACTCTTGCAGAGATTGACGATATTTACAGGCCCTTCCGCCCGAAGAGGAAGACACGCGCGTCTGTCGCGAAGGAAAAAGGCCTTGAGCCACTTGCAAAAGAAATTCTTGAAAAACAAAACTCCTCTGAAGCGCCTGAGGTTCTTGCTGAGCCTTATGTTGATTCTGAAAAAGGCGTTGATGACGTTGCCGCGGCGCTTGCCGGCGCAAGCGACATAATTGCAGAAGATGTTTCAGATAACGCCGAGGTGAGAAAGAGGGTAAGAAACCTTACCAAAATTCACGGCGTTGTGACAAGTGAAAAAACCAAAGAAGATGACGAGAGCAAGGTATATGAAACCTACTACGAGTTCTCTCAACCTGTCTCAAAAATGGTTGGGCATCGTGTTCTGGCTCTCAATCGTGGAGAGAAGGAAGGTATTTTAAGGGTTTCAATAGAACTTGATGCGGAAAGGCCGCTTAACTCAATTTATTCTCTTTATGTTGAAGGGGCTTCTGCGTGTTCTGCTATTGTGCGCGCGGCGTGTGAGGATGCATATTCAAGGCTTATTTATCCCTCAGTCGAGAGAGAGGTTCGTGCAGAGCTTACGGAGAGCGCGTGTGAAGATGCGATAAAGCTTTTCGGAACAAATCTTCGCCAGCTGCTTCTTGCGCCGCCCGTAAAAGGGAAGATTGCAATAGGGCTTGACCCCGGCTACAGAACGGGGTGCAAGCTTGCGGTTGTTGATGAAACGGGAAAGGTGCTTGACACCGCCGTTATATACCCGACTCACGGCGAAGCTCAGGAGAAGCGCTCTGCAGATATTTTGAGAGACAAAATCTCTCGTTGGAAGGTTCAGATTATTGCAATCGGAAACGGAACCGCTTCAAAGGAGACAGAGCTTTTCTGTGCTAAAACTATCAAGACCCTTGATGAAAAAGTATCGTATATGGTTGTTTCGGAAGCGGGAGCATCGGTGTATTCCGCATCAAAGCTTGCTGCAGAAGAGATGCCGGATTTTGACCTTACACTGCGCTCTGCGGTCTCTATTGCGCGCAGGCTTCAGGACCCGCTCGCGGAGCTTGTCAAAATTGAGCCTCGTGCGATTGGTGTCGGGCAGTATCAACACGATATGCCGCAAAAACGCTTGGGTGAGGCGCTTGACGGGGTTGTTGAGGATTGCGTAAATTCCGTAGGAGCAGATTTGAACACGGCTTCTGCGGCCCTTCTCGGCCATATTTCGGGCCTTGGCTCTGCTGTTTGTAAGAATATAGTTGCATACAGAGAAGAAAACGGAAGCTTTAAAAGCCGCGCAGAGCTCAAGAAAGTTCCGAAGCTCGGCGCTAAAGCCTTTGAACAATGTGCAGGTTTTCTTCGCGTTCCGGATGGTGACAACCCTCTTGACAATACAAGTGTTCACCCCGAATCATATAAAGCCGCAAAAGAGCTTATTTCCATTCTCGGTGTGGATATAAAAAATCTCGATAAAGAAGGGGAACTTCTTTCGGAAAGAGCAAAAAATGAAGGAATCCCTGAGCTTGCCGAAAAGCTCGGGATAGGAGTCCCGACACTTTACGATATTTTAAAAGAGCTTGCAAAGCCCGGCCGTGACCCTCGCGGGGAGCTTCCGGAAGCTATGCTTCGTGAAGATGTTATGGATATGAAGGACTTGAAAGAGGGTATGGTTCTTCAGGGAACGGTGCGAAATGTAATTGATTTCGGCGCCTTCGTCGATATAGGAGTCCATCAGGACGGGCTAGTTCACATTTCCCAGATAAGCAACAGATTCATCAAGCATCCGTCTGAAGCGCTGAAGGTCGGGGACATTGTCTCAGTTAAAGTTCTCGGCGTTGATCTTGACAAAAAACGTATAAGTCTTACAATGAAAGATGTGAAATAAGAAAGGAGAAACAAATTATGCCGTATATTGCTATAAAAGGATACCCGAAGGACGATGAAACAAAAAAGAGAATCGCAGAGAAGGTGAATGAAGCTTTCCTCGAAATATGGGGCTGCCCGCAAGAGGCAATTTCTCTTTCGGTTGAAGAGATTTCACCGGATGATTGGGAAGAAAAAGTAGTCAAATGCGAAATTGAGCCGAATAAAGAAAAAATGCTGATTTTTTCAGGGCAGAAGAAGTATTAAAACCATAAAAAATGTCGAAATAACAAAAAAGGCTTCCCATCGAGGAGAAGCCTTAAAACACAAAAATTTTTGTCCCTAACTTGACACGAGCATATTAAGACTGTCGAAATTTGTTGAAAGGTGATTGGAATGAAAAAAATACTTTTTGGTGGTCTAATTGCATTGGTAAGTTTTGTCGTTATATGTTTGATGTTAATATTAGGACTTAGGGTATTGTTTCGAGATAACTCCTTGTCTAAAGAAGAAATATTCGATGTAGTTAATAGCAAATACGAGATAATTATGAGCGACATACAAAAAAGAAAATTTAAAGAGACGGAAAAAATCAATGGGATAGTAAGAGTTGAGGATAACAATGGTGTAATCGACTTTGCATGTGAAGGAAAGGGAAATGTTGTATCTGGAGCTTATTACGGATTTTATTATACAGAGGATGATTTGCCTAAAGTATCTTTTTTACATGTATTATTTACAGAAAAAGATTTAATTCAAAAGGATAATGGTTATTGTTTTGATAAATACGATTATTATAACACAGAAAAAATAAGAGATAAATTTTACTATTATGAATTACATTACTAATTTTTTGTCCTAACTTAATATAAACTTCTATTCAAAAACATTGGCATCTAGATTATACAGTCTTTATATAAGGATTGTCGAAATTTGTTGAAAAGAGGTATAATATGAAAATTATAAAAAAGGTGTGGGGAATTATTCCCGGATTAGCAATATCAATTTTGATTACAGTAGTGGCAAAAACAATTGAAAGCCGTCTACCAATACATATTGTGGGAGCATCGGTTATTGCACTATTTATAGGAATGATAATTAATCATTTTTGGAGGCCGGATTTCTTGAAAGCAGGAATCAAGTTTGCATCAAAGAAAGTTTTGAAATTTGCTATTATTCTCCTTGGCGCTTCTCTCAGTGTTGAGGTGATTCTTTCCGTGGGTAAATTATCATTGATGGTAATGGTTTTCACTCTTTTGACTTGTTTTGGCGGAGGTTTCTTTATAGGTAAGGCTTTGAAGTTAAATTGGAAGCTATCAAATCTGATTTCAGCAGGAACCGGTATCTGTGGAGGTTCTGCCATTGCGGCTATTGCCCCTGTTATTGATGCAAAAGATTCTGATATTGCTTATGCAATGTCAGCAACTTTTTTGTTTGATATGGCAATGATTATATTGTTTCCTATAATGGGCAGAGCTTTGGGACTAAGCGATATGGCTTACGGATTATGGGCAGGTACGGCAGTAAATGATACATCAAGCGTGGTTGCTGCAGGGTATGCTTTTAGCGAAGGTGCAGGAGATTTCGCTACTATGGTTAAACTGACAAGAACACTTAGTATAATCCCGACAGTTTTGGTGTTTTCTTTTGTAAGTTTGAGGTTAAAACGAAAAGAAATATCTGATGCTTCATATCAGAAAGTTAATATTTTAAGGCTGTTTCCATGGTTTATTTTGGGATTTTTGGCTTTGGCAGCAGTAAACAGTATGGGAATGATACCGGCAAATGTTTCATCAGTTGCTAAAGATATAAGTAAATTTTTGATGGTTACTGCACTTGCGGCAATAGGATTAAACACAAGCTTTAAGGATATGAAAAAGTCCGGAATAAATCCAATGATTCACGGATTTATAATATCAGCACTTGTAGTCATTGTTGCCATTTGTGTTGAGTGGTGTATGGGATTAGTGTAATTTAAGAATGATTTTTTATTCCTAACTTAACACGAACGTGCCTCTAATAACATTGGCATCTAAATTATACAGTCTTTATAAACTTTGATATACAAGGGACAAAATGTAGGGGCGATTTTTAAATCGCCCGCGGGGCATTCGTGAATGCCCCCTACAAATCAGGAAAACATTAAATAAACAAAAGGAGTTTTGAAAAATGAAAAGAGAAAGATTTTCTTCGCGTCTCGGCTTTATCCTGATTTCAGCAGGGTGTGCCATTGGCTTGGGAAATGTGTACCGTTTCCCGATTTTGACAGGTGCTTACGGCGGAGCACTGTTTGTTTTGATTTATATCGGCTTTCTTCTTTTGCTCGGCCTTCCCGTTATGACGATGGAGCTTTCGGTCGGCCGTGCCAGTCAAAGGAGTATAGCATCGTCGTTTGACCAGCTGGAAAAACCGGGCCAGAAATGGCATTTGATCAAGTATCTCGGCATCGCCGGAAACTACATTCTTATGATGTTCTATACTACGATTTCGGCGTGGATGATAATATATTTTTTCAAATATGCAAGCGGTTCAATCCTGCAGTATGGCACTGCTGAAGAACTCGGTAATGTGTTTGGTGGAGTTGTAAGCAATTCCGGGTCGCTTCTTGCTTTCAATGCAGTTGTTATTCTGGTTTGTTTTGGTGTTTGTTCTTTGGGACTTCAGAATGGTGTCGAAAAAATCACCAAGGTAATGATGCTTGCGCTCTTTGCCCTTATGATTATACTCGCAGTATATTCATGCACACTTTCAAATGCAGCAGAAGGTCTTAAATTCTACCTTATACCTAATGCGAACAGCATAAAGGAGCATGGTTTCTGGAAGGTTGTAACCGCCGCTATGGGGCAGGCGTTCTTTACACTCAGCATAGGTATAGGTTCTATTGCTGTTTTCGGAAGCTATATAGATAAAGAACGCAGCCTGACAGGTGAAGCGCTTACAATTATGTCGCTTGACACGCTTGTTGCATTAATGTCAGGGCTTATTATATTCCCGGCATGCTTCACTTACAACAACGGCGTTACAGCAGATGCATCCACGGTAGGTGCAGGGTTCCTGTTTACAACCCTTTCGAGTATTTTCAACGCCATGCCGGGTGGCAGAATAATCGGCGCACTTTTCTTTGTCTTCATGATTTTTGCGGCATTTTCAACTGTTATAGCGGTTTTTGAAAACATCATTTCGTTCTGGCTTGAGCTTACGAAATTAAAAAGACGAACTGTTTCGATAATCAACATAGTTCTTATGCTTATATTGACCGTTCCGTGCATTTTGGGATTCACTGTGTGGAGCGATTTCCAGATCGGCGGAAAAGCAATTATGGATATCGAAGATTTTACCGTTTCCAATATTATGTTGCCTGTTGGCAGCCTTGCCTATGTCTTGTTCTGCACGAGTCGCTATGGTTGGGGATGGGATAAATACTTCGAAGAAGTTAACACGGGAAAGGGCCTTAAAATGGCAAAATGGTTAAGACCGTACTTGTCCTATGTGTTGCCGCTTATAATCTTGGCGATATTGATTATTTCAGTATTATAGTGTATTCGAGGTATACAGAAAAACCTTGTATCCATTATATAGAAGATGTCGAAAAAAGTCGAGAACAAAAAGTCTCCCTCGCAAAGCCCTCCTTGCCTAAAGGAGGTGGACCATCGTAGACGGTGGGAGGATTCTGGAGGGGGACCACCGAAGGAGGTGGAGGGATACAAAAGAGGGTTTTTTTCAATTAAAAATTATCCTCGGCCTAAAAATATTTACAAATGTGCCAAAAGAGGAAAATGATAAAAGAATAAATACAGGAGATGTTTTTTATGAAAGCAGGATTTTCAAAAGTTTGCATAAACCCACCTTATGGTGCCCCGATTGTAGGATATTATGAAGAAAGACTTGTAAAAGGTATCCATGATGATTTGTTTGTAAGAGCAACCGCCTTTGACGATGGAGAAAAAAAGGCTCTTATTATTGCGGTTGACGTTTGCCTTATGGCTCAGAAGTATTATGACGCTTGTAAAAAAGCAATAAAAGAAGCGACGGATGTTTGCGAAGACGCAATTTTCATCAATTGCTCACACACGCACACCGGTCCTCTTCTTGGCAAGGACTTTGCTTCTGAAAAAATGAGTAGTGCAGCATATGATGAATTCTTTGTTGCTTCCGTAAGAGATGCGGCAATTTACGCCTTGGCAGATTTATGTGAGGCCACTGTTGAAACTGCGTCATCCGAGGCAAAGAACATTTCCTTTATACGCCGTTATCGAATGAAAAATGGAGGCGTTCAGACAAACCCCGGTGTCAATAACCCCGATATTGACCATGCCCTTGGGACTCCCAACGAAACAGTTAAGCTTGTTAAAATTAAAAGAGAAAAAGCTGATGATATTGCTATAGTTAATTTTGGCACACATCCCGATTCTGTTGGTGGTGAGTATATTAGTGCTGACTATATGGGATATGTTTGCGATATTATAGAAAAATCGATACCTGATACTAAATGTATGTTTGTTTTGGGGTGTCAGGGCGATGTTAACCATGTCAATGTGAAGCCTACAAAGGGCGAAACAGCAATTTCCAAAATAGACTTTGACGGAGTTCCCAGAAGCAATGCCCTCGCAGAGCATATGGGAAGAATTATAGCCGGTGCAGTTCTTTCGGTTTATTCAATAACCGAAGAGGTTAAAACAGATAAAATATCATATGCCTCTGCTAAGGTTGAGCTTCCTTCACACCAGGAGAATGATCGTCTGGATGAAGTAAGAAATATTTACAACCTGTATGTTGCCGGCAGAACAAACGAGCTTCCGTTTGAAGAAATGGAACTGACAACGGCCATTGCCGAAGCCAAGCGTATTATAAAACTTGAAAATGGCCCCGAATCTTTCGGTTTTTTCCTCTCGGCAATAAAGATAGGTGAATTGGTGTTTGCAGGCATAGGTGGTGAACCGTTTACCGAAATAGGCAATCGCATTTGTGCAGATTCTCCTTTTAAAAATACTTTGCTTTGTTGCCTTACAAACAGTACGGGAGGATATATTCCCACACGTTCAGCCTATGATGAGGGAGGATATGAGGCAAGGGGTTCTTCGCTAAAGCCAGGCAGTGATGACATAGTTGTTGAGGGTATGTCGAAGCTTCTTAATGAAATAAAATAACAGAACACAAGGTTCGATATATCTCGTATAAAGCAAAAACTCCCGAATCATAATTTGATTCGGGAGTTTTCTTATCGGTTTATTTGTCTATTAATACATTCCCATTCCGCCGTCGCCCATGCCTGCGGGCATAGCGGGAGCAGCTGGCTCCTTCTTATCAGCAACAATGCTTTCTGTTGTGAGAACCATTGAAGCGATGGAAGCGGCGTTCTCAAGTGCGCTGCGTGTAACCTTTGCCGGGTCAACGATACCTGCTTTAATCATATCGCAGTACTTGTTTGCAAGAGCGTCAAAGCCATAGCCTGTTCTGCGGCTGTTCTTAATCTTGTCGAGAACAATTGAGCCGTCGATGCCTGCGTTTGCAGCGATCTGACGAACTGGCTCTTCAAGAGCCTTTGCAATGATGCGGACACCTGTGCGCGCATCGCCCTCGGTTTTTGAGATAAGCTTTTCAACAGCAGAGATAGCGTTTACGAATACTGTGCCGCCGCCTGCAACGATGCCTTCCTCAACTGCTGCACGGGTAGCGTTGAGAGCGTCTTCAATGCGGAGCTTCTTTTCCTTCATTTCAATCTCAGTTGCAGCACCAACCTTGATAACAGCAACGCCGCCTGAAAGCTTTGCAAGTCTTTCCTGAAGCTTCTCGCGGTCAAAATCAGAGGTTGTGCTTTCAATCTGTGAACGAATCTGGCCTACGCGAGCCTTGATTTCATCTGCATCGCCTGCGCCGTCAACGATAATTGTATTTTCCTTCTGAACCTTGATCTGGCGTGCGTGGCCGAGCATATCAAATGTAGTTTCCTTAAGGTCCATGCCGAGTTCTTCGGAAACGACCTGGCCGCCTGTGAGGATAGCAATATCCTTGAGCATTTCCTTGCGTCTGTCGCCAAATCCCGGAGCCTTGATGCCTACGCAGGTGAATGTCCCGCGGAGCTTGTTGACGAGGAGAGTTGCAAGAGCTTCACCCTCAATGTCCTCAGCAATGATGACAAGCTTTTTGCCCGCCTGAACAATCTGCTCGAGAAGCGGGAGAATTTCCTGGATGTTTGAAATCTTCTTATCGGTAATAAGAACGCAAGCATCGTCAATGATTGCTTCCATCTTATCGGTATCAGTTACCATATAGGGGGAGATGTATCCGCGGTCGAACTGCATACCTTCTACAATTTCGCTGTAAGTTTCAGCAGTCTTTGACTCTTCAACGGTGATAACGCCGTCAGCAGAAACCTTCTCCATTGCATCAGCGATAAGCTGGCCGATTGTTTCGTTTGCAGAGGAGACTGCAGCAACACGAGCAATGTCCTCGTATCCGTTAACCTTCTGAGAAGCTGCCTTAACAGCTGCAACTGCAGCCTCAACAGCAGCGTTGATGCCGCTTCTCATAATCATCGGATTTGCGCCTGCTGTGACGTTCTTCATTCCTTCACGGATAATAGCCTGTGCAAGAAGTGTAGCGGTTGTCGTGCCGTCACCTGCGACATCGTTTGTCTTTGTGGAAACTTCTTTGACAAGCTGTGCGCCCATATTTTCAAACGGATCGTCAAGCTCGATTTCCTTAGCGATTGTAACACCATCATTTGTGATGAGCGGTGCGCCGAACTTCTTGTCAAGAACAACGTTGCGGCCCTTCGGGCCGAGAGTGACCTTAACGGTGTCTGCAAGCTTGTTTATGCCGCGCTCAAGTGCGTGGCGTGCGTCTTCTGAAAAAAGAATTTCCTTTGACATAGTAAAAAACCTTCCTTATATTAAATTTAAGAATAAAGCGGGAATTATTCAACAACTGCGAGGATGTCGTTCTGGCGAACAACAATAAACTCTTCGGAATCAATCTTGACTTCGGTTCCCGAATATTTGCTTGTGATAACCTTGTCGCCAACCTTAACGTGCATAACAATCTCTTTGCCGTCAACGTTTCCGCCGGGCCCTACTGCGATAACTTCAGCAACCTGGGGTTTCTCCTGAGCTGCTGCAGTGAGGATGATGCCGCTCTTGGTCGTTTCTTCTGCTTCTACCATTTTTAAGACAACACGGTCTGCAAGTGGTTTGAGTTTCATAATGTAATGCCTCCTAAAAATACTTGTCTGTTTTAGCACTCTAAAAGCTTGAGTGCTAACTCTGTATAATATAATAAATGAAGTTTTGATTTTCTGCAAATTACTGTCTTCTGAAAAAAACGCAAAAAAAAGAGTAAATCAATGTTAGGTAAGATTACCTAAGATTTACTCCTTAAATCTCATTTTTACTCCTAAAATCTCCCAAAATGGATATTTTTACAAATAGTTAATATTTATAAGTACATATACAGCTCGCATTTTATCATTCCATTATACAATTTTCTGCGTTTTTTCGCCTTTTTGCCGTAAAAAAATTCAAATTCCGGGTGAGAAGTAATTATGTAACTCGAAAAATCAGGGGAAAAACTCATTGATTTTCCAAATTCGCGATAAAGCTTTTCTGCATCGCGGATTTCCATAAGTCGCTCACCGTATGGCGGGTTTGTAACACAAATTCCGTTGCTGTGGCGGGGTTTAAAGCGTGTTGCATCTGCTTTCTCAAAGGTGATATACTTGTCAACTCCTGCTTTTTTTGCGTTTGCTCTTGCAAGGGAAATGGCATTAGGGTCGATGTCGCCGCCCCAAAGCTCAAATTCTCTTGTGAAAATCTTTGTTTTTGCAGTCTCACGGTGAGAGTGCCAGATTTTCTTATCTGATATTTCCCAAGCCTCAGAAGAAAAACGCCTTGATAAGCCCGGTGCGCGGTTCTCCGCAATCATCGCAGCTTCGATAAGGATTGTTCCCGAGCCGCAGAACGGGTCGCAGAAAAATTCCCGCCCTCTGTATCTAGAGAGAGTGACCATAGCGGCGGCAAGCGTTTCACGAAGCGGGGCAACGCCGGAAACCGCGCGGTATCCGCGCTTGTGAAGCCCCGGCCCCGTTGTGTCGAGATATATGTTTACAACGTCGTGCATAATCGAAAACTGAATCTGATACTTTGTGCCCGTTTCTTCAAACCATGAAAGGGAGTATTTCGTTTTCAGACGCTCAACGACCGCCTTTTTGATAATGCTCTGGCAGTCAGGAATAGAAAATAATTTAGAATTTAAGCTGTGCCCCTTTACCGGAAAAGCACCGTCTTTGGGTATGAAGTTTTCCCAGGGAAGCGCTTTTACCCCCTCAAAGAGCTCGGTGAAGGTTGTTGCTTTAAACGTGCCGACAACGAGGAGAATCCTCTCTCCTGTGCGAAGCCATAAGTTTGCAAGCGCCATATCCGAAAGAGTCCCTGAGAAGGTTACTCTTCCGTTGTCGGCCTTGACATCTTCAAAACCAAGATGTGAAAGCTCCTTGGATACTATCCCTTCAAGACCAAACAGGGTAGGGACACAAAAGGTGAATTTGTTCATTGTTATTACTCCGGAATTTCTTCGTTATCAGGTGCCTCGTCATCGTTGTTTTCAGCTGCGCTTATGTCTGGCACTTCGTCAGTTTCAGTATTCTCATCCTGCGTGGGGGCAGAGGCAATTTCGTTCTCTGGCTCGTCTGAGGGGTCTTCAGTGTAATCAAAGCTGTGAATGTTGCAGACAGAATTCATCGGCTTTTCGACTCCGGTTGCAAAGAAGAATTGCCCGTCTGCAGGCTCTGCTGTGCGAAGGGTATACTGTTCGTCTTCAACAACAACCCCGCTCATCGGGAAAGTGCGAGGAATGTCTAAGAAAGCAACAGTTTTCCTGTTTTCTGCAGGGCAGAATTCCGATGCGAGCATATTTGTTGATGTGTCAATGTCGACGGTCAGGTGAACATCGCAGGTGCGTGTCGGAACATCATCCTTGTGAAAGTATCCGGCAACAACCTTTGTGCCGCGCGCATCAAGCGCACAGGCCTCTGATGGGAGTAGCCCGCTGCAGGAGCAGATGTTTACAAACTGGAAATCACTGTTTTTTTCAAAGTTTTTAACCTCAAGCTCCTTGTGAGCGGCATTCATAACGCGCTTCCAGACGGTCAGTGCAGGCGAAAGTGATTTTGAAATATATTTTGGCTGGTCATATCCAAACCATGCCGCGCCCACATAATATGGGGTGTAACCTACAAACCAACGGTCCTCGTCATTGTTCGAGGTTCCCGTTTTTGCTGCGGCAGGCATTCCGCGGTCAAGCTTTGCGTATGTTCCGGTTCCGCTTGAAACAACGTTTTGAAGCATATAGCTGACATATGCTGCCGTTTTTTCGCTCATCGCCTTAGTCGGGCGAGCCTCTTTTTCAATCAGAACGTTGCCGTCGCTGTCAAGAACTTTTGTGTAGGTTCTTGGCTCATAATATGTCCCGCCGTTTGCAAACGGCGCATACGCCGCAGCCATCTCAAGGGCGGTGATGCCGTTTGTAAGCTGGCCGAGAGAGAGCGGGGCGAGGTTCTGGTCACCCTTCTTTGAAAGGGAAGTGACTCCGAGGTTTGCCGTGAGGAAGTTATATGAACGCTCTATCGAAAGCTTTTCAAGCGTGCGCATGGAAACTGTGTTTATTGACTGCTTGACAGCTTCGTTGATTGTAGTTCTTCCTGAATATGTTCGCGTTTCGTTCTTGGGATACTCACTGCCGTTTAAAACGGTGATAGGGGCGTCATCCTCGACGGAGAACGGAGTTATAAGCCCGTATTCTATTGCGGGCGCATAAACGGAGATAGGCTTGATTGAAGAACCGGGCGGGCGCTTTGTCTGAGTAGCACGGTTGAGTATGCGCGCTCCTGATTTTTTTCCGCGGCCTCCGCGCATGGCGACGATATCTCCGCTTCCGGGGTCGAGCATAATCATCGCACATTCGGGCTGAACTTTCCCGCTGTATTTTGGGAAGATGCTGTCATTTTCAAAAACTTCGTCCATCGCAGATTGTATTTTCGGGTTAACTGTTGCATATATTTTTAACCCACCGGAATATATAGTTCTGACAGCAACGTTTTCTGAATATCCTCGCTCCTGCACAAGATCATCAATCAGGTCCTCTATAATCTGATCAACAAAATAGGACTGAACCGCATTGGAAGAATTATTGCGCCGTTCTGTGTTGAAGACAATTTCTTCAGCATTTGCAGCATCTCTTTCTTCTTTCGAAATCATATCAAGCTCATACATTCTGTTTACGATTGTCGTGCGGCGGTCTTTGTTGTTCTCGGGGTTGATGTATGGATTATAATATGTAGGAAGATTTGTGATACCGACGAGTGCGGCAGATTCGGCAACGGTAAGCTCTGAGACATCCTTGCCGTAATACGTCTGCGCGGCGGTTCCGACACCGTAACATCCTTCGCCGAGGTATATTGTGTTTAAGTACATTTCAATTATGGTGTCTTTATCGTAGTGACGCTCAAGATAAAGTGCGCGCATAATCTCCTGAAGCTTTCTCTTAACAGCATCTTGATTATCCCCTGTGAGGTTTTTGACAAGCTGCTGGGTGATTGTAGATGCACCGTAATCACTTTTGAATTTGAAGAACAGGTTAGCACTTGCAGAGAGCGTTCTGGTCCAGTCAACTCCGTGGTGCTTCATAAAACGGTGGTCCTCAATAGCGATTGCCGCATCCTTGAGGTGTTTGGGCATTTCGTCAAGGTCAACCCAGGTTCTGTTCTGAGAGTCATAAAGCCGCTCAAACTCGTGTTCGTTTCCGTCTTCGTCAAGATAATATACGATAGAGGAGTAGTTAAGCTTCATCGCCTCCACCTCTATGTCGACTCTTGCATCGAGGGAAAGCATATATCCAACAAACACAAGAAGGCAGATTCCGGTTGTGCATGCCGCAATCAATAAGGCGGTGCGCAACAGGAACCAGGTGTTTGAAGAGAAAAACTTATCAAATCTCTTTTTTTTCGGGGAAGGGTTATTGTGTTCTGTCAAGATTAAACACCTCCGTGTAAAAACATATCATTATATATTATAATATATTTTTCGAGAAAAAGCTATCAAAAATTTGTCGAAGGAGATTTTTTATGAAAACAAAGATAACAGAGCTTAGCTGCAAGGAAGTGATAAATGTCTGTGACGGAACTCGATACGGCTATGTCAACGATGTCGAAGTTGACTGTTCGTGTGGAAAAATAGTGTCACTGATTGTTCACGGCCAAGGGAAGCTCTCCTCGATTTTTTCAAAAAACGAAGATATCATAATCCCTTGGGAGGCGATACGGAGGATTGGAGATGACATTATTCTGGTCGATTATGTTATAGAACCGACATGTACGCATAAAAAAACAGGTTTTTTTCTAAAATAATTATAAAAAGGCTTGCAAAAGCAGAAAAAATATGGTAATATATTTCGGTGAAAAACTCACACACCCCGACTTTCACGCCGCTGTGTCGAAAGATGGCGGGGAAGAATGAAGGGTGTGGCGGTTAAAACAGAAGGAGGAAAAACAAATGTCACAGGTAATCTCAATGAAGCAGCTTCTTGAAGCAGGTGTTCATTTCGGACATCAGACAAGACGCTGGAATCCCAAAATGGCTCCGTACATCTTCACGGAGCGTAACGGTATCTACATCATCGACTTGCAGAAAACCGTTAAGAAGCTTGAAGAGGCTTATTTCTTCGCTCGCGACATCGCAGCAGAGGGAAAAAGCATTCTCTTCGTAGGTACAAAGAAGCAGGCTCAGGAGGCAATCAAAGAAGAAGCAGAGCGCGTAGGTATGTACTATGTCAACGCTCGTTGGCTTGGCGGTATGCTCACAAACTTCAAAACAATGCGCCGCCGTATTGATCGTCTCAACCAGCTTAAGAAGATGGAAGAAGACGGCACATTCGACCTTCTCCTCAAGAAGGAAGTTATCAAGCTTCAGGCTGAAATCGCAAAGCTTGAGAAGTACCTCGGCGGAGTTAAGGAAATGAATAAGCTTCCGGGCGCGATGTTCATTGTTGACCCGCGCAAGGAGCGCAATGCTATTGCTGAAGCTCGCAGACTCGGCATCCCGGTCATCGCTATCGTTGACACAAACTGCGACCCTGAAGAAGTTGACTATGTCATCCCGGGTAACGACGATGCTATCCGTGCTATTAAGCTTATCTCACAGACGATTGCAAACGCTGTTGTTGAGGCTCGTCAGGGCGTTCAGGAAGATGCTGCTGAAGCTTCTGAAGCTCCTGTTGAGGAGACTTCGGCAGAGCAGGAATAATTTAAAAATATATAAGGAGTGTTACATTATGGCTTTTACAGCTGCTGATGTTAAAGCGCTTCGTGAATCCACGGGCGCAGGTATGATGGACTGCAAGAAGGCTCTTGCATCTTCTGACGGCGATATGGAAAAGGCAATGGAATTCCTCCGCGAGAAGGGTCTTGCCGCTGCTGCAAAGAAGGCAAGCAGAATTGCCGCTGAGGGTATGGTTTACGGCACAGCAAACGCAGAGGCGGGTGTTGTTGTTGAAATCAACAGTGAAACAGACTTTGTTGCAAAGAACGCTGACTTCCAGAAGTTTGCTGCAGATGTTGCAGAAACAATCCTTGCAAACAAGCCGGCTGATGTCGAAGCTCTTTCTGCTTGCAAGTGTGCAGGGTATGATATGACAGTTGCAGAGGTTCTTCAGGAGAAGATTCTCACAATCGGCGAGAACATCAAAATCCGTCGTTTTGAAATCTGCGAAGGCGGCGTAAACGTTACCTATATGCACATGGGCGGAAAAATTGGTGTTCTTCTCAATATGGAAGTTTCCGACAATATTAAGGGTAATGACGAAATTACAGCTCTCGGCCGTGGCATCGCGATGCAGATTGCTGCTATGAGCCCGTCATGGCTTGTAAGCTCTGAGGTTCCGGAAGATGTTCTTGCCAAGGAAAAGGAAATCCTCACAGCTCAGGCTATGAACGAAGGCAAGCCGCAGGCTGTTGCAGAGAAGATGGTTATGGGCAGAATCAAGAAGTTCTACGCTGAGAACTGCCTCCTCGAGCAGGAGTATGTTCAGGGCGATAAGATTTCCGTTGCTCAGCACGTTGCAAACGTTGCAAAAGAGCTCGGTGGCGAGATTAAGCTCGTAAAGTTTGTCCGCTTTGAAAAGGGCGAAGGCCTTGAGAAGCGTGAAGACAACTTCGCAGAAGAAGTTGCAAGCATGATGAAGTAAGCTTCATCGAAATAGAATAATTAAAGCGCATAGCCGTTGGCTATGCGCTTTTGTCATATATTTTACAGTGAGAAGTCTTTTTCTGAAAAAGTATCGCTTCCAAGAAGAGATTCTTCCGCAGGGATGCGTTTTGTCGCATCATAAACAAAACGGCGGCACTTATATCCGAGAGAAACAATCCCATGGCGCGAGCAGATTGCCTCATCGTCATTGATTTTTTTGCTGTGTTGGCATATCGCGCAACGCTTTTCTATATCCTTTGAAAAAAGCATATCCATATCCCTCCGCTATTTCTATATATCTAATATACACTATAATTATGTTTTTTTCCAGCTTTTTTTGAAAAAAATATAGAATAAGCATATCAAAACCGGAACAACTAAAACAACTGCGTTGTTAAACCGGAAGCTTTTGTCAAAATCAGAAAAAACCTCGATTCTTTCAAAAAGCTTTGATCGGGATACGATAAAAGCAAAGAAGCCGCTTATAATCCCGTGGAGAAGCTTTCCCAAGAAATATTCACGCGTTTTTATGTCCGTTCCCGAAAGACAGGAGAGCGTCTGGCAATGAACAGAAAGTCCGCCAAAGCCGAGAAAAGCCGAAGTAAGGATAAAGGCTGTCGAAGGCGAGACAGCATCATAAATTTTGTATGTGCCGGAGGTTATTTCGAGTATTCCACAGACAAAAGCCTCAGTTATGGCTTTGATTCCGTGAGGAAGTCGGAAAATACTCAAAATGTTCATTTTATTTATAAGAGCGGTAACAACTGCAAAAAAAACAATATATGCTGAAATCTTAAGCGAAGACATGAGCGCAGCGGTGACGGAATCGGTGAAAGCAAAGGAAAAGCTCGGGATATGGCTTTTTTTTGTGGCTTTTGTTTCGGTAATATTGACGGGAGAGAAGATTCGCAGAATAAAGCCCACAAGCAAAGTCGCGAGAATGTGTATTATCAGAAGAATTACTCCTATCTTTACCGAGCAAAACACGCCTGTTCCGATAGCCCCAAGGATGAAGGCGGGGCCGGAATTATTGCAAAAAGCAAGAAGCCTTTCAGCCTCGCGGCGGCTGATGCTGCCACTTGAATATAGTGCGGCGCAGGTTGACGCGCCTATCGGATACCCGCTTATGAAACCGAGAAGAAGTGCGGCGGAGGAGCTTCCGCTTAAAGAAAACAGAGGGCTCATAATTTTGTTGAATAGAGAGGATATCCGATCCGCAATTTTTAAGTTTATGATAAGGTTTGATGCAACAAAAAAAGGGAACAACGAGGGGATTACGGAACGTGCGCAAAGGTGCAACCCTTCTCTCACGGCCTCTGATGATGCAGATGAAAATATGAGAAGGGAGATAACAAAAAGAAATATAAAAAGAAGGTAAAGAATATATTTGAAATTTTCATTTTTCATAGGACAAATAAACCCCCCTTTTCTCCTTAATAATCTATGCAAAAAAAGAATCAAAAATTTTTCAATTTACCATTTAAATTCGGGAAATTTCGTGTTATAATTAATATGTATATTTTCGTATGGAATCTGAAGTATAGGAGAAAAATATGAATAGAAAAACTTCTTTTGATAATCAGTCAGATGAGAGAGAAAAATACATAATTGAAGGCAGAAACTCGGTTTTCGAAGCGCTGAGAATGGGGAGACCCATAGATAAAGTCCTTTATGCTGAAGGGGATAAGAACATAAGCCATATTCTTGCAAGCGCGAAGAAAAACGGAGTTGTAACCTCAAAGTGCGACAGAAGAAAGCTTGATGCAATAAGCGTAAGCGGCGCACATCAGGGAGTGATCGCTTTTGCGGCAGCTCATGAATACAGCACGATTGACGATATTTTAGATTTTGCAAAAAAAAGCGGCAGGGAGCCTCTTATAGTGGTTTGTGATGAAATTTCCGACCCCCACAATCTCGGCGCGATAATTAGAAGCGCGGAGGCAGCAGGTGCCCACGGAATCATTATTCCAAAAAGAAGAAACGCAGGGCTTACGGCGGTTGTGGCAAAGGTTTCCTCAGGTGCTATTGAACATATTCCCGTTGCGCGGGTTTCAAATATTGCCGCAACCCTCAATGAGCTTAAAAAGCGCGGGCTTTGGATATACGGAACAGGCCTTTCGGCAACGGCGTCGCTTTATAAAACAGATCTTCGCGGCCCGTCGGTAATTGTGATTGGCTCTGAGGGAGACGGAATGGGAAGGCTTGTAGGTGAATGCTGCGATGTTGTGATGAACATTCCTATGCTTGGGAAAACCCAATCACTTAACGCGTCTGCCGCTGCCGCTGTTGTATTGTTCGAAGCTTTACGACAGAGACTTTAATTTTTTGAAAGGAGCGTCCTTAAAATGGAAGAGGATAAAAAAATCTTTGAAACAATTTCGGATATGTCCGTCGGGGACGTTCTGGATGAAATAAATGCCGAAGCTTTAAGCTATGATGCGGACGAGCTTGATTTAGAAGAAATTCTTGCTGAGTTTTCAGATGCTCCGAAGGCTGTGAAGAAAGAAAAGCCTTTGTTTGTTAAAGAAGCTCCCCCGGAAAAAGAAGATAAACCCGAAGTGAAGATGGAAAAAGAAGAAGCCCCTTCCAAAGCGATTCCGGAGCTTCCGGATAGCCCTGCTGATAGAAGGGCAGAGGCACGGCGGGTTGACACTATTGTCAGACCGTGGGAAAACGGTGTATATGGCGATATGACGCTTGATAAGCCGGAAGAAAAGCCTGCAAAAGAAAAGAAAAAACGCAAGAACGCAAGCTTTTCAGAAACTTTTGATACATTTACGCGAAGTGAGCTTTTTGAGGAGAAGATACAGGCAGAACCACTTGAAACAAGATCGGTAGAGGAAATTATCCGTGAAAACCTTCGGGTTTCAAAGCTTTTGGGCCTTCGAACAATTGTTCTTTTGATACTCGGCATTATGTCCTGTTATCTCGCTTTTGCGGCTCCGCTTAGGTGGTTTATGCCAAGCATAATTTCATATATCCACCATCCCTTCCGATATCTTTTCCTGACGGCATTTTTGCAAATTCTTGCGATGCTTCTCGCTGTTGATCTTATTTCAAAGGGCTTGTCGCGCCTCTTTACGTTTCACCCAAATGTTGATTCGGCGGTTGCTTTCTCGTCATTTGCCTCATTGATTCATGTAATCTCCGTTATGGCGGCGCCGCATTGGAAAGGGTGGCTTCCGTACAGTGCAATTTCGGTTTTAAGCCTGTTTTTTGCGATATACAGCAAATGGATTAATATCCGTGCAGTCTGCAGAGTTTGCAAAACGGTCCGCTCGGCTAAAAAACCGAGTACCGTGCATATTGTCCAGCGTTATGATGAAACAAACATAATTAAACAAAGCACTGACGACACCTGCTCATTTATATCCCACATAAATGATAAGGATGCATCGCGCACATTCTGGACATTTCTTTCTCCGCTTGTAATCGTCGCTTCAATTGTTTTTGCTTTTGTTTCATCAGTGGGAACAGGGGCTCCGGAACACTTTTTCTGGGCGCTTGCGGCAATTACATCAGTTTCAACTCCGTTTTTCACAACACTTTCCTTTGCACACCCGTTTTCGGCTACTGCCAAGAATCTTTCCTCAATAGGCGCGGCGATTTCAGGCTGGTACTCCGCAACAAACCTCTCAAAGCGCGCAAACTTTATTCTGTGCGACGAAGATATTTTCCCGAAGGGAACAATCACTCTGCATGGGCTTAAGGTTCTTGGAAGCTTTTCTCTTGAACAGACGGTATGCTATGCAGCGAGTGTTATTGCAGAGACAAAAAGCGGGCTTTCGGGTGTTTTTGCCGATCTCCTAAAGAGCAGATATGCAGAGACGACAAGTGTTAAAAATCTCCGGTATCATGAATCGGGGGGCATTGAAGCTCAAATCGGTGATGATGCGGTCTTGGTAGGAAGTGCCGGCTTTATGCTTCGTTTGGGAGTTCGCCTCGGCTCCGGCACAAACACGAAAAACTCGGTTTTTGTTGCCATAAATAAAGAGCCTGCCGGAGTTTTTAACGTTAACTATAAAGCAAATATCGAAGTTGAACGCGCTCTTCACATAATGGTCAAGAAAAAGATTCCTGTTGTTTTGGCGGTGAGAGATTTCAACCTTCTTCCGATGATGGTTGAAAATGCGTTTGACCTTCCGGATTCATCACTTGACTATCCTGAAATTGAGCAGAGAATTGACCTGTCGGCTGACGAGCAGTTTATCAATGAAGATGCCTGCGCGGTTATAACAAGAAGTGGGTTGTATCCCTTTGCAGCCTCTGTTCTCGCATCCAAAAAACTGCGGCGTGCAACGGTGAGAAACATCTGCCTCACAACTGTTGGTGCGATTGTGGGGATGCTTCTTATGTTTTATTTAACTTTTATACAAAAGCCTGTTCTTATTCCACCTCATACCGTGTTTGTATATATGATGATGTGGATGATACCGACGTATTTGCTTTCTAAAAGAGTAAAGAAATAAAGCTTTACACAAAAGGAGAGAACTATGGAAATTAAGAAATCCGGAATGATTGCAATTATAGGCCGCCCGAATGTTGGAAAATCAACGCTTATCAATTCACTTGCAGGAGAGAAGATTGCGATAGTTTCCGATAAGCCTCAGACAACAAGAAATCGGATATGCGGAATCATAAACCGCGGGGATACGCAATACGTCTTTCTAGATACACCCGGAATCCATAAACCGAAAAGCCATCTCGGTGAGTATATGGTTAAGGTTGCGGGTGACTCCATATCTGATGTTGACGTTATCCTTATGCTCGTCGCGCCTGTTGCAAACATCGGGCAGATAGAGGAGGAAATCATTTCCCGCATCTCTCAGAGCGGTGTTCCTGTAGTTCTGCTGATAAATAAAATAGACACAGTAGAAAAAACAGCTATTTTCCCGGTTATTGAGGCATACAGCAAAGCATATAATTTTGATGCCATCATTCCAATTTCCGCAGCAAAGGGAGACGGGCTTGGAAGTATATATGAAGAGCTTGACAAATTCATTCCGGAAGGGTGTGCGCTTTTCCCGGAGGATATGGTGTCCGATCAGCCTGAAAAGCAGATGGTTTCGGAAATTATCAGGGAAAAGCTCCTACGGCTTTTAAATCACGAAATTCCACACGGAACAGCAGTTGAGATAACGCAGTTTACAGAGCGGGATAACGGAATAATTGACGTTATAGCCACTATCTACTGTGAACGCGACAGCCACAAGGGAATAATCATAGGTAAGCGCGGCGCAATGCTCAAGAAAATCGGCGAAAGTGCGCGGCGCGATATAGAGCGCTTTATGGGGACTAAGGTTTATCTTGAGACCTGGGTCAAGGTAAAGGAAAACTGGAGAGATAACGACGTTCTTATTAAAAACTTTGGGTACGAGTTATAAGTGTAAAGTTAATTTGCTTTATTGGCGGTGGGAGCTTTATGCAGATAGTTGAAAAAGGGTTAATATTGCGCGAAACTCCGTATAAAGAAGCTGACGTTATGCTAAGCATACTTACGGAATGCTCGGGAAAGCTTTCGGTTGTTGCGAGAGGCGCAAAACGAAAGGGCAGTAAGGTTTCTGCAGCAATACAGCTCTTTACCTATTCCGAGTTTACAATGTATGAAAGCTCAGGGAGATACACCCTCAACGAGGCAGAGCCAATAGAGATGTTTTTCGGGATACGCGGCGATATAGTAAAGCTTGCGCTTGCTTCTTATTTTTCGGAGGTTTTAGAACAGGCATCAGATGTGGACACAATAAACCCGGAACTTCTGAGGCTGGGTTTAAATTCTCTTTTTGCTCTTTCAAAAACGAATGTTCCGACCGAAAAAATAAAGTCAGTCTTTGAGCTAAAGATAGCTGAGCTTTCGGGATATTCTCCCAATCTTTCATCCTGCATTTATTGCGGGTCGTTATCCGACAATGCAGTTTTTGATATAAAAAACGGGGGCATCGTGTGCGGAAAATGTAATAATGGCGGAAATCTATCTATTGATGCAAGCGTAATAGACGCGATGCGTTATGTAATCTCGCAGGACCCGAAGCGGATATTTTCATTTTCGATGAATGAGGAATCAATGAAGAAAATGGCTAAGATAACCAATGAATATCTCAGGTTCCATTTTGACAGAAATTTTAAAACAGATGCCTTTTACAAAGGCTTGCTGTGATTTACGGAGACGAATATGGATAGCTTATATGAAAAATCGAAAAATACTCTTGAGCTTTCCGCTGTTCTTGAGCTTCTTGCAGAACACGCGGTAAGTGACGGCGCAAAGAGCCTTGCAAGGAAACTTGTTCCTGCGACGAATGCCGAAGAGGTTCGCACTGCAATATCGCGCACGGGAGCGGCAAGAAAGCTTATTGGATTTAAAGGTGCGCCGTCTTTTTCCGGTGTGCGAGATATTGCCCCGTTGCTTCGCCGTGCGGCAATAGGGGGGCTCCTCAATCCGTCTGAGCTTTTAAGTATCGCGGATGTTTTAAAAACTGCAAGAGGTGCGCAGCGCTACCTTGAAGATGACAGAAGAAATGAAAAAACAGAGCTTGACAGCTTTTTTGCTGCGCTTTTTGTAAATAAATATTTTGAAGACAAGGTCCGAAACGCTATATTAAGCCCGGAAGAAATAGCAGACGGGGCATCATCTGAGCTTCTTTCAATACGAAGAAAAATGCGCCGTAGCGGAGAGAAAATCCGCGAGGTTTTAGCTCAGATAATTTCATCTCCGACTAAGTCGAAATATCTCCAGGAAGCAATAATAACTCAGCGCTCGGGAAGATATGTTGTCCCCGTTAAGAGCGAATATAAAGGTGAGATAAAAGGTCTTGTCCACGATATTTCTTCTACCGGCGCGACGGTCTTTGTAGAACCGATGCAGGTTGTTGAACTCAACAATGCTATGCGTGAGCTTGAATCGGAGGAAAAAAAGGAAATCGAGAGAATCCTTGCGGAGCTTTCTGCAGAAGCTTCCACCATATCCGAAGGACTGGAGCGCGACTATCAGATTCTCACAAGGCTTGATTTGATTTTTGCTATGGGAAAGCTATCGTATACGATGAATGCAGAGGCTCCTGTAGTAAATGACAACGGGGTAGTCAATCTTATAAATGCAAGGCATCCGCTTCTTAATAAGGACACGACAGTCCCGATATCAATCCGCCTCGGAAAGGATTTTGACACACTCGTCATAACAGGTCCGAACACAGGCGGAAAAACCGTTTCGCTGAAAACCGTAGGTCTCTTGACTCTTATGGCGGAATGCGGGATGTATATCCCGTGTGATTACGGAAGCGAGATTTCTGTCTTTGAAAAGATATATGCGGACATCGGAGATGAACAGAGCATTGAGCAGTCGCTATCAACCTTTTCATCTCATATGAAGAACATAGTCGAGATTATTGACGGCGCAGATGATGAGTCTCTCGTTCTTGTTGATGAGCTCGGCGCGGGAACCGACCCGATTGAAGGAGCGGCGCTTGCAGTTTCTATAATCGAATATATTATGGCTATCGGCGCAAAGATTATCGCGACAACACATTATGCCGAGCTTAAGAGCTTCGCCCTTATCACGGAGCGCGTTGAAAACGCAAGCTGTGAGTTTGACGTGACAACCCTGAAGCCGACATACAGGCTTCTTATCGGAATTCCGGGAAAAAGCAACGCTTTTGCGATTTCGGAACGTCTTGGGCTTCCGATGAATATCATTAAGAGCGCAGGGGCTTTGGTCGAGCGGGAAGACAAGCGCTTTGATGAAATTCTCTCAAGGCTTGAGGAAAAACAAAAGGCGCTTGACACTGAGCTTCAGCACGCAAGCGAAATCCGCTCTGATGCCGAAAGCAGAAGAAAGAAAACCGAGCAATTTGAGAAGGAGCTTGAGAAGAGAAAAATCGCAGTTATTGAAAAAGCCCGCGAAGATGCTGAAAAGATTTTAAAGGATGCCCGCGAGGCGGCAGATAAGGCACTCGATGAGATAAAGGAAATCCGCAAGCTTGAAGCCAAGAAGGCAGACAGGAACAGAATCAATGATGCGAGAAACGAATTAAAGCGTGGCCTTAATGAGGCTGAACGCGGGGTTATCCGTTCAAAAGCGAGGCCAACTCCAAAGCCGCTTCCGAGAAAGCTCAGAGCGGGAGATACGGTTGAGCTTTGCGAACTAGGGCTTTCGGGAACGGTTATAGAAGTTTCGGAAAAGACCGGAATTTTGACAGTCCAGGCCGGAATAATGAAGGTTTCGGCGCGCCCTGAAGAGGTTTCGCTTATTGAGGAAAGCGGCGAAAAAACAGTAAATGAATTTATCGCAAAGAAGAAAGCGGAGCTTCGCAATATTTCAGTTAAGCCCGAGGTTGATCTCAGAGGAATGACTGCCGATGAGGCAGAATATACACTCAGCACATATCTCGACAACGCTTTTCTTGCAAAGCTCAACTCTGTCACTATTATTCACGGAAAGGGAACAGGAGTCCTCCGCAAAACCGTTCACGCTTATCTGCGTTCTCACCCGCATATCAAAGGCTGGAGACTCGGTGTTTTTGGTGAAGGTGAGGACGGCGTTACGATTGCAGAATTGAGAATTTGACTAAAAATATATTGACTTATATATGCTGAATTTGTTATTATATAGTTAGAAGAAATAACGGATTTAAATTTTTAAAGAGGAGACTGCTCTAAATGTGTTCTAAAGAAGTTATCATTAACAACGAAATCGGGCTTCGTGCGCGCCCGGCTACATTTTTTATTCAGAAGGCAAACGAATTCAAATGCAGCATTCAGGTGGAGCGTGAAGAACGCTGTGTTAACGCAAAAAGCCTGCTCGGGGTTCTTTCTCTCGGGATCGTTAAGGGCACGAAGGTTACCATAATCGCCGACGGTGTCGATGAGGATGAAGCGCTTGTTGCGCTTAGTGAGCTTGTTGGTAGCAACTTCTCCGATAAACTTTAATTTGATTTTAAGTTTTTATAGACGGCTCAATGCCGTCTATATTGTTATTGGCGGGTGAAAAAATGACTGCTAAGGAAAAAGCTTTGAAGCTGCCGCAGAGCCCGGGAGTTTATATTATGCTCAATTCCGACAAGGAAATCATATACGTCGGAAAAGCAAAAAAACTCTACAACAGGGTCAATTCATACTTTAGAGCAAACGCTACTCACAATTCAAAAACAAGGCTGATGGTTTCCCAGATATGCGATTTTGATTATATAATCACAGATACGGAGTTTGAGGCGCTTGTTCTTGAAAATTCCCTCATAAAACGCCATAAGCCAAAATATAACATTCTCCTCAAGGATGATAAGGGTTATCCGTTTATCAGACTCTCCGTGAAAGAAGAATATCCGAGATTTTCAATAGTGTCAAAGGTCGCAGATGACGGTGCAGAGTATTTTGGGCCTTATGGCGGCCGTGTGGAATCCCGGCGCGCAATCGAGACCGTGTCGGAGCTTTTGCGCCTTCCCGTGTGCAGCAGGAAATTCCCGCGGGACATTGGCAGAGGCAGGCCGTGCTTAAACAGCCATATAGGCAGGTGTGATGCGCTCTGCGCGGGGCAGATTTCGAAAGAAGAGTACAGAGAACGTATCTCAAGAGCGGCTATGATTCTCTCGGGGAAAACTGAAGATGTCCTGGGCGTGCTTGAAGAAAAAATGCTTATGCATGCTGAAAAACTCGAATTTGAGCTTGCTGGAAAGCTTCGCGATGAAATCCGTTCAATAAATGCGCTTGCTACAAAACAAAAGATTATTTCAAGCATGATGTCAGATACGGACATTATAGCTCTTTATGCGGGAGAAAACAAAACGTTTTTTTCAATTCTTCATTATATCGACGGCGCTTTGCTTGAGAGCGAAACGAAGGTGATTGATACTCCTGTGTATGGCGAGCTATCTGAACTTATGGAAGAGTTTTTGCTGAGATATTATTCGGGAAGAACAAAGCTCCCGAGGGAAATTTACATTCAACACGTTCTTCCGTCTGTGCAGGTTCTTTCGGATTGGCTCTCGGAGCTTTCTGAGAGGCGTGTGCGCGTAATTTGCCCGCAGCGCGGGGAAAAACTCAAACTCATAAAAATGGCCGCTAAAAACGCCGAAGAAAAGGCGGCTGTTTCGATAAATAAAGAGGAAAAAACTTCAAGGATACTCGAAGATATTAAGAAAATTCTTGCGCTTGATGATTTTCCGAAAAGAATAGAGGCTTACGATATTTCCAATCTTGCAGGAAAAGAAATGGTCGGAGGGATGGTTGTTTTCTTAAACGGTGCGCCGGCACGCCGGGAGTATAAGCGGTTTAAGATAAAAACGCTTACCAATCAGGACGACCCGCGCGCGATGCGCGAGATGCTTTCACGTCGTTTTTTGCGTTATAAGAGCGGGGATGAGAGCTTTGCAAGCCGGCCTGATCTCATTCTTCTCGACGGCGGGATTACTCAGGTGCGAGCGGTTTCGGCACTGTTTGAAGAATCGGGGATTGATGTTTCGCTGTTTGGTATGGTCAAAGATGACAAGCATATGACGCGCGCGATAATAGATGCTTCAGGTCGTGAGATTGGAATATCTGCAAACCCGGCGGTTTTTCGCTTTTTTGCAACACTTCAGGATGAGGTCCATAGGTATTCCATTGAATATCACAAGAAGCTCCGCGCAAAGAGCATGACCGCAAGCGAGCTGACGAAAATAGAAGGAATCGGAAAAAAACGCGCGATTGCGCTTCTTCAGCATTTTAAAAGTATAGATAAAGTGAAAATAGCGGAAGTTTCAGAGCTTTCGGAGATTTTGTCGAAAAGTGCTGCAGAAGCGGTTTATCAGTATTATCATAGCGGGGAGGAATGAATATGCGGGTTATTTCCGGAACGGCGCGCGGCAGGGTGCTAAAAACACTTGAAGGGCAGGACACCCGCCCCACAACCGATAAGGTTAAAGGCTCAATCTTTAATATAATTCAGTTTGAGATTGAAGGCAAACGCGTGCTTGACCTTTTTTCCGGAAGCGGACAGCTTGCGATTGAAGCCGTCAGCCGTGGGGCAAAAACTGCCGTTGCAGCGGATAATTCAAAGGCAGCCGCAGAGATAATTAAGGAAAATATAAAGCGTTGCGGATTTGAGAATAAGATCAGCATTTGCCGCGGTGACTACTCGCAAGTATTGACAAAAGGCGCAAAATATGATGTAATATTTTTAGACCCTCCGTATGAAAGCAATCTTCTTGATAAAGCACTTGAAATGATAACTAAATTTGACATATTGTCAGAAAATGGTATAATAATATGTGAAACTGATGCTTCGACGGATGTTGCAGGAGCTTTGCCGGAAAGCTATTCGTTTAAGGAGTATAGATACGGCAGAATCAAGCTTACGGTGATTCGCAACTGACAAAGGCTTGTGGGGTAGTAAATATGAAAATTGCAGTATATCCCGGTAGTTTTGACCCGGTTACAAAAGGGCATCTTGATATTATCGAGCGTGCATCTGCGATATTTGACAAGGTTGTAGTTGTTGTTATGGTCAACAGCAAGAAGAAGCCCGCTTTTTCCTTGGAGGAAAGAAGTGATTTTCTCCAAAGATGCACAGATAAATACAACAACGTTGAAATCAGGTCTTCCGACTCTTTGCTTGCGGAGTGGGTTAATTCCGTGGGCGACTGTGTTCTTATAAAAGGGCTCAGAGCTGTTAGTGATTTTGAAAGCGAATTCCAGATGGCTCTCATCAACAGAAAGCTTAATCCGAAGCTTGAAACTCTGTTTTTGCCTACATCGGAGGAGCATTTGTATCTCTCATCGAGCGTTGTTAAGGAAGTATGTTCATTAGGCGGAGATATTTCATCCTTTGTGGATGAAGAAATACTTGAGGATGTAAAAATCAGATTTATGAGGGGAGAAGAGAAGTAATGGCAAGCGGAATTGATGAATTGGTAAATATGCTTTATGACATGGTGTCTGAGGCGTGGGCACTTCCTTTCGGCGCCGAAAAGTGCCTTTTGGAGAGGGAAAAGGTTCTCGACCTTATTGATGAGATTCGCGTTAATCTCCCGAAGGACCTTGAACAGGCGCGCACAATAGTTGATAACAGAAATGAAATTCTTTCTCTTGCAAAGAGAGAGGCGGAGTCAATCAAGGCTGCGGCAGAAGAACGCGCGCGTCATATGGTTGCAGAGGATGAAATAGTAATTTCATCTAAGCAGAAGGCAAGCGAAATAATGGCGGTTGCCGAAACAAAGTCTAAGGAGCTTCGCCGTGCTGCGAACGATTATGCGGAGGATACACTTCGCAGGCTTGAAACGGTCATTGAGCAGGCGCTGAATGAAACTCGTGAGTCAAGAAAGCAGTTTAAGACTGCAGTAGTAAAAACAAACAATCCGGAGTCTGAAAATTAAGAAAATTAACTTAAAAGGCTGCATCTTTTTAAGATGCAGCCTTTTGCTATGTTTTTCTATATGGACATAATTTTCGATGTGATGTACATATCTTCCTGAATGTCCTTTTTCATTTCAAGTGCCGTATTTATGTCAATGTTGCATAAGTTACCGTCTTTTAAGCATACAACGCGGTTCGTTTCGCCTGCCATAAGAGTGTGAACGGCATATTCGCCGAAACGGCTTGCCATAACACGGTCACGCGCGGTCGGGCTTCCTCCGCGCTGAATGTGGCCGAGGATAGTCAGCCTTGTATCAATTCCTGTTTCCTCAATTATGCGATTTGTTATATCAATCGAGCTTCCGACACCCTCCGCCTGAATTATAATGTAGTGGGAGCGCTTGTTGATTCGACCTGCACGGATTTTTTCTACAACGTCGCGATGAAAATCAAACGGCTTTTCAGGAACAAGAACAGCCTGCGCTCCGCACGCGATTCCGACATGAAGAGCGAGATGCCCGGCGTTGTGGCCCATAACCTCAACAACAGAACAACGCTCGTGTGACTGCATTGTGTCGCGAAGCTTATCAATAGCTTCAAGAGCTGTGTTGCAGGCCGTGTCAAAGCCTATGCTGTATTGGGTTGAGGTTATATCATTATCAATGGTAGCGGGAACGCCTATGGTGTGAATCCCGTTGTTTGCAAGCTCACGTGCGCCTCTGAATGTGCCGTCGCCGCCAATGGCTACGATGCCGTCTAATCCGAGGTATTTGCAAGTGGAAACTGCCTTCTGGACTCCTGCATCCGTCATAAATTCCGGGCAACGCGCAGTGAAGAGCATTGTTCCGCCTTTTGAAATGATACCGTTAACGCTTCGCGCATTAAGCTCAACTACGTCTCCGTTTATGAGGCCGTTATAACCACGGCGGATGCCGAGACACGTGATGCCGTGATATGCGGCGGTTCTTGCAACAGCGCGGATAGCAGCATTCATGCCCGGAGCATCGCCTCCGCTCGTAAGGACACCGATAGTTTTTATGGAAGACATTATAAGATCAACCTCTCAAATTAGTATTTGAATCAATATATAAATTATATAATTGTTTGAAGAAAATGTAAAGTAAAATTGGCGATGTTTATTCTTTTGACGCTGCGTCTTTTAGGACTACATTGTCACTGCCGAGAATTTCCCGAAGGCGGTTTAGAAGCGTAACGTCACTTGAAATGTGCGTTCTCAGGCGCTTTTTTGTGCTTTCGTAATAAAGAATTGTTTCAAGCTCTCCCGGAAATGCCGAGATTATGGCACGTATGGATTTTGCGTTCTGACATTCTTCATCGGGAAGTCTCAGGTAAAGACGCTTGCACTCAGAAGTTTCGGTTTCAATGTTATTATATTCGCTTATTCCGCGTATTTCATCACATATAAGCTGCGGAGAAGAATCCTCGCGAACGCTTATTCTTGCGCGGACAGTAACAATGGCATTTTCGCTGAGAAGATGCTGATGCTTTTCAAGAACCTTTGGGAATATGATACATTCAATGGAGTTTACGGTCCCTTCAAGCGTCATATATGCCATCATTGAATTGTTTTTTGTTGTTTTGAGCTTTACCGATGAAACACAGCCTGCAACAAAAACCGAATCGCCGTCACTATGTTTGTCCGGAGAAAGGCAGTCGGAAAGCTTTTCGACTGCGAGTTTTTTCAGAAGAGAGGCATAGTCATCAAGAGGATGGCCAGAAAGGTAAATGCCGAGAGTTTCTTTCTCAAAAGAAAGAATGGTGTTCTTCGGGTATTCGGGAATGTCGGGGAGCAAATCCTCGTCATAGGTCACCTTCTCCTGCGCCGAGTCAAGCGAGAAAAGGTCAAACTGGCCTTCGATGGTTCTGCTTTTTACATATGATATGCCGGTAAGAATGCTGTCATAAATCTGCAGAAGCTGTGCGCGGTTTGCGCCTGTGCTGTCAAACGCACCGCACTTAATGAGGTTTTCAAGTGCACGGCGATTGAGTTCTCTGTGTTGCATCCTCTTGCAGAAGTCACGGAGAGAGGCAAACGAGCCACCAAAACGGCGTTCTTCTGAAATGCTCTTAACAAATGCTCGGCCGACATTTTTGACGGCGGCAAGCCCGAAGCGGATATTGTCTCCGCTTACGGTAAAGCTATCTTCCGATTCATTGATGTCGGGAGGGAGAACTGCTATGCCCATTTCGCGGCACAGCTCAAAGTAACCTGCAAGCTTATCCGTAGAATCAAGAACGGATGTGAGAAGCGCCGCCATATATTCTCTCGGATAGTGAAACTTCATATACGCGGTCTGGTATGATACAACAGCGTACGCGGCGGCGTGGGCTTTGTTGAAGGCATAGTTTGCAAATGCAACAATCTCGTCAAAAATCTTGTTTGCGGTTTCTTCGGAAACACCGTTATTGATCGCACCGCAAATTCCTTCTTCTTCATTCCCGAAGATAAAGTTTTTGCGTTCGCGCAGAAGGTCTTTTTCTTTCTTCTTTGATATTGCCCGGCGAACCATATCAGCTCTTCCGAGAGAAAAACCTGCTACCTTTCTGAATATATCCATAACCTGCTCTTGGTATACTATGCAGCCATATGTTACTTCAAGTATGCTCTTGAGCATAGGGTGGAGATATTGAATGTTTTCAGGATTGTGCTTTGAGCTTATATAATGCGGAATAGAATCCATCGGGCCGGGGCGATAGAGGGCAACAATCGCAGTTATATCTTCTATCGACTGCGGCTTCATTCCGACGACAACAGAGGTCATGCCCTGGCTTTCAAGCTGAAAAACTCCCGCAGTATGCCCTTTTGATAATTCAGCGAAGGTCAATTCATCGTTGTCGGGAATATCTGATACTGAAAAGGACGGGGTATGGGCTCGGACCAAGGTTTCCGCATCGTGAAGAACGGTGAGGTTACGAAGGCCAAGGAAGTCCATTTTTAGAAGCCCGAGTTCCTCGAGAGTTACCATCGTAAACTGAGTTACTATTGATTCGTCATTTGCAGATAGCGGAACATACGAAGAAACTTCGTTTTTGGTTATTACAACTCCTGCTGCGTGCGTTGAGGCGTGCCGAGGCATACCTTCAAGCGCAATGGCTGTGTCTATAAGCTTTTTATATCTTTCATCAGCTTCGTAATAATCGCGGAAGGGCTTTGAAATTTCAAGTGCCTTATTAAGAGTCATATGAAGCTCGTTCGGGACGCTTTTTGCAATTGCATCAGCCTCTGCATACGGAAGATCCATAACTCTTGCAACATCTCGAATCGCGCCTTTTGCAGCCATTGTCCCGAAGGTGACAATCTGAGCTACGCGGTCAGAACCGTATTTTCTGACAACGTAATCTATAACCTCCTGGCGGCGTTCCTGGCAGAAATCGACGTCGATATCAGGCATACTTATTCTCTCGGGGTTTAGGAAACGCTCAAAGTAGAGGTTGTATTTCATCGGGTCAATGTTTGTTATTTCAAGACAGTAAGAAACAATGCTTCCTGCAGCGCTTCCGCGGCCGGGGCCGACGGGGATATCCTGGCTTCGCGCATATGAAATAAAATCCCAGACAATGAGAAAATAATCAACATAGCCCATTCTTGAAATCATATTAAGCTCATAGTCAAGCCGCTCCTTGTAAGAGTCAGGGGCGTTTGGGTAGCGTCGCGCAAAACCGTCGTATGTCAGCTTTTTCAGATATTCAAGTGAATCGGAAAAATCCGGGGGAGTGTCGTACTCGGGAAGATGATGATGCCCAAATTCGAATTCAAGATTACACATATCCGCAATCTTCATCGTGTTTTCAAGTGCCTCGGGCTGTGCAGGGAAAAGGGAGGCCATTTCTTCTTCGCTTTTAATGTAAAACTCATCTGTCGCAAATTTCATGCGAGACGTGTCACTGAGAGATTTGTTCATCTGAACACACATCAGAACATCTTGAGTATATGCATCCTCGCGATTTATATAATGAGCATCGTTTGTTGCAACAAGAGGGATGTCAAGCTCACGGGAGATTTTAATTATCTCGCGGTTTACTTCCTTTTGCTCTTCGATGCCGTGGTCCTGAATTTCAAGATAAAAATTGTCTTTACCGAAAATTTCATAAAGTGATTCTGCGTAGCTCTTGGCTCCATCAATGTCGCCGCGAAGAATCATTCTCGGAATAGTTCCGGCAAGGCAGGCAGAAAGGCAAATAAGGCCCTCGGAATGCTTCTTTAGAATTTCAAGGTCAATCCTCGGTTTGCCGTAAAAACCATCAATAAAAGCTCTGCTTACTAAGTAGATGAGGTTCTTATAGCCTGTCTCATTTTTGCATAAAAGGACAAGATGCGCGGGCTCGCGGTCTGAAGAGAAGTCTTTATCAAACATCGAGCGGGGTGCCGTGTAAACTTCACAGCCGATAATGGGTTTTATTCCCGCGGCCTTTGCGGCACGGTAAAAATCAATGACTCCGTACATAACACCGTGGTCGGTAATAGCGATTGCAGTCTGCCCAAGCGCTTTTGCACGTTCACAAGCCTTGCTGATTCGGCATGCACCGTCGAGAAGACTGTATTCGGTATGTACATGAAGATGTGCAAATCCACTCATCAGATTACGAGTCCTTTCTTGAGTTTAATTCTTCGGCTATTGAAACAAGCTTTCCTAAGCGATGGTTAAGCCCCGATTTTCCAACTCCGTCATCAGATAGCCGCGCGAGCTCGGAAAGCGAGGTTTCGGGGTAGTTGAGCCTGAGGTTTGCCGCAGCCTGAAGCTGAGGAGAAAGTGTGTCCAGAACTCCAAGATCCTGAAGCTTTTTTATAGCTGAAAGGTGTGTTTTTGCGGCGTCAGCAGTCTTTGAAAGGTTTGCAAATTCAAAGTTCACCTGCCTGTTTATGTTGTTGCGGACATCTTTCATAACCTTTGTCTGCATAAGCTCAAGGGCACAGAGCGGGGCGCCGATTCTTGTGAGAAAATCTTCGATATGTCCACTTTCTTTTAAATAAACGATGTTGTTGGATTTTCTTATTGCAAGCTTTGCGGGCAGGTCAAGGTCAAGAAGGAGCGAAACGACTTCACGGCTGAGGGTGGCGTGCGAGGTAACAAGCTCTAAATGATAGCGGGATGAAGGGTCGGAAACCGAGCCACCCGTCAAAAAGGCACCTCTGCAAAAGGCCGCCCGAGCTTCGTCTGTTTCTACAAGCGCAGCGTTGAGACGGAGCGAGAGCGTGTCATCTGAATTTATGCCGAAGGCTTCAAAAATCTCTGAAATCCTGCTCGGTTGTTCTATTATAAGATTAAATTTTTTAAGGGCTGATTCCGGGATGATTTTTTTGTCAAAATCAAACGCAAAAAGACTTTTAAGAAGGCGTGAAGCCCGGTGAGCAACGTTTTTGTTTTCTGTAATTATTTTGATTTTATCTTTTCTCGTTGCATTTGCAAAAAGAATCATTCCGCAACATTCTGCAAGCGCAGCTTCGGGATTTTTAATATCGAGCATTGAAAGCTCTTCTTTAATTCTTGCTGAAAAAGTCATAGCATCTCCCTTGTTATCTCAAAAAATCTCTGTGGATTTTTGCGCATTTATATCCGAGTGAAGAAATGTGATTTCCAAGCTCTTCGGTAAGGGCAACGGAGCGGTGCTTTCCGCCGGTACAGCCTATTGCAATATTGAGCGAAGTTTTTCCTTCTTCAATATATTGCGGAAGAAGAAATTCGATAATGTCGTAAAGATGTTTGAGAAAATCTTTTGTCTGCGGCCATTTCATAACATACTCATACACATCGGCGTCAAGCCCTGTTTTCTCGCGCAAAGAGATGTTGTAATAAGGATTTGGCAGAAAACGCACGTCAAAAACGAGGTCCGCCTCCAAAGGAAGGCCGAATTTAAAACCGAAGGAGGATACGTTGATAATCATTGACTGGTCGCGAAGGTCGTTATCCTCTAAAAAGCTGACAAGCCTCTCTCTGAGCATCGAAGCGGAGAGAGTAGAGGTGTCGATGATATAATCTGCCCGCGCACGTATATCAGCGAGCATTTCGGTTTCTTTTTCAATGATTTTTTCAATCGGAGTGCCTTCGGAAAAAAGAGGGTGTCTGCGCCTTGTTTCTTTGTATCGCTTTATAATTACGTCTGTAGATGCTTCAAAATAAAGAATCTTATAATTGCAGTTGGAAATCTTTATATTGTCAAGAGCATTGAAAAGGGCGGTAAAGTCAAGTCCTGCGCGGATGTCTGTGACAAGAGCAACGTGAGAAAAGCGGCTGTTTGCCGCTATGCACATATCCGCAAAGGTCGGGATAAGCTCAGGCGGCATATTGTCAACACAGTAAAAACCCATATCCTCCAAAACAGAGGCAGCCCGGCTTTTTCCGGCGCCTGACATTCCTGATATAATAAAGAAATCCATTTTTTTACACGTCCTTTTAAAGTATGCAAATTTCACATTCGAGAGAAACTCCGGTTTCCCGAAGAACCGTTTCCTGTATGTGGGAAATAAGATGTTTTACGTCGCTTGCGGTTGCACCGCCGCGGTTTACTATAAATCCTGCGTGCTTTGGTGATACCTCGGCACCGCCTATTGAGAAGCCTTTGAGATTACATTGTTCTATCAACGCTCCTGCAAAGTGGCCTTCAGGACGCTTGAAAATGCTTCCGGCATTTGGAAGGTCTAAAGGCTGCTTTTCGCGTCTGCGTGATGCGAAGTCCTTCATCTTTGCGCTTATTTTCTCCTGATTTGCCGGGGTGAGTTTGAATTCAGCCGAGAGAATCAGGAGGCCAGGATTTTTCTTATAAAAGCTGTTTCGGTAGGAAAACTCGTGTTCTGAACCCGGCAAGGTGATTAGCTTGTCACCTGATAAATATGTTGATTTTACAAGACAATCAGAGATTTCAGAGCCGTATGCGCCTGCGTTCATGACGAGCGCACCGCCGACACTACCGGGAATCCCTTGTGCAAATTCGAGACCGGAAAGAGAGTTCTTAAGGGCAAAAGCGGAAACTGCAGAGATAAAGGCTCCGGCTTCGGCTCGAATCGTATTTTGCGATAAAGAAATTTCGTTGCAAGAAAGCTTTAAGACAACACCGTCAAAAGGCTCGTCGGGGAAAAGGAGATTACTGCCGTTTCCTATTATCACAGGAGAGATTTCAAAGCTTTTCAAAAGCCTGACAGCTTCAATTACAGCATCTGAAGAGAATATTTCTATGAAAAGCTTTGCAGGGCCGCCTATTTTGAAGGTTGTGTGCTTTGACATCGGCTCGTTTTCAAACAAACGAACACCATTGATGCCCGCGAGTGCAGAGATGAGTTCTTTTTTCATAAAAATGCAGTCCTTTAAGAGAATTATATTATTTCACCCGAAAGCCCGTCAAACAGAAGAGAAGTGATTCTAACGTCACATACGCTGTTTTTTAAATCTGAATCGGACTTTACATAAACTCTGACAAAGTTTTTTGCGTGCCCAACCCAATATCCCTTGTGTTCTTCTTCAAAAAGAACAGACTCCGTCTTTCCGAGTCGAGAAGCAAGGTATTTTGAAGTCATTGCCTTTGCGATTTCCGATGCCCGTTTTGCTCGGTCTGCTTTATCATTCTTTGTAATTTGCCCATCCATTTTTGCGGCAGGGGTTCCTGCGCGCTTTGAGTAGGGGAAAATGTGCATAGATGAAAACCCACAGCGTTCTATAAAGGAAAGTGTTTCTGAGAATTCTGTTTCATCCTCACCGGGAAATCCGACGATCATATCAGTCGTTATCGCACAACCCGGGAAGTGTCGTTTAAGGAGAGTCACTGCCTCGAGAAAGCGGGCGGTGTCATATTTTCTGTGCATGCGGCGCAGTGTGGCATCGCATCCGCTTTGCATTGAAAGGTGAAAGTGGTCGCACAGATTAGGGAAATCCTTAAGCTTAATGCAAAAATCCTCGTCAATTATTCTTGGCTCGATTGAGCCAAGCCTGAACCTTATTGAAGGAAACTCGGAGCAAAGTGCGGAGATTAAGTCACAAAGGCTTCGTTTGGGAGAGAGGTCTCGACCGTAAGATGCAATCTCAATTCCCGTAACGACAACTTCTTTGTAGCCGTCGAAGGAAAGCTTCTTGCATTCCGATATGGCTAAATCAAAATCCATTGAACGGACAGGCCCTCTTGTATATGGGATGATGCAATAGGTGCAGAAGTTGCTGCAGCCGTCTTCTATTTTGAGCATAGCCCTCGTGTGCCCGAAAAGCCCGCCCGCAGGGAGATACTCAAATTTGCGGCGGGATAGTGGATTATCAATGCTGAGGTCTGCATATTCTTTAGATGAAAGCGAAGAAATCGCATCTGCAAACGAAGCCTTGTCTGATGTGCCTGAAACAAGTGAAACTCCCTCAATTTCGGCTATTGCCGAGGGAGAAAGTTGAGAAAGGCATCCGCAAACGGCGATGCGCGCGTTGGGATGAGTTTTTGCCATATGGCGAATCATCCGCCGTGATTTCTGGTCACTTGTAGAGGTGACGCTGCAGGTGTTGATTACAATAACGTCGGCAGCGGAATAATCAAGAACAACTGTATGCCCCTTTTCGGTGAGCATAAGCTCAAGAGATTGCGTTTCAAATTGATTTACCTTGCAACCGAGCGTAAAAAAAGCAATGTTCATAAATTCACCCAAAAATAACAATAAGAAATGGTTGAAAAATCCTTCTAAAAGTATTATACTTTATTTATAAGCAAAATAGCAATACAAATTTGAAAGGAGTTTAAATTATGTACAAATTCGACGTATCAATTTCATCAATAAATGAGGTTAAGGAATTCGTCAATGCGGCTTGCAAGCAGATGTGTGATATTGATATTATCTCAGGCCGCTATGTCATTGATGCAAAGTCTATTATGGGTATCTTCAGCATTGACCTTACAAAACCGATAACTGTATCCGTTAACGGAACAGAAGAAGAGTACAAGGCTTTCCGTGAGGCAGTTAAGAGTATTGTCGTAGAAGGCTAATTGCTACATAACATTCCGGCAACCGTAAAAAACTCGGTTGCCTGTTTGTTTTTATAAATAAACGGAGGGGTAGTATGAGTAAAGGACTTGAAAATTTCCTTGAGAGTATGCGGGGGAAGCGATGCGCCGTAATCGGGATGGGCGTCAGCAATACTCCGCTTATACGATTGTTGCTTACAAGTGGTGCAAAGGTTTTGATTTGTGATAAAAAGACGGAACACGAGGATATGCTCGTTAAAGAATTTGGTGGCCTTGGTGCAGACTTTTGCTTTGGTGACGAATATCTTTCAAACCTTAATGATGTTGATGTTATTTTTAAAACTCCGGGAATGAGGTATGATGTGCCGGAGCTTCTTGTTGCTGAAAAAGTCGGAACCGTTATAACTACCGAAATGGAACAGTTTTTAAAGCTGTGTCCGTGCAAGTGTATCGGCGTTACGGGAAGCGACGGAAAAACAACCACAACGACCATAATAGGAAAGCTTCTTGAAGCATCTCAAAAAAGATGTTTTGTCGGGGGTAACATAGGAAAGCCGTTGCTTCCGGAGGTGGATACAATGGAAGCCTCTGATTTTGCGGTTGTTGAGCTGTCGTCATTCCAGCTGATGAACATAAAGTTCAGCCCCGAAATATCGGTTATAACAAACATAACTCCGAACCATCTTGATGTTCACAAATCATTTGAAGAATACATCGAAGCAAAAAAGGAAATCTTCCGCCATTCGTCAGGCAGAGTTGTTTTGAACTTTGATAATGAAGTTACGAAACTTATCGCAGAAGATATTAAAGAAAGAGCTGTCCTTTTCTCTTCGAAAACTGTTCTGGAGAACGGTTTCTGTGTTGAGGATGGGTATATAGTGAGAAAAAAAGAAGGAAAGTCAGAAAAGATTCTCTCGATTTCAGATATAAAGATTCCGGGTATGCACAATGTTGAAAACTATATGGCGGCGATTGCGGCAACCGAAGGGATTGTTTCCCGGGATGACATTGTAAATGTTGCAAAGAGCTTTGGTGGCGTAGAGCACAGGATGGAGCTTGTCCGTGAGCTTTCGGGGGTTAAATACTATAACGATTCGATTGCTTCAAGCCCGACAAGAACAATCGCAGGGCTTTCTGCTTTTGACAGAAAGGTTATCCTGATTGCGGGAGGGTATGACAAAAAAATTCCTTTCGATGTTCTTGGTGATGCGGTCCTGAAGTATGTGAAAAAACTTATTCTCATAGGCGCAACTGCAGAGAGCATCCGTTCTGCTGTCATAAACGCCGAGGGATATGAAGAAAAAAAAGTGCCGATAATTATGTGCGGCACTTTTGAAGATGCGGTTCATACCGCTTCCGAAGTTGCGGAAAGCGGGGATATTGTAACCCTTTCTCCGGCTTGCGCTTCTTTCGATATGTTTAAAAACTTTATGGTGCGTGGGGAAAGGTTTAAAGAACTTGTCAACTCACTTGTATGATATAAACACGGGGGATTTTTTCAGTGCGCCCCCTTGTTCTACAGGTTTTTTCATAAAGAGAGAATAAATATCGTCAGCGCGTTTTTCAAGGGCGAGTAGGCTTTTTGCCGGCTCGCTCTCATTTTTTATCGAAGCGGGTTTTGTTATGACAGGAATTTCAGAGGAGGTCTTTATTTGCTTAAGAATTGCCCTTCCTGCATCTGAAAAGGCAAGAAGCTTTACATATGGTGGGGGAGCTGTGACAAGTTCGGATTTTATGTCAAGGAACGCATTAATAAGTATGCGGCGTATTCGGGAGTGCGTATATCGCTTAGTCTTTGCAATAGAAATAGCTTCTTCAAGTGACGTGCTTGCGGAAACTGCATCAAATAAGCGGTTTTCAAGCCCCTCGGATACATCGGAATATCTTTTGAAATCTTCAGGAGAAAGGCGCTTGAGGGTGGATAGTATAGAAATTGAAGCGTTGGAGATATTTACAGGCGCGTGCCCGAGAGAAGCTTCGCGATTTAAAATTTCCGCGCAGGAAACGGGGAGGAGGTCGTTCACATTCTCGTTTTTTAAAATAAGCTCCCGTATATGTGATGCAGAAGAGAATGCCCCTGATGAGGTTTCCGCATCGTGTGCAGTCCCTACGCGTTTTATTGCGACGGGAGAAATATCTGATTTGAGAAGAAAAAGTGCTTTCAGGTACTCAACTGCAAGAATGTTGTTGGGAGTTTTAATAAGTTCTGCAAGGGTTTTATCTTTTTTATAAAGCGCACTTTCTCGCGCCGCGGCATAAGAAACGCCCTTTGAAAGCTCTTCTGTTATTGCGGAATCAAGCTCACCCGAACCAAGCAGAGTTGCAGCCCTTATAAGCTCATTTATGTTGTCGGTTTCAGCTCCGAAGGCGAGATAAGAAACAACTCCGAGGTTCTCAAGAATTGACACGGCGCCAAATGCAAATCGTTCTGCAGAAGATAGAGCATACGGCAAGGGAAGCTCGAGAACAATGTCGGCACCGCAGCGGACTGCGACTTCGGCTCGCGCATGCTTTTGCATAATTGCAAGATCGCCGCGTTGAACAAAATTTCCGCTCATTACACAGATTATTGCATCTGCCCCGCGTGATTTAATTTCTTCAAGCTGATACAGATGGCCGTTGTGAAACGGGTTGTATTCGCAGACAATGCCGTAAATGTTCATTTTTTCACTCCTTTTGCTAAAAAATTCAAAAAACACTTGCAAAAAGCAACGATATAATGTAAAATATATAGTGCTGTCTGGAAGGGGCAGCATAGTTATTTATATTTTAACTGCAAAGCCATCATTTTTCAAGATGTGCGACAGAATTAATTTACCGGAGGGAATACATTATGAAAATTCTTGTTATAAACGCAGGAAGCTCCTCGCTGAAATATCAGTTTATGGAATCCGAGGGCGGTCAGGTTTTTGCAAAAGGTCTATGTGAACGTATAGGCATTGATGGCCGTCTTACGCACAAGGTTCCGGGGCGTGATGATGTTAAGGTCGATATAGCTATGCCGACTCACGGCGAGGCTATTCAGTCAGTTCTCGACATCCTTGTTGACCCCACAAACGGCGTCATAGCTTCTACCGATGAAATTGCGGCTGTCGGCCATAGAGTTCTCCACGGCGGTATGGAATTCACTGCAAGCTGCCTTGTAGATGATGCTTGCATCGCTGCAATCGAAAAGTGCATCCCGCTCGGCCCGCTTCATAACCCGGCAAACCTTATGGGAATCCGCGCTTGTCAGAAGGTTATGCCGACAACTCCGCAGGTCGCGGTTTTTGATACTGCGTTCCATATGACAATGCCGCCCAAGGCTTACATATACCCGATCCCGTATGAATATTATGAGAAGGATGACGTTCGCCGCTACGGTTTCCACGGAACAAGCCACCGCTATGTTTCTGCACGTGCGATAGATATGCTCGGAAACCCCGAACACAGCCGCGTTATCTGCTGCCACCTCGGAAACGGCTCATCTCTTTCTGCTGTTGTTGACGGCAAATGCCAGGATACAAGTATGGGTCTTGGTCCGCTCGCAGGCTTTCTTATGGGTACCCGCGCCGGAGACATTGACGCAACAATCCTTGAATACCTTATGGGGCGTTACGGGTATGATATCAAGGAAATGAACAACATCCTCAACAAGAAGTCCGGTGTTCTCGGAATTTCCGGTGTAAGCTCCGACTTCCGCGACCTCGACGAGGCTGCTGCAAACGGAAATGAGCGCGCAAGACTTGCTCTTGACAAGTTTATTTACGACGTAAAGAAGTTTATCGGTGCGTACGCCACTGCTATGGGCGGAGTTGACGCTATCGTATTCACTGCCGGTATCGGAGAAAACTCCACTGACCTTCGCCGTGACATATGCTCAGGTCTTGAATATATGGGTGTTAAGATTGATGAGGAAAAGAACAAAGTCCGCGGAAAAGAAGTTGATGTTTCTGCAAGCGATTCGAAGGTTAAGATATTCATTATCCCGACAAACGAAGAGCTTATGATAGCAAAGGATACGGAAGAAATCGTAAAAGCACTTTAATTTTTAAAGATTAAAAATCTCCCGCAATACAGAAAGGTATTGCGGGAGATTTTTTCATAAAAGTGCAGAATTCGGATTCTGTTACATATGTCCTCTTTCTTTGTGCGTTGTCATAACCGCATCGTCACGGAAGAAGAGAGAGATGCACCAGATGCCGCCAAGAGCTACGAGCGTATAGATGATTCTGCTGAGGATTGCACCCTGGCCGCCGAAAATAGCAGCGACGATATCAAACTGGAACAAACCTATTGAACCCCAGTTGAGCGCGCCGACTATTGTGAGAAGAAGTGCGATTCTGTCAAACATATTTTTCAACTCCTTAATTCTTGTATTTTAGGCTACATAAGAAGTATTCCAGATATGCGCCTATGTAATTCGTGAATTATATTGCAATATTTGGAATTAAATTAAAAAACGGGAAAATTTGTATAGACTTTTTGACAAATTTATGTTTAAATATATAGTATGTAGTTTTATGTAATGGAGTTGAAATTTATGAAGCTTATAAATGTAAGAGAGCTGTTTAACTCACCAAACAATTTTTCTGAAAAATCTGTAACCGTCGGTGGTTGGGTCCGTACGGTTCGTGACTCAAAAGTGTTTGGTTTTATAGAGCTTAATGACGGCTCATATTTTAAAAGCGTTCAGGTTGTTATAGATGACTCGCTTGAGAACTTTTCTGAGCTTGTTCATTTGAATGTCGGAAGCGCTGTTGTAGTAACGGGAAGGTTCATCCTGACGCCAGACGCAAAACAGCCGTTTGAAATCAAAGCAGAGAAGGTCAGCATTGAAGGCGAATCTGCCCCTGACTATCCTCTGCAGAAGAAAAGACATTCGCTTGAGTTTTTGAGAACTATCTCTTATCTCCGCCCGAGAACAAATACCTTCTCGGCAGTGTTCAGAGTGAGAAGTGAAGCGGCATACGCAATTCACAAGTTCTTTAACGAGCGCGGATTTGTATATGCACATACCCCGATTATAACGGGCAGTGACTGCGAGGGAGCAGGTGAGATGTTCAAAATCTCAACTCTCGATATGGAAAACCCGCCGCGTGATGAAAATGGAAAGGTTGACTACTCAAAGGATTTCTTCGGCAGGGAAGCAAGCCTTACCGTTTCCGGCCAGCTCGAGGCGGAGACCTTCGCGCTCGCGTTCGGAAAAACCTACACCTTCGGGCCTACCTTCCGCGCAGAAAACTCGAACACTGCGCGCCACGCAGCTGAGTTCTGGATGATAGAGCCTGAAATTGCTTTTGCGGATTTAAACGACGATATGGAGCTTGCAGAAGCAATGGTCAAGTATGTTATCGGCCACGTTCTTGATAATTGCAAGGAGGAAATGAATTTCTTCAACAGCTTTGTTGATAAAGGCCTCATAGAGCGCCTTGAACACGTTGTAAACTCATCCTTCGGAGTTATGGAATATGCTGAGGGAATCAAGATTTTGGAGCAGCATAAGGATAAGTTTGAATACCCCGTCTTCTTCGGGTGTGACCTTCAGACAGAACACGAAAGATTCCTCACTGAAGAAATTATGAAAAAACCGATGTTCTTAATCAATTATCCCAAAGAGATTAAGGCTTTCTATATGCGCCAGAATGACGACGGAAAGACCGTTGCGGCGATGGACCTTTTTGTTCCCGGCATAGGTGAGCTTATAGGAGGAAGCCAGCGTGAAGAACGCTACGATGTTCTGGCGGCAAAGATGGATGAAATGGGGCTTAACCGCGACGATTATGATTGGTATCTCAACCTTCGTCGTTTCGGCGGAGTCTCTCACGCGGGATACGGGCTCGGATTTGAGCGTCTGATTATGTACCTTACGGGCATAAGCAACATTCGTGACGTTCTTCCGTTCCCGAGATGCACAGGTAAGCTTTTATAAAAAATAATAAATGTATTATAGGAGAAAAGATTATGAACAAGATTTCTTACAAAAACCTTTCAAAGGACGAGGCAAAAACGTTGCTTGCAGCTTTGCAAAAGGAATATGCGGCTTATGTTGCCCAGGGGCTCAAGCTTGATATGTCAAGAGGTAAGCCGGCACCGAATCAGCTTGACCTCAGTGAAGACCTCTTCACGGTTCTTTCAAAGAATGGTGACGTTGCAGACGTTTCTCCCGATGTCAGAAACTACGGCGGGATGGACGGGATTCCCGAGATGAAGGCTCTTTTTGCAGAGATGCTCGGGGTTAAGACAAGTGAAGTAATTGTTGGCGGCAACGCAAGCCTCACAATGATGTTTGATATGGTTTCCCGCTCTGTAACTCACGGCGTTATGGGAAGCACCCCGTGGTGCAAGCTTCCCGAAGTAAAGTTCCTTTGCCCGGTTCCGGGATATGACAGACATTTCGGAATCTGCGAATGCTTCGGCATTAAGATGATTCCGATTGCAATGACAGAAACCGGCCCCGATATGAACGAGGTTCGCAAATATGTAGAAAACGATGATGCAGTAAAGGGAATTTGGTGCGTTCCGAAGTATTCCAATCCGAGTGGCATTAGCTATTCTGACGATGTTGTCCGCGCTTTTGCAGCTCTCAAACCCGCTGCTGCTGATTTCAGAATTTTCTGGGATAACGCATACTGTGTCCACGACCTCTATGAAAAGGGCGACGATATTCTCAACATTCTCGATGAGTGCAGAAAAGCGGGCAAGGAAGATATGTGCTATATCTTCGCATCAACCTCAAAAATGACATTCCCGGGTGCCGGCGTTGCTGTTATGGCAATGAGCGAGGCAAATGTCGCATGGGCAAAGAACATCCTCAAATATCAGATGATTGGTCCGGATAAAATCAATCAGCTCCGTCATGTTCGTTTCTTTAAGAATGTTGACGGCATCAAGGCTCATATGAAGAAGCATGCAAAAATTATGGCTCCGAAGTTTGACGTTGTTCTCAATGTTCTTGACAGTGAACTTTCAGGGCTTGATATTGCAGAATGGACAGCTCCTAACGGCGGATATTTCATAAGCCTCGATGTCACCGGCGGTTCTGCAAAGCGTGTCCACAAGCTTATGGCAGAAGCAGGTGTTGTTATGACAGGCTGCGGAGCAACCTTCCCGTACGGCAACGACCCCGAGGATGCAAACCTCCGCATCGCACCGTCATATCCGACAGTCTCTGAACTCGAGACCGCTTCAAAGCTTCTTGCGCTCTGCGTAAAGCTTGCAGCTCTCGAAAATATAATTGGGTAGGGGAAAAACGATGAGAAATGTATATGAATCTCCGCTGAATTCTCGTTACGCAAGCCGGGAGATGACAGAACTCTTTTCACCGGATACGAAATTCCGCACTTGGAGAAAACTCTGGATTGCGCTTGCACGAGCCGAGATGAAGCTCGGGCTTCCGGTTACGCAGGAGCAGATTGACGAGCTTGAAAAATTCAAAAATGACATCAACTACGAAGAAGCAGAAGCACGAGAGAAGGAAGTCCGCCACGACGTTATGTCACACGTTTATGCATACGGGCTTCAGTGTCCGAAAGCTCGCGGAATAATCCACCTTGGAGCGACGAGCTGTTATGTAGGCGATAACACCGACATTATCATAATGCGCGATGCGCTCAAGCTTATCAGAAAAAGGCTTGTGAGCGTAATTTCTGCGTTGTCTGACTTTGCTGATAAGTATAAGGATATGCCGACACTTGGGTTTACCCATTATCAGCCGGCACAGCTCACAACTGTCGGAAAGCGCGCAACGCTCTGGATAAATGAGCTTTTGTATGACTTATCCGAGCTTGAGTTTCGGATCGACGCGATGCGCCTTCTCGGTTCAAAGGGAACAACCGGAACGCAGGCGAGCTTTATGGAGCTTTTTGACGGCGACGAAGAAAAAATCAAGAAAATGGAAAAATACATAGCCGAGGAGCTTGGATTTGACGGAGTTGTTCCGGTATCGGGGCAGACGTATTCCAGAAAGATTGATTCAATGGCATTGTCCACACTTTCCGGAATTGCTCAGAGTGCTTGCAAATTTGCAACAGACCTTCGCTTACTTTCAAATCTCAAGGAAATGGAAGAGCCTTTTGAAAAGAAGCAAATCGGTTCCTCTGCAATGCCTTATAAGAGAAACCCGATGCGTTCAGAACGTATATGTGCGCTGTCAAAGTTTGTTATAAGCACGGCGATAAACCCGGCCCTTACCGCGGCTACGCAGTGGTTCGAGAGAACTCTTGATGACTCTGCAAACAAGCGTCTTGCCGTTGCCGAGGCTTTCCTTGCGACCGATGCAATTCTCTCGATTTACCTCAACATAGCATCGGGGCTTGTCGTTTACCCGAAGGTAATCAGAAAACACATAATGGAAGAACTCCCGTTTATGGCGAGCGAAAACATTATGATGGATGCTGTTAAGCGCGGTGGAGACCGCCAGGAGCTCCACGAGCTTATCAGAACTCATTCAGTTGCTGCTGGAAAGCGCGTTAAGGAAGACGGGGAGGCTAATGACCTCATCGACAGAATTGCCGTAGACCCTGCTTTCGGAATGTCGAAGGAAGAGATTGAATCCAATCTCGACCCGAAGAACTATACCGGCAGAAGCTCATCTCAGGTAACGGAGTTTATTAAGGACTTCGTTAAGCCTGCAATTTCAAAATACAGTGCAGATATTGATGTGGAAGCTGAACTTAAAGTCTAAAATTTAAAAATCTATTGACTAAATTTTATTAAAAAGATATAATAATCTAGTGCTTGCACAAAATGTTTGAAACTATATGTTGTGCAAATTCTAAGGAGGTTTATTCAAATGAAAAAAGGCATACTTTGGTTTGTCGCTGTTGTTGTAGTTATAGCACTTATAATTTTCACAACAATAAGCGGGCTTAACCTCGGAGTAGTCGAAGTTCCAAGTGCGGCAGAGGGTATCCGCCTCGGCCTTGATCTTCAGGGCGGTGCGTCTATCACCTTCGAAGCCTATGCTGAAAACGGAGGAGTTCCGTCAGCACAGGATATGGAAGTCACTAAGGCTATTTTCAGAGAAAGACTTGATAAAGAAGGCTACACGGAAGCTACCATCCAGAAGGTTGGCGATGACAGAATCACTGTTGAAATCCCGTCTGTAAAAGATTCTGAAGAAGCTGTTGCGCTCCTCGGAAGGCCTGCAGTTTTAGAGTTCCGCGATGCAGACGAAAATGTAATTATAACAGGTTCTGACATAAAGGATGCGTATGCTCAGTATGGCCAGGTTTCCGAAGTTGGTCTCAGTCAGCATCATATTGTTCTGAAGTTCAGTTCTGAAGCACGCGAAGTATTCACTGAAGCAACAAAGAAAGCGGCTGCAAGAGCGGGAGAAGGAAAGAATTATATTGCAATTTACCTTGACGGTGAAATTCTCAGCGCTCCGTTTGTTGATGCTTCATATGCAAGCACCGGAATCAATTCCGAGGAAGCTATCATCACTCTCGGAAGCGAGAACAGTGCATCAGCTGTTGGTGGCGAGGAAGCAGAAACTCTTGCAAACCTTATAAAGTCAGGTGCGCTTCCTGTTACGCTCAAGGAAATTGAACTCCGCTCAGTTGGGCCGACTCTCGGCGAAAAAGCTCTTGAAACAAGCCTTTTTGCAGGATTTATAGGCCTTCTCCTCGTTATGATATTTATGATAATTATTTACCGTATGTCAGGTGTTGTTGCAAGTGTTTCCCTTGCTTTCTACGCAGCTCTTATGGTAGTCGTTATGGCAATTCTTAAGGTAAACCTTTCCTTGCCGGGTATTGCGGGTATTATTCTTTCCATAGGTATGGCAGTCGATGCAAATGTAATCATCTACGAGAGAATAAAAGAAGAGCTTCGCTTAGGAAAGACGCTCAAGGCCTCGATTGATGCAGGATTTAAGCGCGCATTCACCGCGATTTTAGACTCCAATATAACAACCCTTATTGCTGCGGTTGTTCTTTATACATTTGGTATGGGTACGATAAGGGGCTTTGCTGTTACACTGGGAATCGGCGTTATTCTTTCAATGTTCACGGTTCTTGTTGTTTCCCGCTTCTTGCTCTACCGTCTTGTTGATATGAAAATCAAGTCTATTAAGGCTTACGGTGCATAAGGGGGGGAAGAAAAATGTTTAGTAAACTTGAAAATAACTTCAATGTTGTTGGAAAATTCAACATACTCGGGACAATCGGTCTCATCTTTGCTCTTGTGGGAATTATCTCAATCATTCTTCTTCCGTTTAATGTCAATCTCTTTAATTTTGACATTGACTTTGTAGGCGGAACAACTATGACTTACAGTATGCATAAGCAGCTTGATAAGGCAGAGCTTGACAATATCGCAAAGATTTGTGAAGAGGCAACGGGAACTGCAGTGTCTTCTGTCCAGAAGTCAGGCGACGGAAGTGAGGTTGTCATAAAAACAACAACTCTCGACACAACACAGCGTGATGCGGCTTTTGAAGCACTTAAAGAAGCATACGGCCTTCACGACGGAACAGAAAAGGATGCAAACGGTGACCTTTATCCGTCAGATATCTTAGCTGTTGATAACGTTGACCCCGTAATGGGCGCTGACCTTCGCAACGCAGCTATCGTTTCTGCGATCCTTGCAATTATCTGTATGCTTGCTTATATTGCAATTCGCTTTGACTGGAGATCCGGCCTTGCTGCTGTCACAGCGCTTGCGCACGACATTTTTGTAATACTCAGCGCATACGTAATCTTCAGAATTCCGGTGAATATGACATTTATTGCAGTTATCCTCACAATTCTCGGTTATTCAATCAATGCGACGATAGTTGTTTTTGACCGCATCCGTGAGAACCGCAAGATTATGAAGAAGACAAGCTTTGCTGATATCGTAAGCAAGAGCATCTGGCAGACAGCAACGAGAAGCATCAATACTACGATAACAACGCTTCTCGCAGTTGTTCTCATCGCAGTATTCGGAGTTTCGTCTATTCAGCAGTTCGTCATTCCGCTCATAGTCGGTATTGTTGCGGGTCTTTATTCATCAATGTTTATTTCAGGCCCCGTCTGGTCCCGTCTTGCAAAAACTTCGAAGTAAACCTGAACTTGCAGAGGCTTGCGAATTACCGCAAGCCTCTCTTTTAAATTATTGCGGGGTGTGATAATGAAAATCGGAATTTCAAGCGCGGTTATGTATCCGATGCAATCGGAACAATCTCTTGAAAAGCTTTCTGAGCTTGGTTTTGATACCTTTGAGTTCTTCTATAATTGTGATGAGGAGATTTCAGAAAGCTTTGTGGATAAAATAAAAAGCATTAAAAAGGATATGAACTTTATTTCTGTCCATCCATACACAGCGTTTGCCGAAGCAGTTATGTTTTTTTCTGGATATGCGCGGCGAACGGAAGAGTCATCAGAAAAATACAGGCAATCGTTCAAAATAGCCCGGAAGCTCGGCGCAAGCTTTTTTACGCTCCACGGTGACCGCGCATTCAGCGGGACATCTGACGATGCGTGTCCTCTTTCGGACAGCAGTGCAGAGGTGCTTGCCCGACTTGCAAAAGCGGCAAAAGAAGAGGAAATCAAGCTCTGCCTTGAAAACGTATCCTGGTGCAAATCTGCGAATATAAGCTACCTCAAAGCCGTTTCAGAGAAGGTTCCTGATATATATTTCACATTGGACTTGAAACAGGCCCGGCGCGCTGGTGTTCCGTATGAAAAATATCTTTTTGCGATGGGCGGAAAAATATGTAATGTTCACGTAAGTGATTACGATGAAGCCTCAGATTGCATTTTGCCGGGAGAAGGGAAGTTTGATTTCAAAAAACTTAAAGGCGAACTTTCCCAAATTGGATATACCGGTGATGCTCTGATAGAGGTATATTCAAAAAGCATAAAAAGTGATGAGCAGATTTTAAAATCCAAGTCTTTTCTTGAAAATATCTTTTCGAGTGAGAAATAGCGATACATTACAAACGTGTGACGATTTCGCTTTTTCACTTGAAATTTGTGTCATTTTTGTGTTATTATTTTATCAGGAAAAAATGTCCTTTTCGGAGGTGTAATTTATGAAATGTCCATTTTGCGGATTTTTGGAAAGCAAGGTTCTTGACTCACGGCCTGCAGAGGGTGGAGGCTCAATCCGCCGTCGTCGCGAGTGCCTTTCCTGTCAGAAACGATTTACAACATATGAAACAGTCGAAAGTATGCCGCTGTATGTTATTAAAAATGACGGGTCGCGTCAGTTGTTTGATAAAAACAAGCTCCTTTCCGGAATGCTTCGCGCATGCGTTAAGCGCCCGGTTCCTATCCACAAGCTTGAGGAAGTAGCTGATGAAATTGAACAGGCGCTTCAGAACACAATGGAAAAGGAAGTCTCAAGTAGCCGTATCGGCGAAATGATAATGAAGCGGCTTAAGGAGATTGACCAGGTTGCTTATGTCAGATTTGTTTCGGTGTATCGCTCGTTTGAAGATGTTGAGTCCTTCCTCAAAGAGCTTAATAGCATGAAAACAAAATAGAGGCTAAAGTATATTATTGACCGTAAGCTTGTCCGATTCGGAAAGCTCGAAAAGCCGCCGTGTAAATATCCGTATGGCGGAAATTGCCTGGCGCTTTTCGCGTATTTCAACCGCGGCTTCTATGTTCGTGAGTGTGTCGGAAAGCCGTTCTATGTCTTCGTGAAGTAAATAGCTTTCAAGCACGTAAGTTTTTTTTACAAAAACTTCGCGTGCTTTTTTTATGCAATCATTAGCCTTGCCCCACTCACCGGCGTTTATATGAACTTCACATTCCTCGGCGAGAGTGGAAAGGTCTGAGGTTATTTTGTCCGTAGTTTTTATTGTCAGAAAACAAAGAAAAGCAAACAACGCGAAAATGGAGCCTGAAATGATAACCTCTTTCATTTTTTTGCCTCCTTTGGTATTATGAGAACCTTTCCTGTCTCATCAAGCTGCATAAGAAAAACCTTGTCGTATGAGTTTATGCCGTGCTTTGAAAGCTGCTTATATACCCATTTTTCGCTCTTTCCGAGGGAGTCAACTTCGTTTTTTATATAAACTCCGTCAGAAATTATTGTGTGAGGGAGAAAAGTTTTTTCCTGCGAAAACCCCATATCTTCGCGGGTTACGCTGTCGCTTTTTGAAAAAGGGAAGACGCTCAGCTCTCCGTTGGCCTCAAGAATAGCATATTTGACTTCGGATATATTTATAAACCCCTTGAGTCTGATTTCCTCAAGAAGCTCATCAAGGGATAAACGGATTTTTCTCATTTCCTTTTGGTTGAGTTTTCCGTCTTCTATCAGGATGCTTATTCTGCCGACTGCAAATTTCCGAATCCAGCGATTTCGTATAAAAATTGTCGATATAATGATTTCAAGCGCTAAAAGTGTGAATATGGGAATAATTCCGTGTACGAGCGGAGTTGATGTGCTTTGCATCGGGATTGTTGCAAGCTCGGAGACCAACAGCGTTATTACAAGCTCGGAAGGGGAGAGTTCTCCGACCTGCCGCTTTCCCATAGCTCGCAGAGCGGCAATAATGAGAATGTAAAGTATTATCGTGCGTACAAATGAAACGGTCATATCAAACCTTCTTTTCAGTTATGGAATATATTTATATTCTGTTCTGAAAATAAAAAAATATAATCAAAGTTCTTCTGGAAAGAAAGTTTGAAAAAATTCAAATTTACACTTGAAAGTTTCAAAAAGGTGTGGTATACTTTCATAGTTGATATCCGGGTGTGGCGCAGCTTGGTAGCGCGCTTGAATGGGGTTCAAGAGGCCGCAGGTTCGACTCCTGTCACTCGGACCAAAAATCGACAAGGTTCTGATGAACCTTGTCGATTTTTTGCTTATTTAATCTCTTGTTGTTGAGTTTTTTACTTCCATATGTTATAATCTACCAGATGAAGCTCTCTGGAGATGTGAGGCGAACTACTATGGAAGAAATATTTGGAAGCAATCTCTTTGCGATATATATTATTGCGTGCATTGCTGTTATATCATATACGAACTTTAAAGAAAATCAGCGTATGTTTTTATTATATTTATTTACATACGCAACGGCTTTTTTTGAGATTTTCAGCATATCAGCGAGTCTGGTATTACTTTTTCTGATTACGTTTATTTTTTTGGAATACTTGACCGAAGATACAAAAAAACTGACGTTAATTACGAATTTAGGCTATAAATTTTATGATTATACATTTATGATGCTTTTCCAATATCATTTTTTTTGGGTTATTTTAGCATTTTTAATCCTCTATCTTTCTCACTGTCAATGCATAGCTGTTGTTTTTAGGATCATTTTTAAAGGAGTTTCTTTGATTCCGCTTTTTTGCGGAACACATTTGGCTATTTCTCAGCCATTCAAAATCAAGAGCATAACAGATATTTGCCGGATTTTTGAAAAGTACCCGCCTTTTTTGTTTGAATACAGAGAGGAAATGCAGGAAAAGTTTGATTTGCTTTGCTCTTTTGAAGACAAAACATATTTCCAACGGCATAACTCATATTCGTGTGTTTCTATTGAATATTTCAGGTGTTTTCTTAAAAATCGCGGGTTTCCTAAAGTTAAGTTTTTTAAAAAAGCAATATCGGAAATTTCCACACCTAAAAAACTGTATCGCATAGGCAAACGCATTTTTAAACGCGGATATTCCATACCTGAAATGCAGCTTCTGAGAACGGTTGGGGTTGCTCGCGGTTATGACAAATATAAGATACAACGAAAGATATTCGAGGTGGTATATAGCAAGATTATCTTTTCTTCGCTCAAAGAATACCACAAGTCCAACACGCATTTGCCTCTGGAACACTATCGGCATTATTTGTTGTACGTATATTTGCAGACTGTAATGACGAAAATTGATGGGCGCCACAGATGTACGCCGCTTTCATCTGCGTTTGTCAATCCGAATGATGTGGGTAAATGGTCAATGGACGGGCTGTTTATTGCGTGCTTAGGCCTGAGCTTTCGCAGAGTTTCTGATTATAATTTAGAGCTTTTCAGTGATATTGTTGAAGACTTCGGTTTAGATCCGACCCGTATAAAAGAACTGATGGCTCGCTTCCCGGAAAAGTTCCCGCTTGAAGAAACATAAAAGCTGTAAAAAACCGACTTGTTAATGCAAGCCGGTTTTTTATCATTTTTTATTCCTTGGAGAAAAGCTTTGCTTTGAAAGGGATCTCCGTTATCGTGAAAGACTTCTTGTTGAGGTATTCTAAAATTCCGGAGGGCGACGTGAAGTTAAATATAAGCTTGTAGGAGCATAGCGCCTGGTGCTTCATACCAAAGCGTTTGTTATCTGCATTGCGGCCATACTTGCCGTCGCCTACAAGTGGGTGGCCGAACGCTGCCATCTGCGCTCTTATCTGGTGTGTTCTGCCTGTTATAAGCTCACATTCAACAAGTGAAAGGTCACCGTTTGTTTTGAGAACCGAATATTTCGTCACGGCAGTTTTGGCACCCGGGCTGGGGGACGTGCGAACATAGACCCGGTTTTCTTTTGCATCTTTGAAGATATACCCCTTGAGTGTGCCGGATTTTGGCTTCGGCGTTCCAAAAACGGCACAGAGATAATATTTTGAAATCTCGCGGTTCTTGATTTTTTCGTTCATTATGCGGAGTGATTCGGCGTTTTTTGCGGCGATTACGATGCCTGAGGTGTTGCGGTCAATCCGGTTGCAAAGTGCAGGGATAAAGGCGTTTTCGTCATCGGGGACCCATTCACCCTTTGAAGCGAGATAGCTGAGCGTCTGTGAAATAAGAGTTTCGCCGCCTGCATCGTCGTCGTGAACGGATATGCCGGCGGGCTTATTGAGGAGAATGATGTTTTCGTCTTCATATAAGACGGTGGGGAAGGAGGATGAAAGCTTATTCTCTGCTTTTTTAGCTCTTGAGATTTCAAAAAATTCATCGTTTATATACATCGTTACAACATCACCGAGAGAAAGGCGCATATCTGCCTTTGCACGGGTGGAATTTACCTTGATGCGCTTCAATCTGATTGATTTCTGAATCAGGTTTGAAGGCAGAGAGGGAACGGCCTTTGAAATGAATTTGTCAAGGCGCATATCCGCATCATTCTTTTTTATAATAAACTCTTTCATTCTACACCTCCGTAGAAACTCTTGATTTAGTATATCAAATATCTTCAAAAAGTGCAATCCGAAACATTATTTTCCCGAAAAAGAAATTAATGCTTGATTTTTTTACTGGAATGTGATATTATATCCTAGTCATATAACGGTCGGTCCTCTGTCTTCTGTATATAAGGCATGAACGGCTATGAAGAAGGGAGGCGTGCATCAATGGATCTTATCAAGAATTTGACAGACAGTCAGATTAAGAAGGATTTGCCTGAAATAAGCATTGGTGACACTGTCCGTGTCCATGTCCTTATTAAGGAAGGTAACCGTGAGCGCGTTCAGATTTTTGAAGGCACGATTATTGCCAAGAAGCATGGCGGTATTCAGGAAACGGTTACAGTTCGTCGCTTGTCGTACGGCGTAGGTGTTGAAAAGGTTTTCCCGATTCATTCACCGCATGTTGCAAAGTTTGAGCTTGTCCGCAAGGGTAAAGTCAGACGTGCAAAGCTTTATTATCTGCGTGGCAGAGTCGGCAAGGCGGCAAAGGTCAAGGAAGATATCTAAAAGGAGAAGGGGAGGGCTCGTTAGTCTTCCCCCTTTTCACTTATTTAGGAGCGTGATTCTATGGCTGAAAACATTCAATTTGAGGAGAATGAAAAGAAAAGCTCAAATTCGTCTGTTAAGAATGAAATATTTGATTGGGTTCAGAATATAACATTTATTCTAAGTGCGATTGTTCTGATTTTTATATTTTTTGTCAGAATCGTCGGGGTTGACGGGGAATCTATGCTCCCCACGCTTCACGATAAAGACTGGCTTATTACTTCGGATTTTTTATATGAGCCGAAAAATAATGATATTGTAGTTCTCGCGAAGGACTCGTTTCTTGACGGGAAGATGATTGTCAAGCGCATTATTGCTACCGAAAACCAGGAAATTGATATTAATTTCGAAAAGGGGATTGTCTATATCGATGGCAAAGCTCTCAATGAGCCATATATTGCCGATAAAACGCATAGGCAGATTGATATGACCTTTCCCGCAACAGTGCCCGAAGATTGCGTGTTTGTTATGGGTGATAACCGAAACCACAGCTCTGACAGCCGCGATTCAAGCCTTGGAATGGTACACAAATCAAACATCTTAGGTAGGGTTATTCTGAGAATTTTCCCGCTAAAGGATTTCGGCACTGTAAAATAGCAATACAACATTTGCAGGAGGTGCGAAGGTGGATATTCAATGGTACCCCGGGCATATGACCAAAACCCGCAGAATGATTTCTGAAAATCTCAAGATGGTTGATGCCGTTTGTGAGGTTCTTGATGCGCGGATTCCGATTTCAAGCAGAAACTATGATATTTTTGAATTGTCTAAAGCAAAACCGAGATTGATTGTTCTCAATCGCGTTGACTTAGCAGATGCTGAAAAAACAAAAGAATGGGCGGCCTACTACAGAAATCTCGAATATTCGGTGCTTGAAACGAACTCGAAAAGCGGCTCGGGGGTCTCTGCGTTTTCTTCTGCGATAAAGCAGCTTCTTTCCGAAAAGCTTGAGTCATATCGTCAGAAAGGTCAGGCAGGGAGAACGATACGCATTATGATTTGCGGAGTCCCCAACGTCGGGAAGTCCTCATTTATCAACAGAATCTCGGGGAGAAATATTGCAAAAGCTGAGGATAGGCCCGGTGTTACTCGTGAAAAACAGTGGATTCGCGCGGGAGACGGAATTGAGCTTCTTGATACCCCCGGTATGCTCTGGCCGAAGTTTGATGACAAGCGGACAGCTCTGAATCTCGCATTCACCGGCGCGATTAAGGATGAAATTCTCGATATTGAGTCGCTTGCATCTCTTTTTCTGGAAGTTCTTTCAGAGCGATATGCGAAAAATCTCGATGCGAGATATAAAATAAAATCTTCTTCGGATGAACCCGGATATGAAATTTTAGAGCGCGCGGGAAAAGCGCGCGGGTTTTTAATTTCCGGTGGAGAGATAAATACGGAACGCATGGCTAAAACGTTGTTTGATGAATTCCGATCAGGCGAGCTTGGGCGAATTACGCTTGAAGATGTTTCTGAGGCCGGGAGAGAGCCACTTGAAAAGATTGAATTTCGAGGGATGCTCTCTGAGTAGGAGAGAAAACTATGGAAAGCAAGTTGTGGGAAATTGAAAACGGGCTTCTAAGCAGCGGTTATTCCGCTATTTGCGGAGTCGATGAAGCGGGGCGAGGGCCTCTTGCCGGGCCTGTTTTTGCGGCGGCGGTGATTCTTCCGCCGGGGATAGAAATAGACGGGCTTAACGATTCTAAAAAGTTGAGCGAAAAAAAGCGCGAGCTTCTTTTTGATATAATTTGCGAAAAAGCTGTTTCGTTTGGGATAGCCAAAAGCTCAGAAAGTGAGATTGATGAGATAAACATCCTGCGTGCCTCGCTTCTTGCGATGCGCCGCGCGGTTTCTTTGCTTGAGCAAAAACCCGGGTATATCCTCGTTGACGGAAATCAGGTTTTTGAAGCGGATGTTCCGGTGCAATATATTGTGAAGGGAGACAGCTTGTCAGCAAATATAGCTGCAGCTTCAATCCTTGCAAAGGTCAGCCGTGACAGGTTTATGCTGAAGCTTTCGGAAGAGTATCCGCAGTATCAGTTTGAAAAACACAAGGGATACCCCACGAAACTTCATTATGAATGTGTTGAGAAATTTGGGTTGTCACCGGTTCACCGAAGAAGCTTTTTTAGAAAATATAAGGGCGGTGCGCTTTTGAAATGACAACTTCGTTGCTCGGGAAATGGGGCGAGGCAAAAGCCGCCGAATATTTGAGAAAAAAAGGGTTTGTGATTATTTCGGCAAACTACCGCAGCCGTTTTGGCGAGATTGATCTGATTGCCGAAAATAAGGCTACCATTGTTTTTGTTGAGGTAAAATTGCGAAAGAATTCAAATTTTGCAAACGCATATGAATTTGTTACACCAACAAAACAAAAGAAAATCCGCAAAACTGCAGAAATGTGGCTTTCGGAAAACAGGACAGAGAAAAATTTGCGCTTTGATGTAGTTGAAATTTACGCTCCTGACGGAGTGTCGGGAAAATATACTATAAACCAAATTGAAAATGCATTTTAGATACTGGAGGGAGTATTATGAATTATTTTAGCACGCGTGATGCATCTTTAAAGCTTAGCTCTGCCCAGGCGATTGTCAAGGGGCTTAGTGATGATGGCGGGCTTTTTTGCCCGGAGAGTATTCCGCAGCTTACGGATGACGATAAGAAGTTTCTTTTGTCCGCATCTTATCAGGAAAGAGCGGCGTTTGTTCTTGGAAAATTCCTATCCGATTTTTCCGAGGAGGAATTAAAGGAATTCTCAGAAAAGGCATATAGCTCTGAAAAGTTTGATTCGGCAGATGTTGCACCTGTGCGTATGCTTGATAAGAAACTCGGCATACTTGAGCTGTGGCACGGGCCTACTTGTGCATTTAAGGATATGGCTCTTCAGATGCTTCCGTATCTTCTCTCGGCATCGCTTAAGAAAACGGGAGAGAGGCGCCTTGCGTGTATACTTGTTGCAACCTCTGGAGATACAGGGAAGGCTGCGCTTGAAGGCTTTTCGGATGTTGAAGGGACAAAAATTGCAGTCTTCTATCCGAAAGACGGCGTCAGCCGCATTCAGGAGCGCCAGATGACAACTCAGGAAGGGGATAATGTTTACGTCTCCTCGGTTGTCGGCAATTTTGACGATGTTCAGTCTGCTATGAAAACAATATTTTCTGATGAAGACATCAGAGCAAAAGCTTCTGAAAACGGATGTATCTTCTCATCAGCAAACTCTATTAACTGGGGGCGCGCCGTTCCGCAGATTGCATATTACGTTTCGGGGTATTTTGATTTGCTTAAAAGCGGTGCAATCAGCGAAAATGAAGAGATAAACGTCTGTGTCCCGACCGGAAACTTCGGGAATATCTTGGCGGCGTTTTACGCACGCGAAATGGGCATCCCCATAAAGAAGTTTATTTGTGCATCAAACCAGAATAATGTCCTCACTGACTTTTTCACAGACGGAAAGTACGATAAGCGCCGTGAGTTTCACGTCACAAATTCTCCCGCTATGGACATTCTCATTTCAAGCAATCTTGAAAGACTTATATTCAACCTCTCGGGCAACGACGACAAGACAGTTAAGAAGTATATGGCAAAGCTTGCAAGCGATGGCGCATATACGGTAAGCTCTGAAATATTCGAAAGAATCTTAGGTCTCTTCTACGGCGGATGCTGCAGTGGAGAAGAAACTCTGAAAACGATTTCAGATGTCTACAGCGAACACAATTACCTTATAGACACACATACAGCTGTAGCTGTTAATGTTTATAACAAATATGTCAGACAGACGGGCGATGACACGGTCACGCTTCTTGCATCAACTGCAAGCCCGTTTAAGTTTGCAGACAGCGTTCTCTCGGCACTTGGAATTGATATTTCATCAGGTGGTGAAGAACTTCTTGAGATTCTCTCGAAGACGACAAGAAACAAAATTCCAACCCCTCTTGCTTCAATTTTCGAAAAGGAAGAGCGTTTCGTTAATACTGCGTCTCGTGAGGATTTGCCGGAGCTTGTTGTCAAGTTCACAAACGGGGAAGTGTAAATGTCTGTTTATACGATAGCGGATTTACATCTTTCAAAATCAACTGACAAACCGATGGATGTCTTCGGGGACTTTTGGGAGCAACATGAAGAGCGGCTTGTAGAAGGATTTTCCAAGCTTTCGGAAGATGACGTAACCATTATCCCCGGTGATATTTCGTGGGGGATGACACTGCGGGAGTCTTTGCTTGATTTTAAGCTTATTGACTCTTTCCCCGGTCGAAAAATAATTTCAAAGGGAAACCATGATTACTGGTGGGATACAGCCTCAAAAATAAAGCGTTTTTTTGCAGAAAATGACATCAAAACGATTGAACTTCTCCACAACAATGCGTTCAAAATTTCAGATGTTGCAATCTGCGGTACAAGAGGTTGGTTTTTTGAACAGGAGGACGGCAAAAGCCGCAAGATTTACGAAAGAGAAATCGGAAGGCTGCGGCGTTCACTTGAAGAAGGAAAAAAACTATCAGCCAATAAGCTTTTGTGCTTCTTGCATTACCCCCCGATTTGTGCAGGTTATGAGTGTGAGGAAATAACCGATATGCTTTCAGAATTCGGGGTCGAAGCCTGTTTTTACGGTCATCTTCACGGATTCGGGCACAAAAGCGCGTTTTCGGGAATGCATAAGAATGTCAAATACACTTTAGTTTCAGCTGATTATTTAAAATTTAACCCACTTTTCATAGTATAAAAGCACAAAAAACAGACACCTGATACATAAAAAGTGTGACAAAACAACGAAAGATAATAAAATTTTCAAAAAAAACAAAAAAGATGTGGAAAAATTGGTAAAAATCTGATACAATGATTAGGTTATAACCGATTCGAAAGGAATGATCTCAAATGAAATTGAAATCAACAGAAAAACTCGAGAACGGAAAGGTGTGTCTCGAAATCCAGGTAGAGAAGCCTGAGTTTGATGATGCTATGAACAAAGCATACCTCAAGAATAAAGCTAAAATCACAGTTCCGGGCTTCAGAAAAGGCAAAGCTCCGAGAGCTATGATTGAGCGCATGTACGGCGCAGGCGTATTCACTGAGGATGCTATCAATATTGCATATCCCGATGCATATGAAGCAGCTGTCAAGGAGAGCGGGATTGAGCCGGTTGATTATCCGGAAGTTGAGCTTGTTGACATAAACGACGATGGCTTTGTTATGAAGACGACCGTAACAGTTAAGCCTGAAGTTGTCCTCGGCAACTACAAGGGAATTGAGGCTGAGAAGCCCTCTGTTTCTGTCACTAAAAAGGATGTTGACGCTGAACTTTCTGTTATGCTTGAAAAGAATGCCCGCCTTGTTACGGTAGAGCGTGAAGCGAAAGATGGCGACATTGTCATCATTGACTTTGAAGGCTTTGTTGACGGTGTTGCATTTGATGGCGGCAAGGGCGAAAACCATAGCTTAAAGCTCGGTTCAAACCAGTTCATCCCCGGCTTTGAAGCACAGCTTGTCGGAAAGAGTGCAGGAGAAGAGTGTGACGTTAACGTTACCTTCCCGAAGGAATACCACGCTGAAGAACTCGCAGGCAAGGAAGCGGTATTTAAGGTCAAGGTTCACGAGGTTAAGGAAACAGAGCTTCCTGTTGCTGACGATGAGTTTGCAAAGGATGTTTCAGAGTTTGAAACAATCGATGAGCTTAAGAAGAACATTCAGTCCAAAATTCGCGAGACCCGCGAGAGAATGGCAAATGAGGCTTTTGAAGCTGCAATCATGAAGACAATCGTTTCCGAAATGAAGGTTGAGATTCCTGACGTTATGATTGAGAATCAGCTCAACAACATCTGCAACGATTTTGCTCAGCGTCTCCAGATGCAGGGAATCACGCTTGAAAAGTACCTTGAAATGATGCAGTCAAATATGGAAGACTTCCGCAAGAACTTCCGCGAGCAGGCTATTGAGCAGGTAAAATCCAGCCTTGCTCTTGAGACAATCGCAAAGGCTGAAAAGATTGAGCCGACAGACGAGGATGTCGAAGCTGAGTACACAAAGCTTTCAGAGCAGTACGGTATGCCGGTTGAGAGAATCCGCAGCTTCCTTTCTGCAGATGCAATGAAGAGCGACCTTTACAACATCAAGGCTCTTGCATTCCTCCGCGACAATGCTGTTGCTAAAGCTCCTGAGAAGAAGAGCGCTGCAAAGAAAACTGCAGAGACAGCTGAGGGCGCAGAGAAGAAGGCTCCGGCAAAGAAGCCTGCAGCAAAGAAGACAACTACAGCAGAAAAAACAACAGAAGCAAAGACCACAACAAAAACTTCGGCTGCTAAGAAGCCAACCACAAAATCGACTGCAACCAAGTCAACGGCTGCTAAGAAAACTACAACAAAGAAAACTGCGGATAAAGAATAATTTTCCAGTTTTTGAGCATAATATTATACGTTGGGATAGGCGGGAGGAGTTTTCCTCGCGCCTATCTTTGAAAATTTGACAGGAGTGTGAAAACAATGAGTTTAGTTCCGGTAGTAGTAGAACAAACAAACCGTGGAGAGCGTTCGTATGATATTTTTTCCCGCTTATTGAATGACAGAATCATCATTTTGTCGGAAGAAGTTAACGACACGACAGCATCTCTTATTGTCGCTCAGCTTTTGTATCTCGAATCACAGGACCCGGACAAGGACATCCATTTCTACATTAATTCTCCGGGCGGCTCCATAACTGCCGGTATGGCAATTTTTGATACAATGAACTTCATAAAGTGCGATGTTTCCACTATCTGTGTGGGCATGGCGGCTTCTATGGGTGCATTTCTGCTTGCAGCGGGAACTCCGGGAAAGCGCCTTGCGCTTCCGAATTCGGAAATAATGATTCATCAGCCGCTTTCAGGTATGCAGGGGCAGGCAACGGATATTAAAATCCACGCTGACCGCATTATAAGAATTAAGGAGCAGCTTAACAAAAAGCTTTCAGAGTTTACAGGAAAGCCGCTTGAGATAATAGAACAGGACACCGAAAGAGATAATTTCATGACGGCGGAAGAGGCTATGGAATACGGCCTCATTGATAAAGTTATTTCAAAAAGACAGTAGCCTTTTCTTTGGAGAACGGAGTAGCGTATGTCAGACAAAAATATTAAAATGACTTGCACTTTTTGCGGAGAGGAGTTAAAGCCGGGCACACATTCTTTGGCTGGGCTTGGTGGCACTATCTGTGAAAACTGCATTGATGTTTGCAAGGCATATCTGGATTCAATCCGGGAGGATGAGATTAAGTCTCAAAATCCGGAGGGAGCGAAACTCACACTTTTAAAACCGCATGAAATACACGAGAAGCTCGATGAATATATTGTCGGCCAGGAGGGGGCAAAGCTCGCTCTCAGTGTCGCTGTATATAATCATTATAAGAGAATTTCGAATGATACGGAAAACGATGTTGAACTCCAGAAAAGCAACATATTGATGATTGGCCCCACGGGGTCGGGAAAGACACTCTTTGCACAGACACTTGCAAAAATGCTCAATGTTCCGTTTGCTATTGCGGATGCGACAACCTTAACAGAGGCAGGTTATGTCGGCGAGGATGTCGAAAATATCCTTCTTCGCCTTATTCAGGCGGCGGACTATGATATTGAAGCAGCAGAGCGTGGAATAATTTTTATCGACGAAATTGATAAAATTGCGAGAAAAAGTGAAAACACATCAATAACCCGCGATGTTTCTGGTGAGGGAGTCCAGCAGGCAATTTTAAAAATTCTTGAGGGAACAGTTGCAAATGTTCCTCCGCAGGGTGGCAGAAAGCATCCACACCAGGAGTTTATACAAATTGATACGAGCAACATTCTTTTCATCTGCGGCGGTGCTTTTGATGGGATTGAGCGCGTCGTTTCAAAAAGAAAAACTCAGAACGGTATAGGCTTCGGTTCTGAGGTTTCTTCTAAGAGCAAAGAGAATAAGGCTGAGCTTTTAGCGGATATCCAGCCTCATGATCTTCTGAAGTTCGGAATAATCCCCGAGCTTGTCGGCAGGCTTCCGGTCATTGCTCCGCTTTCTCCTCTTGATAAAGAAGCGATGATAAGCATACTCACAAAGCCGAAAAACGCGCTTACGAAGCAGTACATTCGTTTGCTTGAAATGGATGGCGTAAAGCTCACTTTTGAGCCCAAAGCTCTTGAGAGAGTTGCAGAGCTTGCAATCGAGCGCGGAATAGGGGCAAGAGGGCTTCGTGCGGTGCTTGAAGGCGTTATGCAGAAGATTATGTATGACGTGCCGTCTGACCCTGATATTGTTAGTGTCATTGTTACGAAGGCGGCGATTGACAAAAAGAGCAAGCCTAAAATTATAAGAAAAGAGATCAAAACAGCGCAGTAAAGGAGAAGAACTATCGTGCCTGAAAATACAGCAAGGAGAAGCATAATGCCGATTCTTCCGCTTCGCGGACTAACGGCATTTCCGCATATGATGCTCAACTTCGATGTTGGGCGTGATAAATCAATGAAATCTCTTGACAGTGCAATGGCAAAAGACCAGAATATCTTCCTTGTTGCGCAAAAGGAGATAAGAACTGACAATCCGAGACCTGAGGATATATATTTAATCGGAACTGTTGCAAGAGTTAAGCAGGTTCTTAAGTTCCCGGCAAATAACACACGCGTGCTTGTTGAGGGAGTTTACAGAGCAAAGATAGTAAATATAATCCATACCGAACCTTTTATGGAAGCGGAAGTGGAAGAGCTTCTAATTCCAAATTCGAGAGAAAATACAGTGAAGTGTGAAGCGCTTGTCCGCTCCACACAGGACCTTTTTTCTGAATATATTGAATTTGCGCCGAAGCTTTCAAATGATGTTATGTTAAACGTCATTTCTGCAGAAAGTATGGGGGATCTTGCAGACTATATTGCACAGAGCATCCCGTCAAAATTCACAAACAAGCAGATGGTGCTCGAAGAGCTCCACCCTTACAAAAGGCTTTCTCTCGTATATAAGCTCCTTGTTCGTGAGCTTGAAATTTTCAAGGTGGAAACCAACATCGCAGGCAAGGTCCAGGAACAAATGGACAAAAATCAGCGCGATTACTTTCTCCGTGAGCAGATGAAGGCTATCCACGATGAGCTTGGTGATGGAGACGATACTGAGGGCGAATATGAGGAGTATCTCTCTAAAATTGAAAATCTAAAGCTATCTGATGAAGTATCCGAAAAGCTCATAAAGGAAGCCTCGAGACTTCGCAAAATGCAGGTGAATTCGCCTGAAAGTGGTGTCATAAGAGCGTATCTCGATGCGGTTTTAGAGCTTCCGTGGAACAAATCAACAAGAGATAAGCTCAATATTTCTGCGGCACAGAAGATTCTTGACCGTGACCATTACGGTATGGATAAGGTAAAAGAGCGCATTTTAGAAACGCTTGCAGTTAAGCAACTTGCTCCGAAGGGCAACAGCCAGATAATCTGCCTGGTAGGCCCTCCGGGTGTCGGAAAAACTTCGATAGGGAAAAGTATTGCTGCCGCTATGGGCAGAAAGTTTGCGCGTCTTTCTCTCGGCGGTGTCCGCGATGAAGCTGATATCCGAGGCCACAGAAAGACGTATATAGGCGCTATGCCGGGGCGCATTATGAATGCGCTTAAGACTGCAGGCGCTAAAAACGCATTGATTCTGCTCGATGAGATTGATAAAATGTCAAGCGATTTCAGAGGTGACCCCTCAGCTGCTATGCTTGAGGTTCTTGACTCTGAACAAAATGTAGCCTTCCGTGACCACTATCTTGAAGTTCCCTTTGATTTGTCAGATGTTTTGTTTATCACAACAGCAAACACAACATCTACAATCCCGCTTCCGCTTCTTGACAGAATGGAAGTCATAGAGTTGACAAGCTACACGGTTGAAGACAAGTTCCACATAGCAAAAAATCACCTCATAAAGAAGCAAATGGAGAAAAACGGAATCAATAATGGTCTCGTGAAGCTCTCTGATGATGCGGTTTATAAGATTATTTCAGGCTACACGCGCGAGGCGGGAGTAAGAACTCTTGAGCGTGAAATCGGAACAATTATGCGAAAAGCTGCCCGCCTTATAGTGTCGGGAGAGGCAGAAAAAATTAAAATAACTGCAAAGAACGTCTCCGAGTTTCTCGGAATTGAAAAATTCAAGCAGGAGCGGCTTTCTGACGGGACAGAGCCCGGGGTCGTAAACGGCCTTGCGTGGACATCTGTTGGCGGAGAGATGCTTGAGGTTGAAGTAAACGTCACTGAAGGAACCGGCAAAATTGAAGTTACGGGAAATCTCGGAACAGTAATGAGTGAGTCGGCAAAAGCGGCTCTCACATATGTCAGGAGCCGTGTAAAGGAATATAACATTACACCGGATTTCCACAAAACACGCGACATTCACATTCATTTTCCTGAGGGAGCGATTCCGAAAGACGGCCCGTCTGCCGGAATCACTATTGCAACAGCGCTTGTATCTGCGTTGACGGGAATTCCCGCGAAAAACGATATTGCGATGACGGGAGAAATTTCCATACGCGGCCGCGTTCTGCCGATAGGCGGATTAAAAGAGAAAACAATGGCGGCATACCGCCATGGCATCAAAACCGTGATTATTCCCGAAGATAATGTGAAGGACCTTGACGAGATTGATAAGACGGTAAGAGAAGCTATTTCGTTTTGCCCGGTAAGCCATGCTGACCAGGTTATCAGATGCGCAATAGATATCCCCGAGCCGTCAGACGGCGCGGCTCCGGAAGAGAAAGAGACGTATAGCTCACTTGCGGAAGAGTCACGGCCGTGCGGGAAGATTCGCGGCATCAGGCAGTAGGAGAGAAGTTATGACAGAAAAGCCCAATCTGAATTTGCATATAGCAGAGTTTGTGAAGTCGGCTGCAAGCCCTGATGGTTTTATCGAAACTGATTTTCCGCAGATTATATTTGCGGGAAAGTCAAATGTCGGGAAGTCATCGGTTATCAACAGAGTTCTCAACAGAAAAAACTTTGCGAGAGTTGGTGCCTCGCCCGGAAAAACTATACACATAAACTATTTTCTTATCGATAAAAAAGCGTATTTTGTCGATTTGCCGGGGTATGGCTATGCAAAGGTTTCGATGAGTGAAAAAAAACGTTGGGCTAAGCTGATTGAAACCTATCTGAGCCGTGATGACTCTTTTAATCTCGGAGTTTTTATTGTTGACATACGTCACAAGCCCACAGCAGACGATGTTGTTATGGCAGATTGGTTTATTCAGTCAGGAATGCCGTTTTATGTTATTGCAAACAAGTCGGACAAGCTCAAAAAAAGCCAGATAGAGCCTTCTATTGAGCTTATTTCCGAGACCTTGAACGTTCCTAAGGAAATCATTATTCCGTTTTCTGCAGAAAAGGGAAGTGGCAAGGAAGAACTTGTCAGAGTAATTCAGAATTCACTTGAGTAAATTACAGGAGGTGTCAGCTATGTTTATTTCAGATTCTCTGTCTGTTAACGACATCGGGCATCTTACAATCGGCGGTGCAGACGTCGTTTCTTTGGCTGAAAAATACGGAACGCCTCTGTATATTATGGATGAAGACAAAATCCGCCGCACTTGTAAGCTTTATGTCGATGCGCTTTCACAGTGTTACGGCGAGAACTTTATGGTTCATTATGCGAGCAAAGCATTTTCAACAAAGGCGATTTACAAAATTATTGAAGAAGAAGGCCTCGGGGCAGATGTTGTTTCGGGCGGAGAGCTTTTTACCGCGCTTAGCGCAGGTTTTCCTCCTGAAAAAATATCTTTTCACGGAAATAACAAAACGCGCGATGAAATTATATTTGCGCTTCGCAGCAACATAAAAGAGTTCATTGTTGATAACCGCGAAGAGCTTTATACAATAAATGAAGAAGCCGGAAAAGCTTCTAAAATTGCAAATATCTCATTCAGAGTAAAGCCCGGAGTGGATGCACATACTCACGATTTTGTCAAAACCGGGCAGATTGACTCAAAATTCGGCGTGGCTCTTGAAAACGGAGAGGCTTTCGATATAGTCTCTGAGGCAATAGGGCTTGATAACGTAAGGGTTACGGGTCTTCACTGTCACATCGGTTCGCAAATCTTTGACCCGGAACCGTTTGCACATGCTGCAGAAATAATGATGTCGCTTGTTGCAAAGATTAAAAAGGAACTTGGGCTTGAGATTGAAGAGCTGAATCTCGGTGGCGGGTTTGGTGTGCGATATGTAGACGGTGATGACCCGAAAGAAATTCTGTCTTCTGTCAAAAACTTCACCGATGTTGTGAAATCAGAAGCTGCGCGTCTTTCGATAAAGCTTCCGTTTATCTCAATCGAGCCGGGTAGGTCTATTGTCGCCGATGCAGGGATCACAGTTTATACCGTAGGTTCCGTAAAAGAAATTAAAAACATCCGCACATATGCCTCGGTCGACGGCGGAATGACGGATAACCCGCGCTATGCGCTTTATGGCGCTGAGTATTCAATGCTTCTGCCTGCCCGCCCGCTTTCAAAGCCTGAAAAGGCTTACACAATCGCCGGGCGCAACTGTGAAAGCGGAGATTTGCTCGGAAAAGATATAATGCTGCCTGAGTTTTCTGCGGGGGAACTTCTCGCGGTTCTCACAACGGGCGCATATAACTATTCCATGGCATCGAACTACAACAGAGTCCCGCGTCCTCCCGTTGTTATGGTAAAGGGCGGGGAAGACAGGCTTGTTGTAAAGCGAGAGACGTATGAGGATATTATTTCCAACGATTTAATTTAAAAGGTTTATATACTAATTAAAAAATGAGTTCTCACCTTTTTACATAGGTTGAGAACTCATTTTTCTCATTCCGTGGGGTTTCCTTTAAAGGGAATATGTGGTATAATAACCTAACGGTGGAAGCCGAAGCCTTGCTTTGGCAAGCCATCGGACACCTGAGAGAACATTTTACGGCAAGCTAAATTGTTCACTCATTTTAGCAAGAATGTAGTAAAAAGTTAGGAACAAAAAGCCTCCCTTGCCTAAAGGGAGGGGGACCACCGAAGGTGGTGGAGGGATATAAAAGAGGGATTTTTATAAGATGAAAAAGAATCCCCCAGTCAGCTATGCTGACAGCCCCCTTTAGGCAAGGGGGCCTATGGCAAGGGAGACTTTGATGCACGGTATCTAGATTATACAGTGATTATACAGTCTTTATAAAGAGAATATATTGAACAGGAGAAGAACAAATGAAAAAAGGAAATGTTAAAGCATTAATTCCGATAGGTGTATTTTTGATTTTATATCTGGGGCTTGGGATTTTGTTTGAGTATGTCCTTGAAATTCCGATGGGATTTTACAATATCCCGATAGTTGTTGCGTTTTTGGTTGCGCTTTTAGTCGCGTGTCTCCAGAACAGAAAGCTTAGCTTTGACAATAAACTTGAAGTTATGGGTCGGGGAGTCGGGGATAAAAACATCTTCACTATGATACTCATATTTTTGGAGGCAGGCATTTTTGTCGGCGTTGTGGGAAGGGAAAGCGCAGAGAGCGTGGCATACTTTATGCTGTCCGTAATCCCTGCACAATACGCGGTTATAGTTCTTTTTGCAGTGAGCTGCTTTGTATCACTCGCAATGGGGACCTCAGTGGGAACGATAACTCTCCTTACTCCGATTGCAGTTGCCGTTTCAAAAGCTTCGGGATTTGATATGGCGCTTTGTGTGGCGACGGTAATCGGCGGCTCAATGTTTGGCGATAATCTCTCCTTTATTTCGGATACAACTATTGCTGCCTGTAACGGACAGGGTTGCAAAATGCAAGACAAGTTCCGCGAGAACTTTTTTATAGCTCTGCCTGCCGCGATAGTCACGCTTGTCATAGTGCTTATAATGTCGTTTAACAGCGAAATCAGCGGCATTGTTTTGAAAGAGTATAATCTTGTTCAGGTAATTCCGTATATCCTCGTTTTAATCGGGGGTATTCTGGGCATAAACGTCTTTGCGGTTTTGCTTTTGGGAATAGTTTCCGGTTCGGCTATAATGCTTCTGACGGGAAGCACTGCGCCTACAGAGCTTCTTTCCGATATGGGAGCTGGAGCCTCAGGAATGTTTGAGACAATTATCGTTACAGTTCTGGTTTCTGCAATCTGTGCGCTTATTCGTGAATATGGCGGCTTTGATGCGCTGCTTGCGGGCATCAAAAAGGTTTTCCGCGGCAAACGTGGCGGCCAGGTGGGTATGGGCATTCTTGTCGGAGTTCTTGACGTTGCGACGGCAAATAACACCGTTGCGATCGTTATGGCAAACCCTATTGCGAATGAAATTGCAAAGGATTACGGGATATCTCCGAGAAAAGCAGCATCAATTTTAGATACCTTCTCCTGTGTGTTCCAGGCAATTTTGCCATACGGCGCGCAGATGCTTGTTGCAATTTCTGCAGTTTCGGCGCTGGGCATACAGATTTCAGCGCTTGAAATTATACCAAAGCTGTTCTATCCGTATCTTTTGTGCATAAGCTCGCTTGTCGCAATCGGTTGGACAAAAGCAGAGGGGAGATAAAAGATGAATTTTATGACGGTTGTCGGGCAGGTAGGAATGCTCGCATGTATTATACTTTTTGGTTTTTTGATCGTTAAAACCGGTTATGTCGAGGCAAAGCATAAGGATTCGATTTCAAAATTGATTGTAAAGCTTATTTTGCCGTGTTTGATTATCTCATCCATATCAAAAGAGACATTCGATGTTTCGCGAATCGGGGAACTGCTGACGGTTGCATTAATGTCTGTTTTCTGCATTATGACGTTGTTTATCCTCGGGATTCTCAGTGCAAAGATTTTGAAAATTCCCGAGGCAACAAAGGCGGCGCATAAGATGATGTTCTGCCTTGGTAATGTTATTTTTATGGGATACCCCATTATTGTAGCAATGTATGGCGATACAGGCTTTTTCTATGCTATTATTTACTGGCTGCTGAATGATTTATTTATGTGGACGGTAGGAGTTTTTCTTTTGAGCGGGAATAGTGGCGAAAAGAAAGAAGCCCTCTGGAAAAAACTTTTAAATCCGAATACAATTTCTTTTGCCGTTGCGATTTTGATGTTTGCCTTCGGGATTAAGCTTCCGCCGATTTTAAATGAGGCGATGACCTCCGTGGGCAGCCTCACAACCGCGCTTTCTATGGTTTTTATAGGCATGACCCTGGCTACAGTTGATCTGAAAAAGACAATGAAAAAATGGTGGATTTTTGTCATCGTGCCTATCAAGCTCGTTATTATGCCAATAGCCTTTTTGCACCTTTTTAAATTCCTTGGCATTAAAGGAATACTTTTAGGGGTTGTGGTGCTTGAGGCGGCGATGCCGGCACAGACGGTGCTTACCATTTTAGCACATGAGCATGACGCTGATTATGAATATACAGCGGTAGGCTTGTTTATTACGACGGTAGTGAGCCTCGTTACATTGCCGTTTATCTGTTGGTTGTTGCAAACACTGTAAAAAACAAAAACAAATTTTTCTTGACAATACAGGCAAATCGTGGTATACTACCAATGTTATAAGAAAGTAGGGCTTTCCCGTCCTCACCTCAAACGATTGTAAAGAGGTTAATATCGTCTTTTATTTCGGCTTTTTGCCGGCATTTCCAGACTTTATGAGCACGGGTTAGTTTACCCGTGCTTTTTAGTTTTGGAGGTGCTTTAGTATCAGCAAGTTAGAACATCAAATCAATGAAGAGATTCGCGACAAAGAAATCCGGCTTATTGATGCGGAAGGGAACCAGGTCGGCATTATTTCATCAGACGAGGCTTTGACGATGGCTGACGAAAGCGGGCTTGATCTTGTCAAGATTGCTCCGCAGGCTGTTCCGCCCGTATGCAGAATTATGGACTACGGTAAGTTTAAATTCGAGCAGGAAAAGAGAGAAAAGGAAGCGCGCAAAAATCAACGTGTAATCGATGTCAAAGAGGTCAGAATGACCCCGAGCATTGATGTGCATGACTTTGAAGTAAAAATGAATAATGCTATTCGTTTTCTGAAATCAGGCTGCAAGGTTAAAGTTGCTGTCCGCTTCAAGGGGCGCGAGCTTGCTCATACGAATCTCGGAACAGAGCTTCTCACTCGCTTTGCTGACGGATGCTCTGAGTTCTGCAACGTTGACAAAGTTCCGAAGCTTGAGGGGAGACAGATGATAATGTTCCTCACATCCAAGCTTCCGCCAAAATCAAATCAGTAAACAATAAACGAGAGGAGAAATTAAAATGCCAAAGATTAAAACACACAGCGGTGCATCAAAGCGCTTCAAGGTCACAAAGAACGGCAAGGTTAAAATCAATCGTGCAAACCGCCGTCACATCTTGAACAAGAAAAGCACAAAACTCAAGAGAGGTCTTCGCCAGGCAGCTTATGCTTCACCGGCTAACGAAGCAACTCTCAAGCGTTTAGTTCCTTACAATTAAGTTTTACGTTACAGGAGGTTTTTTATAATGGCTAGAGTTAAAGGCGCAATGATGACGCGCAAAAGAAGAAAAAAGATTTTAAAGCTCGCAAAGGGATACTGGGGTGCAAAATCGAAGCACTTTAAGATGGCTAACCAGGCTGTCATGAAGTCCCTCACATATGCATATGTCGGCCGTAAGCGCAAAAAGCGCGATTTCCGCCGTCTCTGGATCACCAGAATCTCTGCTGCTGCAAAGATGAACGGAATCAACTACTCACGCTTTATGAACGGGCTTAAGAAGGCTAACGTTGATATCAACCGCAAGATGCTCGCAGATATGGCTCATAACGACCCCGCAGCATTCAAAGCACTTGTAGAACTTGCTAAATCCAAGATATAAATATTTTTTCTCTTTTTGAGAAAAATACATTTGTATCAAAAACAAGTGTGAATGTGAGGATTATATGAAAGGTAAAAAATCGAAAGTAGCAATAATCGGAGCCGGGTTTGTAGGTGCAGCCTCCACTTTTTCAATTGCACTCAGAAAGGCATGCTCAGAGCTTGTTCTTATTGATGTTAATGCTGACAAGGCAATTGGCGAGGCGGCTGACATTGCTCATGCACTTCCGTTTATCGGCGATATGAACATTTACGCAGGAGATTATTCTTGTGTTAAGGATTGCGATATAATTGTTCTTACTGCAGGAGCGAACAGAAAACCGGGTGAAACCCGTCTTGATCTTGCGCGTAAGAATACGGCTATCGCCAAGGATATCACCGAAAACGTTATGAAGCACTATAACGGTGGTGTAATCCTTGTTGTTGCAAATCCTGTTGACATTCTGACATATATGATTCAGAAGTGGACAGGCCTTCCGAATGGAATGGTTCTTGGCAGCGGAACAACGCTTGACTCAATTCGTTTCCGCAGCGCGCTTGCCTCAATTACGGGGATTGACTGCATCAATATCCATGGTTATATTATCGGTGAGCATGGAGATTCTCAGGTTCCGGTCTGGAGTAATACTCACATAGCCGGTATAAAAATTGCAGACTATTGTGCTGCTAACGGAATTGACCTCAGCGATAAGGTCAAGGCTGATGTTCTTGAACAGATTAAAACCGGCGGTGCCGAAATCATCAAGCGCAAGGGCGCAACCTACTATGGTGTTGCAGTCTGCGTAGCAACGCTCGTTGATTCTCTTATGAGAGACAGTGATACAATCAGAACTGTTTCCACCGTCCTTAACGGTGAGTTTGGCGTAAGCGATGTTGCACTTTCTCTCCCGACGATTATCGGTTCAAGCGGTGCAAAGAAGGTTTTGATTCCGAGCATCACCGAAGAAGAGCTTGCACTCTTCAAAAAATCTGCAGAAACTTGCAAAAAAGTTCTTGATGAATGCAGGTAGTAATATCTTATAAATAAACACTAACCGGCACGGTTTTAAACCATGCCGGTTTTTTATAATTCATCAATATTGTTTTTAATTCCATCAGCATTGTATTTGTCATGCGGTTTCGGGACATAATGAATACAGCCGGAATCAAAAGAAGGCCCGTTATAAAAAGTGTTTTCAAGCGTACAAACTCCGTCTTTTTGATATGTGCAATTGCTTGTGCAAGGGATAAAACTCATAAAACGCACCTCAGGCTTTTTTTATAATTATTTGCAAAATTCTATTAAATATTCTTTTTTTGCGGAGGCTTAAATGAAAAGAAATATTCTTGTTGTCCTCGTGACCGTCATTATTATTTCCGTTATGTATTTTAACGCACCGGAAAAGAGCGCAGAAGAACAGATTAATGTTGTCACAATAACTCCGAAAGAAAAGAATATTTTTGATTATGTAAATGCTGACGGACGCATCAAAGAAGGGAACAAGAGAAATATATATGTTAAACGAATCTCGCAGATAGGGGAAGTTTTTGTCTCAGAGGGGGAAAATGTAGAAAAAGGGCAAGCTCTTTTCGAAATTGAGGCAATTTCAGAGGAAGCGTTTTCGGGAACGGAATATATAGCGGAGAAAAACGGAATTTACGAAGTTTTCAGAAGCTATGGAATTGAACTCCCGGATATAAGCTCTTTTTCGTATATTTCAGAGGAAGAGAGCGTTATAACCAGCCCGATTGACGGGGTTATAACAGATTTAAACATTTCAACAGGCGAAAATGTGAATCCTGTGAAAAAGCTCATAAGTGTTTCGGATTTTTCGGACTTGTATATTGAAACACTTATTCCTGAAGCATATTCAACAAGGGTGAAAAGCGGCACCGAGGCAAAAATAACTGCAGAGGCTTTCGGTGACAATGTTTATTCGGGGAAAATTGAGACCATTGAACCTGTTGCAAAGTATATTCCATCGATAACAGGAGAAGGGAAGACGTATATAAGCGCGGTTATACGGCCAAATTCGGCAAATAAGCTATTCAGGCCGGAACTTACCGTGAATGCCAAAATTACCGTAAATATGATAAAAGACGCTCTCACGGTGCCGTATGAGTGTATAAGGCAGGATGATGACGGAAACGAATATGTTTACTGCGTTGACGAAAATGACACGATATTTAAACAAGAAATTAAAACAGGGTATGAACTTGATAATGAAGTTGAGATCAAAAAAGGAATCACTAAAGAAAGCAGAGTAGTGTTTAATCCCGATGAAAGCATAAAAGACAATTTGAAGGTTATGGTATCAGAGAGCGATCCGACTGCTGTGGAGAGAAAATAATGCTAATAAGAGATGTTTTAAAATTATCAGCAATTAATGCGTTCAGAGGAAGAACAAGAACTATACTCACGATACTTTCCGTGACAATAGGAATAGCTTCGGTTCTTCTTGTTTCGTCAATTGGAACGAGCGGAGAAGCTGTGATTATAAGAGAAATCGAGAAACTTGGATTGGAAGGAGTTTCTGTATACAAGAACGAAATGGGTTCCGGAACAATTTTAACAGCAGCAGATGTAGAAAAGCTTAAATCTCGTTTCAAAGAAATCGAAGCAGCAATACCGATTGTTGTGGAAATAGGGAGCTTCAAAATGAACAGAACGGAGGGAAGTTCTGTTTTATTGGGCGTAGGGGGAGCTGCTGATTCCGTTTATGATGTTAAAATTCTCCACGGAAAGATTCCAAAAGAGAGTGATGTCATTTCCAAAAAACGAATAGCTGTGATAGATGATGAGCTTGCCATGAAAACGTATAAAAGGACTAATGTTGTAGGCAAAAAAATATTAATAGGAATAAATGGAAAAAATGAAGAATTTGAAGTTTTTGGTGTGATTAGGTCACAAAAAGACGGTATTAATAAATTTTTTGGTAACAATATCCCTGATTTTGTGTATTTGCCGTATACAGTGTTAAATGAAATGAGAAACAAAAACGAAATTACGCAAATTTCAATAAAATCTTCAAATAAAGGCACTGATGGCAGCAATTTCGCTGATTATTTGAACAAAATTAAGGGTGAAGAAGCATATTTATCAGAAAATGTTTCTACGAAAATGGAAGAAATTAAGTCAATAACCGGATTAATTTCATTATTAATTACAACAATTGCGGCGATAGCGTTATGCGTTGCCGGGATAGGAATTATGAATTCTATGTTTTCATCCTGCACTGAACGAAGAAGAGAAATCGGCGTGTGTATGGCGATAGGGGCAGGGTTTGGAGATATACTGATGTGTTTTCTTTTTGAGGCGATAATTATTTCAATACTTGGGGGATTTGCAGGAGCTGCAATAGGAATTTTGGGTGGAAGTGCAGTTTCAAAAATTTTAAACTTACAATATGAATTTAATTTAATTACGCTTGTTGTTGCGGAAATAATTTCAGTTTTGTTCGGAATTGTTTTTTCAATAATGCCTGCAATCAAAGCTGCGCGCCTTGACCCAATAAAAGCACTCAGGAGAAACTGAAAAAGACATAAGTTTCGGCAGGGTACGCAGAAGAGACAGCCTGCTCGGAACACATACCGAATTGAACAAAATAAAAATTTTGTTCAATTCGGGGTATTGAATTAATGCGAGAAATATGCTATTATATAAATAATAATAAAGACATGAGAAATGCGGTGATTTTAATGAATCGCGAGGATCTTTCGAAAATGCCTTCGCTTGTTCGCGAGTTTGCAAATTATTTGCATACAATAAATGATAAGTCTCCCGGAACAATCAATGAATATCTTTTAGATTTGAGAACATTTTTTAAATATATGAAAATAGTTTTCGGTATTGAACAGATGTCCGAAGAAAACGGAATTGAGCATATTAATATTTCTGATATTGATATTGACTTTATCAAACAAATTAAAATTACGGATGTTTATGAATACTTTGACTATCTCTCAACAGAGCGAAAGAAATTTCATAACAGCCCTTATTCGGAATATGGGCTTTCCCCTTCTACACGAGCGAGAAAAGTCTCATCGTTGAGGACCTTCTATAAATACCTTCAGAAAACCGGCAGAATTTCTGAAAACCCTATGGCAGAGCTCGAATTTCCCAAAAGCCGCGCGAAGCTCCCGCATTATCTTACATATGATGAAAGCGTAAAACTTCTCGAAAACATTCAAGGAGAGTTCAAAATACGCGATTTTTGCATTATAATGTTGTTTTTAAATTGCGGTTTGCGTGTTTCTGAGCTTTGCGGAATTGATGTCGGAGACATTAAAGAAGAAACCTTAAGAGTACTTGGTAAAGGCCAAAAAGAGCGCGTTGTTTATATCAACGCAGCTACGCAGGCTGCGATAAACGAATACTTGCAAGAACGCGAAAAAATAGTGATAAAAATTCGCCAAAAAGACGAAAAAGCTCTGTTTATTAGCCGGAACGGTAACAGAATCAGCACTTCTACGGTGAAATGGCTGGTGAAGAAATACTGCAGCTTTGCCGGGCTTGATTCGCGGATATCGGTTCACAAGCTTCGCCACACCTCTGCTACGCTTATGTATAAGAACGGAGTCGATGTAAAGGCTGTTCAAGAGGTTCTTGGGCATGAGCATTTAAACACAACAGAAATTTACACTCATGCGGACAGCGAAACTCTGCGCGTTGCCGCTATGGCAAATCCGCTCTCAAATTATAAAGAAAAAGATAAAAAGCTGAATGATTAATTTCATTCAGCTTTTTTCACAATGGTAAAAAGGTTCAATAGTTTAAAGCGGCAAAAAATATTGCGCTTCAATAGGAACAAATATAACTGAAAAAAGACTATTCCGAAGAATAGTCTTTTTCATGGCTGCCGGACTAGGATTTGAACCCAGACAAACAGAGTCAGAGTCTGTCGTGCTACCCTTACACAATCCGGCAACGAACTCTTATATTATAATCGACAATGTTGGAAATGTCAAGAAAAAAATATAAAAAATTCTAATAATATTTTTAGCGCTTTTTCTAAAAATATTCATACATAAAAATATTCAAGAAGGCAGAAAGCTTATTTTCTGCCTTCTTGAAAGTTAAATTCTGTATTCGCTCGGCAAAACAGACGGATATTCTTTTGCCCCGTGAAGTGTAATGCCGCTTGAAATGTTAACAAGCCTGTCGGTTATGCAATATTTAAGGTCTGCGTTTTCATTTACGTGAGTTCCATGCATCAGTATGCAGTTTTTGACAGAAGCGCCTTTTTCGATTTTCACATTTCTAAATATAACAGAGTTTTCAACACTTCCTTCAATCACACAGCCATCTGCCAGTATGCTGTTTTTTACATTTGACGAGCTTCTCAATTCGGTGGGAACCTCATCGTGAACCTTAGTTATCACTTCGTGTCCGGAATTAAAAAGCTCATTTCTGGTGTCGGGGTTAAGAAGCTCCATATTTGTTTTGAAATAAGAATTCACGGAATCAACTTTTTCAGCATACCCAGGATATTCGCAACCATAAATATCAAGTGAATCAGACATCTCCTGAATAATGTCACGCTCAAACTCAAATTTATTATGTGCAACACACTGATATATGAGAAACTCAAGAAGTTTTCGCTCGATTATATATGTTCCCAGGAGCATTTTGCTGTGAAGTTGAATACCTTGACTTATTGTAACGTCCTTTATTTTTCCGTTTTTATCTATATCTGCAAAGGTATTGGATCTAAACTTTTCCGGCTCATAAACATCTGATTTGTAAAGAGCGGTCATATATGCCTGCTTCTCTATATGTTGCTTTAGGAGATCGTTATAGTTGATATTTGCAACAATATTTGCATCAGTAAGCAAGACGTATTTACAGTCACTGTTTTTGATATAATTCATTATTCCCATAAGCAGAGAAATTTTGCTGTTTCGCGCGGCAAGAAGGTTGTTAGCCCCGAGAGAAGGTGGAAGAATTGAAAGCCCTCCCCTTTTTCGATTCAGATCCCATTCTTTTCCCGTTCCCAAATGCTCCATTAATGAATAATAATCGCTTTTAGTAACTACGCCAACGTTTTTAATATTTGCTGCAACCATATTTGAAAGCGGAAAATCAATCATTCTGTAGCGCGCTCCGAAAGGAACGGATGCCGTAGTTCTGTTTGCGGTGAGTTCCCTCATTGTTTCAAGCTTTTCATGTGCAAAAATTATTCCTATCGTGTCCCCTGTCATATGATCACCTCGTTGTCGCATACATCTTTGTCAAGTATTTTTCCCGGAGCTACTACTGCATTGTGTCCGATTGTGAGATTGTTTCCGACTACTGTTATTTTTCTTTTCTTTCCCAACTCAGGACTCTTTCCGATATGAGCGTTTTCTTTGATGCTTACATTTTCTGCAATAATTGAATATTCAATGGTCGCGCCGCTCTCCACAACGCTTCCGGGCATTATAATTGAATTATTTATAACAGTATTTTTGCTGATTTTCACATCATAAAAAATTATCGAATTTTTAATTTTGCCTCCGACTTCGCACCCTTCGGTTATCATTGAATTTTTTATAACAGCCTCCGAGGAAAGATACATAGGAGGTCTCGCGTTGTTTCCTGCGTATATTTTCCAGGATTTATCATTAAGAGCAAGTCCGCTTTCGGGATTAATTGCATCCATATTTGACTTCCACAGACTGTCTATTGTTCCCACGTCTTTCCAGTATCCCGTATACTCATATGCGAAAAGCCTTTTTTTATCTGAAAGCATATTAGGAATAATGTTTTTTCCAAAATCATTATGGCTTTTGGGGTCATTTTCATCATCAATTAAATATTTCTCTAAAACATCCCAGGAAAAAATATAAATTCCCATAGATGCCTTTGTGCTCTTCGGTGTTTTGGGTTTTTCTTCAAATTCGTACACGGAATTATCTTCCCTCAGATTCATTATACCAAAACGCGATGCTTCACTCCTTGGAACATCAATTACGGCAATTGTGCAGTCGGCGTCTTTTTTCTTATGTTCATTGAGCATCAGGTTATAGTCCATTTTATAAATATGGTCTCCTGAGAGGATAAGGACATATTTCGGGTTAAAAGTCTTTATAAAGTTGATATTCTGGTATATTGCGTTTGCAGTGCCTTTATACCAGGCACCTGTTTTTTCAGTCATATATGGTGGGAGGATTGAAATTCCTCCGTTTGAGCGATCAAGATCCCAAGGTTGACCGTTGCCTATGTAGCTGTTCAGTTCTAAAGGCTGATATTGAGTTAAGACTCCAACTGTATCAATCCCCGAATTGATACAGTTGGAGAGCGGGAAATCTATAATCCGGTACTTTCCTCCAAAAGGAAGGGCGGGTTTTGCGAGGTTTTTAGTCAGAACGTGAAGCCTGCTCCCCTGTCCTCCGGCAAGCAGCATCGCTATACACTCTTTTGTTTTTGCCATATTTTTTCGTCCTTTCTGTTTATATAAATAGATTTTTGAAAAACTCTGATATTCGTTTGAAAAACCCTTCTTTTTTCATTTCTCTCACTGTGTCCAAGCTTATTATTGATGCGCTTTCAACAACCTCTCCGTTAATTAGATATTCTACTCTCCCAAGAACATCTCCTCTGTAAACCGGAGCATACATAAAACGAGGAACATACACTATGCGCTCCACAGTTTCCGTAGCTTTCGTTAATATGGATACATCGCCTGTTATATGTGCAGAGATGTCAGAAAACTCTCCACCGACAACCGGGATTTCAAGAGGTTCGGCATCAGAAAGTGTCTCATTAAACAGCGTGAAATTGTTAAAGCCGAAATCAAACAGCCTTTTGTGGTCGTTCCAATCGTCTGGTGCTGAAAGAGTAACTGCTATCAGCTGCATTCCGTTTCTGTACGCCCCTGAAACAAGACACCTGCCCGCAGCTTTTGTAAAACCCGTTTTCAAGCCGTTTGCGCCGTTATATATCCGAAGAAGCTTGTTGTGATTTGTTAAGCTTCTTCCCGAAATAGTTTTATTTTTTGTGGAAACAATTTCTGAAAACTCTTTTATATTCATTGCATAAGAAGCGAGCTTTGCCATATCGGAAGCGGTTGAATAATGCTCCTTATCAGGCAGACCACTTGGGTTTTTGAAGTTAGTATTCTTCATTCCGATACGCGCTGCAGTTTCATTCATCATATCAACAAAACTGCTGATATTTCCGTTTCCTACATAGTATGCAAGAGCCGTTGCTGCATCGTTTCCCGAATGAAGGAGCATGCCAAAAAGCAAATCGGATACTGTAAGCTTTTCTCCTTCTTTGAGATATATTGAAGTTCCTTCGATGCCTACGCACGAGGAAGGAACGGTTACAATGTTCTGAGAGTCAGTGTTTTCAAGAACTACTACCGCAGTCATAATTTTTGTTGTAGATGCAATTTCACGCTTTGATAAGCTATTCTTTTCAAAAAGGACGGTTGAGGTTGACGGTTCATATAAAATTGCAGACTGCGCAGAAAGCTCTATTGCAAAGCAAGGGCAAACAAGCGCTAAAATGAAAAAAGCGAGGACCAATAAATGCTTAATAATATTTTTTCACCCCCTATCAAAATAATACGATAGGGGGTGAAAAAATATTACAATATTCGGTTTCTATTCAACGTCTTTTTCTTTTTTGTTCTTTTTGATATATCCTTCAACGCGATCCATAACATCGGGAACAAGCTCGACAAGGCGGTCAACTGTAGTGCTAGGGGCTTGTACCATTGGGAGAATTCTTACGTTTCCGTCTTTCACCACGAGAAAAGCCTCCGGGTTTATTGAGACGCCTGCGCCGCTTCCGCCACCGAAATTGACGCCCTCTTTTTTGCTGTCAAAATCAGAGCCACCGGAGGCGAAACCGAATGAGACTTTTGAAATCGGGATTATAGTAGTGCCGTCAGGAGTTGTAATCTGGTCGCCGATTATGGTGTTTACATCAACCATGCTGCGAAGCTTCTCCATAGTAGTTTTCATAACCTCGTTAAGTGCGTGTTCTGCCATTTTTATCAAACCCTTTCATATTTTTTATATATTGATACACAAGATACAGCGCCAAAACTGTTATCTGCCATATGCGCAAGGATATGTTTGTATACAAATAAATTGTGCTGCACATATTTTCGAAATCTGCATTTATTGATATTTGCTTTTTTTTGATTTTTATTCGGCTGTCAAGAAACGGAAAAATCATCCCCACACTTGCACAGGCAGCGCCATATGACATAGCAGTATTAAAAGCGTCTTCACTGCCAAGCTTTACGTCGGCAACGAGAAGGTTAACGGAAAGCATTCTGATAAGCTTCCCCATTGTTTTTGCAATAGGAGAAAGGATGCTCTTGAGTTGGCTGAAATTGCCGAAAATTTTCTTTTGATTGTCTTTGCCATCTTCTTTTTTTGAGGTTGCTTTTTTTTGAGCTTTTGGAAACTTGAATTTAAAAAAGAGAAATTTAACGCACCCTGAAAAACCGTCTCCGCTGTACTCCAGAAAAACAGAAAACCGAAGAAATAACAATATAAGTATCAAAAAAACAAATAAGGCAATAAGCATATTATCGTTTCCTTTTATTCAGCGTTATCCTCCGGAAGAGAAAGCTCGTTAAAGGTAACCTGGCCATCCTCAGTATCTGCAAATTCTGGGAGTTCCGGAAGGTCGTTCAAGGTTTCCAACCCAAAGACACGCAAAAAGTCTTTTGTTGTTCTGTAAAGAATAGGCTTTCCCGGAACGTCAAGCCGCCCGGATTCTTTAATCAGCCCTTTTTCAACAAGTGATGTAATAGAGTAGGAACAGTCAACCCCGCGGACCTGCTCGACATACGCCCGAGTTACAGGCTGACGGTAAGCAATAACCGAGAGAACCTCCAGAAGCGGAGGAGACAACCTCGGCGCGCGCTTGGTTTCCAGCGCTTTTCGTATGAAAGGAGCGTGGATTGGCGCGGAGCACATCTGGTAAGAGTTTTCAAGCTTTACTATTTTGATTCCTCTTTTGTCAAAATCGTAATCATCGCGAAGCTTTGTTATAATTTTTTCAAGCGACGGCTCGTCCACATCCAAAATCTCGGACAGACGGGAAAGCTCAATGGGATCCCCAACTGCAAAGAGGACAGCCTCAACTGCGCGTTCTATTTCTGCTATTTCCATAAAAACATTCCTTTATACATTTTCGTTTTTTTCTTCCGCGTTTAATGATATATCAAGCGCGTCATCTGAAGAAATACTTATTCTGTTGGTTTTACAAAGCTCAAGCACCGCGAGAAATGTCGCAACTACTTCTGAACGGGTTCTTACGCTGTCAAATAGCTCGATAAAACTTGTTTTACTGCTTGATAAGAGGCGCTTTAGTATGTATGCAACCTTCTTCCCCACAGAATAGACCTCTCTTCCGACGATTCCTGCAAAATTTGTAATTTTCGGGGGAACCTTACTCTCTGCACGTTCAAGCATTGAAAGAATTGAGAGCCGCAGGTCTGTTTTGTCGTGAGAATATTTATATGTTTTGTCGGGAGAGATTGATTCAGGCTGCTTGGTATACATATCAAGCCCGATTTCTGCGCTTGAGTTGAGCTTTCCGCTGACCTCTTTGATGCGTTGATATTCAAGAAGCATTTCGACAAGGCGCGCTCTTGGGTCTTCTTCATCTTCAATATCATCATACTTTGGAAGAAGCATTTTGGATTTTATGTATAGAAGGTGTGCCGACATCGCAACAAACTCGCAAGTGACGGCGAGGTTTCTTTCCTGCATCTCTTCAAGAGCCTTATTATACTGCTCCAATATTTCGACTATAGGAATGTCATAAATATTAAGTTTGTTTTTGGAGATGAGGTGAAGAAGAAGGTCCAGCGGGCCGTCAAACCCCTCCAAGTGATATGTGATTTCAGACATTTTAAAGATTCCTTTTTATGTAATAATAAGAGTCGCTAATCCGCTTAATGCATCAAACAGCCACCCACGCGCACTTGTGAGAAAAGAATTGAAATATGGTATATTTATGAGAATAATCAGAATCAGCATACCATAACGCTCATAATTTAAAATGAACCGGTATGCACCGGCAGGCAGAAAGGAAAAAAGAATTTTTGAACCGTCAAGCGGAGGAATCGGTAATAAATTGAAAACTGCAAGACCGACATTCAAAATTGCAAAAATCAGAAAGAACTCAACAATCACTAAATAAGCAGAAACAAAAAGAGAGTTTTCAGACGGAACAAAAAACAAAATGCCGCGAGCGAGAAGTAATCCAAGAAATGCCATTACAATATTTGAGAGCGGCCCTGCCAGCGAAACGAGAAAGACACCAAGCCTCTTATTCTTGAAATAATAGGGGCTTATGGGAACCGGCTTCGCCCAGCCAAATCCGAAGAAAATCATACAGACAACGCCGAGAATGTCGATGTGTTTTAAGGGGTTGAGCGAAAGCCTGTTATTGTCGTGGGCAGTGCTGTCACCAAGGAGATATGCTACATATCCGTGCGAAACTTCGTGGAAAACAATTGCGAGAAGTGCCGCGGGAATTATGAGCCAATTATCCCCCCGGAATAAAGCGGAAATTCTTTCAAGAATGTGCAACTTATGAATCCTCCGGAATTTATACAATTTCACAGATAGATTATATCAAATTTTATCAAAAAAAACAAGCGATATTGAAAAGAGGGATTAAATTATTTTAACTGCTTGTACGCAAAAAATATATTTTCTTGTAAAAATCAGGAAAAAGTGATATAATTTATATAAATCTTTAAAGGGGTGAATTATTTGAATAGTTTTAAAACTATCAATGCTCACGAATTATCAGATAACGTGTTTGGACTCTTAGACAAAGATTGGGCGCTTATCGCTGCTGGAAATAAGGATTCCTACAATATGATGACGGCATCCTGGGGCGGTTTCGGATGCTTATGGGGAAAGGATGTGTGCTTTGTTGTTATTCGCCGGAGCAGGCATACGTTTGAATTCGTTGAAAAGAGCGAGACCCTGTCTTTGAACTTTTTTGACGAAAACTACCGTGATGTCCTCACAATATGCGGAAAAAAGAGCGGCCGCGATATTGATAAGATGAAAGACGTTCCCCTCTCTCCTTTTTCATTTGAAGATAGAGGGATTGCGTTTGATGAAGCGCGGCTTGTTATGAACTGCAAGAAGCTCGCTGCATTTGATGCCCGGGAATTTGACTTTATTGACAAATCTGTTATGAAGTTTTATGAAGATGATGACTATCATAAGCTTTACATATGCGAACTCAAAGAAATTTTAATTAAAGAATAATTTTTGAAAGGAAGTTTAAAATGAAAGCAATAGTTTTAGCTGCCGGCAAAGGCAAGCGTCTTCAGAGCGAAAAGTTCAATGCTCCGAAGGTAATGCGAGAGGCAAACGGCCGCGCGCTCCTGTCGTATGTTCTCGAAAACATCAGCTTTATTCCGCAGGAAGATACGGTTATTGTTGTCGGATATATGCGCGAGAAGGTTATAGAAAAAACAACAGGAAGCTATATCTTTGCAACTCAGGAGGAGCAGCTCGGAACGGGCCATGCTGTCGCATCCGCGCGTGAAAGCTTAGAAGGATACGATGGGCCTGTGCTTGTTCTCTACGGCGATATGCCGATGCTTAAGCGTGAAACTTATGAGGCGATGGTTCGCTCTCACACCGAAAGCGGCGCAGACTGCACCATACTCACAGCGATTTCCGACTCCCCTCTTGCATACGGAAGAATGATCAGAGAAAACGGGAAAATCGTTGATATTGTTGAGCAAAAGGACTGTAATGCCGAGCAGCTTAACATCAAAGAATTGAATGTTGGTGTGTATGTATTCAACTCAAAAGATCTCTTCGAAAACCTTTCAAAGCTTAAAAACGACAATGCACAGGGAGAATACTACCTCACTGACGTTCCGAAGCTTTTTATTGCCCAAGGCAAAAAGGTGGAAGCATACACAATCGGAGATACCTGCGAGATTTACGGCGTAAACACCGTTGAGGATCTTGCGTTTTGTGAAAAAAATCTTTAATTCAAAAAAATTTAACCGGGGCGATGAGAAAAACTCATCGCCCCGGTTTTTTATAGAATAATGCATATTAAGCCGCTGCAGGTTTCGTTTGTTATTCGCTCAATGGTCTCTTTGAGCTTCATTCTTGCATCCTGAGGCATTTTGTAAAGCTTATTATGTAAGCCTTCGTTGACGAGATCATGGAGAGATTTTCCGAATATGTTTGATTCCCATATTTTTTCGGGCGCATCCTCAAACTCCTTCAGCATACAGACGACGAGTTCTTCGGATTGTTTTTCGCTTCCTACAATCGGCGCAACCTCTGTTGTTATATCGGCACGAAGCATATGGATAGAAGGTGCGCTTGCGCGGAGGCGGACACCGTAACGCCCTCCCTGCTTCACAATTTCGGGCTGTTCGAGGCTAAGTTCTTCTGTTGTAGGCATAACAATGCCATATCCCGTCTCTCTGACCTGCTCGAGGGCTTCTGATACGCGCATATATTCTCGGTTAACCTCAGAAAGACTTTGAAGAAGCGGAAGAAGGTCGCCGTCGTCCTTGATTTCAAATCCTGTCTGCTTGCTTAAAATGTCGTAGAAAATTGTTTGGGGAAGCACGACTTTTGCTTCAATCTCCCCTGTCCCGAGGTTTATCGAAGAAATTGTTACATCATTCAATAAAGTGCATTGTTTTATATCATCAGCAAATGTGTCAATATCGCGAATTTTTTCAATGTTGTTTGCTCCGTCAAGAACTGCGGAGTATAATTCGTTTTTTACAGGATGATTTTGAGGAAGAGTATCAAACCATGGCGGCAAAAAAATATCAACCTGAGAAATTGGGAATTCATATAAAATGCCTTTGATTATATTGCGTATTTCAGGCTCACTTGCAGTCATACAATTTACCGGGATGCAGGTGACGTTGTGTTTTTCTGAAATTTCGCTTGCTATGCCCCTTGCTTCTTCGCCGTGCGGGTTTGCAGAGTTGAGGATTACTATAAATGGCTTTCCTATTTTTTGCAACTCATCAATAACGCGCTCTTCTGCATCAACATAATCTTTTCTGGGAATGTCGGTAACGCTTCCGTCTGTTGTAACAACAAGCCCTATTGTTGAATGTTCGTCAATTACTTTATGTGTTCCGATTTCTGCGGCGTCGGTCATAGGAATTTCGTGGTCAAACCACGGTGTTGTAACCATTCGAGGTGAACCATCTTCCGTCAGTCCCAGTGCGCCGTTTACCATATACCCCACGCAGTCAATCATACGCACATTAAAGCTTGAATTTCCGTCAACAGATACGCTCACGGCCTCTTCCGGGACAAATTTTGGTTCAGCCGTCATTATTGTCTTTCCCGATCCGCTCTGAGGAAGCTCATCCTGAGCGCGCTCTTTGCTGTATATATTTTCAATATTCGGGATAACCAACGTTTCCATAAAACGTTTTATAAAAGTTGATTTGCCTGTTCGCACCGGTCCTACCACTCCGATGTATATATCGCCCTGCGTGCGACGGGAAATATCAGTATAGATATTTTCCACAAAACATTCCTCCTCTTTTCTCTTTTAACATTGCCATTACAATATATTTTAGGAATGTCCGAATTATGCAATCAAAAAGAATATATCTTAAAAACAGGAAGAAAAATATTTTTTCTTTTCCAAAAATTTTTGTTGATTTATTTGTGATAAAGCGGTATTCTATAAATAAGGAGTGTGATTACTATGGAAAATAAATTCGGAGCAGATATTATTACTCTTACAGACGAGGATAATAATGAATATGAGTTTGAGCATATTGACACAATAGAGATGAACTCTAAAATGTACCTTGCATTTACCGAGGTAGAGTCCTCTGATGAAAACAGTGCGGCTGAAATAATTATCCTTCGTCTTGAAACGGATGAAAACGGAGAAGAAATGCTTGTTACCGTTGATGATGAAGCGGAGCTTGAAGCTGCATATGAGGCTTTTATGGAAGAAGCTCTTGAGGAAGATGACGAAGAATAGGACACGCAGTTTATTGCACACTTTTCGTCGGCATAGTATAATAATATAAACAAGGTAGGTATTCACCCTGCTCTGTTTGTGATGTATTCTTTTAAACCCACATTTATACACCGGGATTCCGCGTTCCCGTGTCGATAGCAGGCCTCCCGATGTGCCTTTTGCGCGTTGGACGTTGGAAGCATATGAAGCACGGGATAGGTAACCCACCTGCAATTGTGCAGGTTATAAACGGATGCACACGGCAGTTGCGGGGGAAATTTTTATGGATTTGAAATTTTCTCGCCTTTCGGCATTAATAGGAGAGGAAAAGCTGTCCTCCCTTTCTCAAAAACATATAATGATTTTTGGCCTGGGTGGAGTCGGCGGATACGCTGCAGAGGCTGTTGCCCGCTCAGGGGTCGGAAAGCTCACGCTCGTTGATTTTGACACGGTAAACGAAACAAACATAAACCGTCAGTTATGTGCAACAAAAAGCACAATCGGCAAAAGCAAGGTCAGCGTTATCGCCGCGCGGCTTCTTGATATAAACCCCGATATTGAAATAATACATAAGGAAAAACGATATACTTCAGAAACGCGCGATGAGTTTTTTGAAGAGACTCCCGATTATATTATTGATGCAATAGATTGTGTAACCGACAAGATTGACCTGATTGTTGAAGCTAAAAAACGAGAAATTCCGATAATATCCGCTATGGGTGCCGGAAACAAGCTTTGCGCGGAAGCTTTTAAGGTTTCCGATATTTCAAAAACCTCCGTTTGCCCACTTGCGAAGATTATGCGGAAGGAGCTTGGGAAACGCGGAGTTAAACATCTTAAAGTCGTCTATTCCGAAGAGTTGCCGGTTGTCAAACACCGCTCCCCCGCAAGTGCTGTCTGGGTTGTCGGAACGGCAGGGCTTATGCTCGGCGGCGAGGTTATTCGAGATTTAATAAAGGAAGCGGATTAAGACTATACTCAATCTGCTTCCTTTGTTTTTTCTCTTGCCGTTCTTCTCGGATCGGAATCGAGCTTTTCCCACCCTTGAAGCGGCAGGCGCTGCATTGAATTAAATATTTTCGTTGAATACCCCGGATATTCTTTATTCATTTTCAAAACGAATTCTTTGATTTCCTGGCGCTTTGTGTTCCCGTCCGCAGGGCACGGGCTTTTTACAACCGGAAGGTCAAGCCTTCTTGTGACGCTTCGGATGAGTTTTTCGTCTGCATATAAAAGCGGCCGGATTTGCAAGAGCCCCTTTCTGTCGAGGTGCGTGACAGGAGAAAAACAAGATATCCTCCCCTCAAATATCTGTGACATTAAGAACGTTTCAACTGCATCGTCAAAATTGTGGCCCAATGCAATCTTATTGCAACCAAGCCGCAAAGCTTCATCGTGAAGCATTCCCCTCCGCATCTTTGCACAGAGTGAACAAGGGTTTTCTTCCTTCCTTATATCAAAAATTATTTCGAATATATTGCTTTCTAAAAGAGAATATTCGATTTTATGACGCGCACAAAGCTCTTTTATTTGCGAAAAATCGCTTTTGCCCGGGGCTGGGTCCACCGTAATGGCTTTTATTTCGAAATCTTTCGGATAAAACCGGCGAAGCTCGGAAAGTGCGAGAAGCGTGATGAGAGAATCCTTCCCTCCCGAAACTCCTACACCTATAATATCGCCATTTTCTATCATTTTGTATTCTGCAATGCACTTTCTGACAAGACTTAATATCCTTTGCATGAAAATTTCCTCCGAAAATTTTAATTTGCGTTGTGAGAATTCGGGAGCATTCAAGAGAAAAAGAGAGGTTTTGAGAGTTTGTAAAATATAAATTTAAAAAATCAAAAATAGGTGTTGACTTTTTACTCCAAAAAGTGTAAGATTGTAATGCTCGTAATAGATTATATACTAAGTAACGTAAAAAGGGAATGTTTTTTTACATTCTTTTTTCACGGTACTTAGAAATTCGTTACGAAGAATAATTATTGGAGGGCATAAAATGTCTACATTTATGGCAAATGAGAAGACCGTTACCCGCAAGTGGTACATTCTCGATGCTGCGAATAAGCCTCTCGGCGAGACTGCGGCTCAGGCTGCTGTTCTTCTTCGCGGCAAGCATAAGACTGACTACACCCCGCACGTTGATTGCGGCGATTTCGTAGTTGTCATCAACGCTGCTAAGGCAGTTCTCACAGGAAACAAGCTTAATCAGAAGTATTACCGCACTCACTCCGGTTACGTTGGCGGCCTCAAAGAGGTTCAGTACCGCATCCTTATGGCAGAGAAGCCGGAGCTTGCGCTTGAGCTCGCTGTTAAGGGTATGATTCCGAGAAACGTTCTTGGAAGAAAAGCTCTTAATCGCCTCAAGGTATTTGCAGGCGCAGAGCATTGCCATGCAGCTCAGAAGCCGGTAATGTTTACGTCTTATGAGGAGGTAAAATAATGTACACACCTAAAAAAGCTTATTTTTACGGAACAGGAAGAAGAAAGTCTTCTGTTGCAAGAGTTCATGTTTACCCGAACGGAAGTGGCAAGATCACCGTTAACGGACGTACTCTTGAGAACTACTTTGGACTTGACACCCTTAAGTTCATCGTTCGTCAGCCCCTTGCTACAACCGATATGCTCGATAAGGTTGATATTGAAGCAACTGTTATCGGCGGCGGTGTTACAGGTCAGGCAGGTGCAATCCGCCACGGCATTGCCCGCGCTCTTCTTAACGTAAACGAAGAGTTCCGCCCCCTTCTCAAGAAGGAAGGCTTCCTCACTCGTGACCCGAGAATGAAGGAACGCAAGAAGTACGGACTCAAAGGCGCTCGTCGTGCTCCGCAGTTCTCAAAACGTTAAAAAAACTTTTTCAACACTCACCTTTTCGGTGGGTGTTGTTTTTTATCAAACAAAAATCCCGGAAACAATTTGTTTCCGGGATTTTGTTACATTAAATCATTAAGCTTCTTCGCTTTCCTCTTCTGGTTTTTGTGTTGGTTTTAACATATATTCGTCGATAATCGGGTATGTTGAGAAGAGAACTGAATAACGACAGAGAGAAAAAAGCAGGGTTCCGATAAGAACAATATCTATTTTGGGAGTTGAAATAAAAGAGAAAACTGCGATAAAGCAAATTAAGATTGCAAGCAGGTTTTTGAAGAATCCGAGAACACAGAAGATAAGCGAGTTTTTGAAAATATCTTTAATCGAAAGCTCAAAAGTAACAGCGATGCTGTAAGTGTAGAATCTCGCAACGAAATATATAAGCGCAATAACAAAGGCTGCTATTCGCATAATCTGATAAAAGAGCAACATTCCGCCTTGTACTGCAGATAGGTCAGCTGCCGCGTACATAACCAAACTGAACATTAGCACGATATCTATAACACCCAATGCTATGCCCTGTTTAAAGTTTCTTTTTGCACGTGTAAAAAGGTCGCTTATCCATATGTGTCTTCCGGTAGCTATGTTTCTTGCACAATATGTAAGCCCTGCCGTGAGCGGACCATATACGATAAGCGAGGCAAGAAACAGGATAATAGCAAGCGGAGCAGAAAAGCTGACGACCTTAGAAGAAATCCAAACAATCAGATGCAGAAAGTAAAAGGTCTCGACCATTTCGGGGGAAACTTCAAAAATTCCGCATATTAGCAATATCACGCCGCAAATCATGGGGATAAGGCATGCAAAATATGCAAGGTTGAGGAGTACAAGCTTTGAAAATTTTGAAATAAGGATTTCAAAATATCGCACGATTGCGCGTTTTTTTCGGTTATCATTTTCAGGGGTAACATCTTTTCTTTTAAAATTAAATAATGCCATTTGTTTTCACCGTATCCTTTGTATTTATATAGTTTGAATTTACGCGCGGGGATGGAATTTAATATATGTATTCTTTAAGTTGTTCTTAATCAGCTGTGCATAGACCATTGTAGATGAGATATCGGAATGCCCCATAATCTCTTTCACAACTCCTATATCTGCTCCGTTTTCAAGAAGATGTGCTGCAAAAGAATGGCGCAAAACATGAGGGGTTATTTCTGTTGTAATCTTTGCTGTATTCTGATAGTGTTTTATAATCTTCCAGAAGCCTTGGCGCGTCATTCTCTCTCCGTTGAGATTGACAAACAGGGCCTTTTCTGCCTGATTTGCAATCAACATAGGTCGGGCAGATGTAAGGTAATCTGAAATAGCTGCAACAGCGGCAGAATAGAGAGGAATAACTCTCTGACTCTCCCCTTCTCCGCAACGCGCAAACCCAAGCTCGCAGCTAACATCCTTAAGGTCAAGTGAAATCAACTCGCTGACGCGAATGCCTGTTGCGTAGAGAAGTTCAAGCATAGCCTTGTCGCGGTAGCCCTTGAGAGAGTCACACTTCGGCTGGCTGAGAAATAAGTCAACCTCTTTGCTTGTGAGAACTCGCGGCAGAGCCTTCTTTTTTCTTTCTGATTTAATGTTTTTAGTGGGATTCTTTTTTAAGGCCTTTATTGAAATCAGATACGTGTAAAAAGCTCTGAGAGATGCCAGAGTCCGCGTTATCGTGGCGCTTGATTTCCCTTCTCTACTTAATGTTTCAATATAATTGCTTATTTCCTTATCTGAACAGGATGCAAGGCTGCGGATTCCTCTCTCGTAAACAAAATCGTTAAATTTGGAAATATCCCGCATATATGAAACTATCGTGTTGTGCGAGGCACTTTTATTTTTTTGTAGGTAAATTTCGAAATCTTGTATGTAATTATTCATCGTAACCCACCTGAATGTTATAGTGTACTTTTTGTTGCTATGGAAACAAGTATCGGTGTTAAGAAAGTATCAACAATTGCTGCGAGAAACACCAAAATAAGAAGAAAAGAGAATAGGATAAGCGTGGAGCCTGTCTTGATCCTTTTTTGCGGGATTTGGCCTTTTGAAGGGCCTGCAAGAAGAGCAAATGGCTTTGAGAACTCAAAACCAACTGCCGTAAGGAGTAAAAGGCACGGAATTGAAACCAATGACTGAACCCCGAACATTGAAAGAGCAGTAAAAATGCCTTTCTTCCCTAAAACGCTTATAACCGAAGAAACGGACAATGAGAGCAAAAATCCTTTTGTGAAAACGACCAAAGGAATAAGAATCACTCCAAAAGCGCTAAAGCTCAGGAAAAGCGAAAGGACAGGATATTTTGCAAGATTGAAAAAGGTTTTAAAAAGTGAGTAATCGCTGCTTTCGTTTTGAGAAATGATTGTTATATCAGACCCGATGAGGTTTGTCAGAACATCACTGTCTGCTTTTGCAGCAAAGATGCAGCCTGATGCAATTCCAAGAATAAGAGCGACGACCATAATCGCGAGATTGATAGAAATTGTGCCCGGAGCAAAACTGTGCTTTTTTTGTACCTTGATTTTCATATCAGAACTTCCTTTCTTTTTATACAAAAATATGAAAGAAAGCTCTTTTATATGACATTTACATTTTTGATTTACCGAGCTCGTAAGCGCGATTTATGCAACGTTTGGATACTTCGCTTATAAAGTCTTCAAATCCGAAATCATCAAACGCAGAAAGCGCAGCAACGGTAGTTCCTCCCGGAGAGGAAACCTGGCGAATCAGTTCATCAAGCTCACGGCTGCTTTTGAGCGCATATTCCGCAGAGCCGCGCATTGCAACGGCTGAAAGCTTAAATGCTTCTTTATATGGGATTCCGCAGGCTTCTCCGGCTTCTGCCATCGCTTTCAACATTCTGAAGAAAAATGCGGGGCTTGAGCTCGAAAGAGGAATTGCTTCATTAATTTTTTCTTCAGGAAGAACGCATACCTCACCCGCTGCCTGAAATACTTTGAGAACAAAAGAGAAGAGATCATCGGAAACGTCTGAAGCTTCTGCCATAACCGTCATCCCGTCAAGTGTCAGCATTGGCGTGTTTGGGAGCGCCCGAATTACAGGAGTAGCGCCGCCGATTATAGATTTTATATGTTCAACAGAAACGCCTGCCGCAATTGAAACGAGACATTTGCTTTTGAGCTTTCCACAAAGCGAAGAAAGAACCGAATCAATGATTTGAGGTTTAACTGCTAAAAACAAAATATCGTTCAATTCTGCAACTTCATCACTTGAGCTTAAAACATTAACCCCTTTTTTGTTCAAAATCTCTTGCTGCTCAGGAGCAGGGTCAAAAACTGAAATTTTATCCGAAGGTAAAATTTTGGCAGTTATAATAGCATCGATAATCGCGCATGCCATATTGCCTCCACCTATAAAAGAGATCCCCGTTCTGTCCGGCATTTGCTCGCCTCCAAATCCATCTGATTTACATAAAACCATTTAGATAAACTATACAGCAAAACGCCTTTAAATGCAAGCAAAATAACGTATTTGGAAAAATTTTTGTTGTTTTACACAAAAGGTTATGTAAACAAGATTATGTAAACTACGTAAATCTTTATAATAAAATGCGCACCCGTTGTGGGTGCGCATTAATTTGCACTCTATATTTTGTTAAGAACAGAGAAAATCTAAAAAATCAACTAAAAAAACCGAAATTCTCAAATTCAGCAAAATAGACAAGAAAATCAGATGTTCATAGAATCACGGATGAGGTCATCCATATTGTACTTCCCTGCCCTTTTACCTGAGGAAAGATAAATAGCTGCGCGGATTGCACCCGCAGCAAAAACTTCACGCGATTGAGCGGAGTGAGAAAGCTCGATTGTTTCATTTTCTCCCGCAAAAATCACTTCGTGTTCTCCAACAATCGTTCCTCCTCTGACAGAATGCATACCAATCTCATTTTTGCTTCTCTTCGCGCGAACAAGGTGTCTGTCATAAACTCTTGTCGCATCATAATCAAGCGCAGATTCAACCGCCTCAGCAAGCATTATTGCCGTTCCGCTCGGAGCATCAAGCTTTTGATTGTGATGCCGCTCTATAATCTCGACATCAAAACCGCCTGACAAAACCTGGGCAGCGCGTTTTGCAAGCATCATAAGTACGTTAATTCCGAGAGACATATTCCCTGAACGAAAAACCGGAATTTCTGCAGAGGCTTTGTCGATAAGCGCAATTTCTTCTTCTGAATACCCCGTTGTACAAAGAACAAGCGGAATTTTTTTTGATATACAAAAGCCAAGAAGGTCACTGAGAATTTTCGGGCTTGAAAAATCTATAACGACATCACATTCCTCAGAAACCTGAAAAAAGCTATCATATACGGGATAGTTAAACATCTGCTCCGTATATGCATCAAACCCGGCAACAATAGCTGTTTCCTGATTCTTTTTACACATTTCCGAGATAGCTTTGCCCATACGGCCGTTGCACCCGGAAAGCAGAATTTTAGTCATTTGTAACTCACATCCTAATTAATAAACCGTTTTAATACCTACTTTGTTAAGGGATGCCCTGAGACGGTCAACATTTGCAGGCGCCATCTCATAAAGAGGCATACGGAGGTATCCGTTGTCCATACCCATCAGCTTAAGCGCAGTCTTGACAGGTATCGGATTAACCTCACAGAAAAGAGCATCTGTAACGTCAAAATAATCAAGCTGAAGCTTTGCTGCAGTTTGGAAATCGCCTTCAAAACAGCTCTTGCACATTTTAGCAACTACATCCGGAAGAATGTTTGCAACAACAGAAATTACCCCCTTCGCTCCGAGGGACATAAGCGGAACAACCTGGTCGTCATTTCCTGACCAAATGAACATATTATCTCCGCACTTGCTTAAAGTTTCAGCAATAAGAGAAAAATCTCCGCTTGCTTCTTTGATACCGTTAATATTCTCGTGTTTTGAAAGCTCTGCGTAAGTATCCGCCTTGAAAGAAATACCCGTTCTGGAAGGGACATTATAAAGGATTATTGGCGTATTTACCCTGTCTGCAACGTATGTGTAGTGATTCACAAGGCCTCTCTGAGTTGTCTTGTTGTAATAAGGAGTGACCATAAGCAGCCCGTCAACCCCGACACTCTCAGCAAATTTACAGAGCTCGAGAGCAAATGCGGTGTCGTTGCTTCCGGTTCCTGCAATAACGGGAACGCGGCCCGCAACCTTCTTAACACTGTATTCAATAACCTCACAATGCTCCTCGTGAGAGAGCGTTGCTGACTCGCCGGTAGTTCCACATACTGTGATTGCGTTAATACCGTTGTTTATCTGAAAATCAATAAGTTCTCCGAATTTTTCAAAATCAACACCGTTTTCGTTAAGCGGTGTTACGATAGCAACATTTGCACCGGTAAAAACAGGAGTTTTCATAATAAATCTTCCTCTCTAAAATGCCGTTTAGTCCATATAACCTTCTGCACAAAGAAGCTCTGCGAGAAGAACTGCGCCACCCGCAGCCCCGCGAAGCGTGTTATGTGCAAGGCAAATAAACTTAATATCATACTGAGTGTCATTACGAAGACGGCCGATGGAAACAGCCATACCGTTCTCAAGATTGCGCTCAGACTTTGTCTGAGGTCTGTCATTTTCTTCAAAATAGTGCATATACTGCTTCGGCGCGCTGGGAAGCTCAAGCTCCTGCGGACGGCCCTTGTATTCAGTCCAGAGCTTTATAGCTTTGTCAATATCAACTTTCTTTTCGAAGGAAGCAAAAACTGCAGCCATATGTCCATCTGTAACAGGAACTCGAATGCACTGCGCTGTTATAGACGGAGCAGTTGCCGTTTCGATGATGCCATCTTTGAGAGTTCCCCAGATTTTAAGCGGCTCGCGCTCGGACTTTTCCTCTTCACCGCCGATGTAAGGGATTACGTTGTCGACCATCTCAGGCCAGCGCTCAAATGTTTTTCCTGCGCCTGAAATTGCCTGATATGTGCAAGCAAGAGCCTTTTTAAGGCCAAATTCTCCGAGTGCGTGAAGCGCGGGAACATATCCCTGAATAGAGCAGTTGGATTTGACGGCGATAAAACCACGCTTTGTTCCAAGACGAGCGCGCTGAGATTTGATAACCTCTATATGCTCCGGGTTAACTTCAGGAATTACCATCGGAACATCGGGAGTCCATCTGTGAGCGCTGTTGTTTGAAACAACAGGACACTCAGCTTTTGCATAGCGCTCCTCAAGAGCTCGGATTTCATCTTTCGGCATATCCACCGCACAGAAAACAAAATCAACCTGTGATGCGATTTTTTCGACATCTGTTCCTGCATCGTAAACAACAAGCCCTTTGAGATTTTCAGGAACTGGAGCAGTCATAGCCCAACGGCTTCCGAGAGCTTCCTCATAGGTTTTCCCTGCAGAGCGGCTGCTTGCAGCGAGAGCGCGGACCTTAAACCAGGGATGATTTGCAAGAAGCAGTGCAAAGCGCTGCCCTACCATACCTGTGCAACCGATAATTCCTACATTGTACGTCTTCATAAAAACCTCCGTAAGTTACTAATACACCATATACTATGCAAAACCGCTTTTTTAGTTTACATTCAAGAGAAATTAACTGTTGAAAAAATGGCATTGCTGTAATATAATTTATAGTAGCATTTATTTTATAAATAATAACACAAAAACCTATGTACTGTCAATAATTACAACAAGAAAAAAGCAGAAAGCAAAGGAAATTTCGATGAAAAAATCAGATTTTAACTTTAACCTTCCTGAAGAATTAATTGCGCAGACCCCCATAGCTAAGCGCGACTCTTCCAGACTTCTTGTCTTGGATAAAAATAACGGTAATATAACTCACAGGCAGTTTTCAGATATTTTGGATTACTTAAACCCGGGAGACTGCCTCGTTCTCAACGATTCGCGAGTTATCCCCGCCCGCCTTTTCGGAGAAAGGATTACCGGTGGTGCCGTTGAGGTTCTGCTCCTCAAGGATTTGGGAGAAAACAAGTGGGAAGCTCTTACCCGCCCCGGAAGAAAAACTCGTATCGGAGAAGAGATTTTTTTCGGAAACGGCATACTGAAAGCAACTGTTCGCGACGAGCTTGATGACGGAAAACGCGTTGTTGAGTTTTCCTATGACGGTATTTTTTTAGAGATTCTTGAAAAGCTCGGTGAAATGCCGCTTCCTCCCTACATACATGAGCGCCTCGAAAACCCTGAACGTTATCAAACGGTTTATTCCAAAAATATCGGCTCTGCTGCAGCTCCGACTGCCGGGCTGCATTTCACTGACGAGCTTCTCGATAAATTAAGAGAGAAAGGCATAAAAACCGCCTTCGTGACACTGCACGTCGGCCTCGGGACATTCCGCCCGGTGAAAGCAGAGTTGATCGAAGACCACATTATGCACTCTGAGTATTTTGATATTCCGGAAGAGTCCCGGGAAATTATCCTTGAAACAAAAAAATCCGGTGGGCGGATTATCGCTGTCGGAACAACCTCCTGCAGAACTCTTGAATCTGCATTTTCAGAAAACGGAGAAATCTCAAAAAACTCGGGAGATACAAGTATTTTTATTTATCCTGGATATAAATTCAAGGCCGTGGATGCGCTCATAACGAACTTTCATCTGCCTGAAAGCACTCTTATTATGCTTGTTTCGGCGCTCGCAGGGCGCGAAAATGTTTTAAACGCCTATAACATTGCCATTGAAGAAAAATATCGTTTCTTCAGCTTTGGCGATGCGATGTTTATAGAATAAAAGAAATAGCTACCCGTAGGGCGGGGGCTTGCTCCCGCCGAAAGTACACCGAAGAAACGGCGGCACCAAGGCACCGCCCTACAAGCGATTTCTTATATCCCATACAATTCGTAGACGCGATGTTTATTTCTCAATATACAATCAGTGAGGTATTATATGTTTAAATTACTCAAAACAGAAGGAAAAGCTAGAAGAGGAGAGTTCAGAACTCCTCACGGAACCGTTCAGACCCCGGTTTTTATGAACGTCGCAACAGTTGGGGCTATTAAAGGCGCTGTGGCTGCAGACGATCTTAAGGAGAACGGATGTCAGGTTGCACTTTCAAACACCTATCATCTCCACCTCCGCCCGGGCGAGGAGACCGTTAAAAACATGGGCGGTTTGCATAAGTTCATGAATTGGAACGGCCCGATTCTTACTGATAGTGGCGGTTTTCAGGTTTTTTCCCTCTCAACCCTGAGAAAAATTGAGGAGGAAGGCGTAACCTTCGCTTCCCACATAGACGGCCATAGAATTTTTATGTCTCCCGAAACATCAATGCAGATTCAGTCGGCTCTCGGATCCGATATCGCTATGGCTTTTGACGAATGTGTTGAAAATCCCTCTCCATATGAATATGTAAAAGCCTCATGTGAAAGAACAACGCGCTGGCTTTCGCGCTGTAAGGATGAGCTTTCAAAACTTAATAGCCGTGACGATTGCACAAATCCGGGCCAGATGCTTTTTGGGATCAATCAAGGCGGAACTTATGACGATCTGAGAATCAATCATATGAAAGAAATTTCAAAGCTTGACCTTCCCGGTTATGCCATAGGCGGGCTTGCCGTCGGTGAGTCACACGAGGAAATGTATCGCATAATTGATTCCGTAGAGCCTTATATGCCTGAGGACAAGCCCAGATATTTAATGGGGGTTGGCACCCCGACAAACATCATTGAAGGTGTTGCACGCGGAGTAGACTTTTTTGATTGCGTTCTCCCCGCAAGAAACGCAAGACACGGTCACCTTTACACCGAAAACGGATGTATAAATCTCAACAACGAGAAATATAAGGAAGACCCCCTGCCCATTGACCCCGAATGCGATTGTTATGTTTGCAGAAATTATTCGCGTGCATATCTGAGGCATCTTTTCAGAGCAAAAGAAATGCTTGCAATGCGCTTTGCGGTAATTCACAATCTCCATTTCTATAATAAGCTTATGGAAAGAATCAGAGCAGCTATCGAAACTGACAGCTTTGAGGAATTCAGAAAGACATATTCAGGAAAATTTGACAAGCGTTTGTAAACTTTTTACACCCGGTTGAAAAAGAAGTCAAAAACATATATAATATAAACAAAGGCTTTTACGAAAGGATTTTTAAAGTGAAAAAGTTTTTAATTTCTGCCATTCTTTTCTCTTTGCTTTCCGTTTTTGCTATTGCCGCACCCGAGGCAAACCCAACCGTCAGAGTTGGTTTGTATTACGGCAACAATGCAATGATTTCTGCAAACTTGCAGAACATTGAGGGTGAAGGATACAGCTTCGGTTACTTTGATTCTGCACATAATTTCGTCGGGCAGTACACCGACTCATCAACTAACCGAATAAGTATGCTCAAGGATTCAAATATTTACTACCACGACGGCAAATTCTATGCAAGTGATGCTCCATCGGGAAGCAAGCTTATAGGTTCATATCACATTCAGCTTGCTGATACATACAACTCTCCCGATGAATTAAAGAACAGAGTTCTCGCTCTCAACATACAGGGCATCCCCGCGTTCGCTGCAATTGAGAACGGTCAATACAAAGTCAGAATAGGCTCATATTCGAACATCTCCTTGGCACAAGCGGACACAATAAAGTATATGTACCTTGGAAACGGCACGGTTGTCGGCAACGGAAACAAAAGTGTTACCGTAGTCAACACGGCAAACGGAAATATATTGTTTGAGTATGATAACGACGTTTACCTCGCAGTATATCCATCCGTTGACACATCCATAATGCCGCTTACCTGGTTTAAGGGGTATAAATATTACGGAGCGTTTCAATATATTCGCGACGGTGGAAACATATCAGTTATAAACTTCGTTCCGATGCAGGAATATGTAAAAGGCGTTGTCCCCTACGAAATGTCTCCGAGCTGGCATATAGAGGCGCTAAAAGCCCAGGCGATGTGCGCAAGAACTTATGCGCTTTATAATTATGGCAAGCACGGAGCAAATTTTGATATTTGTGCGACTACGGATTGTCAGGTATATAATGGCGCAAACTCTGCCACGGCAAATTCCGATTCTGCTGTTGATGAAACATACGGCTCCTATATTCTTTATGACGGCAACCCCATAAACGCTGTTTTTTCTTCTTCTAACGGAGGGGCATCGGAAAATTCCGAAAACGTCTGGTCGGCAGCGCTTCCCTATCTCAGAGGCGTTTATGATAACAACGAAGACCTTGACACTGCTACCAACGGAAGATGGTCATATGAATACACCACAGACGAGCTGACATACATTCTCAATGCAAAAGGATACAGCTGCTCAAAAATCGTGAATATGTATGTAAAAGAATTCACTGATATGGGGAATGTAAAAACTCTCACTTTGGTCGACTCTAACGGCAAGAAGTTTGATTTTTCAAAAGAGCGTGCGCGAACAATCCTTTACAGCTCGACATACAAAAAATACACACACAGCCAAAGGTATACAGTAAAAAGAAAAGGTGCATCCTCCGATTCCGAAGCTCTTCTGTACGTCAATAACGGCGCGTCAACCATCAACCCTGCTTATGACACGATTTTTGCAACAGGTTCAAGCGGAAAGCTACAGCTTGCCGGAACCTCTTTCTCAATAATAACAGCTTCCGGCAAGACGACATTCAAGCCGAAAGAAGAACAATCTTCTTCTCAGCAGACCGGAGACCCCGTTTTCGTTGTTTCAGGAACAGGCTGGGGGCACAATCTCGGCATGAGTCAGAACGGTGCAAAAGCGATGGCTCTTGCAGGGCAAAGCGCCGAGGATATAATTCATTTTTATTATACTGACGTAGAAATATATCGCGCTCGATAAATAATTGAAATTAATATTGCATTTTAGGGTAAAATTTAGTAAACTATACTTGTGTGTTTAACGCAACAAAAATTTTATGAGGTGTTTATCAATGAAGAAAAAATCAATACTTTCACTTTTAACCGCAATTCTTATAATTGCATCACTTGTTTGTTTCGCTTTTGCTACGGGTGAAGCTGCCCCTGCAGCAGATGCAGTGGCGGAAGAACCTCTCCCCTGGTACGCAGGGCTTCTTGGCAGCCCGATTCCTATGCTCGTTATTATGGTTGCTATTTTCTACTTCTTGCTCATCCGCCCGGAAAACAAGAGAAAAAAAGAAACTACAAATATGCGCAACAATCTCAAAACCGGCGATGAGATTACAACTATCGGCGGAATTATGGGGCGCATCACAAATGTTAAGGATGATGTTATTACCATTGAAACTGGTGCAGACAAAAACAAACTCAAGATTGCAAAGTGGGCTGTAAGCTCTGTTAATAAGAAAGACGAAGAAAAACCCGAAAAAGAAGAAAAATAGTTTCTTGCTTTTGTTATTTTTCATAAAACCTCTGAATAAATATGCCATATAACTTATTTCGGAGGTGAAATATGAAAATAAACGAAGAAACAAAAGGAAATCTTGGCACAGATTTTCTCGCACTTCTTTTGCATTCGCTTATAGGCATAGTGATCGCCTTGTTGCTTTCCTTTATGTGTTCAGCATTTGTCTTGACAGGAAAGCTTTCAGCAAGCCTTATTCCCCTTTTTTCCTGCATTTTTGTTCTTGTTGGTTCATTTTTTGCCAGCTTCATTTCTTCACGAAAGTTCGGGAAGCCTATTCTTATGGCGTTTGTGCAGTGTTTCCAGTTTTTGTTGATACTTTATCTTATCGGATCCATTCTCTACGGAAGGCTTTTGCCGTCGGCATCGCCTTTGCAGATTATATTATTCTGCCTTATCGGAGCCCTCGTCGGTGCTGTAGCTTCTGCCTTAGGAAAACGCCGCAAAAGATAAAACTGAAACAGATTGTGGCATATATCTGCCGCAATCTGTTTTTTCTTAGGTGATAAAATGCTTAGTTTTAAAATCGAAATACCGGAATATATAGACAAAATACTTTCATCCCTCACCGCATCCGGTTTCGATGCGTATATCGTAGGGGGATGTGTCAGGGATAGCTTTTTAAATATTTCCGTTAATGATTGGGACGTCTGCACCTCTGCTCTTCCCTCCGAGATTGCCTGTGTTCTGACAGATTTTAATATTATCGAAACAGGAATTGAACACGGAACAGTTACCGCGGTTTCGCAAGGAAACATGTGCGAGATTACCACATTCCGATGCGAAGGAAGCTACAGCGACCACAGGCATCCCGATTCAGTCACTTTTGCAAAAAATATAGCATCTGACCTCTCGCGCCGTGATTTCACTATAAACGCTATGGCATATTCACCGGCAGAAGGCCTTGTTGATTTATTCTCCGGGAGAGAGGATCTGGATAAGAAACTCATCCGGTGTGTTGGTGTCGCCAAGGAACGTTTTGATGAAGATGCGCTCAGAATACTGCGTGCGCTTCGGTTTTCGTCATGCCTTGGATTTGAAATTGAGGAAGAAACAAAGCTTGCAATTTTCAAGAAATTTAAGCTGCTGAAGTTTGTTGCAAAAGAGAGAATCACATCAGAGCTTCGCCGCCTTCTTACTGGCAAAAACGCACGGAATGTTATGTCTGAATTCAAATGTGTATTTGAATTCATTTTTGAAATGGAGATTTCTTCACTCCCGAAAGCTTACGAAAAAACTGAAATGAATCTCTTTATTAGTCTTGCGCACCTTCTCTTTGGGTTGTCCGCAGAAAAAGCATTCGCCGTTTTAAAGAACCTTAGATTTGACAATAAAACGATAAGAAACGTTTGCTTTTTGCTAAATAACAAAGACGCCCCGCTTAACCTCGAAGAAAAAGAAGCTTTAAAGCTGCTTTCCAAGCTTGGGAGAGAAAAGCTCTATCTTCTCTCCGATTTTTTATTGCTTGATAAAAGCAGTGCTTACAAAGCATTTGCAGAAGCTCTCCCCGTTTTGACGTTGCGGGAATTGGCTATAACGGGCGAAGATATCCTTTCTGCCGGAATTCCTTTCGGAAAGAAAATAAAAGCTTGTTTGGACGCCGCTCTCAACGCAGTTCTCGACGGTGAATGTGAAAACACGAAGTCTTCTTTGCTTGAATTCATCAATAGATACGCATCAGAACAATGAATGAAGCCTTTTTAATAAAAAAGGCTTCATTGTTTTTTTATGGAAATCCGGTTACAACAAGCGTAACTATTTTATGAAATATATAGCAGAAAAAAGGCTGGTTTTATCGAGACAGCCGCCATTTTTCGAAACAATTTTGAATTTTTCCTTGACAAAGTGGTTACAATAAGTTACAATATTTAATTGATTGAATGACAACGTAATTATTCCGCTTATTTTTTCATATATTTTTATGTCCCAATATACGGCGAAGGAGGAAATTATGAAAAGCAGTAATTTAAATACAATTCAGTCTTTTTTCAAAAGAACACTTATCGTTTTTCTCATACTTTCAATAACACTTCTGTGTATTGCAGCTTCCCGCTCAGAGACAAATACGTTTATCGTATACGAAGGCAAAACAAAAACAGTTTACAATAGTACTCACAAAAATACATCTGATTTTTTAAATGAAGCCGGAATAATCATTACAGATGACAAGTATGCGGAAATGCCCGAAACTGCTGAAAATGGGCTGGCAAAAATCTATATTCTGAAAAAGAATGTTATAACACTTCAAATTGATGGGGAAACAAAAACACTTTATGCTCTTAGTGAAAAAACAATTTCCGACGTTCTTTCGGATAACGGAATCGTTCTCGGCCCCGAGGATACTGTGTCCGTCCCGCTTACAGATGCCGTTTCTGATGGGCTTTCATTCGAAGTTAAAAGATATTCACACAAGACGGTTGAAGAATACAAGGAAATTCCGTTTGACACTGAAAAACGCCCATCTTTTTCTATGGACAAGGGGACCTCAAAGGTAATCACAAAAGGCGTTCCCGGTTCAAAAAAGCTCGTCTATAACGTAAAGACCGAAAACGGAGTTGAGATCGAAAGAAGCTTGGTCAGTGAAACAGTTGTTAAGTCGCCTGTTACAAAGGTTGTTGAGTATGGCACGCGCGAGGTTGACAAATCCGGAGCTATCGCAACAGCATCAGGGCAGAAGCTTGAGTATAAAAAAGTGATAAGCATGACTGCAACAGCATATACTACCGAGCGCTCATCAGATAAAATTACGGCAACAGGAAAGGTTGCAAGCGTCGGACTCGTTGCTGTTGACCCGAAAGTAATCCCTCTCGGCTCGAAGCTTTACATCTGCTCACCCGACGGGAAAAGCTGGGTTTACGGAACGGCCGTTGCAGCGGACACGGGAGTCCGCGGGAACAGGATTGACCTTTTCTTCAACACCTATAAGGAGTGTATTAATTTCGGAAGGCGAAAAGCAACGGTTTATGTCCTAAAATAAGAGGTGCGACTGCGAGGATAGCTTTTTATCTTCTGCAGTCGCATTTATTCTGTTGCGATTATCTGAAAAAAAGTGTATAATAAGAAAAACGCTTAAATATGAGGTATTTTTGATGGATTTATTCTCAATTAAAAACATAAAAGAAATTCTCAATCGACACGGGTTCAGATTTTCAAAATCACTTGGCCAGAACTTTCTGACCGAGCGGTGGGTCTGCGAAGATATAGTTTCCCGCTCAGATATTACGACAGATGATGTTGTTCTGGAGATAGGTCCGGGAATCGGAAGCCTGACATCCGAGCTTGCTGTTGCAGCTTCAAAGGTCGTGGCAGTTGAAATTGACGAGTCCCTCCTTCCTGTTCTTTCAGATACTCTTTCTCACTTTGAAAATATCAAAATAATAAACTCAGATATAATGAAATGTGATTTAGAAAAGCTTATTTCCGAGGAATTTCCAGATAAAAAACCGAAAGTCTGCGCGAATCTCCCTTACTATATAACCACTCCGATAATTTCTTATCTCATCGAATCAAAGCTTTTTTCTTCAATTACTACAATGATTCAAAAAGAAGTGGCAGAAAGGATTTGTGCAACTCCGGCTTCTCCGGAATACGGCGCTTTTTCGGTCTATGTTCAATACTATGCAGAACCCGAGCTTCTCTTCACGGTTTCTTCAGATTGCTTTATCCCCCAGCCAAAGGTTGAGTCAGCAGTTATAAAGCTCAATATCCGAGAGAAGCCTGCAGTTTTTCCGAAATCCGAAGAAATGTTCTTCAAGGTCGTTAAGGCAGCCTTCGCTCAAAGGCGCAAGCAGCTTGCAAACAGTCTGTTCTCAAGCTTTAAATCGTTTATTGACAAAGAACAGATTTTTGAGATTCTTTCGATGTTAGGCCTCAAAACAACCGTCAGAGGCGAGGAGCTTTCGATCGAGGATTTTTCAAAGCTTTCCGATAAGATATATGAAATAAAAGAATCATCTCAAGCTTGAGATGATTCTTTTTCTTATCTGATATTTTCCTTTCTTTCTTCTGCAAGCGAAAGAAGCTCCCGGGCATTGTTTAAGGTTGTTTCGCTGATTGAGGAGCCACCCGTGATTCTTGCAAGCTCTTCGGCGCGGCCGGATGCATCAAGTGGCAAAACAGATGTATATGTTCTTCCGTCACGCTCATTTTTTTCAATTTTAAAGTGGACATCTGACATTGCGGAAAGCTGCGCCAGATGAGTTACACAAATAACCTGCTTCTTAACCGACAGTTTAAAAAGCTTCTCCGCAATTTTTTGTGCAGCCCGACCGCTGACGCCTGTATCAATCTCATCGAATATCAGGGTTTCGACATAATCACTGTCATCGAGCGCATTTTTCATAGCAAGCATAATTCTCGAAAGCTCGCCGCCCGAAGCAATTTTGTCAAGAGGCTTTTCCACCTCTCCAAGGTTTGCAGCGAGAAGAAACTCGACTGTATCGAGCCCGCGCTCTGTGAGGTCCTTCCCCTTCTTAATATCTACAATAAATCTTGCGTTTTTCATATCAAGTTCAGAAAGCTCCGTGACAATCTTTTCTTCAAGAACACGAGCTCCGGCCTCACGAAGTTCAAATAGTTTTTCTGCTAAACTATTTGCACGCTTTTCAAGGGTTTCGATTTCAGAGTTTAGTTTTAAAACTCGCTCTTCTGAAAACTCAATTTCAGAAAGCTCAGCTCTTGCAGCTTCAAGATACTGCAGCATTTCGGAAACGGAGCTTCCGTATTTGCGCTTAAGCTTATGTATTACATCAAGCCTTCCCTCTACCCTGTCGGCATCTTCATCTGAAAAATCAAGGCTTTCAAGCATTTCACGAAGTTGCTCTGAGATGTCGTCAGACAAATAATAAAGCTCTGAAACAGAGTCAGAAAGTTTTGAAATCTTTTCAGAATCCCCCGAAACAGAGGCAAGAAGCTTTGAGGAATCCAAGAGAGCCGAGCATATTCCGATGTCACTGTTTTCCCCTGAAAACGCCGCATACACCTTGGAAATTCGTTCTGAAAGCTTCGCACTCTCTCTTATAAGCTTTTGCTGCTCTGAAAGGTGAATATCCTCGTTTTCCAAAAGCTCTGCAGCTTCAAGCTCTGCTATCTGAAATTTAAGCATTTCTACCTGTCTTGCCTTTGCGGTTTCATCTATGTCAAGGCGTTTGAGTTCTTGTTTTTTCTCCTGCAGTGTTGAATAAACCTCTTTATATTCATTTTCTAATGAATAATACTCTTCACATGCTGCGAATCTGTCAACAAAGAATGCGTGGGAGTCAACATTAAGAAGCTGTTGACTGTCGTGTTGCCCCAAAACATTTATTAGCATTACCCCGAATTCTTTCATAAGTGCTGCAGTAATCGGCTTCCCGTTAATTCGTGCTGAGCTTTTCCCGTCAACTGATATTTCCCTGGAAATCATAATTTCCTCTGAAGCATCAAATCCGTTATCGCAAAGCCATTTTTTTCCTGCATCCGGGCAGGAATCAAAAACGGCAGAAACAGAGGCTTTCGATGCTCCGTTTCTGACAAGGTCGCGAGATGTCCGGTAACCCAAAACAGCGCCGATAGAATCAATAATAATTGATTTACCCGCGCCGGTTTCTCCCGTTAGTACGTTAAAACCCTTCTGAAATTCTATGTCACAGCTTTCAATGACTGCAATATTCTCAATATGGAGAAGCCTAAGCATTTATATCACTCCGATTCATTATACCTAAGAAAGCATTCTTCCGAGCTGTTCACAGAAATCGCTTGCACTCTTTGTTGTGTGCATAACAAGAAAAGCAGTATCATCACCGGCAAGAGTTCCTACAATATCAGAGGACTGCATCGAATCAATAGCCGAGCATGCCGCAGAAGCAAGGCCCGGCATTGTTTTTAAGACAACAATGTTCTGTGCATTGTCATAAGAAAGCACGCTTTCGCGGAATATCGTGAGCAAGCGTTCTGAAAAGCCGGAATCTGTTGCGGAATGTGACACCGCATATTTGCTTTTTCCGTTCGTTGATACGGTTTTTATAAGTCGCAATTCTTTTATATCCCTCGAAACAGTTGCCTGCGTAGCATTAAAACCTTCCTTGTTGAGGTATTCAGTTAGCTCTGACTGAGTTGAAATATCATACTTTTCAATAAGCTTAAGCAAAGTAGTCTGTCTTTTTGATTTCATTTAATCGAACCTCCTGTCGGACAGCTTCGTATATAAAACATCGTAAAAGTTTGTGTTTTTGACGTGTATCAGCTTTGTTTTCTGTTCAGACATTCTTATGGTCACACAATCTCCGCGCATAAGATTGAACCCGTCGTCCCCGTCAATGCTTACTACAATCGCAGCACTCTCAGGGCTTTGGGGCAAGATATTGAGTGTTCTTTTATGAGAAAGAACTATCGGCTTTGCAGCAAGCGCGTGCGTGCATACCGGCGTTATGGTAATATTTTTTGAAATCGGGTCAATGATCGGCCCCCCCGCCGAGAGCGAATATGCCGTTGAGCCTGTGGGCGTCGCGACAATGACGCCGTCTCCGCTGTAACTTGAGATAAACATTTCATCTGCGAAAATGTCCATATCAACAGTCCACAAAAGCCCGGTTTTCATAATTACTGCGTCATTTAACGCAGTTTTTTCGTAAATCACTTTATTGTCGCGAGAAATTGCAACATCCAGGCGCATTCTCTCTTCTACCTGGAAATTGCCGTCAATAACCTTTTTCAGCAGTTCAATCTCGTGCGATTCAAGCTCTGCCATATACCCTATTCTGCCTATGTTTATTCCAAGCACCGGAACATCCATCCCTGCGACCTGGTTTGCAGTATCAAGCAGAGTCCCATCCCCGCCAAAGGAAATTATCATATCTGCATTTTGGGTAGCATCAGAAAAAGCAGTTAACGTAGCTCCGGTTGTTTCTGCTCCTTCTATACTTTTTGAAATGTATGTCTCAATGCCGTTTTCCTTAAAAAAGGCCGCGACCCGCCTTGTGCAGTCAAGATTAATATCACGCGACGGATTTGGATTAAGCACTACTTTTTTCATAAAAGCCTATCCTTTCAGCGAATTGTGAGCATCCTCGACAATTTTCCTCGCATCAACCTCACCTTCATCTTCACAAGAAAGTGAAAGATGCCCTAAAAACTCTATATTACCCTCAGGACCTGTAATGGGAGAGAAAGTAACTCCACAGACATAAAAGCCTGCATCGTGCGCGTTGTTTACAAACTGCTCTATTACTTCAACGTGAACTTCAGGGTCACGGACAACGCCTTTTTTTCCTATTTTTTCCCGCCCGGCTTCAAACTGAGGTTTGATGAGGCAGTATATATCTCCGTCATCTCCCATAAGGGCGCGAACCGGTGGAAGCACTATTCGAAGTGAGATAAAAGAGACATCAATAACAGCAAGCTCTATTATATCGGGAACCTGCTCATGTGTAACATAGCGGATATTGGTTCTCTCCATACACACAACGCGCGGATTGTTTCTGATTTCCCACGCCAGTTGCCCGTATCCTACATCGACAGAATATACCTTCGAAACTCCTCGTCGCAAAAGGCAGTCCGAAAAACCGCCGGTAGATGCACCGACATCTATTGCAATCTTATCTTTTACATCTGCAGAAAAGAAATCAAGAGCTTTCTCAAGCTTTAAGCCGCCGCGGCTTACATATGAATTATTATTCCCGCGAACTTCAATTTTTACATCATCAGGGAACATTTCTCCTGCCTTATCCGCCTTCTGCTCATTAACAAAAACCGTTCCGCTCATAATTTGAGCTTTTGCTTTTTCGCGGCTTTGGGCAAGCCCTTGTTCAACAAGGAGAATGTCAAGTCTTTTTTTCGCACTCAATCTTTACAAGCCTCCAAAATAGTTTTAAAAATTCCTTCAGCACTAAGCCCGAGAGAATCATAAAGAAGCTCCGTTTTTCCGTGAACGGTAAACGAATCTCCTGTATTTACCGGGACAATCTCGCACACTCGCCCTTTTTCCGAGCAAAGCGCTGCTATCTGCTGATATACAGAACCTTTTTCGACAACTTCCTCGATTACTATAAGCTTCCCGAATTCAGAAGCAGCCTCTAAAACTGCAGCCGAATCAAGCGGTTTAATTGAATTGAGCTTCAGAACAGAACAAGAAATACCTGAGTTTTCCGCAAGTTCGCAAGCTGACAGAACATTATTGACGAGAGTTCCATACGTCAAAACGCACACGTCTTTTCCTTCACGGAGGAAAACGCTTTTTTCTCCCTCAGAAAAAGAATCTGCACTGTAGCTGCCTTCTCCGCCGCGTGGATACCGTATCGCAACGGCACCTTCGAGTCCTATTGAGTAACAGAGCATAGAGCGAAGCTCACTAAAGCTTGACGGAGCAAGGATTTCGATTCCGGGAATCGAAGAAAGATACGCCACATCAAATACTCCGTGATGCGTTTCTCCGTCTTCACCTACAAGCCCTGCCCTGTCAACTGCCAGGACAATATGCTGATTTGAAATTGCCACATCATGTATCAGCATATCATATGACCGTTGCAGGAATGTCGAATAAATTGCACATACGGGAATCATCCCCTGTAGAGACAGCCCTGCCGCCATCGCGACAGCGTGTTCTTCGGCTATTGCAACGTCAAAAAATCGATTAGGAAAATCTTTTGCAAAGTCCGTAAGCCCGACACCGGAGGTCATCGCAGCAGTGATTGCACAGATGCGTTTATCCTCTTTTGCAAGGCTTGATAATTCTTCGCCGAAAACATCTGAAAAAGTTTTCTTTTTCTCAGCCGTTGCAGCACCCGTTGCAACGTCAAACTTCCCGACTCCGTGATAGTCCTCGGGTTTTATTTCAGACGGCTCATATCCCTTGCCTTTTGTTGTGGTAAGGTGGATTACAACAGGCCTTTTTAAGTCTCTTGCAAGCTCAAGCAGATAAATCATATATTTTATATCGTGCCCATCTGCCGGCCCGAGATATGTAAAGCCCATTTCCTCAAAGAAAAGTGATGGAATGAATGCATTTTTAAATGCTTTCTTTAAGTTGTGAAGCCAATTATCAATAGAAATCCCAAGCTTTGATTTTTTTATAATTTTTCTGTAAACATCTTTAAAACGAAGATATTTTTTCTTAAGTCTGAGCTTTGCAAGATAATTTGTCATAGCGCCGACATTTTTCGTGATCGACATTTCGTTGTCGTTGAGTACTACGATAAGAGGCTCTTTGCTCTGGCCTGCATCGCTGAGAGCTTCGTATGCCATTCCTCCGGTAAATGCACCGTCTCCGATGACTGAAACAACTGAAAAGTCTTTATCTGAAAGAGTCCTCGCTCTTGCCATACCAAGAGACACCGAAACTGAGTTTGAAGCATGGCCTGAAACGCACGCGTCATGTACACTTTCCGACGGACGAGAAAAACCGGAAATTCCGCCAAATTTTCTTAAGGATTCAAATTGATTTTTACGGCCTGTGAGAATTTTATGCACATACGATTGATGACCGACATCAAAAACAAGTCGGTCAACGGAGGTATCAAAAACTTTATGAATTGCAAGTGTAAGCTCAACTACGCCAAGATTTGACGCAAGGTGCCCACCTGTTTTTGAAAGGTTATGTATGAGAAATTCGCGAATTTCTCCCGCAAGCTCATACAATTCAGAAACAGAAAGTGATTTTATATCATTGTGATTTTCAATCGTATCTAAAAAACCCATTACTCACTTCTCCGTAAAGCAATTTTATTTTTTTAACTTAAATATATTAATAATCCGCGCAAGGAAAAAGACGATGTCATTATTCTTTTTCATCGCAAAGCCTTTTCCCAGAGCCTTGCCGCCAACGGTAACCCCTGCAACAAAGCCTGTTATCACAAGTGAAAGCAAAAAGCCGGTGGTTCCCGAAAACGGAAGCGAAGCAATTATTATTGCCGCGGTAGATCCGCTCATAATGCCGCAGATATCTCCGATAACGTCATTACATATACTCGAAACTTTTTCAGCATTTTTGACAAGCCAAAGAGCCTCTTTTGCACCACGAACACGCTTCGAGGACATAGCATTAAAAGGTTTTTCTGAAGCGCTTGTCGTTGCAACGCCGAAAATATCAAAGATAATTCCCAAAAAAACAAAAGCGCCGAGGATAAAAAATGCCGGGATATTGCCCACATTCAAAAGCGCAGTCTCTGACATCGCATTAAATGCTACGGACAAGAAGAAGCTTCCGAAAAGAATGGTTAATGACCAGCGCAAGGGAGAGGTCTTTTCCTTTTTTGAATTTTTACTTCGCGGGATTTCAGATGAAGTTGATTCGTTCTCTTTCAATTTGTTTACCTCCTGAAAAAATATGGGCAGCAGGAAAAGGTAATCTTGCGGCATAGGTCCGGTATGTTTTCCATACGGCGCACCTCTTGTTGCCAATAAAGGCGGTTTCCCTTTAAACACCGCACCGCTGCGTCGCCCACAACGGCACCGGATCGCCACTTAGTCCGCACTGCAAATCTTTTCCTGCACGACAGCCTAGATGATTTCCATAACAGTCACGCCGATTCTTAGCCTCTTTTGCAGCAGGGGTTTCAAAAGGCAATAGACAAGTTGTTTTGGCCGAAACAGCTTATCTTCGTTCCTTTATTCACCGCAAGCCACTCAAGGCAGGCTACTCTGCACACAGCGTAAGGCTTATGCCAAACACCGCATTGCAGGTTTAATCCCGGCACGTACACAGTCCATCACTTCTTAGGAATGTATAGGCATATGCACATACTCGGGTCTCCACGGCAATAGGGTTCGGGGATACATGCCATTGTAAGCCGCCCTAAAGCCTTAACCCCCAGCACTCACCCCAATCTGGGCGAGAGAAGCAAGCACAAGGGACTTCATCGATATGCCCGTCTACGGATTTTTAGGCCCGTCTTGGGAACCGACAGATCTGACTAGGATACTGCACCCATATTAATTTTTAAATATTATTAATCATTTGAACTTTCTTATTAACTAATTTTCTCGCGCGAGAAGCTTGTATGCAAGATAGATAAGGAACTCGCTGTCAGGGAGCTTTTTTGCGGCAACCTCTGCCGATTTTGTAAGCTCTGAAATTCTCTCTCTGCACCCCTCAAGGCCGAGAAGCTTGACAAATGTGGATTTTCCGCTTTCTTCATCGTTTCCGCAGTCTTTTCCCATAAGCTTTTCATCGCCGACAACGTTGAGAACGTCATCGCGAATCTGAAATGCAAGACCTAAGTTTTCTGCGTATTCCTCAGAGGCCTTGATTTGTTCCTCAGAAGCTTCTCCGAGGATGCACCCCATAATGGCTCCTGCCTTAATTATAGCCCCTGTTTTCATAGACTGAAGAAGCCGGACCTCATCGATATCAAGGGAGCGATTCTCCCCTTCCATATCAATTACCTGACCGCCTATCATACCCTCAGCACCTGAAGCGTTTGCAAGGCATTTCAGCGCCTTCAAGGTTATGTCGGTGGAGAACCCGCTGTTTTCTAAAATATGCTCAAAAGCGCGGTTTAAAAGCGCATCTCCGGCAAGGACCGCCAGCGCCTCCCCAAACTGCTTATGGTTTGTAGGTCGGCCACGGCGCAAATCGTCATCATCCATACAGGGGAGATCATCATGAATGAGAGAATACGTGTGAATCATTTCAAGCGCAACGGCAAAAGGCATTGCTTTTTCGGAAGATACTCCGAAAATCCTGGCAAACTCAAGGGTCAGAATCGGGCGAATTCGCTTACCTCCTGCATTGAGGCTATAACGCATCGCTTCAAAAATATTGCCGTAAAGGCAGTTTCTTGACGAAATTGCCTTATCAAGAGCTTCGTTTATCAGTTTTTGATAGTGTGAATATCGCGTTTCATTCATTATTCGGCATCCTCCGGACTCCACGCAGCTTCACTTGGAACTTCTCCTTTAACGAGAAGCGTCACTTTTTGTTCTGCCTCGTCAAGCATTTTCGAACAGGTTTTTATAAGAGAAGTCCCCTCTTCAAAAAGAGAAAGCGCATTGTCAAGGGGCGCATCTCCACGTTCAAGAAGACGGACAACCTCTTCAAGGCGGGTTATTGATTCTTCAAAAGTCTTTTTTTCAGACATAATGTAACTTCCTTTCAATCAACCGTACATTTGATATTACCATCTTCGACACGAAGGCTTATCTTGTCAGCTTTGGAAACATCCGAAACACGTTTAATTACCTTGCCGTCTGTTGCGGTAGCTATTGAATAACCGCGTGAGAGAACCTTAAGCGGGCTCATTGCGTCAAGTGAAGCGACAAGCCTCGTAAATTGCTCCTTTGATTTCATCACCGAGCGATTCGTTGCATTGGCAAGTTTTTCGGAGAGAAAATCAAGATTTATGCGCCTCTCCTGAAAGAAGTTCTGAGGACTTTGCATGACCTTCTTCCCGGATATGTTCTTAAGTGCTTCCTTGTAAAAACTGATGCGAGAGGAAAGCGCAGAAAAAATCCTCGCTTCAGAATCCTTGATGCTCCGAAAAATCGCCGAGGAATCCGGAACAGCTATTTCGGCCGCATTTGATGGGGTTGCCGCGCGCACATCTGCGACAAAATCAGAAATTGTGACGTCAGGCTCGTGCCCTACCGCGGAAATAACCGGGATCTCTGAGTTAAAGATAGCTCTTGCAACGCGCTCATCATTAAAACCCCAAAGGTCTTCAATCGAGCCGCCGCCTCTGCCCGTAATAATCAGATCTGCAAGAGTGTGCTTATTTATATAAGCAATTGTAGATGCAATGTCCTCAGGTGCATCGGGGCCTTGAACAAGAACCGGACATACAACAACTGCCGACATTGGAAAACGCGCTTTTAAAATCCGCAGCATATCGCGCACCGCCGCGCCTGTAGGCGAAGTTACAAGTGCAATTTTCCCAGGAAATTTAGGCAATGCCTTTTTGTTTGCTTCAGAAAAAAGGCCTTCTTCCGACAAGCGCTTTTTAAGTTGTTCGAAAGCCACATATAATGCGCCGACGCCGTCAGGAATCATATCGCTGATATAAAGCTGATACTGCCCGTCACGCGGGAATATGCTGACTCTCCCCTTTGCGATGATTTTCATTCCGCTCTCAGGACGAAACTTGAGCTTTGCCGCCTCATATTTAAACATAACAGCTCGAATAACGGCGTTTTCATCCTTAAGCGTCATATAGTGATGACCGGAGGAATGAAATTTGTAGTTTGAGATTTCACCTTTGACATACACTCCGCTAAGAGACGGGTCATTATCAAGCAGCGTTTTTAAATATTCATTTAGCTCGCTTATAGTACAAATATGAGCCATAATATCTATCTAACCTTCTCTTACTATACTTCCAAGAATTCCGTTAATAAAGGAAACTGTTTCTGCAGAATCATATTTTTTTGCAATTTCAACAGCCTCATTGATTGCTATTTTTTCAGAAATATCTTCAACGTATTTTGTTTCATAAACGGCGACTCGCATAATCGCCATTGCAATTCTCGAGATTCTGTTAAGATTCCAGCCGACAGAGTATTTTTTAATAAGCTCGTCAATTTCTTCGCGCTTTTCTGCCACGCCTTTTACAACTCCAATGACATAATTGTGCTGGTCCTTTCCTACCTGAGAATATATTTCGGTATCTCCCGAGATACTCTCGGCAAAATCAGAACTCAGAAAATAATTAAGCGCCTCATCGCCGATTTCGTTATCAAAGCCGTAATCGTACACGATATGCACGGCAACCTCACGCGCAGCTTTTCTGCTCATTTAATTTCCTCCGTAATCTTATATGTATAAAAATTCATTATATAATATATAATATCCTAATTATGCGATATTGTCAATGTGGATAAATAAAATCCGCCGCGGTTTAAAGCAGTGCCGCAATCGCTTCTCTGATGTTTTGTGCAAACATTACATCAAGCCCTTCGGGAACTACAACATCCTTTGAGTTCTGCCGTGGCATAATACACCTTTTAAAGCCAAGCCGCCTGATTTCATTTAGCCGCTGTTGTGCCCCGGAAACTGCACGAATCTCTCCTGTCAGCCCGATTTCACCAAAAGCGGCAAGGTCACATGGCAAGGGCTTGTCCCTTGATGCAGAAGCAACAGCGAGAAGCGTCGGAAGGTCAGACGAAGTTTCGTCTATCCTCAGCCCACCTATAACATTAACGTATGCATCATAATTCCCGATTTTAAACCCTGCACGTTTTTCAAGAACTGCAAGCAAAAGAGTCGTTCTGTTATAATCAATTCCCGAGCTCATTCGTCTTGCAGTGCCATATGCCGTAGCGGTAACAAGCGCCTGAATTTCAGCAAGAATCGGCCGTGTTCCTTCCATAACGCAGGCAACACAGGTCCCGGGAACGTCAACTGGGCGGCCGTCAAGAAGAGCTGCAGAAGGGTTCTTCACCTCTACTAAGCCCTTGTCTCTCATTTCAAAGACTCCGATTTCGTTTGTCGAGCCGTACCTGTTTTTTGCCGCGCGCAGAATACGGTACGACATATTTTTATCGCCCTCAAAATAAAGAACACAATCGACCATATGCTCAAGAACCTTGGGTCCTGCGATATACCCGTCTTTATTGACGTGCCCCACAACAAACACCGTTATGTTTTTTCCCTTCGCAAGCTCCATACATGACATCGTACATTCGCGCACCTGCGCAATACTGCCCGGGGTTGAAGGCAATTCACTCTTATACACGGTCTGAATAGAGTCAATTATCATTATATCCGGTTTTATTTTCTCTGAAACTGCGAGAATATCGTCCATATCTGTCCCGGCGTAGACAAAAAGAGAATCCGGGTTTACACCCAGGCGCTCGGCACGAAGCTTCAGCTGGCGCTGAGATTCTTCACCTGATATGTAAAGCACTTTTGACTTACAGCAAAGTTTTTCGCATATTTGCAAGAGAATCGTCGATTTGCCGATTCCCGGTTCTCCACCAACAAGAACGAGTGACCCGCACACCGCGCCGCCGCCGAGAACACGGTTCAATTCCTCCATCCCGGTATCAAAACGAAGCTCATCGGTTACTGTAATTTCGGTAATCGGAGATAATGCCCCTTCTCTTTCCTGAGTCACCTTTGAAGCAGCTCCGCTTTTTTTCGTTTGAACCGTCATCTCCTCCAATGTGTTCCATGCTCCGCAAGATGGACATTTTCCGTTCCATTTCGGAGTTTCATTTCCACAATCACGGCAGACGTACACGGTTTTTGTTTTCATATTCCCTCACATCACTTTTCTTTTTGATAACCGAGAAACCCTGCAGCGATACACGCTGCGAGCTTTGTCTGATATGTGTCTTTTTTCAGAAGATTGGCCTCTCTATCGTTTGTGATAAAGCCGCATTCGACAAGAATTGCGGGGCAATTTACATTTTCAAGTAAATATATTGTCTTGTCGTTTTCCTTTTCGACTCTTCTGTTTTCCTTGTCAATTCCTGTTTTCAACGCAGCCTGAACGCTTTTTGCAAAATCCTTGCTGTATGAATTGTTCCGGGAAAAAAACACCTGCGCACCACTGCAATCATTCTGCGGAAAAGAGTTCTGATGTATGCTTATAAGTGAAGCGCCCGGCGTATTTCTAATTTGCTCGACACGCAGCTTTATATCCGCTACTTTTCTGCCACGCACTGTTGAGGCCTCTCCTTGAGAAAGCGAAACATCGCTTCTTCGGGTCATATCCGTATTCACACCGCAAAGATTCAGGATATGTTCAAGTTTTTCGGATATATCGAGATTAATCTGTTTTTCAAGTATTCCTCCAAGGCCGACGGCGCCGCCGTCTTCCCCGCCGTGCCCCGCATCGATAATGACGGTTTGAGACGGCGCAACATCTGTTGTTGTATCGGTAATTTCTGCATTTTCAAGCAAAAATAAAACCGACACAGCTAAGACAAATAATACAACTACACTTGTATTAAATAAGTTTTTCATTTTCAATAATATCACCCCAATAATTTTTATGGTGCGATATTGAAAAGTATTCTATTTCTCATCTCCCTTGTAGAGCATTATCTGTTTAATAGAGATCCTGTTCAGCCCAAACAGATAGCCCACTCCGGAAATGACCGGAACAAAAAACGGAATCAAGAGATTAAGCACCGGCTTGTTATTTACAAGATTGAACAAAAAGCTGAGCGGAAGTTGCCAAAACCTGTTAATCGCACTGAATAAATCAATTCCGAGAAAATCAAAGAAAATGACATTTTTTGATTCCGAAAAAAAGGCAAAAAGCGCTAATAAAAATGAGGGGATTATAGCGATAAGCCCGGCAAGCATTCCTTTAAAAATATTTTTTTTAATGAAGCCAAGCTTAATTTTGTTTATATCTTCCGAACCTTTATGCCACGAGTCGAAGTAAATAATCACAACAAAAACAGCAAGGCAAAGGAGAGATTGAAAAGCACCGGATCCGTTTTTGGAAAAAAAGCCTATAATAGTCAGAATCAAAAGAGAGCAGAGAAGCGCAAGAAACTGGCCCACTATCAAGGTTCCGGCGAATTTTAAAGTCAAAAGCTTGTTTTTCATCTGTTATCACCCTTTTTGTATTTCGGAATCGCATCAAGCTCTGCATATAGCTTAGCATAGCTCTCGTGTCTGCTTCTTTCAATTTCCCCGACAGAAACTGCCTCAATTACAGCGCAGTCTTCCTCTTTCAAATGGGAACAACCTATATATCTGCACTTGTCAGAATAGAGAGAAAACTCAGGAAAGAGAAGTTCAAGTTCTCCGGGCTCGATTTCCGCCATCATACTTATGTCGAAAGCTGAAAAGCCCGGAGTATCCGCAATCCACGTTTTTTCGTCTGCTTTGAGTATTTCGACAAGCCGGGTGGTGTGACGCCCTCTGCCTATTTTTTTGTTAATTTCTCCGGTTTCAAGAGATACAGAAGGGAGAAGTGCATTTATAAGGGTTGATTTCCCCACTCCTGAATTTCCTGTAAAGGCGGTCAGCTTTCCCGAAAGATATTTTTTAAATTCAGAAACTCCTTCACCGCTTATCGCACTCAACCTGAACACTTTTGTCCTTGTATTTTGATATACCTCAAACAGCTCGTTTCCTATATCCTGATCGCATTTGTTTATAACTATGCAGACTTCGATGTTCTTGTGAGCTGCCATCGCCGTAATTCTGTCTATAAAATACGTATCCGTACACGGCGGCGCTTTTGACGCAATAATTGCTATCATATCAATGTTTGCAATAGGCGGCCGAATCATAAAGTTTTTGCGCTCATGAATCTCCATAATATATCCGGTTTTATCACTCTGGACAGAAACAGAAACAAAGTCACCTATATAAGGGGTTTCGCCGAGCTTGCGAAGCTTTCCGCGCGCTCTGCACGTAATGAGCCCTTGCTCTGTATCAACATAATAAAATCCGCCGATACCTTTTAGAATTCTACCTGAACTGTTATTTTCCATATTATTTAAAATCTATCGGAATCTCCTGGCGAATCACATTGTCAATATAAACGCTTACCGTTGAGGTGCCTTTGCCGCTCAATGTGACCATGACAGAGCCGTCCGAACCCTTATGTTGTTTTTCATACTGCGTTTCACCATTAACCGTGATTTTTACGGTAAAGGAGTCAGGAGATGTCGGAAGTCTTATCTCCCTTGTAATTTTAATTGTATCGTCTGTTGTTGGACTATCTGGTTTTGCGGGATTATTCGGTGTTTCTGGTTTCGGATTTTCAGAAACATCTTCTTTCTTTTCTCCAAGACTTACGGTAAATCCGACGCTCGTTCCCTCACCTCGTTTTTCGCCTTCCGCTACATCCTGGCGTATTACAAGCCCCTTGCTTACCGAATTGCTGTTTTCATAACCGACGCTTCCCTTTTCAAGCTTTACAGCCGAAAGGGCCTCTATAGCCTTTTCTTCCGTCATTCCGACAATTTTCGGAACCTCAACCTCTTTCTCAGCCTTTCCGAGACTGATATATACGGTTACAATGTCTCCCTCTGAAAGCTCAGTTCCTTCCTGGGGATCGGTTTTTGTGACGTATCCTTCCGCTACTTCGTCTGAATTTTCTTCCTCAATTTTATAAGTAAGCCCATCGCGTTCAAGGACAATTTTTGCCTGCTCCTCGCTCATATTATACAGCTCTGAGAGATAAATTTTGTCCTCGCGCTTTCCGCGGCTTATTGTGACGTAGATCTTGCCTGAAGAATTTGCCTTGAACGCCTCCGGGCGTTGCTTGATTATCATTCCTTCTTCAAATTCATCGCTGTATTCACGCGCGCCTTCGTCAGTTTCAATGATTTCAAATTTCTTGTATTCGTCGGATGCTTCTTCAATCGTCATCCCAATTACCTCAGGAGTTTCCTGGGCTTTTTGAGAAGAGTTGCTCCACCAGCCGAACAAAGTTCCCAGAAGAGTGATTACACCTACAAGGAAAATTCCTCCGGCAACAAGAGCTGCAATCATCGGAAGTTTGTCGTTTGAGTGTTTTTTATTTTCATCCAACAAGTCTTCTTCTAAATCGTCATCCTCACGAAGCTTAATTGGCTTTGTCGCTGAAAGGTCTTCTTCCTGCGGGAGGGGCGGTTCGTATGATATATCGACCTGAGGATTCTTCCTGAACATTTCAAGGTCTTCTATCATTTCATCGGTAGATGCATATCTTTTTGAAAGTGTAGATGCCATCGCCTTCATCGTGATTTTTTCCAAAGCCTCAGGAATCTCAGGGTTAATTTCTCTCGGGCTTAAGGGGAGCGAATTTATATGCTGAATAGCTATTGAAACCGGAGTATCCCCTTCATACGGAAGTCTCCCGGTAAGCATCTCATACAGAACCACGCCGGTGGAGTAAATGTCTGCACGGCAGTCAATTTTGCTTCCCTTCGCCTGCTCCGGCGCAATATAATGAACAGAACCGAAGGCTTCGCGAGTTACTGTCTTCTGAGATGATTCAAGCCGAGCAATCCCAAAATCGGCAACCCTGACCGTACTGTCACGAAGAAGCATTATGTTGTGAGGCTTTATGTCTCTATGTATGATCCCTTTCGAATGCGCGTGTGAAAGGGCTCTTAGAATCTGAATCGTGAAATGAATAGCTTCTTTCTGTGAAAGCGGGCCGCGGCGCTCCATATACTGCTTGAGAGTCATTCCGTCGATGAGCTCCATAACAATATATTCTATTGAGTTTGAACGCGATACATCATATACCGCAACAATGTTCGGATGAGAGAGCATAGCGACTGCGTGGCTCTCTGCGTGGAAGCGGTTTCTGAACTCCTCATCCTTTGCGTATTCATCCTTCAAAATCTTAACAGCAACATATCGGTTAAGACGATGGCAGAGAGCCTTGTAAACAACTGCCATTCCGCCGTTACCTATTACCTCGAGAATCTCATATCTGTTATCAAGAAGCTTTCCTATGTACTTGTCATTCATAATATACTTCCTCCTCACCTAAAACGCAAGCAAAACAACGGTTATATTATCGAAACCGCCACGGTCATTTGCAATATCAATAAGCCTTGAGCAGCAGTCCTCATGGTCTCCGCCGTAAACAACCTCATAAAGCATTTCCTGCTCGCTTACAAGATTTGACAGTCCGTCAGAGCAGAGCAGCATAAATTCGCCCTGCTTCATTTCCGGAAAAAACACGTCTCCAGAAACGGTCACATCTGTTCCTACCGCGCGCGTAATGAGGTTTTTCCCCGGATGCTCACGCGCCTCATCTTCGGTCAGTTCTCCGAAACGAACCATATCAGCGACAAGTGAATGGTCGTCGGTGATTCTCGTTATTCCTTCTGAATTAATCTTATATGCACGGCTGTCGCCGACATTTATAACAGCCACCTTTGTAGGGGTTGCAACTGCAGAAACGAGAGTTGTTCCCATTCCCGCAAACGCGGGGCTACTCATTGCCTTTTCCCGAACCGCAGAATTTGCCGCACTGAGTGCCTTTTCAAGCAATGAGCAAAGCTGTTCATACGAAAAGTTTTTATACTCAGCGCCTCTTATGCAGTCAGTAAAGCTTTCAAGCGCAAGCTGACTTGCAATATTCCCTGCCGCAGCACCGCCCATTCCGTCACAGACAACGGCAAAAGCAAGCTTTTTTGCATCTGAAACGCTGTATGCAAAAGAGTCCTGATTGTCCTTTCTTGCCCTTCCTATATCGGATTTTCCCCAAGCAAACATATTTTTCTCCATATACTGTCTTTCTCGACAGCATCGCCCTTTTACGGCCGACGATATAGCCGAAATTTATTGCGAAATGTAATTCTGGCGGAGCTGACCGCACGCTGCATCAATATCAGCACCGAGGCTTCTCCTTACAGTAACCGCTATTCCCCGCTTTTCAAGATATGACATAAAAGCGTTTATCTCGTCCTGAGAGCTTGGTGAGAGTTCTCCTTCTTTTATTTTGTTAAGCGGGATTAAATTGACGTGACACGGAAACCCTGACAAAAGCTCTGCAAGCTCATTTGCTTGTGAAAGCTTATCGGTTTTCCCTGAAATCATAGTATATTCAAACGAAATCCGCCTGGATGTCTTTTCAAAATATGCCTTGCATACTTTTATAAGCCTGTCTACTCCATACGCCTTGTTGACGGGCATCACAGCACTTCGGGCCTCGTCTGTCGGCGCGTGAAGCGAAACAGAAAGAGTTATCGGAAGGTTTTCCTCCGCGAGCTTCTCGATTTTTTCGCACAAACCGCAGGTGGAAAGCGATATATGGCGCATCCCGATATTCAGCCCGCGCTCATCGTTTACAAGATGAAGAAACTTAATTACGTTGTCATAATTGTCAAGCGGCTCACCCGTACCCATAAGAACGATATTCGATATCTTCTCGTTTGTATCCCTGATAATCGCAAAGAGTTCGGCAAGCATCTCAGACGGAAGCAAATTTCTTATTAATCCGTTCTTTGTTGAGGCACAAAAAACACAACCCATTCTGCAACCAACCTGAGTTGAAATACAGACCGTGTTTCCGTGATTGTACTTCATAAAAACAGCTTCAACGCAGTTGCCATCCAAAAATCTGAAAAGGTATTTTCTCGTGCCGTCATTTTTCGAAACCTGGGCGCGCACGCATTCTGCATTATTTAAGGCACACTCTTTTGTGAGAGTTTCTCTCAAAGCCTTTGGAACATTTAGCATTTCATCGAAGCTTTCTATCCCCTTGTGAAGCCAAGAAAAAATTTGCGAAACCCGAAACTTCGGCTGTCCGAGAGAGAGTATGTATTTTTCAAGCTCATAATAGCTCATCGAACGTATATCAATCATTTTTTCCTCCGAAGCTTACACATATAGAAGCCGTCTGTTCCGCTTATATGCGGCAAGAGAGTAATTCCGAAATTTTCTTTGATGTGTGAAATTTCAATCTCAGCTTTTTCCTCACAGAAGTCTTCGTTTTCGCCGAGAAAAGCTTCTACAACACGCGAGTTTTCTTCTGAAAGGATTGTGCAGGTTGAGTAAACAAGCGCCCCTCCCGGCTTAAGATATCTTGAGACATTCTGCAAAATTTTTGACTGAAGGTGCGGAAGCTCTGATATTTCTTCAAGCATTTTGTATCTGATATCAGGCTTTTTGCGAATGATGCCAAGCCCTGAACACGGAACATCTGCAAGGATATAGTCAAACGATTGATCGTATTCCGGAACAAAAACGGAAGCATCGCGAAGGATCGGTTTTATGGTTTTTATTCCAAGTCGCCGCGCTCCGGCCTCTATGAGCTTCAGCTTATGCTCATATATATCGCAGGAAATAATCTCTCCCGTATTTTCCATAAGCTCTGCGAGCAAGAATGACTTGCCACCTGGTGCTGCACACGCATCAAGAACGCGTGAATTTTTCTGCGGAGAGAGGAGAGTTGCGGCGAGCTGGCTCGCTTCATCCTGAACATGAAATTCTCCTTTTAAGAAGGCTTCATTCTTCTCTATACTTCCCGAAAAGCTTATTTTTACGGAATTTTGAAGTTTCCCTTCCGAAAAGCTGAGCGAGGTTTCTTCTTTCTGAGAAAGAAGAGCTTCCGGCGTTGTTTTTAACGTATTAACTCTCGCATAAACCTTTGGTTTTCTGTTGTTTTCAATTAGGATTTTTTCGCATATCTCCACCCCGAATTCTTCAGACAGCTTTCTAACAAGCTCTTGAGGGTGGCTATATTTTACGGAAAGGATTTCTTCCGTTGAGCCCTCAATTTCCGGCAGATTTTCTTTTGACGATGATATTTTTCTCGTTATCGCATTGACGAACCCTGCGGCTTTTTGGTTGTTGCGCTTTGCACGGTTCACCGCGTCGTTTACTGCCGCAGAATCAGGAATTCTGTCGAGAAACAGAATCTGATATACTGCCATTTGCAATATATCAAGTATGCCCGGGGATATCTTGTTTAACTTGATTGAAGAAAACTTTGAGATATAGTAATTGATAAGCAAAGAATTTTCCAGAACGCCATTTGCTATTTCACTTGCAAGTGCGGCATCACGCGGGGATAATTCGTTTTTTCTTATCTCATTTCTCAAAAAGCCGTCAGACCAGGCGTTTTTCTTCCGAAAAGCTGTAATCGCCGACAAGGCAACATCTCTTGCGTCGTTCTTTTTCAATCTCGTCTCCTGCCTCCGCCAAATAGTAGTATAAGCCGCAGCAGTTGAACGAGCGATACTGCAAGCGCTGCGACATATGTCATCGCTGCAGCCGAAAGAACCTTTTTAGCAGCATCGTTTTCATCAAGAGTTAAGATTGCAGAAGCTTCAAGAGTCGAAAGTGCGCGTCTTGACGCATTGAATTCTACAGGAAGTGTCACAAGCTGGAAAAATGTCGCAAGCGCAAAAAAGAGGATTCCGACATTGACAATCGGCTGCCAGGAGAAGATAAACCCTGCAAGAATTAATGGCATCGACAGGGTTGAACCAATCTGGCAAACAGGGATTATGGCGTTGCGTAGCTTTATCGGGCCGTACCCGTCGGCATACTGCATGGCGTGGCCACATTCATGAGCGGCCACTCCTGCCGCAGCGACTGACGTTGACGAATAAACAGAATCTGAAAGTCTTATAACCTTTGCTTTCGGGTCAAAATGGTCGCTTAGGTTTCCTCTTACGCGTTCGACCTTAACATCTGTTATTCCAAAATCCAAGAGCATTTTTTCGGCAATCTGAGCGCCGGTTAAGCCTCTGACACTCCTCATTCCGGAGTATTTTTTGAAAGTGCTGTTTACTCGGCTTTGTGCGATAAGCGCAAATAGCACAGCCGGCAAGACAAGCACAATATAAGTTATATCAATGCCGTAGAAATATCCAAAAAACATATAAACACCTGCTTTATTCAAAATAAGAGCCGATTATGCTGTCGTGGCCTCTGAAATAGTCTGCCGGTGGCATTCTTTTTCCGCTTTCGACCTGAAAAAGCGTGATAATTACGCTTCCGTCACCCGTTGCAACCTCAAGCCCGTTCTTATAAAGCTCCAGAACCTCGCCGGGCTTTCCTTTTCCATCTGCACGTTCTGCAGAAAAAACCTTAATCCTGCCAATGACGCTATCTGTAAACGCTATCGGCCAGGAAAAGCTTCCGCGAATCAGGTTGAGAATCTCGCCTGTTGTCTTGCTCCAAAGAATTTTTGCATCTTCCTTTTTTATCGGAGGTGCATATGTCGCAAGAGCATCATCCTGAGGCTCGGGGGTCACTTTGCCACCTGAAACTGCATTGACCGTTTCAACAAGAAGCTCAGCTCCACAAACAGAAAGCTTATCAAACATACTTTCAGAGGTGTCGTCAGCTTCAATTCTGACTTCACGGCGCATAAGCATCGCGCCAGTGTCGAGGCCTTCGTCCATAAGCATTGTAGTAACGCCAGAAACTTTATCACCGTTTAGGACTGCGTGTTGTATCGGCGCGCTGCCTCTGTATTTCGGAAGAAGCGAGCCGTGAAGATTGATGCAGCCGTACTTCGGAAAATCAAGCACATACTTCGGGAGAATTTTGCCATATGCAACTACAACTATCATCTCCGGTGAAAGCTCTGAAAGAAGCTCTGAAAGCTCGCCATTTTTTAAGCTTGTCGGCTGAAACACGGGAATATTCTCTAAAAGGGCAAACTCCTTTACAGGGGTCATAAGAACTTTCATTCCTCTGCCCTTCGGTTTGTCCTCTCTTGTTATTACCCCACAGATATTATGCCCACCTTCAATCAGTTTTTTCAGTGGCAAAACAGCAAAATCAGGGGTCCCCATATACAAAATTTTCATTATTTTTCCTCTTCGTAGTATTCTATAACCTTATCTCTGAAAAGAATGCCGTCGAGATGGTCTATCTCGTGGCAGAATGCGCGCGCGAGGAGACCTTCTCCGCTAACGGTAAATTCTTTCCCGAATCTATCCTGAGCTTTTACCTTAACCTTCATCGGGCGACTGACGGTTCCGTAAATTCCGGGAATGCTGAGACAGCCTTCAGGGTCTGTTTGTTCGCCTTCACACTCTATAATTTCAGGGTTTACAAGCTCATAGAACTCGCCATCAACGCTGACGATTGCAACGCGCTTTAAAACTCCGACCTGCGGAGCTGCAAGCCCTGCACCGTCTGCATAAACTAATGTCTCGCCCATGTCATCAAGAAGAATATGCAGACGTTCATTAAAATCCTTTACTTCTTTACATTTCTTCCGAAGGACCATATCTCCCTCTTGAACTATGTTTCTTAAAGCCATTTCAATTTCTCCTAAAAATCTGTTGTATTTATGTCAGGAACGATGCTTATGTCTTTATATCTTTTATCATTGAGGAAATCGCGCAAAAGTCTTGAAATTAAATCGCGCGAGCGTTTATTATTCTCTGTCGAAATAATAAGCTTGTATCGAAACTTCCCATTCAGCTTGACTATTGAAGATGGCGTAGGCCCCAGGACCTTTGCCGATATATCGCTGTACTCAGACGCAAGCGCATCCCGTGCCTTGTTGCAAATTGCACTGCACGCGTTAAACGCGCCATTTTCGCTTTCAGCAAGGAAGGTAAGAGAAAAAATATCTGAAAACGGCGGTAAGTTACGTATTTCACGAAGCTTTAATTCGCTTTTGTAAAATTCATTATAGTTCTGAAGAGCCGAGGTCTCTACAATAAAGTTTTTAGGCGAATATGTCTGAATAACCGCTCTTCCCTCTTTTTTGCCTCTGCCTGAACGGCCGACTACCTGAGTTATCAGAGAAAAAGCATTTTCGGATGCCTTATAGCTTTCGTTGAAAATCGCCTGATCTGCCGACAGAACTCCCACAAGCGTAACGTTTTCAAAATCAAGCCCTTTTGTAATCATTTGTGTTCCGAGCAAAATCGGAACCTTTTCATCGCGGAATCGGGAAAGAAGCTTTTCGTGGGATGATTTCTGAGAGGTCGTATCCATATCCATTCGTATGACCTCAACACCAGGGAAAAGCTCAGAAAGCTCCTCTTCAACGCGTTGCGTTCCAAAGCCTACAAAGCGCATTTCCCCGCCACAATGCTTGCACGCAGTTTCGATTCGTTCAGAATATCCACAATGGTGGCACATAAGCCTTGAATTTTTTGAATGATAAACGAGAGGGACACTGCAGTTGGGGCATCCGGGGACCTCTCCGCAATCGTCACACACAATGTATTTATTCGCGCCGCGGCGGTTTAAGAACAATATGCTCTGTTCGCCGTTTTTAATATTCTTTTCAAGCTCAGAATAAAGCTCCCGACCTATAATTCTGTCACTTCCCTCAGCAAGGGACTTTCTAAGATCGGAAATTATAACCTTTGGAAGCGGCTTTTCATTGAAGCGTTCCGGGAGCGTATGTAAGTTATACTTCCCAACCTCGGCATAATACATACTCTCGACAGACGGAGTAGCTGAGCCTAAAAGAAGAAGCGCATTTTCAGTAACACATCTGAATTTTGCAGCCTCACGCGCGTGATAATGCGGGGTCTGTGAGGACTTATATGTATCCTCCTGTTCTTCGTCAAGAATTATTATTCCAATATCCTGAAGCGGGGAAAAAACAGCAGAGCGGGTTCCGACGACAACGTCAACCTCTCCGTTTTTTATTCGCTTCCACTCATCGTATCTCTCGCCCGCGGAAAGCGCGCTGTGCATAATTGCCGTGCGCTCACCAAAGCGGGCATATACCTGCGAGAGAAGCTGCGGAGTAAGGGAGATTTCCGGCACGAGAAGAATAGCGCCTTTCCCCTCAGAGATTACCTTTTCAATAAGCTTAAAATATATTAGTGTCTTTCCGCTGCCCGTAACCCCGTGGAGCAACGAACAGGACGCGCCTTTTCCAAGTTTATCGGCAAGAGAGATGAAAACAGCTTCCTGCTGACGGTTTAATTTAATTTCTTTCTTGATGGCTGTGCTTGTTATTTTAGGCCGTCTGTAAACCTCAACGCTCTCGAAATGAAGTATTCCGTTTTTTCTCAGGGTATTCAACTGAGCCGGTGTAATTCCCGTAAAATAAGAAAGCTCATGAGATGCGATCGCTCCGATTTCCGAAAGCAGGGTGAGCGCCTCGACTGCTGATGCCTTTGGTTTTTTGCGTTTTATATATTCGGTTATTTCTTCTTTTGATACATCAATTCGGACAAGCCTTTCGGTCTTGTCCGAGATATTCTTGATTATATGCTCTGCCTCAGTAATAAAACCGTTCTTCAAAAGCTTTGAAATTACTTTATCAGAGAACACTTTCCCGTAAAGCTTTTCAAGGTCAAGCCGTCTGCAGGGCCCTGACGAATTAAAAATATGCGAGCATATTTCTTTGCCAAACTCCAAAGTGCTGCAAGCCTTTCTTGCGCGGTCGAAAAGCCCGCTTTCCGTAGGGATATATCTCAAATCAAACTTGTGCCACGCACCTTGCGGAAGCATTACTCTCGCAACATCAAAAAAGGTGCAGAAGTATTGCTCGCGGAGCCACAAGCCCAACCTGATCAAGCTGCTGTCAAGCACAGGGGTTTCGTCAATTATTTCTGAAATTTCTTTCAGCTTAAACCCGGAATCTCCGGAAACTTCACGACACTCAAGGATGATTCCTTCTGTTTTTCTCCTGCCCTTACCGAATTGGACACGCACACGAACCCCAGGGACTGCTTTGTTTGCAAGCTCCTCGGGGATTATATATTCATATGGCTTGTCAATTGCGTAAGTCGCGGCTTTGACTGCAACAAGTGCCGATAGCTTCCTCTCCAAAAAAATCCCTCCGGAGATCTATTCTGATACCTGAATTGCCGAGAGCTTTCCTTCTGCAATTTCATCAACTGCAAGGCTGACCGGCTTTTCAGAAAGCTCTATTCTTTCCTCATCAGCGTACTCTGCAATTTCTCTTGCTCGTCTTGCTGCAAGATTAACGAGAAGGTATCTCCCGTTTACTTCCTTTAAAAGTTTGCTCATTGACGGATATAACATCATAGCGGTTTTCCTCCAAAAAATTATTTATCATCAGAACTCTCGTCCTGCGAGTCTGCGTTTTCTTTTCCGTTTACACGGCTTGATATGGACACAGGTAAAATTGCAGAAAGAATAATATGGTCACTATCCATAATTATGACGGCACGAGTTCTTCTGCCGTAGGATGCATCTATAAGCATCCCTCTTTCCTTCGCTTCCTGAACCATTCTCTTAATAGGCGCGGATTCGGGGCTGACAACAGTGATAATCCTGTCTGCGGAAACAACGTTCCCGAAGCCTATATTAACTAATTTCAACAGAAACAGCTCCTTTATTCTATATTCTGAACCTGCTCACGGATTTTTTCAATTTCTGCCTTTATATCAACAACCGTCGAGGTAATCTCAAGGTCATTTGCTTTTGAGCCCATTGTGTTTACTTCGCGGTTTAGCTCCTGAACAAGAAAGTCAAGCTTTCTTCCGATTGAGCCGCCGGACTTTAACATATCACGAAACTGCGAAATGTGGCTGTGAAGTCTGACGGTTTCTTCATCAATAGCAATTTTATCTGCAAAAATCGCAGCCTCCGTGAGAATTCGCTGCGGGTCAACCGTAGCAGAGTCAAGAACCTCCTGCATACGCGCAAGAAGTTTCGCGCGGTATTCCTCAACGCATTTTGGCGAGCGTTCTTCTACGGAGTGCGCAAGCTTTTCTATCAGCTCAAGCCTTGACAAAATATCCTCCGCAAGGCGCTCTCCTTCTCGGATGCGCATCTCGGTGTGCCCTTCAAGCGCGGATTTCAAAACCGAGGAAACATCATTTATAATCTCCTCTGCATCGTCCTCTTCTTTTTCAACCGTAAGAAGGTCCGGAATTCTCATAACCTCTGAAACCGAGCTTATTCCGCGAAGAGAATATGTGTTTTCGATTGTCTCAAATGCCGAAAGATAGCCTTTGAGAAGCGGCTCGTTCAATTTTACGCGCACGTTTTCGGCTTCTGAATTGTCTATGGTTATGAAAACATCAACCTTGCCTCTTGCTATTTCCGAAGAAACAGCCGATTTCACGGAGTCTTCAAGGAAAATATATGCCCTCGGAGACTTGACCGTACAATCGAGGTATCTGTGGTTTACACTTTTAACCTCAACCGTAATCCCGCGCATATGTAAAATCTCGGACGCACGCCCGTACCCTGTCATACTTTTTACCATAATGCATCCCTCTGTTTTCAATTAAGTAATAAGAATATTATATCAATTAACGTCTGTGTTTGTCAATGAAATCTGCCTTTTCTTCCGCCCTTTGAAATATAGAAAAGAATAATCTTTTCAAGGCAAATGTCATAAAGAACAAACGCCGCGTTATAAAGAATCCAAAACAACGGATTTTCAAAATCATTTAGCTCTCCGGAAACACCTATGATGTATGTTATGAGTAACACCGAAACAAAGCATAGAAGGTTTGCAAAAGCGAGCTTCAACATCCATACAAGAGTTTTTTTCGATATTCTCTCAAGAGCCGTTTTCACCATCGGATAATGGCCGAAAAGAAGGATATAGTAAACCGCACAGCTCTTATCAGTGCAAAGAATGAGCGCAAGCAGCGAGACTGCCGCATACATAAGAAAGGCATATTTATATCCGCAAACATTCAGCGCAAGCGAAGAGACTACCCCGCAGATTGCGAGTATCGTAAGTGACATTGTCGGAAAAGCAGATGAGAGAATGCAAAGCGCGGTTGAAACCGCCGCAAGCATCGCGCAGGTTGTAATGTTTCTTGTATTTTTCATATCAGCAGCAATCACACAGACAATCTGCACACATAAGCCCGGTGCAGCAGTCGCACGGAGTCAGCATCGCCCCGCCGAAATTCGCCCCTGCGCCCGAGTCCTGCATACGCCTGAATGCTTCTGCATATTCAGGGTTATTCGGCTCCATCGAATATGCCGTTCTGAAATACGTTTTTGCATTGTCATACCATCCCTTGCGGAGCATAACACTGCCCATGAGAAAGTTCCACTCTGCATCGCGCACCGAAGCCTCTGAAAGGAGCTTCTCGGCAAGCAGAATATTGTTCTCCGAAATTGCACGGCGGATTTTCTGATATCTTCCGCTTCCGCCGTAATTGTAATTCCCCGAAGATGTGCCTGACGAGCTGCCGGATGCGCGGGAATTGATTATCGAGTCATAAGCTTCGTTGATTTCCTTCATTTTCTCCTCCGCAAGATCTGCAAGAGGGTTATTTATATAATTATCGGGGTGATACTTTTTTGCAAGTTCCCTGTAAGCCCTTTTCACTTCTTCAGTTGAAGCAGAGCTTGAAACCCCAAGCACTGCATATGGATCCTTCATAGATTATTTCTCCTTTTTCATTACCGTAGCTATAGTATTTGCCATTCCAAGCTCTATTATATTTCGGATAAGCCCCGTGTTTTCGTTTGTTTCAAGAAGTTCAAAGGCTGACAAAACAGCTCTCCGGCTTAAATTCAGCGTTGCAACAACTTCTTCACAAATATCGAACGGAAGCTTCTCGGAAGCAATCTCAAAGCGCGATGCGATAGGATTATATTCGCCGCGAAGCATATCTTCCCTAAAGTCATCCAGAGCATCAATTATATAAACAAACCTGCCGATATGATATAAGATTTCTCTTAATATTCTGCTTATACCATCCTCGCCCTCAATAATTGACGAAAGCATAAGAGCAAACTTATCAGCGGTTTCATCAATCGAAGGCGTTTTGTTTTTTTCAAGCTCAGAAAGCTCTTTATAAAGCTCTGTTGCACGCAGGGCGTATCCTGAAGCTATTTTTCTTGCGCGGCGATATGCAGGCTTTATAAAAAGCCTCGGGAGCCTTGCCTTGAAAAAGCTTTTAAAAAATCCGTTATCAGAAATATCATCACAGAATTTAAGATAAGTGAGGATGACTGAGATATCCGCTATTCTGTCAGATATATCAGAAACAACGCATTGTCTCCCTGTCGGACACACGAGACATCTTTTCTTCACAAGCGGAGTCTCCGCTTTTTGGGCATACGCCAGAAGAATAGAGACAAACGTGAAATCGTAATTAACAATAAACCGTGCCATAAAACCGCAACGAACTCGCAAAGCATTACATAATCCGCAGTAGTTTGCTTTGTAGTAATCATATTCGCGGATTTTAAGCTCAGGCTTTAATGGCTTAATGTATCCGAACATCTTTTCTTCACCTAACTGACCTCTACGTATATGATGTATTCATCAGCTCCCGAAACTGCTGTTTCAGAAACTCCGTCAACAACTATCGAAACATTTACGGGGTGTGTTCCGCGACTTAATACAGTTGACTGTAAATCTGCAACTGCTCGGACATTTGAGCTGTTCACGTTTTTCAGAACATCGTCAGTTCCAAGGATTGAAACATCAAGGCTTGTTGTGACCGGGCGAATCTTATATCCCGACGGAAGAGTATATGTATTTATCAGCTCAATAAGAGTTGTTTTGACAGTCTTTTTGCTCAGCCCGTCAAATTCAATTTTTGCTGATGCTTCAATTGCACCGCTGAGATTCAAAATTCCGTCAGGCATCGTCAATGTGAAGTTCTTGTTCATTCCCGATGTAATGTCGGAAATTTTAACTGCCCCTGCCGGAATGCTTGACATCTGGCCAATTATGCTCTCTTCTCCGGCAACAAGAATTTCTTTCGGTTCAAAAGAATAATAAACGTACTTTTTGAAGGAATCGCTTCCCTGAACATCAAGCGACAGTGGAAGTTTTTTTGTCATAAGAACCGGAATCGAAACATCTATGGTGTCATAATCTGCGGTTACGGATGTTCTTTTTATAATCTTTCCGTCTATATCATAAAAGTCATATGGAACCTTTCCCGAAACCGAGGCCTTCATATCTTTTTGAGAGAGGTTCACCTGTGCATATGCTATTTTTTCGACATCCTCCTGAAGGCCCGTGAGTTTGAGTTCTTTGGGAACCGTTGTCACGTTAGTCTTATCAACTACATACCCTTCTGCCACAATATCGTCTGTATTTAACTTTACAGGAATGACGTTGACATCTTCTTCATCAAGCTTAACTGTCAGCTTCTGAGGATTTTTGCTGCGGAGAGTATAGGCCGTGGAGGGAAGCGAGACGGTATATGGCAACTCATATGTACCCGCGCTCGTGATTTTAGATACATCGACCTCAACTCTTACATCTGTTTTGTTGAGAGAGATGATATCCTGGCGGCTTCCTGAAACTTCAATGTCGACAGAGTATTTCCCGACGACCATAAGATTTCTTGAGGCCATAATTTCTTCAACACCGACAAATGTGGGCGAAATATCACGAAGCTTATGGTTTTTTGAAAGGTCAGTAATATTGACAACGTATAACCAAAGAACGACGGCAATCAAAAGCGAAAGCGCTTTGGTCAAAACATCATATTTTTTAAGCCAAGTCATATTCTTCAAGCCTCCTTCTTGTCTTCCTGCTCTGCAGGCTCTTCTTCCCTCTTGTGAAAGAAAAGACCCGAAAGAAGACTTGCAAATGAGTTTTGTTTTTTCTCCTCGGTTTTCGGCATAAGCTCGTTTCTGAGGAGCTTTTCAAGAGTTTCCGGAGCAAGATGCCGCTTTAACATTCCACCGATTGCAACGGAAACTGAACCGGTTTCTTCAGAAACAACAACAACAACCGCGTCTGAGTTCTCGCTCATTCCGACCCCTGCCCTGTGCCTCATTCCAAGCTGCTTGCTGAGGTTTGCATTGGATGAGAGAGGAAGCATACATCCCGCCGCAGCAGCTCTGCCGCGCTGGATTATAAGTGCGCCGTCGTGCATCGGAGTATTGGGAAAAAATATATTTTTCAGCAGCTCCGAACTGACTTTGGAGTCAATTATCGTTCCTGTCTTTATAACCCCGGAAAGGAGAATTTCCCGTTCAAAAACTATTAGTGCGCCGGTGCGCGACCACGAAAGGCTCCTGCACGCCTCAACCGTCTGCAGAATTGCATTTTCAAGTTCTGATGGAGCAGCTTCTTTATCCGAATAAAACTGAAACTTTTTGCTTCCGACGCGCTCAAATGCTTTTCGAAGCTCCGGCTGAAAAAGAACAACCAGCGCAAGAAGGCCGAGCTGCAAGGTGTTCACAAGAAGGAAGTTGAGCAGATTAAGCCCCAAAAGCCCGGAAATCTGGGCAACGAGCAACAAAAATATAACCCCTTTAAAAACCTGGCCTGCGTTTGTGCGGCGGGAAAAGGTTATGAGCTTATAGACTATGTACGCAACAATCAGGATGTCGACAACATCCCATATTCCGAACATAGTCAAATATCTTATTATTTGATTAAAAACTTCCATAATCTGCACCTCTCTGTTACAAATTCCTCTGTATTATAATAATACCACAAAACTGCGTATTTTGGAAACCTTTTTTTCGGAATTTTACAGAAAATTCAATTATATTTTCAGATTCTTTTCTTCAAAACGTTCTTGAGCACGTTTACAAACTCAAAAACCTCTTCTTTTTCTGTAAAGTCACTTACACTTACACGTACAGTACCTTCCCTTGTTCCAACGGTTTCGTGCGCGAGAGGTGCGCAGTGGAGCCCGCTCCGCAATGCGATTTTTTCCTCATTCATCGCCTTTGAAATATTCTCGGGGCTTAAGTTGTCTGATACAAACGAAACAACTCCGCCCTGAAAAGACAAGTCATTATTTGCGAAAACCCTTATGCCGTTTATACTCCTTAGTGAATGCACCAGAAAATATACAAGCCGGTGTTCGTGTCCTAAAATTTTTCTCGGCCCGCGAGCCAATATATATTTTATTCCCTCTGAAAGACCCGCTATCCCGGGAACGTTGTGGGTTCCGCACTCCAAGCGGTCCGGCATAAAATCAGGCTGTGAAAATTCGTTTGAAAGGCTTCCTGTTCCTCCCTCCATAAAGGTCTTGAGCTTTTCGCCGTTTCTGCAAATCAAAACTCCCGTTCCCTGCGGGCCATAAAGCCCCTTATGCCCCGGCGCACAGATACATACAGTTGCTTTTAGTTTGCTCAATTTGATATCTACACTCCCTGCCGACTGTGATGCATCTATAATAAGAGGGACTCCTCTTTTTGCACACAGTTCATCAATTCTTTCTATCGGAAGGATGTATCCGAAAACGTTTGACATATGAGTGCAAACGACAAACGAAGTATTTTTGTCTATCAGGCGCTCAAAGCTTCTCACTATGCTTTCAGGCTCAAAGAGCCTTCCGCGCGCAATTTTGCATTCCAAACCCTCAATCGCCTTTATTGGCCTTATAACAGAATTATGCTCATATCCCGAAATGACGCAGTTACCTTCTCCACCAATCCCTTTGATTGCAATATTGAGTGAATGTGTTGCATTATTTGTGAACACAACCTGTTCTGCGTTCTCCGCCCCGAAAAGCTCGGCCGCGCGTTCGCGCGCGGTGTAGACAATTTCGGCAGCATTAACAGAAGCATCATATCCCCCACGCCCGACACTTGCGCAATTCTTAATCGCAGAAAACATCGCTTCATACACAGCTTCGGGTTTTTTCATCGTTGTTGCCGCGTTATCGAGATAAATCATATTCTTAGCACCCGAAATTCGCCGTTTTCTTCCTCAACAATCACTTTAACGGGCATTAAATTGCTTTTTCGCAATATTTCAAGTGCCTCAGGCAAGAAGCCTTGCGAAATAACAACGGCATATGCGCAGCTTTTTTCAGTCAATCTTATTTCAGGCCTTTCTATGCGCGCTGATATTCCGTTTTTTCTGAGCGTTCTTTCAATGCGCTGTGCATACGTTACCGACCTGCTTGTCAAAAAAACCAGATTCAATATAACTCACCCTTTCGCTTCATTCTATGCAGAACAAAATTTTTTGTACACGCCCCCGGTTATTCTTTTTTGTCAAGAACATATACTTTAATGAGTTTTAACACGGAGGTGTCATTTTGAAAAAATTTATTTCAATTTTTCTGATTATTTTGTTTTTTATCCCTACCGTCTCTGCCGCACCAAGCCCGCCCGAGACCGTTTCCCCCTCTGCCGTTTTAATAGAGAAAAACACCGGAAAGCTCCTTTACGAAAAAGATTCGCATAAAAAGCTTCCGCCTGCAAGCGTGACAAAGGTTATGACACTTCTTCTTGTTATGGAAGCTATTGAAAACGAAAAAATCAAGCTTGATGATATGGTCTCTGTAAGCGAACACGCTGCAAGTATGGGAGGGTCGCAGGTTTTTCTTGCACCGGGAGAAAAAATGAGCGTAAATGATATGCTGAAAGCAACCGTAATTGCATCCGGAAACGACAGTGCCGTGGCTTTGGCTGAGGCTATTGCCGGAAGCGAAAGCGGATTTGTTGAAATGATGAATACCCGCGCAAAAGAGCTTGGGATGAACGATACCAACTTCGTAAACTGCACAGGGCTTGATGCTGACGGTCATGTAACGAGCGCTTATGATATTGCGCTTATGTCGCGAGAGCTTCTCAAGCACGAGAAAATAAAAGAATATTCTACCACCTGGATGGATTCGCTCCGAAACGGAGCATTCACACTCGCAAACACAAACAAGCTCATTCGTTCTTATCAAGGGATAACAGGCCTGAAAACAGGCTCAACAAGCACAGCAAAGTTTTGCCTTTCTGCAAGCGCCCAGAGAAACGGAATGGAGCTTATAGCAACTATCATGGCAGCACCATCAAGCAAAGAGCGTTTTGCAGACGCATCAGCCCTTCTTGACTTTGGTTTTGCAAACTTTGGCATATATAACCCCGAACAAGGCATTGACCTCGAGCCGGTTCCGGTAGTCCTCGGAAAAAGTGACTGTGTTCCGGTGAAATTTTCAGAGTCTCCTTGTATTCTTGTAGAAAAAGGAAAGCTTTCAACACTTACCCATAGCATAGAGGTCCCCGAAGCCATTACCGCCCCCGTCGAAAAGGGTCAGACAGTGGGAAAGCTTAAGATTCTCTCAGGAGAAGAAGTTCTCTCTGAAAGTTCTCTGATCGCTGACGATACCGTCGAACGCCTGAACTTACTTGGAATTTTCCGTTTGTTCACATCGAGTATTTTTATGTCTTGAGAATAAGTTACCCGAACGTTTCGGGTAATTTATTTTTTTTGGAAATTTTTGTGGAAATTTCCTTTTGTTTATGTTATACTTATTTGGAATAGAAAGAAAGGAATGATTAATTTGGCAAACAAGTATGTTTACCTCTTCTCCGAAGGCAACGGTTCTATGCGTAACCTGCTCGGAGGAAAGGGCGCAAACCTTGCAGAAATGACAAACCTCGGAATGCCTGTTCCCCAGGGATTCACTGTTACCACAGAGGCTTGTACTCGTTATTATGATGACGGCAAGACAATTGCTCCCGAAATTGAAGCAGAAATTTTGGAACACATGAAGAAGCTTGAAGAAATCTGCGGAAAGAAGTTTGGAGACAAAGAAAACCCGCTCCTCGTTTCCGTTCGTTCAGGCGCTCGTGCTTCCATGCCCGGAATGATGGATACTATCCTCAACCTCGGTCTTAACGAAGACGTTGTCAACGTTATGGCTGCAAAATCCGGCAACCCGAGATGGGCATGGGACTGCTACAGAAGATTTATCCAGATGTATTCCGACGTTGTTATGGAAGTCGGAAAGAAATACTTTGAGCAGCTCATCGACAAGATGAAGGAGGAAAAAGGCGTTACATCTGACCTTGACCTCACAGCTGATGACCTCAAAGAGCTTTCAATTCAGTTCAGAGCTGAATATAAGTCCAAAATCGGCAGTGACTTCCCCACTGACCCGACAGAACAGCTTCTCGGCGCAGTAAAGGCTGTTTTCCGTTCATGGGACAACCCCCGCGCAAATGTTTACAGACGTGACAACGACATTCCTTACTCATGGGGCACCGCTGTTAACGTTCAGATGATGGCATTCGGTAATATGGGTGACAAGTGCGGAACAGGCGTTGCTTTCACACGTGACCCCGCAACAGGCGAAAAGAAGCTTATGGGCGAGTTCCTTGTAAATGCTCAGGGTGAAGACGTTGTTGCAGGCGTTCGCACACCGATGAAGATTGACGAAATGGAACAGAAGTTCCCTGCTGCTTTTGCAGAATTCAAGGCTGTTTGCCAGAAGCTTGAAAGCCACTACCACGATATGCAGGATATGGAGTTCACCGTTGAGAACGAAAAGCTTTACATGCTCCAGACTCGTAACGGTAAGAGAACTGCTCAGGCTGCTCTTAAGATCGCTTGCGACCTTGTTGACGAGGGCATGAAGACAGAGCAGGAAGCTGTTCTTATGATTGACCCGAGAAACCTCGACACACTTCTCCACCCGCAGTTTGATGCAGCTGCTCTCAAGGCTGCAACTCCGATCGGCAAGGGTCTTGGCGCTTCTCCGGGCGCTGCTTGCGGTAAGATCGTATTTACAGCTGACGATGCTGAAGCCTGGAAGGCACGCGGCGAGAAGGTTGTTCTTGTCCGTCTCGAAACTTCTCCGGAAGACATCACCGGTATGAAGGCTTCTCAGGGCATCCTCACCGTTCGCGGCGGTATGACTTCTCACGCAGCTGTTGTTGCCCGCGGAATGGGAACCTGCTGTGTTTCCGGCTGCGGCGAAATCAAGATGGATGAAGAGAACAAGAAGTTCGAGCTTGCAGGCAAGACCTTCCACGAGGGTGACTGCATCTCAATCGACGGTTCCACAGGTAACATCTACGACGGCATCATCCCGACTGTCGATGCTTCCATCGCAGGCGAATTTGGCCGCATAATGGCTTGGGCTGATAAGTACAGAAGACTTAAGGTCCGCACAAATGCTGACACTCCGCGCGACGCTAAGAAGGCTCGCGAGCTCGGCGCTGAAGGCATCGGCCTCTGCCGCACAGAGCATATGTTCTTCGAGGCTGGCAGAATTGAAGCATTTCGCGAAATGATCTGTTCTGAAACTGTTGAGGAAAGAGAAGCTGCTCTCGCAAAGATTCTCCCGATGCAGCAGGCTGACTTTGAAGCTCTCTTTGAAGCTCTTGAGGGTACTCCGGTTTGCATCCGCTTCCTTGATCCCCCGCTCCACGAGTTCGTTCCGACTGAGGAAGAAGATATTGCAGCTCTCGCAAAAGCTCAGGGCAAGAGCGTTGAAACCATCAAGGAGATCATCTCTTCTCTCCACGAGTTTAACCCGATGATGGGCCACCGTGGCTGCCGCCTTGCTGTAACTTATCCTGAAATTGCAAAGATGCAGACAGCTGCAGTTATCCGCGCTGCTATCAACATTCAGAAGAAGCATCCTGACTGGAACGTCAAGCCGGAAATTATGATTCCGCTTGTTGGCGAAGTCAAAGAGCTTAAGTACGTCAAGAACTTTGTTGTTGAGACAGCTGATGCTGAAATTGCAAAGGCAGGCGCAAACCTCACATACGAAGTTGGCACTATGATTGAAATCCCGCGTGCTGCTCTCACTGCTGACGATATTGCAAAAGAAGCTGACTTCTTCTGCTTCGGCACAAACGACCTCACTCAGATGGCTTACGGCTTCTCACGTGACGATGCAGGTAAGTTCCTCACAGCATACTATGATGCAAAGATTTTCGAACACGACCCGTTTGCAAAGCTCGACCAGACAGGTGTCGGCAAGCTTATGGATATGGCTATCAAGCTTGCAAAGCCGGTTAACAAAGATCTCCACCTCGGCATCTGTGGTGAACACGGCGGCGACCCGACATCAGTTGAGTTCTGCCACAAGATTGGTCTCGACTATGTTTCCTGCTCACCGTTCCGCGTTCCGATTGCTCGCCTTGCTGCTGCACAGGCTGCAATAAGCGAGGGTAAGTAAGAAAGACAACAATAAGTTAAACTTCTATTTCCCCTGTCGAAATTTCGGCAGGGGAAATTCTATAACAAAAAACGCTTCTGCAAATTGCAGAAGCGTTTTTTTGTATATTATTTAATTTTCACAGGCTACCTTCTTTTGCAATTTTGAAATTGCCGGGAAGTATGCAAAAAGCTGAGTTATTATTGAGAGTACCCAACCTATCGGCCAAATGAGATATAAGAAGGTGAGGTTCGGGAACAGCGGGAAGATAAACCAGACCCACAGGAATCTTATCAGGCACATAAACACAAGCGTTGCAACCGTCGGGACAATCGGTTTCCCAAGACCTTTGAGTATGCCGCCCATTACCTCGTTTATTCCGCAGATAAAGTATGTGCTTGAGATAATCACCATTTTCTGCATTGAATACATTATTACCTCGGGGGTCGAGCTCATAATTGACGAGAGCTGTCTTGAGAATATCGCCGAGAGCGAGCCAAGGCTTGCACCGAATGCAGTCGTAATTAAAATTGCGCGGATGATAATCTTCTTTACTCTCTTTACATCCCCCGCGCCTGCATTCTGCGCTACATACGGCATTACGGCGAGAGATGGCGCGACAGAGACCTGATAGAGTATTCCATCAAACTGGTTTGCAATCGAAAGCCCCGTTGACGCATTCGCACCAAAGCCGTTTACGGCGGTTACGATTACCGTATTTGCAAAAGAGTAAAGTGCGTGCTGAAGCCCTGTCGGAATACCTATAAAGAGCATTTCGCGAAGCTCTTTTCCGTAAAATCGCATCCTTTTAAAATCAAGCTGAATGATGTCTTTATTACTCAAAATAGTTATGAAGGCAAGCACACTTGCCACTAACTGCGAAATTATGGTAGCGACCGCGACACCTTCGACCGTCATATCCGTAAACACGAGGAAAAGAATCGTAAATATAACCTTTAATATTCCGGCGAGAATAATAAAGAGCATCGGTTTTCTCGTATCACCTATCGCACGCAAAATGGATGCGCAGAAGTTATAAAACATAAGAATCGGAACACCGAGAAAATAAAGCTTAAAATAAATCGTCGCTTTCGGAAGAAGCTCATCCGGGCAATTTGTCAGCTTGAGGAATGTTTCTGCAAAGGTTACGCCAATTAGCATAAGGAGAAGCCCGCCTGCAATCGCCGTGAGGATAGCCGTCATCGCGGCGCGGTTGGTATCTTCATAATTCCCCTGCCCGATTCGCTTTGCAACTACGACATTCGCGCCTGATGCAACACCTACAAGAAGACTGGTGCAGAGCGTTATCAGCGACCCGCAGACCCCTATCGCACCAACTGAAGAATCAGACGAAAAATGTTTCAGCGCCGTCATATCGATAATCGTAAATATCGACTGCATAACATTCATTATCATAATCGGAATCGTCATCGAAAGAAGGCCGCGCGTTATCGAGCCCGAAAGCATATCGACATTTTTCATTTTCATACCGTCTCGCCTCACATATCTTTTATATACAAACCTCTAAAAGAATACCACCTATGAAAGTTTTATGTTAGGCTTTTTTATAAATAAACTTGCACAAAAGATAGATTTTGTATATAATAGTTTCGGTGATGTAATATGAAAACTTCAGTCGGTTTTGTGACCGTATCTGCAAATGAACACAGGCACAACTACTATGAAATAATCTTCTATCGAAAGGGTACAGGAAAATTCCATTTTTCGGGAAAATCTCTGCCGATTTCCCCGGGGAAATTTGTCATCGTGCCCCCGGAAACCGTACACGCATCAAAATACACCGACGCCGCAGAAACCATCTACATCAAAGGTGACTTCAAGCACATCTTTTCTTTATCTGCACCGGCTGAAGTTTTTGACGACGATGAAAAGTCCGGTTCTTTTCTCGCAGAAATGATGCTAAAAAACAAATTCTCACCACCGGAATACCTAGATTCCCTTGCCAATGCCCTCGCACATTTTCTCATGCAGGACATCCGCACAGAGAAGAGCACAAGCTCTGTTCTTCACAGTATTGTAGCAGAAATTTCTGATAACTTTTTTGACTCCAATATCAATGTAAACGAAATTCTGAAAAAAAGCGGATATGCGGAAGATTATATCCGCGCACAGTTTAAGCTCTTTACGGGAAAGACGCCAATTGAATTTTTAACAGAAGCGAGAATCAACCACGCGTGCTATTTGATTGAAATCTACGGTGACTCCGTCGCACTCACTGAAATCGCAGAAAAATGCGGATACACTGATTATGTCTATTTTTCAAGACGATTTAAGCAACTGATGGGTGTATCCCCAAAAAACTATATGAAAATTTAAAGAAAAAACAGCTTTTGAAAATTTTCAAAAAATGCTGAAATAATCATAATTTTCTGTTGACATTTTCATATTATGTGGTATAATATCTAATGTGATGCGGGAGTGACTCAGTGGTAGAGTGTCACCTTGCCAAGGTGAAAGTCGCGAGTTCGAATCTCGTCTTCCGCTCCATTATGAGACAAGGCTTTTTGCCTTGTCTTTTTTCTTTTTAAATTACTGCCCCCGCAACGATAGTTGCAGGGGCGACGCGTTTTTAATATCTTCTATAATCTTCGCAGCAGCAGCAGCAATTATTGCACTCGCATCTGCAAGAGCTTCTTCCGCCGGCATCGACTTGCCTTGTCCTCATTCTGTAATTACAATTCCGTGCGCGACTGCAGGAGTTGCAGCAGAAAAGTCTCGAAAAAATACACATGGACATTTTCCTCCTTCATTTATTTGCGAACAAGAGCCTTGTCCGATTTATTGTATGCCGGTTTAAATAAAACTGTCCATATTTTTCTTGTAACAACGTTTTGGTTGTGGTACAATATCTTTATTCCGATTTATTATCATTTTCCAAGGAGGAAACTACTGTGAAGTTCAAATGGACCGAAGAAACAACATCTCGGGTAATAACAAACTCTATCGTTCTTATTATCGCTGTTGTTTTTTATTTTGCCATTCAAAACATTGGAGAGTTTTTCAGTTTTGTTAAAAAAGTTTTTTCCGTACTCTCCCCTTTTATAATAGGTTTTGTTATTGCATATCTTCTGACGCGCCCGGTAAATTCCCTTGAAAAGCTTTTAAACAGCTTTCTCTTCAAAAAATTCAAACGTCAGGAATCCGTAAACCGTGGGATTGCAATATGCATAACGGTTCTTCTTGTTCTTTTGCTTTTAGCTCTCGTTATGTACTCCATAATCCCTCAACTCATCGACAGTGTCTCTACCCTTGCCCGAAACGCAGACTCATATATCAGAACGGTCAACCAGTTTATAGACTCGGTTTCCGAGCGTTTCAACCTTGACTCAGATATTTTTCACGGGATTCTGGGTTCTTCGCAAGAGCTTTTTAGAAAGCTTACGCAATATATTTCTTCTGCACTGCCGAAGATCTTTGATTTTTCTATATCAATCGGGTCCGGCATTTCAAATTTCTTTATCGGATTTATTATTTCGATATATATGCTCAGCGGTAAAGAGCAGTTTGGCGCTCAGATCAAAAAGGCTTTATTTGCGCTCTTTTCAAAAAAATCCGTCAATAAGTTCATAAAGCTCGGTAAATATACCCACGAAACCTTCGGAAACTATCTTTCAGGCCAGATTCTTGATTCTATCATTCTCGGAATCATCTGCTTTATTCTTATGTCAATTTTCCGTATGGAATATGCGCTTCTCATAAGTATGATAGTTATGATTACAAACTTCATTCCGTTTGTCGGCCCGTTTATAGGCGCCGTTCCGAGTGCATTTATTCTCCTTATGGTTCAGCCGTCAAAGGTGCTTTGGTTTATCCTTATGATCATCGTTCTCCAGCAGCTTGACGGAAACCTCCTCGCTCCTAAAATTGTTGGAAAAACTACCGGCCTTTCTTCCTTCTGGGTCATTTTCGCCATTCTTCTCGGCGGCGGACTCTTTGGAATTGCCGGAGTTCTCCTCGCTGTTCCGACATTTTCAGTTCTCCACCTTTTAATAAAGCGTTATATCGAAAAGAAGCTTCGACAAAAGGAGCTGCCGACAGATACAAAAAACTATCTATGATATATAAAGCTCGCAGAGAACTTCTCTGCGAGCTTTATATATTACAGTGATTTAAGGTATTTTACTTCGCGTTCTGTTAAATGCCGCCAGCGGCCGACGGGAAGCTTATTAAGAGTAAGGTCACCAAGGCTTACGCGTTTTAAGCGCAAGACCTTGAGGTTTGCAGCCTCACACATTCGGCGAATCTGCCGGTTTCTCCCCTCACGAAGCGTTATGTGCAAGAGCCCGCCATCAGAATCCTCGCGCACGACATTCACATCTGCCGGCCGTGTCATTCGCCCGTCAATCTCTATCGAGGACTTGAGAGTTGTTATAGCCTCTTCAAGCTTTCCGCGAACAGTGACTATATATCCTTTCGGAATCTCGTGTGACGGATGCGTGAGCCTGTATGTAAGCGCGCCGTCATTCGTCATTATAAGAAGCCCTTCCGAGTTATAATCAAGCCTTCCTACAGGGTGAATGCGAGTTCCGACATCTACAAGCTCATTTACAGTTTTTCTGTCGCGGTCATCTTCAAGAGATGTAATATATCCGCGCGGTTTGTTAAGTATTATGTAGTATCTCGCGCCGCCTGAGATAACGCGCCCCGAGACCTCGATAACGTCATTCTCGGCATCTGCCTTATCACCGAGATTTGCTCTTTCACCGTTCACACGGACTTTTCCGCTTGTTATGAGTTCCTCCGCTTTTCTTCTTGAACAAACTCCGCTTGCCGCTATTATTTTCTGAATTCGCTCTTCCATTTTACTTCTCCGAATCCTTCCAGGCGGTTTCGTTTTCTCGCTTTTTACCTCTTCCCATAAGTCTGAAAAGTGCTTCTTCTGCATTTGCGCCTTCAAACAGAATTTTATATATTTCTTCCGTAATCGGCATTTCGACATCAACCTTTTTCGCAAGCTCTATCGCTGATTGGGTTGCGTAATACCCCTCGACCACGGCACCGATTTTTTCAATCGCCTTCTCCGATGTAGACCCCTGCCCGATAAGAATCCCGGCACGGCGATTACGCGAATGCATTGACATACAGGTAACAATAAGGTCACCAAGCCCGGCAAGCCCTGAGAAAGTTTCTTCTTTCCCTCCAAGCGCAACACCTAGACGAATCATTTCTGCAAGCCCGCGGGTCATAAGAGCCGCTTTCGTGTTGTCGCCAAGGCCGAGGCCGTCGCAAACCCCTGCCGCAAGCGCCATTACGTTTTTGAGCGCAGCGCCGAGCTCTACGCCAACGACATCATCTGTGACATATACTCTGAAGCGCTCATTCATAAATACATCCTGAACGATTTCAGCCGCATCTTTATGTCGCGAAGTTGCAATTACTGCCGTCGGAACTCCTCTGCCGACTTCCTCCGCATGAGACGGGCCTGAGAGAACGACAATCTTTGCTTTTGAATAAATTTCTTCTTCGATTATCTCCGAAAGACGAAAAGAGGTTTCTTTTTCTATTCCCTTTGCAACATTAACGATGATTTGGTCATCATTTACAAACTCAGAAAGCTTTCTCGCCGTACTTCTGACTGCAAATGACGGAACTGCCATAACAATAATCTCGGCGTCTTTTGCGACGCTCAAATCTTTTGTGCAGGAAAGCCCCTCGGGAAACAAAACGCCGGGAAGAAATGCTCTGTTTTCTCTGTCGTTATAAAGTCTTTCGTATTCCTTATCTTCAAATGACCAGAGCGAGACATCGTTTCCGTTTTTAGTCAGCATTACCGCGAGAGCTGTTCCCCAGCCGCCACTTCCTATAACTGCAATTTTCATAGAAATACACCTTTCGCTATACTACTTTTTGAATTTCAGCTTATTTTCGTTTCCTGCAAGCAGGCGTTTAATATTGGAGCGGTGAAGCACGGTAACAAACGATGCTACCAGAACTCCGAAGCAAATATAAATTATGCCGTCAGGCGAAAAGCCATAAAAAGCGGCAAACAAAAACGGAACTGTCCAGATTGCAATAATCGAGCCCAAGGAAACGAACCTTGTTATTGCAACAACAATCAGGAAAACAGATACCGCAATCAGACATATGCGAATATCCCAGCTTCCTACAACCGCAGCTGTGGTAAGGACTCCCTTGCCACCCCTGAAGCCGAAAAAGACGGGGTATGTATGCCCGAGGATGCATGAAAATCCGGCAAGAGAACGCACAGTTGCATTTACATCCTCCGCAAAAATCGCGGTTGCGATAAGAACCGCTGCAACGCCTTTTAAAATATCACCGAGAATAACAATCAAGGTTTTCTTGATTCCCATAACGCGCAAGGAATTTGTTGTTCCTGCATTTCCGCTTCCAAAATCTCTGACGTCCTTTTTCAAAGTAAGCTTTGATATAATTATTGAGAAATTGAGACTGCCGAGAAGATATGCGATAATTGCGGATATAACATATTTTAAAGTAATGCTCATTTTAACCGTTTTCTCCTTTTTGCCTTATGACAACCCTAATCGGGGTCCCTTCAAAGCCGAACACCTCGCGAAGCTTGTTTTCAAGATAACGCCTGTAAGAAAAATGGAACAGCTTTGCATCATTACAGAACATAACAAAGTTTGGCGGCTGAATGCCCGTCTGGGTGATGTAATATACCTTAAGTCTCTTACCTCTGTCTGTCGGCGGCTGAACGCGCGCAACAGCATCTGCAAGAACGTTGTTGAGCATCCCCGTAGTTATGCGTTTTTTGCTTTCTGCATATGCCGAGGTAATCAATTCAAAAAGCTTTGTAACACGCTGGCCTGTTTTTGCCGAGATAAAGAGAATGGGAGCATACGGCATATATGAAAGGTCACGGCGGATTTTTTCTTCCTCGCTCTTCATAGTCTTGTCGTCTTTCTCGACAAGGTCCCATTTATTAACTACTATAATGCACGCCTTGCCCGCATCGTGGGCAATTCCTGCAACCTTTGTGTCCTGCTCTGTAACACCCTCCTGGGCATCTATCATAATGAGGCAGACATCGCTTCTTTCTACCGCAAGAGAAGCTCTCAGAACGGAGAATTTTTCAATATCGTCATTTACTTTTGATTTTTTGCGGATACCTGCAGTATCTATAAAAACGAACTTTCCGAATTCATTTTCAAACGAAGAATCGACCGCGTCACGCGTTGTCCCCGCAACGTCACTGACGATAACCCTCTCTTCTCCGAGAATTTTGTTGGTAAGCGAGGATTTTCCGACATTCGGTTTTCCGATGAGGGCAACCTTTATGCGTTCATCTTCCTCCGGAGTCTCCTCTCCTTCAGGAAAGAATTTTATACATCTGTCGAGCAGGTCTCCGGTGCCGTGACCGTGAACTGCTGAAATTGCAACAGGCTCTCCGAGGCCAAGATTATAAAACTCATAAAACTCTGCGGGAGGCTCTCCGACTGAGTCAACCTTATTTACAGCAAGAACAATCGGCTTATTCGAGCGCAGAAGCATACTTGCAACGTCGTTATCCGATGCCGTAACTCCGGTTTTGATATCGGTGATAAATACGATTACATCAGCGTTCGTTATTGCAATTTCTGCCTGGTCACGCATAAATTTTAAAATCTCGTTATCTGTACTCGGCTCTATTCCGCCGGTGTCAACAAGCGTAAAAGATTTTCCTGCCCATTCGCAGTCAGCATAGAGTCTGTCACGCGTTACGCCTGGGGTGTCCTCAACAATGGACATACGCTTGCCTATAAGTTTGTTAAAAAGCATAGATTTGCCGACATTCGGGCGGCCGACTATTGCAACAACAGGTTTCCCCATATCAAAACCTCCTATCTATATACCAAGCATTGCAGAAAGAAGCGCATCCCCGTCATTTTCAACGGGAACCACACTTACATTGAGTTTTTTCTCAACATCAACAATACTGACATTATCTAAGAATACGTTTTCGCCGTGTTTAAGCATAACGGCAGGAATCAAAAGCCTTTTTGCAAGGGGTTTTTCCGACAATGTTTTTATAAGGTCGTTCCCGGTTACAAGCCCTGCTACATCTACAGTTTCCCCGAAAAATTCATTTTTAACTGCAAAGACTTCGCACCCATCTATATTATTACATTTTTTTGCCAGTTCGTCAATCAGTTTTCGAATAAAAGGCGCGGCAGAAACTCCCGTTGCAACGGTAAACGGCTCTATGCTTTCGGGAAGCTCTGTATACTTAAGTGCCGCGAGAAATTCATACCTGAGCATCGCCATAAGCCCGACACCGTTATCAAGCTGAGGATATGAGCCATAATACTCATCCTCCGGAAGCGGAAGATTTGCTTTTATGTATAACTCATCTGCAGCATATACAATTCTTTCTCCGCGGGATTCTAAATTTGATTCTCCAAAGGAATCGACGATTTCAATTATCTCGCGAGCTGATGGCTCATCAACGGCTCTCAGCGGATAAAGCCCATCACGATGCTTTGTGATTCCGACAGGGACAACTGCTATGCTCTCTATTCCTTCTCCAAGGGAAAGCAAGTCAGAAATTGAGTTTCTAAGAACCTCGCCGTCATTAAGCCCCGGGCAGACAACTATCTGACAATTAAGCTTTATGCCCGCATCTGTAAAGCGGCGCATAATCTCCATACATTCACCGGCGCGCGGGTTTCTGACCATTTTTTTGCGAAGCTCGGGGTCGGTAACGTGGACAGAAACATTGACCGGGCTTATATGCATTCGTATCATCCGGGTTATGTCTTCCTCTGAGAGATTGGTGAGAGAAATATAGTTTCCGAGCAGAAAAGACATTCGCGCATCGTCATCTTTGAAATAAAGAGTTTCACGCATCCCCTTTGGCATCTGGTCTACAAAGCAAAAAACGCAGTTGTTTGCACAGCGCTTTGCCTTGTCCATAAGATATGTTTCAAAGACGAGACCCAAGTCCTCGCCTTCTTCTTTCTTGATTTTTACCGTTTTTCTCTTAAGCTCTATTTTCAGGCGCTTGTCGTAAGAATAAAACTTGTAATCCAGAACATCGCGGATGGGTTTTCCGTTTATCGAAACAAGCTCATCTCCCGGAAGTATCCCGGCACGCTCCGCAAGGCTCTCTTTTTCGACTTCGGCAATATATGCGCTCATATCCTTCTCCCGTCTACCGATATAAAAATAGAGGAGGATTAATCCATCCACCTCTACCCTTTTACCGAATTGAGTTTTGCAAAATTACTTTGCAGCATCTGCTGCAGCAATAACCTCGCGACCGTTATAGGTTCCGCAATTCTTGCAAGCTCTGTGTGAAAGCTTCATAGCTCCGCACTTCGGGCATGCTCCGATCCCCGGAAGCGAAAGCTTCCAATGTGCATTGCGGTTCATGTCTCTCCTCGATTTAGAATGTTTTCTCTTTGGTACCGCCATGGTGACACCTCCTTCGATATATAAACCATAATAAATTTATTCAGTCATCAAGCAACTGTGCAAGGATTTCAAGCCTAGGGTCAATCGACTCGTTCTTGCAGTTACATGCTTGCTCATTGAGATTTGCCCCGCAGATCTGGCACAAGCCCTTGCAATCCGGAGAGCAGAGATTTTTACTCTCGAAACCGAGTATAAAAATCGAAACCGAAAGCTCAGAGAGGTCAAGCTCATCACTTTCGCAGACGATAAAGTCATCTTCATCATCTTCGTTGTCAAGATGGTCGACAATGCACGCTTCAAACGGGACAGAAACTACTTTTGAAAACTCCTTCGCGCATCTGTCGCATAAAAGCTTTCTTTCTCCTTCGACCGTCATATCGAGGAGCAGGACTCCGGCACGGTTGACTATCTCACCCGAAACCGTAACCACAGAACACATGGTCGGCTCTGTTTCTGAAATATCTGCCTCAAACTTAAATGGAAGGGCCGAAGCACTGCCATCACGAAGCTGTTTGATGTTAATACGCATAATCGACTCCAAACTAGGACAGTAATTGTCACAAAATATATTATACTTGGAATATTGCGGTTTGTCAACTGAAAAAATTGAAAATTATTCTATATTTACGCTATTTTGTATGCATGCAGCCCGGAGCGTGTTCTTCATAAGCATTGTTATTGTCATCGGGCCTACTCCGCCCGGAACAGGAGTGATGTATGAAGCCTTTTTTGAAACAGATTCAAAATCGACATCTCCGCAAAGCTTCCCTTCCGCATTTCTGTTAATGCCGACATCCATAACAACAACGCCGTCAGAAACCATATCTCCGGTTACAAAGCCCGCTTTTCCAACTGCGGCAACAATGATATCTGAATTCTTCAAAATCTCAGCGATATTCTTTGTTTTTGAATGACAAATGGTGACCGTTGCACTTTTATGAAGCAGAAGCATAGACATTGGTTTTCCTACGATGTTTGAACGGCCGATTACCGCCGCGCGCTTTCCTGTGACATCAATTCCGTATTCCTCGAAAAGCGCCATAACACCAGCGGGAGTACACGGGAGAAAATCAAAATCCCCCGTCATAATCTTCCCCACATTCTGAACATGGAATGCGTCAACATCCTTATCGGGATTTATTGCCGCGATTACCTTATCCTCTGAAATATGCTTCGGAAGCGGAAGCTGAACAAGGATTCCGTTAATGTCAGCTTTATTGTTGAGCTTTGCAATGAGGCTCAACAGTTCTTCTTCTGTTGTTTCTGCAGGAAGGGCATATTCTTCACTGTATATGCCGCATTCAGCGCAGGCTTTTTTCTTGTTGTTTACGTATGTACGGCTTGCGGGGTCATCCCCTACGATTATTACCGCAAGGCCTGCCTTGATTCCCTTTTCCGCAAGCTTGCTGACTTTTTCATAAACCTCACCGCGAAGCTTTTTTGAGGTTGCTTTTCCGTCAATTATTACTGCACTCATTTGTTTTTTCCTCCGATTTTATTTTTTTATATTTATAAATCAAATATACAATTCCTAAAACTGCCGTTATGATTCCCAGAGCCTGAGAAGTTCGTATCCCGGTGCCGAAGAAATAGAGACTATCTGTCCTGAGCCCTTCAATAACTGCTCTTCCGATACCGTACCATATGACATATAATACAAAAACCTCGCCATTAAACTTCCTGTGCTTTGAGTAAAAGTGTAAGATTATAAACCCAAGCGTGTTCCAGAGCGATTCGTAAAGAAAAGCCGGATGCACACAGATGCTGTTGTTAATCTCCATTCGCCACGGAAGTGTTGTTTCTCCGCCATATGCCTCGGCATTGACAAAGTTTCCCCAGCGCCCGATCGCCTGCCCTATCATAAGCCCGAGCGCGCCAATGTCAAGAAATTTAACAATACTTATTTTCTTGATTTTACAATATATTAAAGCGCCGATAATCGCGCCGATAATCGCGCCGTATATGGCGATTCCACCTTCCCAGATGTAAAGGACACTTATCGGGTCTTCGATATACGGCTTAATATTAAAAATCACATAATAAGCCCGAGCCGAGATTATGGAAAGCGGAACTGCAAACATAAGCATCCCGATAATTTCATCGTCGTTGGTGTTAAATTCGCGGCTTCTCGACATACCGTAATACACAGCAAGGAGAAACCCCGCCGCAATTATAATAGCATACCAGTAAATCGGCCGACCGAAGATTTCAAACGCCACTCGGTTGATTTCAAAGCTCCAGCCAAGCCCCGGAAAGGCTATATCATTTATCATCAGATCACCTACTTACCCGAAACAACAGAAAGGGCCATACTTTCTTCTTTAAACACCTTTCTGATGAAGTCACAAATTTCAGAGATGTCTATTTCGTTGATTATCTCTATTGTGTCAAGATAATCAAACCCGCCAAACACAGCCTCGCTCTGCTCCCTGCAGAGAGCTTTAACGCTGTCAAGAGAGCGGCGGCGAAGGCCAAGATGAGCTTTTTTAATTCGCTCAAAGTATGCAACATCAATCTCTCGTGAAAGCTTATAGGCGCGTTCTTTAATCTTTTCAAAGACAGAGTCGGGGTCACGCCCGGCTCCCGAGAGCATCATCGCAACCGTCCCCGGGAAAAACATGGCTTCTGAAGAAAAATCAGAGGTTATATCCCCGTTTTCATAAAGGCGGGAATAAAGCTTTGACGACGGCCCACCGAGAATATCTGCGGCAAGGTCTGCTATAATCCTGTTTCTCATACCTGCTTCGCCAAAAGTTTCAATAGCGCATTTTGCCCCTACTGCAAACTGAGGAATTGAAACCTCTGCACTTTCTTCAATACGCGAGCGCAGAACGCAGCTTTCTTCATTGCCGTAATCGCGCTTAATAAGCGGAGCCTTTTCCTTCGGGAGTATCGATTCTGCCGCCGCGACAATTTCTTCAGCCGAAACATCTCCTGCAACGCAGAGCGTCATATTAGACGGAACATAAAATGTGTTGTAGCATTTAAAAAGCACGTCACGCGTAATATTGCTTATGCTCTCGACTGTCCCGATTATGGAATCCTTCACGGGGTGGGTTATATACATTGAGCTCATAAGGTTCTCATAAACTCTCCAGCCCGGGCGGTCGTTGACCATGCTGATTTCCTGGCCGATAATCCCCTGCTCCTTCTTAACGTTTTCTTCCGTAAAGTAAGGAGACGTGACAAAGCTTAAGAGAACCTCTAAATTCCGCATAAACTTTTCTGTTCCGGAAAAGTGATACGCAGTCATTGTGTTGCTCGTGAAGGCATTGGGAGATGCTCCAGTTTTTGCAAATATGGCAAGTGCGTTTCCGCCGTCAGGCTGTTCAAAAACTTTATGCTCGAGAAAGTGGGCAACGCCGAGAGGAGAAGTGTATTTCTCTCCTTCGCAGTCAAAGCTTATGTCTATTGAGCCGTAGTTCACCGCAAGAAGCGCATACGCGCGGCGAAAACCGGGTTTAGGAAAGACGCATACGCGAAGGCCGTTTGAACAGGTATGCGAAATCATTTTCTGCTTAATTGTTGGATAAGAGCTTTCTCTCATTTTCTGCGCCCTCCATTCCTGTCAAAAGATAAATAACCGAAAGCTTAAGCTCCCTCGCGGCAGATGTCAGCGCCGCCGAGTCCATCTTCTTAATCTCGTCTGCGACCTCAAGCGGAGTTCTCTCATCCCGCATAAGAGCTGCGCGTAGCCAGAAGGATTCCATTGAAGAGAGAGAGTCTTCTGTTGTCAGAAGGTCATCAATCATACCTTTTTTTGCATCGGTAATCTCGTCGTCTGTAATGTTTCCGTCAAGGCAGCTCTGGAATTCTTTTAAAACCGCCTTTTCCGCTATTTCTGCATTTTTGGGGTCAACCCCGCAATACATAAACATATTTTTCTTGAACGAGTCAAACATCGCCCCGGCAAAATAGCAAAGCGACTGCCGCTCACGCACGTTTTCAAAAAGCTTTGAGGTTGTTCCTCCGCCAATGACTGCGGCAAGAAGCTTTAGAAGATATACATCCTCGTTATCGGTATACATACCGATAAGAAGGTTTGCCTGAGAAATGTCCATTTTCTCCGTTACGCGAAGAGAGTCGGCAAAAATGGGAGCATTTGACGGAAGTTTTGAAATGTTCCCTCTCTTACAAAGACGGAAAAGCTTTAAAATCTCCTTTTCAACCTCTTCATACGAATAACCTCCGCAGAAGAAAACTTCACACGGCGATTCGTTAATCATCTTTTTGTAATATTTATAGAGCGAAGATGGACTGACGTTATCTGCGGAGTCTTCGGTTCCAAGCTCCGAAACCGCCCAGTCACCACCGCAAAACATTTTCTCAGTCGCTCGCTTGTGGGCATATGAGAGCTTGTTGTTAATTTCAGACTTAATCTCATCTATCAGATTTGCACGCTCGCCGGAAACATATTCATCATAAAAGCTTCCGTCTTCACACTTTGTCTCAAAGAGAATCTCTCCGAGAAGCTTCACAACCGCAGGAAGCGTTTTTTCTTCCGCATCTACAAAGTCGCATATAAATCCGCTTGAGACAACCTCACCGTGTTTTCTGGAAACGGGCTCAATTCTCGCGCCGTACATATCGTCAAGCGCTGCCGCGAGCGACTCCATATCAGGATGGCGCACGGTCCCGCGGCGAAGAACACGCGGAACAAGAGTCATATGCGAAGCTGTCGCATCATCTCCATGTGCCAGAAACTGGACAGACAAACAGCTTGTCTCAAAGCGGGAGCTTTCGATAACACGCAAGCAAATTCCCGGCAAAATTTCTTTATATGTCATATTCATCGACTTTCTCTGCCTCCTCGGAAAACAGACATTTTTATACTGTCTATTATACACAAAGTTTAAGTTTATTACAATATCACTTTGGAAAGAAATGCAAGAAAAGAAAAATTTTTTCAAAACATATACGTTATATATTGTTGTTTTTTCTATTTTTGCACTTGACAAGTGCTATATTTTGTGGTAGAATACTTGATTGTAAAGCAAACTAACTTTACAAAGGAGGTTTTCAGATGAGAAACGTTTCTCTCGAGCTTACACTGCTGTTTGATTTTTACGGTGAAATTCTCACAGAAAAACAGCGTGAGCTTTTTGACCTTTATTATAACGAAGACCTTTCCCTCGCTGAAATCGCCGAGCATCTCGGGATTACGCGTCAGGGAGTTCGCGACGGGATTGTCCGTTCCGAAGAAATTCTCCGCAAGTTTGAGGATAAGCTCGGGCTTGCAGAAAAATTCGGCAGGCTCTCGGAGGATGTCAAGAAGATTATTTCCTCTGCTGAGCGCATTAAGCTCATCAACGATACGAACTACCGGAACTTTGAGCTTGATTCCTGCATTGATGATGTTATTGAGCGTGCTCGCGCGCTCGACATCTGATTATCTAAACACGGAGGGTTCAGATGGCTTTTGAAAGTCTTACGGATAAGATTTCCTCTGCCTTTAAGAAGCTTCGCTCAAAAGGGCGGCTGACCGAGCGCGACATCAAAGACGCTATGCGCGAGATTAAGCTTGCGCTTTTGGAGGCGGATGTCAACTTCAAGGTTGTCCGCGATTTTATTGCAAAGGTTTCCGAGCGTGCTGTCGGCGCCGAAGTTCTTGAAGGCTTAAACCCTGCTCAGCAGATTGTTAAAATCGTAAACGAAGAAATCACCGCGCTTATGGGCGGAGAGGGCGAAAAGCTGAATATCTCCCCCAAGCCGCCGACGATTGTTATGTTTGTCGGGCTTCAGGGCGCGGGTAAAACAACAAACATCGCAAAGCTTGCTGCGCATCTTCGCAAGACAGCGTCAAAACGCCCGCTTCTTGTCGCGTGTGACACATACCGCCCCGCGGCAATAAAGCAGCTTGAGGTTCTCGGCGCTCAGCTTGATATTCCCGTTTTTAAAGCCGAGGGCAAAAGACCGGTTGAAATCGCCCGCCTTGCAAAGGCTCATGCGGAAAGCCACGGCAACGATATAGTTTTTCTTGATACGGCAGGCCGGCTTCATATAGATGAAGAGCTTATGAACGAGCTTAAAAGCATAAAGGCCGAGGTTTCCCCCACGGAAATAATGCTTGTTATTGACGCTATGAGCGGTCAGGACGCGGTCACCACTGCTTCTTCCTTTGACGAAGCACTCGGAATCGACAGTGTTTTTCTCACAAAGCTTGACGGCGATGCGAGAGGCGGCGCGGCGCTTTCCGTTCGCGCGGTTTGCGGCAAGCCGATTAAGTTTGTCGGCGTGGGTGAAAAGCTTGACGGGATTGAGCAGTTCCATCCTGACAGAATTGCTTCGAGAATTCTCGGAATGGGCGATGTTCTCTCCCTTATTGAAAAGGCAGAACAAGCCTTTGATGAAAAAAAGGCTGTTGAGCTTGAAAAGAAGATTCGCGAAAACTCCTTCACTCTCTCTGATTTTCGCGAACAAATGAAGCAGATTCAGGGCATGGGTTCTATGTCCGACCTTCTCAAGATGATTCCCGGCATTGACTCAAAAGCTCTTGCAGGAGCGAAAATTGATGAGCGTGCCCTGCTTCGGATGGATGCGATAATTTCTTCAATGACCGAACCCGAGCGGAATAACCCCTCTATCATCAACTTCAGCCGCAAAAAGCGAATCGCTGCAGGCAGCGGAGTTTCGGTTGAAGAAGTGAATAAGCTTTTAAAGCAGTTTGAAGCATCGAGAAAAATGATGAAACAAATGACAGGCGGAGCTTTTGCAAAGCAGATGTCGAGAAAAGCCCGCAGACACGGCAAAGGCGGAGGATTCCCCTTCTCCTTCTAAAAACTTGTAAGCAAACAACTTTATATACATTTGCTTTTATTAAAACTTTGGAGGTGAAACAAAAATGGTTAAAATCAGACTTCGCAGAATCGGCGCAAAGAAGGCTCCGTTCTATCGTGTAGTTGTTGCTGATTCCCGCTTCCCGCGTGACGGCAGATTCATCGAGGAGCTCGGAACATACAACCCGCTCACAGAGCCCGCTGAAATCAAGATTGACACTGACCGCGCTCTTGAGTGGATCAAGAAAGGCGCTCAGCCGACAGACACTGTGAAAGCTCTCTTAAAGCGCACAGGAGCTATCCAGTAATTCTTCGCCGGTGGAACCGGAGAAAAGGGACAACAAATGAAAGACCTTTTAATTTACATTGCAAAAAGCCTTGTTGAAAACCCTGATGCCGTCAGCGTTACTGAGGTTACAAAAGAGGACGGGCTCGTCCTTGAGCTTCGTGTCGCTCCGGAGGATATGGGTAAGGTTATCGGAAAACACGGCCGTATTGCGAAGGAAATTCGCTCCGTTATAAAGGCGGCTTCACTTCGTGATAACATCAAGGTGTCAGTTGATATTGTTGACTGATTTAAATATCGGGGCTGTCGCTTTTTTGACAGCCCCGAATTTATAAAAATCCATTTTTTGAGGGGTTTACTCTTATGGAATTTATTGAAGCAGGAAAAATCGTCAATACTCACAGCGTCTACGGTGAACTCAAGGTTCAGCCCTGGAGCGACACGGATGACTTTTTGTGTGATTTTGACGTCATATATATAGACGAAAAACCGTTTGAAGTTGAACGCGCAAGAGTTCATAAAACCTGCGTTCTCTTAAAGCTTTCGGGAATCAACAACATAAACGAGGCTGAAAAATACAGAAACAAAATCATCTGCGTTGACAAAAGCGAGGTTGAGCTTGATGAGGATACATACTTCATTGCAGACCTTGAAGGGCTTCTTGTTATAGATGCAGACGGCACCGAGCTCGGAAAGCTCGAAGAGGTTATCACACTTCCCTCAAATGATGTTTATGTGATAAAAGGCAAGGATGAGTATATGATTCCGGCGGTTGAGGAATTCATCGAGTCTGTTGACATTGATGCGAGAATAATGCGCGTTAAAACAATCCCCGGTATGAAAACCGAAAAAGGTGGTGGAGAAAAAGATGCATATTGATATTATGACGCTCTTTCCCGATGCGTGCGACGCGATGATGAGCGAAAGCATAATAGGCCGCGCTCGTCGCGATGGTAAGCTTTCAATCGGGTATTACCAGATACGCGACTACACCAAAAACAAGCAAAAGCAGGTTGATGATTATCCATACGGCGGCGGAATGGGCATGGTTATGTATGCCGATGCTTTATATAACTGCTGGGCTGAGATAAAGAGCAAGCACCCCGATGCCCACACGATATATATGTCGCCTCAGGGCTCCGTTTTTACCCAGGATAAGGCAAAACAACTCTCCTCGGGGTATTCCCATCTCATCCTTGTATGTGGGCATTACGAAGGCATTGACGAGCGATTCATCGAAGAATGTGTCGATGAAGAGATTTCAATAGGTGATTTTGTCCTCACCGGCGGCGAAATCCCCGCCATGGCAGTTACTGACGCTATCGCCCGTATGCTCCCCGGAGTTTTGTCTGACGAGGAATGTTTTTCGGAAGAAAGCCATTATGACGGGCTCCTTGAATACCCGCAGTACACCCGCCCCGCAGTTTGGCACGATAAAGAGGTCCCCGAAATTCTGCTTTCAGGGCACCACGCAAATATAAAAAAATGGAGACGCGAGCAGTCCATCATCAGGACATACAAAAAGCGGCCGGATATGTTAGAGCGCGCCCCGCTCTCCCAGAAGGAAAAGCTTTTTCTTGAGAATCTTAAAGAATCGGGCGAAATCTGATCCCACAGAGTGCTACATATCCTGAAAAAATAACGAGTGACGGATTGAGTCTCCCCAATGTTGCAAGGTAAATACACACTCCCAGAAGCGCTCCGATTGAAAGAAGCGAGAGTATGTAACTGATTGCATACGCTACGCGCAAAGAGAAAAGCTTAAGCCCCAGAGAAAGTATTATCCTTCCCCCGTCAAGCGGATAAACCGGCAATAAGTTTATGAGGGTTATGACTATGTTTATCCCTATAAAATAGCCCAGTGAATATAAAGAAAGCAGTTTAGCTGCCACAGTTGCAAGAGTTGCGGTGAGAATTCCCGCACAAGGCCCTGCGGCAGCTATTATTATTTCTTTTGAATATGACATATATTGAAGCTCAGGAACATTTACCGATATGCCAAATGCTTTTATATCAATTCTGTCTATTCTGCCGCCTGTTAATCGTATTGCCAGGAGATGCGCCGACTCGTGAATAACTACCGCTATAAATGTAGGTGCAAAGACCTTCCCAAAATCCAAGATATACATAACAGCTATCAGAAGACAAAACGGAAGGGTTATTCTTATTTTCGGAAGTTCTTTCATTCTTACACACGCTCCGATGAAATATAAAGTGCGGGGTCAAGGCGTATATTACCCTTTCTCACCTCAAAATGAAGGTGCGGCCCGGTCGACATTCCGGTGCTTCCTACCTCCGATATCTTTTGGCCGAGTGAAACCTTCTGCCCTTTTTTTACGCAAAGCTTTGAATTGTGGCCGTAAAAGCTCTTAAACCCATCTGAATGTTCAATTAACAAGTAGTTTCCGTAGGTCGCGTTTTTTCCCGCCTCAATCACTGTTCCTGATGCAAACGCCACGATTGCCGTTCCTTTTTTCGCGGCAATATCAAGCCCGGTATGAAAGCTTGCATCCTCAATTATCGGGTGGTCGCGGTAGCCGAAGCGGGAGGTAACAACTCCGGCGAGCGGAGCTTTATATTTGAAGTTAATTTTTTCTTTTTTATAGCTGCAATATGAAGGCGGCGGAATCCGAAACGGTTCCGCCGCGGTATCATCAGCAAGCTCCTCTGCACTCATTTGAAAGCTCAGCGTTTCAACGCTCAGCTTTTTTTCTTCTTCCTTAATTTTTTCTTTTTCCTTCATAAGCGCCTCTTCTGCATCACCGATATAAAAATCCTCAAAGGTTTCAGCTGTTTTATCCTCATTCTCTAAAGGCTCTTCTTTTTCTTCAAAAACCTGAGTCGTTCCCTCATCGCCGTTTATCCTTGCACTCACTGCCTCGATTGCTTTATCAATCTCAAGTTCGCGGCTTATAACCTCAGATATTTTTTCAAAAGCAGGTGCTTTAGTTTGTTTAAGTATTATCGCTCCCCCTATAATGACAACGCAAATTAAAAGCCTGAGGCAGAGAAAGAACTTCCCGTTATTTTTCTTCTGTTTTCCTGTGTTGCGCCTATACGTCTGCATACACATAATCACCTCGTATGTAATTATATGAAAAGACCTGCCGCACAATAACAAAATGTGCGGCAGGTGCAAAAAACATACAAGCTCTATTTAATTTCTGACATTGCTTTTTCAAATTCTTCTTTTGTCATAACTATGTTTATCGCCTCAAGAAGCGCGTTTGCGCTGAGAAGCGTCGGCAATCCGATTTTCTTCGCGAGCTTCTCACGCCTTTTTGCACTGTCTTCCCCACCGGAAAGACCGCAAAAATACATATCCTGCTTTGTTATTCCGGGCTCCTTTCGCACCTCTCCGTCTTCGAAGGTTGCTCCTGCGCGCAAAAGCGCATTGACAATGACTTCAGGCGACATTCCTTCAACCCCCAGAAGTCCTGCTTTTGAAGCTGCTTTTTTTCTTTTTTCCTTCCCCTCAATTTCGGGGATATATGCGTGTTTTATAACACCTTTGTTAATTGACCCTTTTAAATAATTTCTTATCACAAACCCAGCGCCGTCGCTATCAGTAAGGATGATTATTCCGTTTTTCTCCGCGAGCATCGTGATAAGACGACGTTTTTCCGAATCATTGAAGATTCCGAAACCCGACGTTTCAATGATATGTGCATCAACACATTGTTTAAGCGTGTTGAGGTCGTATCTTCCCTCGACTATAACAGTCTCCTTTATTCGCTTCATCGCTCATCCTCCGCGGCAATAAGCGCAACGAGCTTGGAAAGCTCTTCCCAACCCGCCCCGAATTTAAGCCTTGAGTCAGAAGCTTTGCAAAGCTCTATCGCTTTTCGGATTTTTTCTTTTTCCATCGCATTTGCCGCATTTATCAGAAGCTTTGCAGGATAATCACTTTTCATACTGAAAAAATCCATTATCTCACGTCTGTTTCCGTTTCTTTCAAGAATAAGCTTTGCGGCATACATTCTCCGAAACTGGCTTGAAATCAGCGCAAGTGTAGGAATTGGTTCTTCGTTCTGAGCATCTAAATCGGAAATAACCCGAAGCGCCTTTGAATAGTTTTTTTCTGCTATTGCATTTGCCGCATCAAACACTACAGAGGTCAGATTTCTTGATGCGACTGCCTCAATATCAGCTTTTGATATGCTTTTCTTTTTTGCAAAAGCACTGATTTTTTCGATTTCCGGAATGAGCTGTTCCATTCTCTCGCCACAATAATACAAAAGATAATCCGCAGTGTCAGAATCTATGTCTTTCCCGTTTGCCATAAACCGACGCGATATCCAGGAAAGCAAATCGGTTTTTGAAGCACATTCAAAATTTATTATATTCCCGTATTTCTCGATAGTTTTATAAAGTTTTTTCCGTTTATCAGGTTTACTTTCCGGATTCGAGTAAACAAAGACAAGCACGGCGTGTTCCGGCATATCCGAAAAAAGCTCCTCCGCCTTTTTAGAAAAATCTGCATTTGCTGAGACAACATCAAAATCGCGCACTATTATTATGCGGCGGTCGTTCATTGCAGGGTAGCTCTCTACTGCATCGGAAAGCTCATTAAATTCAGGGGCTCGGTTAATGACCGTGACGTTAAATTCAGGCATCATATCCCCTACGACAACCTTTTGCAGTTGCCCGAGGTAATACTCGCGAAGATAGCCTTCTTCACCATAGAAAAGGTATAATCTGCCTAAATTCCCGCTTTTCAAATCAGCTTTGAATTCCTTTAAAGTCATTTATCTTTCACCGCCCCTTGAGTAGAAAGTTATTGTCCCATCCACATCTGTTCTTCTTATATTTGCACCGATTTTTTGAATTCTCGAAAGTGTTTCTTCCGCCGGATGGCCATAGGAGTTCCCTTCTCCGACTGAAACAACGCAGAGTTCGGGCAAAACCTTGTTAATAAGCGCTTGCGAGGTTGAGCTTTTCGAGCCGTGATGACCTACTATGTAGCTTTCGCAATCCGGAATCTTTTTCGTTATCAGTTTTTCAAGCTTTCCCGGAATATCTCCGGTCACAAGCATTTCATAGTCGCCGTCACTGACAAGAACAACAAGCCCGTTTTCGTTTTCGCCTTTGCCTTCAGGTAAAGTAAAAATTGATATCTTCATATCCGAAAGAGAAAAGCTCATATCATCTTCAACATATACAATCTCGCTTTTATCTTTCAAACTCCTGTCTAAGCGGATAAAGGTTCCGTTTTCTCTATCTGTCGCAGGCATATATACGGCCCCCGTAGTTATCGTTTCGGTAAGGTAATTTGCCCCATTTGCATGGTCTGCGTGAGCGTGAGTGAGGATAAGCGCGTCTATATCTGGTATCCCACGTTTTAAAAGATGAGCGATTGCAATATTATCCGCATCCTTGTCCCCTCCGCAATCAATAACAACACACTCATCCCCCGACGTTGCAACTATGCATTGACCCTGGCCGACATCTAAAACATCGAAGCGGATGCCTTCATATGATTCCGCTGAAGTGCTGATGAATTTAAAAGATACAACGCAAAGTAGCGACACAATGATAACTGTTGCCGAAAACCAGGCCCGAACCTTCTTTCTGCCTGCAAGAATGGAATAAACTGCAACAAAGCAAAGAAAGCAAATTGTAAGAATAACAACTGCATTCCCTGTGAAAATTTCTGCATATTGAAAATTGGATAAAAATTTTATTGTACTCATAACAAGTTCTATTGCAAAACCTATAAGAATTGCAAGTCCTTTCCCGAACGGGATAAATATAAATCCGAGCAAAAGCGAGATAAAACCGCCTGCAAATATAACAGTTATCGGAAAGCTCAAAAGAATATTTGAAAGCGGAGCGATGAGAGAAACCGAATTGAATGTATATGCCGTAATCGGCGACGTAAAGAGAGTTGCCGAAAGTGATACCGCCATTACCGATGCAAAGGCATTAAACAATTTTCGTTTCACCCCGTTAAAACGCTCCCCTACAATCGAAATCATTGAAAAGAGCCTTGGAAAAAGAACCATTATTCCGAGCGTAGCACAAAAAGAGAGTATAAACGAAATATCCGTCGCGCAGTACGGGTTTATAAAAACAAGTATAAATGCCGCGAGCGAAATAGACGTGAGTGAATCATATTCACGTTTTTTCACATCTGAAATAAGCACAAGGCTTTGCATTATTACCGCGCGCAGGGCTGACTGCGAAGCGCCGACCATTACGGCAAAGCAGAACATAACCGGAATTGCGAGCAGCTTTAAAAATTTGTTCTTCGTGAAAAGGATAATAAACCCTATAATAAACGAAACGTGCATCCCGGACACTGAAACTGCGTGTGACATCCCGGTTCTCCGGAGATTGTTGTCAAACTCCTTGGGCAACCCATTCGTATCTCCGAGAAGCAGCGCCTTAATAAATTCGGAATGTTTTTCAGAATAAAGCCTTTCCGCCATATTCTTTAGCTTCTCTGCTGCATATTCGGAAAAGTAGATAAGGCCGGAATTCTCTTCCCTTCCAAGATACTCGAGGTGAGATGCTTTTGCTATTGCATCTACATATCTGGACTTGTAATATGTCTTTTCCGCAAAAAACTCAGTGTTCTCAAGCTCATATATATGCATTGTGATTCTGACAGTATCGCCCGGCTGCAAAGGGGTTTTAAAATCATCAGCATAAACTATGAGGCGAACGGTTTTATCATCGTGAAAAAGCTTTGCCCGAAACGTTAAGTCTCCTGATTCGCTAAAGCGCGAAAAGGAAGAAACTGTGGCGTGTACTGAAACTTCCTTTCCGAGCAAATCGGAAGGAATTTTATCCGCCGAGAAATACAAGCTCTGCCACACAAATGAAAAGCCTATACCTAATATGAGAAGCACCGCGGAAATTCTTGCTTTATTTCTGAAAAGGAAAAGAAGACAAATTGATGAGAAAGCACAAAGCGCAACAATAAGCTCTAAAAAAGTTTTACAAATGCCGCAAATTATAACAACAGCAACAAAAGAAAAACAAAACCAAAGAAGATGTCTGTTTGCCAAAGATGCCACAACCTTAAAAAACACAGGTGACAAACCGCACTGCGTGCAGCCTGCCACCATAGTTTAATTATTTTTTGTTATATCTTATCGTTGCTTCCGAGAACATTAACGATCTTATGCTTAACAAGCTCTTTAATGTTCGCTCTTGCCGGTGACAGATACTGACGCGGGTCGAAATGATCCGGATGCTCTGCAAAGTACTTGCGGATTGTTCCGGTCATTGCAAGACGAAGGTCAGAGTCAATGTTGATCTTGCAAACCGCACTGCGAGCTGCCTGGCGAAGCATTTCTTCCGGAACGCCCTGTGCGCCCGGCATATTACCGCCATTTGCGTTGATCATTTCAACATACTCAGGGATAACAGAAGAAGCGCCGTGAAGAACTATCGGGAAGTTCGGAAGTCTCTCAGAAACCTTCTCGAGGATATCAAAGCGAAGTCTCGGGGTCCCCTTGAACTTAAATGCGCCGTGGCTTGTTCCGATTGCGATAGCAAGAGAGTCAACGCCTGTGCGTGCAACAAACTCTTCAACCTCAGCAGGGTTTGTGAACTGAGCATCCTCGTCTGAAACGTTGACGTCGTCCTCGATTCCTGCAAGCTTGCCGAGTTCACCCTCAACAACTACTCCGCGCTCGTGAGCATAGTCAACAACCTTCTTTGTAAGCTCAACGTTTTCCTCGAAGGAATACTTGGAGCCATCGATCATAACGGAAGTGAAGCCTCCGTCGATGCATGACTTACAAGTCTCAAAGCTGTCGCCGTGGTCAAGATGAACACAGATAGGAAGGTCTGTATCTTCAATAGCAGCTTCGATGAGCTTCATAAGGTATACGTGCTTAGCGTATTTTCTCGCGCCAGCAGAAACCTGAAGAATAAGCGGAGAGTTAACCTCTTTCGCAGCCTCAGTGATTCCCTGGACAATTTCCATGTTGTTTACATTGAACGCGCCTATTGCATAGCCGCCTTCATATGCTTTTTTGAACATTTCTGTTGAAGTAACAAGTGGCATAAATACATCTCCTTTAAACTTTTACTTATGTTAGTTTACCACATTTTCGAAGAAAATCAAGAGCAAATCAAGATTTTTTGCATAATTTTTCAGCTCTATCTTATTTTCTTTTCCACCGCAACAAAGTTCTCTGTTTTTTCGAAGTTAAGTTGGCTGAAATATTTTGCAACTTTTGGATTTCCTTCTTCCGTATACAACATGCGAACAATATGCCGTGCCGAAAGCTCTTCTTCAAGAAAATCAAGAGTCTTTTGGGCATAAAGGTATCCTGCTTCGCTGTTTTGATAGCAAATCTCGCAAATGACAAAATCAAGCCCGCCGTCGTCACGGTTTTTGGTGTTCCCCATAATAAAGCCGCACGGCAAACCGTTGTTATCCATTGTTATAAAACCAAGGAAGCCGACAGACTTAGCAATAGTGAAAAGGCGCGCATACGCCGATGAATATGTCCAGTTGCCATTCCATGGCTCCTTATTTGCAATACCCGCAAACATTGTTGCCGCGTTTTTGACGTTATCAAGATTTATCGGAATAAAGCGCACATTTCCCACCTCTTTCTTTACCTTATATAAGATAACATATTTTGACAAAATTTGCAAGATAATTTAATTTTTTAATAAATTTTCTTCATTTGATAAGGCTTTTTATTAAAAAAACCTTATCTGGCTTGTACTGGGGATGCTTTTTAATACATTATTATTTTCAAGCATCTCAACAACGCCTTTTGATACCTTCGCACAGCGTATCTGAAGCTCCTCAACAGACATAAACTTGCCGTCGCGGCGGGCATCAACAATATTCTGTGCCGCAATCTCCCCGAGCCCTGAAATTGCCGTAAACGGAGGAAGAAGCCCGTTTTCGGTAACTAAAAAGTTCTTTGTATCGGAGCGATAAAGGTCTATCGGCTCAAAGGTAAATCCGCGTTTGTAAAATTCGTGGCAAACTTCAAGCGTAACGAGCATACTCTCATCCTTCTGAGTGAGTTTTTCAAGTGTATTGAGTTCCTCGATTTTTGAAAGAACGACATCATCGCCATTTGTCATCACGGCAGCGTCAAAAGCTTTTGCGCGGATTGAAAAATACGCTGCATAAAACGCTTTGGGCCTGTGAACCTTAAACCACGCTATGCGAAACGCCATCATTACATATGCAACGGCGTGTGCCTTCGGGAACATATACTTGATTTTCTGGCAAGATTCAATATACCACTCCGGCACATTATTCGCACGCATCTCGTCAACCCACTCAGGCTTTAGGCCTTTTCCCTTTCGGACACTCTCCATTATGGTGAAGGAAAGCTTGTTCTCTACTCCTTTTTCGATAAGATAGAGCATTATATCGTCACGGCAACAGATTACTTCTTTAAGTGTCGCCACACCTTCACGAACGAGCGTCTGAGCATTATTCAGCCAAACGTCAGTGCCGTGAGAAAGACCTGAAATTCTCGCAAGCTCATCAAAGGTTGTGGGGCGCGTGTCTTTTAGCATTTCACGGACAAAATGAGTCCCGAACTCAGGAATTGCGACAGAGCCCGTTTCTCCGAGAAGGCTGTCTCCCTCGATTCCGAGTGCAGCTATTGACGTGAATATACTCATCGTTTCCTTATCATCAAGCGGAATTTCACGCGCATTTACTCCGGTCAAGTCCTCGAGCATTTTTATCATAGTCGGATCATCATGGCCGAGCATATCAAGCTTTAAGAGATTTTCATCAATAGAGTGATAATCAAAGTGAGTAGTTATAATGTCGGAATCCTTGTCGTCCGCAGGGTGTTGAATCGGTGTGAAATCGTAAATCTCACATTCCGTAGGAACAACAATCGCACCGCCGGGATGTTGCCCTGTTGTGCGCTTGATTCCGGCGCAGCCTGCCGTCATTCTGTTTTCTTCGGCGCGTGTGACCGTCAGCCCTCGCTCGTCAAGATATTTTTTTACATATCCGTATGCCGTCTTATCGGCAACTGTTCCGATGGTTCCCGCTCTGAAAACATGGCCTTCGCCGAAAAGCTCAATAACCTGGCTGTGTGCTGTCGCCTGATATTCACCGGAAAAGTTAAGGTCAATATCAGGCGTTTTGTCACCGTCAAAGCCGAGAAATGTCTGGAACGGAATATTGAACCCGTCTTTATGCATCATTTCTCCGCATATCGGACACTCTTTATCAGGAAGGTCCGCTCCTGTTGCAAATTTGCCGCTATCATCAAACTCAACATGCTTGCATTTTGCGCATCTGTAATGCGCAGGCAGGGCATTAACTTCCGTTATCCCTGAAAGAAACGCGACAAACGACGAGCCGACAGAGCCTCTCGAGCCTACAAGGTATCCATCCGAAACAGATTTGGTTACAAGCTTTTGAGCGATTATATACATAACGTCAAAATTGTTACCCAATATTTTGGAAAGCTCATATTCAAGGCGCTCTTTGATTACGCCATCAGGCTCATCTCCGTACAGCTCATAGACCTTGTCATAGCAAAGCCGCTTGAGCTCTTCCTTCGAACCCTCAATAGCCGGAGGAAACTGCCCTTTCGGAATGGGCCGGATATCCTCACACATATCCGCAATCATATTTGTGTTTTTTACAACAACCTCATACGCCTTTTCCTCGCCGAGATATGAAAACTCACTTAGCATCTCATCGGTTGTTTTCAGATAGAGAGGCGCCTGATTATCTGCGTCTGAGAAGTTCTTGCTTGCCATAATAACACGGCGGTAAAGTTCATCATGAGGTTCAAGGAAATGAACGTCCCCCGTTGCGACAACGGGAATATTAAGCTCTTCACCAAGACTTATTATTGTCCTGTTGAAATCCCGTATACTCTCCTCAGAGGAAGCAATCCCGTTTGCTAACATAAACGCATTGTTTCCGACGGGCTGAATCTCAAGAAAATCATAAAACTCTGCAAGCTTCAAAAGGTCAGACCTGCGCTTACCTTCAACAACTGCGCCATAAAGCTCTCCCGCTTCACACGCCGAGCCTATTATAAGCCCTTCTCTGTGCTTTTCAAGCACATGCTTCGGAATAATCGGGCGCTTGTTATAGTATTCAAGGTGTGAAATAGAAATGAGCTTATAGAGATTTTTAAGCCCGACATAGTTCTTAACGAGAATTATCATATGATAACGGTTCATCTTCTCTTTTGCTTTTGAAGAAGCCGAAATCGCATTGAGCTTATCCGCAAGGTGTATTTTAAACTTTTCGCGAACGATTGCAAAAAGGCTTCGCAGTATGAAAGCAACGGTGACAGCATCATCGAGGGCGCGATGATGCTCAAATTTCGGCAATTTTAGCTCCTTTGCAACCGTATCAAGCTTGTGGTTTTTTATATCGGGAAGAAGCCTTCTCGAAAACTCCAGGGAATCAATATAATTAAACTCCCGCTCGATTCCAAGCTCCTGGCACGCCTGCGCAATAAAGCCTATGTCAAAATCCGCATTATGTGCAGCAAACGGGCGGTCACCGGCAAACTCGAGAAAATCAGAAAGTGCTTTCTCTATAGTCGGCGCCCCTGCAACCATACCGTTTGTAATCCCTGTAAGCTCAGTTATTTTTTCAGGAATTGCGCAGTTGGGGTTTACATACGTCTGGAACCTTTCGCAGACTTCACCGTTGCGCAAAATCACAGCGGCAATTTCAATAATCTTACACGTTTTTTTATAAAGCCCGGTAGTTTCTATATCAAAGCAAACATATTCGCCGTCAAGGTCCGAAGTCACATCCCCCGTAACAATACTTGCATCGCGGCTACCGCCATAATATGCCTCAACACCATAGAGAATCTTAATGCCAAGTTTTGAAGCACTTTTCATAGCATCAGGATAAGCCTGAACGACACCGTGGTCAGTTATCGCAATTGCACGGTGACCCCACTCTGCAGCACGGGCTATAAGCTTGTCTGCAGGGGTTATCCCGTCCATAGTAGACATATTTGTATGCAAATGAAGCTCTACTCGCTTTTCGGGTGCGTTGTCCTCTCGCTTTTTCGCCTTTCCTATCATAATGTTTTTAGGGCGGATGATATTATCTTTTAAGTACGAATCATACTGACTCATACCATAAACGTGGACAAATGCGCCTTTTTTGAGCTTACTTTCAACTTCGGGCAGATTATCAAGCTTGATATTTCGGACAACTACCCTAACAGAGCCTGTATAGTCAGTCATATCAAAGCTGAAAATTGCAACTCCTCTGTTTTCAAAGGTTTTGCACTCTGTAGCAAAAACCTCGCCTTTGATTGATATATCTCCTGAAATTTCTTCAATCGTATTAATAGCAACATAATCAGAAAAGAAGGGTTTTCCGAGAATGACCTCTCCTTTTTCTTCATTAAGGCTCTTTGCTCTGCGGAATTTTTCCTTCTTTGGAGCCGCAACCGGCTCCGGAGCAGTTTTTTCGGTTTTCGGTCTTTGTGCGGAAAGCTTTGCTTCCTCTTCAATCTGCCGTCTAAGCATTTCAACGCGCTCTCGAGCTTCTGCATCGCCCTCAGAGCCGGTTTCTATTTCTACATCGATATGCATTGAAAACTCAGATTCAAAAGCTCTTTTGATGTAGCTTACACAAGTATTGAAAAAGCCGTTTATTCCGCTTCGGAGCTTTAAGCGAAGAATCCCCTCATCTTTGTCAAAGCTCCACTCCGCTCCGCTTAAATACCCCGTTGCAGAAGGAAACTCCTGACGGAGACGCAAATCAAGAAGATTGAAATATTCCTCTCCGAGAAGCTCTGCCGGATATGTCGGAACAAGCAGTGCTGAAGATAGCTTGTATCGCTCCGCAATCACGTCTTCTGCCACACGTAGCTCAGAAGGCTCCAAAAGACGCTCTGAAAAGAGCGTCGCAATAACTTTATTTTCTGTTTTATCCGCCGTCAGAGATTTTATGTAGGTTGATGCAAAGCTATTTAGCCTTGCATCATTTATTCTGAATATATCTCCGAACGGCTTCATCGAAGTTGGATTCATATCTTCTTCCCCGCCATTTAAAATTCCTCTGCCATTTTTATGAGCTCGTCCACAATTTGATTCATCGGAACCTTCTTAACAATCTCGCCTTTCTTAAAAAGGATTCCGAGTTCTTTTCCTCCCGCCATTCCGATGTCTGCCTCACGCGCCTCTCCCGGCCCGTTCACGACACAGCCCATAACAGCTACGCGAATAGGCTTTTTTATCTCTGAAAGCCTTTCTTCAACTTCTTTTGCTATATCTATGAGATTTATCATACATCTGCCGCAGGTCGGGCACGAAACGAGCTGGGGAGTATTGTCCGAAAGGCCTATTGAATGAAGAATGTCGTACGCCGTGTCAACCTCAAGAACAGGGTCATCAGTAAGAGAGACACGGATAGTATCCCCGATGCCGTCAAGCAGAAGCGAGCCTATTCCTATTGCAGACTTAAGCCGCCCTATTCTGATTGTTCCCGCCTCTGTAACCCCGAGGTGCAATGGGTATGTAAACTCCTCTGAAAGCATTCTGTATGCTTCTATAGTGAGCTGGACTGACGAAGCTTTTGCAGAGATGCATATATCCTCAAAGTCAAATTTTTCAAGGAGATTGACATGGTATTTTGCAGATTCAACCATTGCGCGTGCAGAAACTCCGAATTTTTGCAGAATTTCCCTCTCGAGCGAGCCTGCATTCACCCCGATGCGAATCGGAATGTTCTTTTCCCGACACGCTTTAACGACTTCGCGGACCCGGGCTTCTTCACCGATGTTGCCGGGGTTAATCCTTATTTTTGAAGCCCCTGCCGCTGCCGCTTCAAGAGCCAGCTTCCAGTCAAAATGAATGTCTGCAACTATGGGGACTCCTGACTTTTCAGAAATCTCGCCTATTGCAAACGCGGCATCCTTATCCACTACTGCCACACGGACAATCTGGCAACCTGCGTTTTTGAGCCTCTCTATCTGAGAGAGCGTCGCTGCGACGTCACGCGTGTCTGTGTTGCACATGGACTGAACGACTATTGGAGCGCCGCCACCAACCTTGACACCGCCTATGTTAACCTGACGTGTGTTTCTTCTGTTTGTCATAATAATCACCGAATTAATTTATTTAATGAGCTTTACTATGTCGTTATACGTAACAGCAAGCATAAGAAGCATCAGCAAAGCAAAACCAGCCATATGAACATAGCCCTCGTATTTTGAAGGAACCGGTTTTCTGAAAATGAGTTCCAATAGAATGAAAAAGAGCCTTCCTCCGTCAAGAGCCGGCAGTGGCAGGAGATTCATAACTCCGAGATTGATAGAAATAAACGCAAGAAGATACCAAAGCGAGCTAAGGCTTACCTTTGCTGTATCAACCATTATCTTCCCGATTCCCACGGGACCTGACATCTCATCCCCGGAAACGCTTCCGGAAAGCAAATCTGAAAGCCCAACCACGACCAAGCGGACAAGATTTGCTCCGTTTTTTAAGGTATATCTAATTTTCCCGAGAAAACTCGTTTTCTCCTTTACAAATTCAATTGAATCGCCGCCGCTTTGCGAGTCTGATGAGTCGCCTTCAGCATACCGGAAAGAGAGACCGGAAAGAGCAACCTCTTCGCCGTCACGCAGGACAATGAGGTCATATTTCCCGTCCTCGCTCCCGCGCAAAATTCCCGTATGGATGTCGTTGTAAAGATAAACTCTGTAGCCGTCTACGGATTTGATTGTATCTCCCGGCATCAGGGTTTTCTCGGAAACATCAAAATCAGAATTGATTTTTGAGACAGTCGGGGTGTACCACTCCCGAACGGGAGCAAAAAGAACAAAGAGAACCAAAAAGCCTGCAAGAAGGTTCATAAGAGAACCCGCAACAACAATTAACATTCTCGAAAAGAGCGGGCTTGATGAAAACGCGCGTGGGTCATCAGAGCCGCCGTCCTCCCCCTCCATCGCGCAATAGCCTCCGAAGGGAAAAATGCGAAGAGCATAAAGCGTTTCTCCCCACTTTTTCTTAAAAATCGCAGGCCCCATACCTATGGCAAATTCGTTGACCCTGACACCCGCAAGCTTTGCCGTAATAAAATGGCCGAATTCATGAACCGCAACCAACGCACCAAAGAGAAGTATTGCAAGCAAGACGTAGATAATAATCACCTTCTATATCATTGAATATACCGCATCACGCGCATTTTCAGAAGCAGCTATGAGATCTCGAAGCGACGGGTTATCTGTTATGCCGATGCGCTCCATAGCTCTTTCAATATATTCTGCAATTTCAAGGAATTTTATTTTTGACTGCAGGAACAAGTCCACTGCGGCTTCATTCGCGCCGTTTAGAACCGCGCCCGCACTTCCCCCTCTTTCCGCCGCGGAGAGCGCAAGCGCAAGGCAACGGAAGGTTTTTGTGTCGGGAGTGCCAAAGGAAAGTGTTTTCAGTTGTGTAAAGTCGATAAACTTTCCACCAAAATCTTTTCTTTCGGGGCATGTCATCGCAAGCGAAATAGGGGTTCTCATATCCGGTGTTCCGAGCTGGGCGATGATTGCACCGTCACAGAACTCAACCATAGAGTGGATTATGCTCTCGCGATGAACTACAATTTCTATATCCTTCGGCGAAACGCCGAAAAGCCACATAGCTTCTATAAACTCAAGGCCTTTATTCATCAATGTTGCAGAATCTATAGTTACCTTCGCGCCCATGCTCCAATTCGGATGCTTGAGAGCCTCTTTCGCAGTAACATTCAAAAGCTCCTCGCGACTCTTGCCGTAAAAGGGGCCACCTGAAGCTGTGAGGATTATTCGCCGAATCTCTCGTTCCGGGAAATTCGAACCCATCATTGACTGAAAAATTGCCGAATGTTCAGAGTCAACCGGAATAATCTCAACGCCATTTTCCCGTGCGGCTTCTGTTACTTTTTCGCCTGCGCAGACAAGAGTTTCTTTGTTTGCAAGAGCTATGTTCTTCTTAGCGTTGATAGCGCAGAGAGTAGGCTCTATCCCCGCCATTCCGACAAGGGATGACATAACCGTATCAGCGTTTTTTTCCGCCGCCGCTTCTAAAATTCCGTCGCGCCCGGAAAGAACCTTGCAGGAGGTGTCTGCAAGCGCGATTTTAAGCTTTTTCGCCGCATCTTCATCTGCAACTGCCACAAGCTTCGGAGAAAACTCGCGTGCCTGCTCCTCCAAAAGCTTTATACTCTTGTTCGCAGCAAGCGCAGTTATGTTAATCTCAAGGGTACGGGCAACATCAAGCGTTTGCGTGCCAATAGACCCTGTTGAACCTAATATCGACAAATTTTTGACCATTACATTATACCGCCCATTAATATTAAAAGGATATAAGATGCGGGAATGGTGAAGATAGCACTGTCGAAGCGGTCAAGCACGCCGCCGTGCCCCGGCATAATAGAGCCGTAGTCCTTAATATTATATTCCCGCTTTATAAGAGAAAATGACAAATCCCCTATCTGTGCAATGACTGAAAGTACAAGCGCACCGATTAGAAGAACCGGGTAATTGACCGTCATCGCAAAGCTTGTTTCCATAATCTTTGCAAAAACAAAAATCGAGATAATGCAGATAACGATTCCGCCGATTGCGCCTTCGATTGTTTTTTTAGGGCTGATTTTTTCGCAAAGCTTGTGTTTCCCGAAAAAGCTCCCTGAGAAATATGCACCGGTGTCCGTCATCCACGCCGCTATAAATGGAAGTAAAATCATATACTGTCCGTTTTCCATCATCCTTATTGATATGATGCAGGAGAATAAAGCCGGGATGATTATACCGGCAAAGAATGACGCGAGCAGCATAACAAGAGAGACCTTGCCGTAGCTAAATATCCATATTGTAAAAAGAGAGACAAGGCATAGAAACATAAGCACAAAAACGCAGCTCTCAAAATTCGGAAATTCTGATGCAAGCGGAATCACAGCCGCGAAAATGCATGAACAAACGAGCATCGCGCGCGATTTGACAATTCCACTTTTCCAAACAAGCTCGTACGCAGAAATCGCGAGTATTACAGAAATTGCCACAGTAAAACAAATCTGCGGCAAAAAATAAACTACGCCGATAAATACGGCTATTGCAACCAAGGCAGAGAAAATTCGAGTCTTCATTCCTACACCCCTCCATATCGGCGGTTTCTGCCTTGAAAAGCAGAAATCGCGCGGCGAAGTTCTTTCTCATCAAACTCAGGCCAAAGCTTATCTGTAAAATACATTTCGCTGTATGCAAGCTGCCAAAGAAGGAAGTTTGAAAGGCGCATTTCTCCACCGGGGCGAATAAGCAGATCGGGCGCAGGAGTCCCCGAAGAGTAGAGATGCTTCTCAACGTCTGCCTCTGTGATGTCAGAAGGGTTAATCTCGCCGTTTTGCACCTTCTCCGCAATTAACCTGACAGCGTTTGCAATCTCCTTCTGTGCGCCGTAATTAAGGCACACGTTAACCTGCATTCCGGTCATATCGTCAGACTCACGCTCTGCCTGCTCCATAAGGGTGCGTATGTTCTCGGAAAGCCCATCTCGGGAGCCCCAAAAGCGAAGCTTGAGATTTTTTTTGCGGACTTCTTCGATTGATTCGATAACATACTTTTCAAGAAGCGACATAATAGTGCTTACTTCATCCTGAGGGCGTCTCCAGTTTTCGGTTGAAAAAGCGTATACAGTGAGGTACTTTATGCCTATATCATTACAATAGGTCGCTATTTTGCGGAAATTCTCACTGCCGACGGCGTGGCCCGCCGTACGAGGCATGCCACGCCGTTTAGCCCAACGTCCGTTTCCATCAAGTATAATTGCAATATGCTGAGGAAGCGCAGAAAAATCTACGCTTTCCCCATCCCTCTTTTTCGTAAAAATACCCATAGGAAAGACTCCTTAGAATTCGAGAAGCTCCTTCTCCTTTTTTTCTGTCATGACATCAACGTCTTTACAGCTTTTATCGGTAATTTTCTGAACCTCATCTTCAAGATTCTTAAGGTCATCTTCCGTTATCTCAGACTTTTTCTTCATCGCCTTGAATTTGTCTATAGCATCGCGGCGGATGTTTCTGATTGCAACCTTTCCGTCTTCGCCGACCTTCTTGACCTGCTTTATGAGGTCACGGCGGCGTTCTTCCGTAAGCTGCGGGAAAGCAAGGCGGATGCTCTTTCCGTCATTTGCGGGGTTGATTCCAAGGTCAGAAGCGAGAATTGCTTTCTCGATATCCTTGAGAATAGATGCATCCCACGGCTGAATGAGAAGTACGCGAGGCTCGGGAACTGAAACTGAGCCAACCTGCGGAATCGGGGTCGCCGTGCCATAGTAATCAACTGTTATTTTATCAAGAACTGCGGGGTTTGCACGCCCTGCGCGGATTGCAGAAAACTCCTCTGCAACTACTGATATGCTCTTCTGCATTCTTTCGTCAAATTCTTTTACTTCAGGTCTCATAATTACGCTTCCTTTCTGACTACGGTTCCTATCTTTTCACCAAGAACCACTCTTTTAATATTTTCACTATCTTTAAGTGAGAAAACTATAATCGGGATATCGTTATCCATTGAGAGAGATGTTGCCGTTGTATCCATAACATTGAGATGTCTTGCAAGAACCTCATCGTATGTAAGCTCATCAAACTTAGCTGCATTTGGGTTTTTGTTCGGGTCAGAGTCGTAAACACCGTCAACATTTGTTGCCTTCATAATGACTTCAGCATTCATCTCAGCAGCACGCAACACTGCCGCTGTATCTGTTGAGAAGAATGGGTTGCCCGTTCCGCAACCAAAAATGACAACTCTGCCCTTTTCGAGATGTCGGATTGCACGGTTTCTGGCATACGGCTCTGCAAGAGCGCGCATTTCTATAGCCGTCTGGACTCTTACGGCAATACCGAGCTGTTCAAGAACATCAGCAACTGCAAGGGAGTTAATCGTAGTCGCAAGCATACCCATATGGTCTGCACGGGTCCTGTCCATATGGTCACCGCCGTCTTTTACCCCTCTCCAGAAATTGCCTCCGCCAACAACAATGCCAATCTCGACGCCGAGGTCAACACACTCTTTGACCGTGGCACAAATGGAATTGATAACATCAAAATCAAGGCCGCTTTTCTTGCTCCCGGCAAGAGCTTCACCGCTCAATTTAAGCAAGATGCGCTTATACTTTACCTTACTCAAAACTTAACCCTCCCGATATAAATATACTCATATTAATATAATAATCTTTTTTGCGCCAAATGTCCAGTTAAATTTTCCTTTTTATGCATCAATTAAATCATTTTTTGTTCCTCATATAATGAAACATATATTGCTGAGCAAGCCCGGCATAGTCGCCAAACCTTGCATAATCAAATTTCCCCTCTCCGAAAAACTCGCGTATTGCACGCTTCATCCAGACATCAACGGGAAAGGCATCAAGCTTTCCCATTCCGAACAACAGTGTACAGTTTGCGACTTTCTCCCCGACTCCTGCTATTTTGAGCAGTTCTTTCTTTGCATATCCCGTCGGCAGTGCTGAGATTTCAGACAGATTAATCTCTCCTCGTGCTACTCCGGACGCCGCCTCAGAAATATACGGCGCACGATACCCCGCGCGAAGCGTGTCAAGCTCTTTATTGCTGAGGCGCGAAACCGCCTCTGCATCAGGAAAAGCATAGTAAATATTTTCTTCAAATCTGATCTCATTTCCGCACATACGGCATAGTTTTTCGACGATTCCCTTTATTCTCGGGATGTTATTGCACTGGGATATGATAAAAGAACAAAGAGCTTCCCACGGCTCCTGACGGAGAATTCGGATGCCCTTTCCGAACTCGCAGGCATCGCGAAGAGCTTCTTCGCGGCTTATCTCCGCGCGCAGAGCCTTATAATTCCGCCCCATATCAAAGTAGGTATGCCAGATTTTTTCATAGGCACCTTCCAAGGAAAGGATAAACGCAGTGCCGTTTTCTTTCCAGACACGGGCAGGAACGCCAAACGCAACCCCCGTATATGCCCCACTATCGTCTACCTGCCAACGGAAGGCCTGTCCGCAATCAAATATTTCGGCAGGAGAAAAATCCTCGCAATTATTAATTTCTTTAATTTCAAGCTTTGTTGCTAACATCTTCACTCCTCCGTTTATAATTTGTATTGACCAAAAAAGTTATTGCTGATAAAATATATTATACTACATTTTCTTCGGAGGGACAATATGAAAGAAGTCATTTATACAATTCCTATAAATGACGCATACGACATAAAGTGCGGATGCCCCGTATGCCGACTTGAAAAACAACTCGAAAAGGAATCTCTTGAATACATTATGGGAGCGGCGATGATGGAGCCGGATGTCCGGATTGAAACGAATAAATCCGGGTTTTGCCTTCATCACTTTTCCGAAATGCTGAATATGAAAAACCGATTAAGCCTCACACTTATGCTTCAGAGCTATCTCGCGGAGCTTCTTGATGAAGGAGTTGTTTCCGACACCTCGCACCTTTCAAAAAAGGAATTTGAGGCTATCTCAAACAAGCTCTGCCGTGCAACAAGCGGGTGTTTTGTTTGTGAAAGGGTCAGTGAAAAGCTCAGCCTGTTCGCGCGAAATATTGTTTATATGTGGGAGAGCGACTCTGAATTTCGAGAGAAAACCCGAGCTCAGGAATACTTTTGCCCCACACACCTTGCACTTCTGACCAAAACAGCGAAAGGGCTTATACCGAAACGGCGTTATGGCGCATTTTGCAACGACCATTTTTTTGCGGCGCGAAAAATTCTTGAAGGGCTTTCAGATGAAGTAACTCGTTTTTGCAACAGCTACAACTATAAGTTTCGCGATATCCCGCTCGGAGAAGCGAAGCTTGCCGCTGAGCATACGATAAGCTTTCTAAAAGGAAGCCTCAAAGATGATGAATAAACCTCTTGCGTATAGAATCGCGCTCTGCTCGGTTTTAATCGCCCTTTCTCTCGCCCTTTCCTTTTTCGAAAGTCTTATCCTTCCCGCCCTCCCGGTTCCCGGCATAAAGCTTGGCCTTGCAAACATTATAACTCTTTTTGCGCTTTACTCTCTGAATCCCGCATATGCGTTTGCAATTCTCATCTCGCGCTGTTTTCTCTCCTCTCTCTTCGGAGGCGGAGTCACGGCATTTGTGTTTTCCATAGCTGGCGGGCTTCTCTCTCTCGTTTTGATGCTCCTTGCGATGCGCTGCAAAAGGCTTTCTATTTTCGGCGTGAGCATCCTCGGCGCCTCCGCGCACAGCATCGGGCAGATTTTAGCATCGGCATTGGTTTTTACATCGTTTTCCGTTTTTTTATATCTCCCGATTATGCTCATAATCTCGCCTCTCACGGGCACTTTGATTGCTTTTGTTTCGCAAATCATTCTCACCAGAACAAAAATGTATAAAAAATAAAACCTTCGGTTATAAAGTTTTCGGAGCCTTCTCCACAAACTTTCACCGGAGGTTTTTCAATGAAAAAATATATTTTTGAAGTATCCCTTCTTATCGGACTTTGCTTTTCTCTTCTCATCGGAGCTTCCGCAAAGGAAGAACAGGTCAATATTTCAGAAAAGCTCATACGCCTGCACATAATCGCGAATTCTGACTATGAAGCTGACCAGAAACTTAAGCTCGCTGTCAGGGACAGCGTTTTGGATTATATGAACTCTCTGACCGAAAGCTGTGAGGATCGGGAATCTGCAGAAAAGGCAATACGCGCGCATCTGCGCGACTTTGAAGCGATAGCAGACGAGGTTTGCCGGGATTTTGGCGCAAGCTATTCTGCGCGCGCCGAGATGAGCGAAAGCAGCTTCCCGACAAAGCATTATGATGGGTTTTCGCTCCCTGCCGGAAAGTATACCGCACTCAAGATAAAGCTTGGAAAAGCTTCAGGGCAAAACTGGTGGTGCGTGCTATTTCCCCCGCTGTGCGTTTCTGCCGCAGAAGTTAATGAAGGTTTAGAGAAAAGCGGTCTTTCTGATTCGGAGATTTCTCTCGTAACTTCCGAAAAGCCAAAGTATAAGTTGAAGTTCAAAATCCTTGAGCTGATTGAAAAAATAGCAAATTAACCTATCACCAATCTCCAAGCTCATACATTATTGCCGAGCATACTGCAAGCGGAGCGGTTTCAGTCCGCATTATGCGAGGGCCGAGAGTGACAATCTCGGCACCGTTTACTTTTGCCGCTTCAACCTCTGACGGGTCAAAGCCGCCTTCTGGCCCTATAAAAATATTAAATCTCTTCCCTTTCGTTTCTCTCAGGACAGACGAAAGGGAATTTTCATCTTCGCATTCATACGGCATTATTGTAATCGCGTTGTCGCTGGAAACCCGATTTATAAACTCTTTAAAGTCGATTGCATTTTCAACCTCGGGAATAATCCCGCGCCCGCATTGTTTCGCCGCCTCTGCTGCGATTTTCTGCCAGCGCGCGGTTTTCTTTTCGGTATCCTTCGGAATGCTTACCGTCCGTTTCGTTATTACCGGAACGATTCTCACAACGCCGAGTTCAACACATTTTTGAATTATATAATCCATTTTATCGCTTTTGGGCATTCCTTGATAAAGCGAAATATCAATCGGCGGCTCGGCGGTGTTTAAATAGCTTTTTTTAATTTCCGCAATAACCTCGCCATCGGAAAAGCCGGAGATAATGCATTCATAGTCGTTCCCGCATTTGTCGCAGACTTCAATAGCCTCGCCTTCACGCAGGCGGAGAACCTTTGTTATATGCTTAACGTCATCACCGGTTATGCGTATATTTTTTTCATCAATAGCTGATTTATCGACAAAAAACCTTGGCAAAACAAATCACGTTCCTTTTTGTGAGTTTTGCTTAATTATATCAAAAAAATGAAGCTTTTACAATAGAAATACAAACGAAAAAGGCTATTCAAATGAATAGCCTTTTTGATGCAAAATATTTAGTCAACAAGCTCGGAAATTACTTCTGCAAAAATCTTGTCAATTTCTTCCTTCGGCATAATGTTCTCTTCAAGAAGAACATCATAAACCTTTCTACCCTCACGCTGAGCCTTCTTTGCGATTGTTGCCGCAGCTGTATATCCGATATACGGGCAAAGCGATGTGACGATTCCGATGCTGTTGTCTACGCTTTCCTTACACTGCTCCTCATTTGCGGTTATGCCGTCGATGCAGTAGTCAATGAATGCCGCAACGCCGTTTGTAAGAGTGTCGAGAGATTCGAAGAGACAATGGAAGATTACCGGCTCAAAAGCATTGAGCTCAAGCTGGCCTGCTTCTGCTGCCATTGTGACTGTCATATCGTTTCCGATTATGTTGAATGCAATCTGGCTCATAACCTCAGGCATAACGGGGTTTACCTTGCCCGGCATGATAGAAGAACCGTTCTGCCTTGAAGGAAGGTTGATTTCTTCAAAACCTGCGCGCGGGCCCGAGGACATAAGTCGGAGGTCATTTGAAATCTTTGAAATGTTAGTTGCACATGCCTTGATTATTCCCGAAACAACAACAAAATCATCGAGGTTCTGGGTTGCATCAATCAAGTCCTCTGCCTGGGTAAGCTTAAGGCCTGTCACTTCTGCAATTTTCGGAACTACGTTCTTTATGTAATCCTTGTCCGCGTTAATTCCGGTTCCAACAGCAGTTCCACCCATATTAAGAACTGAAAGAATTTCAACAGCCTTTCCAAAGCGCGTGACATCTCTTCCGATAGCCTTTGCAAAAGCAGCAAAGCTGTCGCCAAGGCTTACGGGAACTGCATCCTGCATTTCGGTTCTGCCCATTTTTACAACTGACTTAAATCTCTTTGCGCAATCGTTAAATGAAGCTTCAAGGCGCGAAAGCTCGCCTATCGCCTTTTTAAGCAAGCGGACAGTCGCAATCTTACCTGCGCTGGGATATGCGTCATTCGTGGACTGACCGCAGTTTACGTGGTCGTTGGGGTGAACTATGGAATAGTCGCCCTTCTGCCCTCCGAGAATTTCAATAGCACGGTTTGCAAGAACTTCATTTGCATTCATATTTGTAGAAGTGCCCGCTCCGCCCTGGATTGAGTCAACAATGAAGTGGTCGTCAAACTTGCCGTCTAAAGCTTCATATCCGGCCTTTACGATTGCATCCTTAATTTCGTTTGAGAATACGCCAGCCTCGGCATTGGCTATTGCCGCACCGATTTTGACCTCACACAAAGCTCTTACAAGCTCTGTATGAACACGCTTGCCGGTAATTTTAAAGTTTTCGTTTGCGCGAAGGCTCTGCACGCCATAGTATGCATCAGCAGGAACCTGCATTGAACCTATTGAATCTTTTTCTTCTCTGAAAAGAGCTGCCATATTATCTCCATCCCCTTATTTATATTTATAATCTTGTATTGATTATATCATCTCCCTGTGTTATAATCAAATATATATTTTTTGATATTTGTTATAACTTCTAAGTTATAACCGGAGGTGGCCCTATGTTCAGCAATAAGGAATATGTTCTTGAAGTGTTTAAGGAAAAAAGTTTTTCTAAGGCAGCTAAAAACCTTTATATTTCTCAGCCCGCTCTCAGTTCAACCATCAAGCGGATTGAAACAAAAATTTCAGCGCCAATTTTTGACCGCTCGACAAACCCGATTTCGGTGACAGAAGTCGGAATGCAATATATTCAAAGCGCGCTTGAAATCAAGAAAATCGAAGACAATTTCATAAACTCCACAAATGACAGCATAAACATCCTCAAGGGCGAAATCAATGTGGGCGGCAGCAACCTCTTTTCATCCTACATTCTCCCACCAATGATTTCAGGATTCAACAAAACCTTCCCGCATACTGTTTTTAAAATTCACGAGGACAGCACAAAGAATCTGATGTCGCTCCTTTTAGACGGCGAGCTTGACATTGTTATCGACAATGCAGTTATTGTCAATAATAACATCTCATCATATTTTTACACGTCCGAAACGATCCTTCTTGCCGTTCCGAAGAATCTTCCCGTTAACGACTCACTTTCGGAATTCCAGCTTTCTTTTGATGATGTGAGAAACAACCTGCATACCGCTGATAATTTCCCCTGTGTTACACTTGATTCATTCAAAAATGAGCAGTTTATTTTCTTAAAGCACGAAAACGATACAGGAAAGAAGGCAAAGCTTCTCTGCAGAAAACACGGGTTTTCGCCAAAAGTTATATTTGAGCTTGATCAGCAGGTTACGGCGTATAATATTGCCTGCTCCGGAATGGGGATTTGTTTTGTAAGCGACACTCTCATCAAAAGACTCCACGCCCCTAACAATATTGTCTACTACAAGCTCGGCGATGAGGAGACCAACAGAAATATTTATTTTTACATAAAGAAAAACAAATATATCTCACCCGCTTGCAGAAAATTTATTGAGAGCAACGTTTTTCTTTTACATTCCTAAATAATTTCTGTATAATACACTAAAAACAAAGGTTGTATTCACAATAATAAAAAGCCTTGAACTCATAGAGTTCAAGGCTTTTTATGTCCTTTGGAACACCCCACATAAGGGGGAGGCTTCTCCTTGAGGAGAAGCCTATGGAAAATGCCTTACTTCGCTGCGATGAAATCAAGAATTCTCTTTAAGAGAACTGCGACTTCTGCGCGGGTTGTGTTTGCAGCACCGTCGATAAGCCCGTTCTTTCCGTTGATGAGCCCGCTTGTGATGAGCGCGC
>JAZOAI010000012.1:0-31657 GCA_045595365.1 Eubacteriales bacterium
GCGCGCTCATCACAAGCGGGCTCATCAACGGAAAGAACGGGCTTATCGACGGTGCTGCAAACACAACCCGCGCAGAAGTCGCAGTTCTCTTAAAGAGAATTCTTGATTTCATCGCAGCGAAGTAAGGCATTTTCCATAGGCCCCCCAAGCCTTCCCCTTTGAGGGTTTTTCGAAACAGGCCAGATGAGGTGGAATCGTAGGGGCGATTCAAGAATCGCCCGCGGGACATTCGTGAATGTCCCCTACAACCCTCGGTCTCGCTTGCGGTGGATGAGGTGTGAACCGTAGGGGCGGATGCCCACATCCGCCCGAGAATAACGCGGGACGATGAGGGCATCGTCCCCTACATAAGCAAGGAGAAGCCAGAAAAAGCCTCCCTTGTAAAGCCCTCCTTGCCTAAGGAGGGGGGGGACCGCTTTAGCGGCGGTGGAGGGATTGTGAAATCCTGCATCGCAGCGAAGTAAAATAACCAAAGCTTAAGGGAGGGGAGAAATCCCCTCCCTATGACTTTTGTGGCAAAATAGGACATATGCGCTTGAAAATTGCAGATTTTTTCTCTTTTGATATAAGAGATAATGTGGTATATTTATCCTGATAGAAAAATGCAACTAAACATAAAAAAGGAGAGAAAGATATGGTTTCGTGTACAGAATTTATCCCGCTTTACAGTGAGCTTTTTAAGTATCTTGAAGAGCTCGGCGGTCATGAAGAGGTTGTGAGATATTGGGAATATATTTCCGATACATACGTTGCCGAGAGACTCGGCGAAGAAGTCGGCGAAAAGGGAATTCGCGGATGCTGGGATTACTGGTTTAAATCCCTCAACGAAGAAGCCTGTGATTTTTCAATGGACCTTGATGAAGAAAAGGGAATATTTGAGATTGATATGCACCACTGCCCGTCAAAAGGCAGGCTCAATGACTTTAAGCATATCGAGCCGTATCATGATTATTGCGGCCACTGCGCTGTTTTATATGCCCGTCAGCTTGAGAAGTATGGGATTTACGAGCATGGGAGCGATTATTCCCATGTTGACGAGGCTCGTTGCTACATTGCATATAAGATTGACCCCAAATTCCATAAAAAGAGCGAAAACCCCGAAAAGCTTCATATAGAAAAAACTGCAGCAGACAACGAGTATTTCCATCAGGACTTCCACGTTTCCGGCAGAAACGGGCTCAAATATGTCGGCGAGAAATACGGCGATGCGGCTGTTGTAGAGTATCTTGAGCGCTTTGCCAAGGCTTTCTATGCTCCTCTTGCAAAAAAGGCGAAAGAGGAAGGCCTTGTTGCCTTGAAGAACCACATCGAAGAGATTTATAAAATCGAAAAAGCTTCCGAGAACGTAAGCTGCAAGCTTTCGGATGACGAGCTTTATGTAAAGGTTTCAGAATGCCCGGGCGTTGCACATATTAAAAAGTGCGAGCACAACCCGACAAAGTGGTACGTTGAGCTTACGAGAACGGTAAACCGCACCATTGCAGAAATGGCGGGAATAGGCTTTGAGCTGATTTCCTATAACGATGAAAACGGCGCTTGCGAGTATCGCTTCTTCACAAAGTAATTCTAACCGAATATTTAAAAATCACCGCAGTTTTGTATTGTACTGCGGTGATTTTTATGGTACAATAGTATATGATTGTAAATAACTGCATTTTAAATGCTTTAGGTAAAAGGAAGATGAGATATGAAGAACACAGAAAAAACAATGGACAAAATCGTTTCCTTGTGCAAGGGCCGCGGCTTTGTTTACAGCGGCAGCGAGATTTACGGCGGTCTTGCCAACACCTGGGACTATGGCCCGCTCGGTGTTGAGTTCAAGAACAACGTAAAGCGCGCCTGGTGGAAGAAGTTTGTTCAGGAGTCTCCGTATAACGTGGGCCTTGACAGCGCAATTCTCATGAACCCCCAGGTGTGGGTCGCATCCGGCCATGTAGGCGGCTTCTCTGACCCGCTTATGGACTGCAAGGAATGCAAAACCCGCCACCGTGCAGACAAGCTCATTGAGGATACGGGCGTTAACCCCGCAGGCTGGAGCTTTGATGAAATGGCAAAGTATATAGAGGATAACAACATCTGCTGCCCCGATTGCGGAAAGCGCAACTTCACGGACATCAGAAAGTTTAACCTTATGTTCAAGACCTTCCAGGGCGTTACGGAGGACGCAAAAAACGAGCTTTATCTCCGCCCGGAAACCGCTCAGGGAATCTTTGTTGATTTTAAAAACATCGCGCGAACAACAAGAAAAAAGATGCCGTTTGGTGTCGCTCAGATACGAAAGTCCTTCAGAAATGAAATCACTCCCGGAAACTTCACCTTCCGCACTCGCGAGTTTGAGCAGATGGAGCTTGAGTTCTTCTGCCGCCCGGGGACAGACCTTGACTGGTTCAAATACTGGAAGGACTATTGCGAAAACTTCCTCCTCTCTCTCGGAATTGCGAGAGAGAACTTAAAGCTTCGCGACCACGAGCAGGAAGAGCTTTCACACTACTCAAACGCTACAACCGACATTGAGTTTATGTTCCCGTTTGGTTGGGGCGAGCTTTGGGGAATCGCGGACAGAACAGACTTTGACCTCAAGGCGCATCAGACGCATTCCGGCGAGAATATGGAGTTCTTCGATGCTGAGACAAACGAGAAGTATGTCCCATACGTTGTCGAGCCGTCTCTCGGTGCTGACCGCGTTGCGCTTGCGTTCCTCTGCGAAGCATATGACGAGGAAGTTGTTGATGCGGAAAAGAACGATGTAAGAATCGTGCTTCGCCTGCATCCGTATCTTGCTCCGTTCAAGGCGGCAATTCTCCCGCTTTCAAAGAAGCTTTCCGAGAACGCAGGCAAGGTATATGCAGACCTTGCGAAGAAGTTCATGGTTGATTTTGACGATGCCGGCTCTATCGGAAAGCGCTATCGCCGTCAGGACGAGATCGGAACTCCTCTCTGCATCACCTACGACTTTGACAGCGAGGAAGACGGCCGCGTCACAGTCCGCGACCGCGACACAATGCAGCAGGAGAGAATTGCGATTGCAGACCTTGCCGCATACATCGAAAAGAAAATTGAGTTTTAATAAATCGGCTACGGCAAGGCAGGCTCTGTTTTGCCGTAGCCATAGTTGTATATAATTTGTTTACAATCTTTTATTTGCAATAAGTAAGTATTTTTGATATAATTACTTATCAGACAAAATAGCTATAAGGGAGAAAAGAGAAATGAAAAAGAAAAGAATCATATCACTCTTCATGGCAGCGGTCATACTTTGTGCGGTATTTTCCGGATGCAGCCTTTTTGGCGGAAAAACCGTTATGAAAATAGGCGGCAACAGAATCTCAGAGGATATCTATTCATACGCTTTGCTAATGGTAGATTCCGAGTTCCAGCAGAGCTACGGCATGTCATTTGCAAGCCTTCTTGATACACAGGTTGCGGAGGGGGTCACAGGCGCCGATATGCTCAAGGGAAACGCAGACAACCTTCTGCTCGAGTTTGCCGCTATGAGAATTTTGGCAGAAGACAACGGCATTAAGCTTGATTCTGAAGACAAAAAGGCACTTAAAGAATCCAAACAGGCTCAGATTGAACAAGCGGGCGGGAAAAAAGAATTTCTTTCACAGCTCAAAGAGAGCGGAATCACTGAGAGCGCGTTTGATTATATGGCAGAGACTCAGTATATTTTTATGAATGTATATTCAGAGCTTTTCCGGGGCGAGGGAAAGTATACGCCGAAGATTTCAGATATAGCAGAAAAGGTTATGAACAACTATGTGCGCGTAAAGCACGTTCTCGTTCTCAGCTCTGAGGGAGATGCTGACGAAGCGGAGAAAAAAGCAAAGGCAGAGGACATCGCGAAGCGCGCAAAGGCCGGCGAGGACTTTGATAAGCTCATTTCAGAATTAGGTGAAGACCCCGGAATGACGTCAAATCCCGAAGGTTATCTTCTCGATAAGGACGGGCGCACTCCCGATGGTAATTCAATGGTCGCAGAGTTCACAGCAGCATCAAATGCGCTTGCGGTCGACGGTGTTTCGGATGTTGTAAAAACATCTCACGGGTACCATATCATCAAGAGATATCCCCTTACCGAAGAATATTTGAACGAAAACGCAGAAACATATGTTGATATGTTCGCATATTCAGCATTTGGTGAGAAAATGTCAGAAACTATGCAGAGTGCTGAAATTGAACACACAAAAGCGTATGACGAAATAGACCTTTATGAAGTCTTCGGAGTTGAAAAGCCTCTCGGAGCAGGTGCTGAAGCTGAAGGAGAACATTCTGAAGGCGACGGCCACGACCACGGCACTGAGGGCGAAGCAGATGCTTTGGGCGGAATCGAACAGGGAGAAGTTGTTCCTGCGCAATAATAACAAATGAAAAATGAAGCCGTTTTTTAAACGGCTTCATTTTAAAGTATAAAAATAAAAATGGAGATGCTAAAAATGGTTGATAAAAAAGAATTTCTCAGTGTGCTTGAAGCTGTTGCAAAAACTCCTGCCCCGAGCGGGATGGAAGATAAGCGCGTTGAGTTCTGTCTTGACTGGCTTGAAAAAAACGGAGTCAAAGCATATTCCGACAGCGCAAAGAACGTTATTGTCCCTATAGGCGATACAGACGGGGGCAATCTCACCGTATTCCTCGCGCACACAGACGTCGTCTTCCCGGATTTGACAGAGCTTCCGTACTATGACGACGGCGAAAAAATCCACTGCCCGGGAATTGCTGACGACACGGTCCACGCGGTTCAGCTTATGTTCCTTGCGAGAAAGCTCGTGAAAGAAGGCTTCTCTCCGAAGCACGGTATGCTGATTGTTATGAACTCCTGCGAAGAAGGCCTTGGAAACTTAAAGGGAATCAAGCAGATTATGTCAGATTTTTCCGGCCGCGTAAAAACCGTTATCTCGGTTGACGGCTCATATAACCACGTTGTAAACCGTGCAGTTGGTTCGGAAAGATACAGAGTCCGCGTTACAACAGAGGGCGGCCATTCATTCGTCGCATTCGGGAACAGAAACTCGATTGAAAAGCTCTCAAGAGTCATTTGTGACCTTTATGAAATTGAAGTCCCGAAGAAGGAAAATTCAAAAACTACATATAACGTCGGAACAATCTCCGGCGGCACATCCGTCAACACGATTGCCCAGAGTGCAGAGATGCTTTATGAGTTCCGCTCCGATGATTATGAGTGTGTTGAGAAGATGCGCGAGAACTTCAATGCCGTAATCAACAAGCACAGAGACGCAGGGATTGACATTGAGGTTGAAATCCTCGGTGTCCGACCATGCGGCAAGGGCGTTGATGAGAAAGAGCTTGAAGCGCTCACAAAGCGTTGCCAGGACATTGGCGAGAGAATGACAGGCATTCCGCATCCTGCGGTTTCCGGCTCGACCGACAGCAACATCCCGCTCTCTCTCGGTGTTGCTTCCGTAACGGTTGGAGGAAGTATGGCAAGAGGAGCGCACACAAGAGAGGAATGGGTTGATAAAGAAAGCATCTTCATCGGGTACAATCTCGTTGAAACGCTTGTCCGCGATTTTGAAAACGACTGATTCATTGATAAAAAGCCCGACAGCATATGAGCTGTACTCTTAAGGACAGTAATTTAAAAAGCCTGAAACGAGTTTTTCGTTTCAGGCTTGAATATTATTTTGATTTAATTGTTTTAAGCGATATTCTGTGTTTGTACACAGAGTGATATTTTTGATAAATCAAAAGTGATATTAAAACCTCCGGTTTTAGTGGTATTTTATTCGCCATAAACTGCCGAAGGCAATACCACTGCAGAGCAATATCACTTGCTGTAAGCAAATATCACTCGCCTATAGGCGAATAAAACTGCGAAGTGTCCTTAAGAACACTTCGCATATGCTGTCGGGCTTTTATATATGTTAAAGGAACGGAAATCAAAAAAACATCATACAATGGAAAAGATTGGAGATGATTGTTTTGGAATATAACAGAGCTGCAGCCGTCAGATATGCAAGACGCTGGGCGTTTCGGAGAAACCCTGCATTCTACAATTTTGACGAGCTCGGAGGAGATTGCACAAACTTTGTTTCACAATGTGTATATGCAGGCTCGGGGGTTATGAATTTTTCGCCTGAGCTTGGGTGGTATTACATATCACCTGACTTGAGAGCCCCGTCGTGGACGAGTGTACGGTTTTTCTATGAATTCATAACGCAGAACGAGGGTGTGGGGCCTTATGGATACGAAGCCCCTCTTTCCGAGGCTCTCCCGGGAGATGTAATTCAACTCGCTTACGGCGGAAACGAAGATTTCACGCATACGCTCTTAGTTCTTTCAACGGGGCGCGAGCCGAACCCCCGAAACATTCTCCTTGCTGCGCATACGAACGATGCTTACAGAAGGCGGCTTTTGACATATGACTATACAAACGCAAGGCTTCTGCATATTGAGGCTGTCCGCGAGTTTTGATAAAAAGAAAAATGCTGTGTTCACCAAAAGGTGAACACAGCATATAAATTATCGAGCAAAAACTTATTCGCCCTTGCCGTAGAAGCTTGCTGCAGCGAATGCGCGGTAGAGCATTGTTGCGATTTCCTGGCGCGATGCGGTTTTATCCGTGGCAGACTCCGATGCGAAAGAAACAACAGAAACTGCAGAAAGAATCATAACACATACAACGAGTAAAGAAACGAATTTTTTCATTGCAACAGCTCCTTTTAAATTTGATATATATTCTATCATAAAAAAATTCGTTTGTAAATGTGATTGTCCTACAAAAGGATATTTTCTAGTGACATAAAAAATCCTTAAAAATTTTGAACAAGCCAGTATATAAACCCGTACACCACGCTTGCAGACACACCGTAAACTATAACGGGGCCGGCAAGAGTGAACATTTTCGCACCCACACCGAGAATGTACCCCTCTGTTTTAAACTCAATGGATTCGGAAACAATGGAATTTGCAAACCCTGTTATCGGGACAAGAGTCCCCGCGCCTGCGTGCTTTGCAATCTTGTCATAAAGCCCAAAGCCCGTGAGAAGGGTTGAAAGGAGAATCAGGCTTACAGACGCCATGGTCGATGAGTCTTCCTTTGAAAGCCCGAAGCGGGAGCAGAGCGAAATGAGCGCCTGGCCGATAACGCAGATTGCTCCGCCGATAACAAATGCTTTTATGAAATTTTTTAGATGCGGAGAAGACGGCTCCGTTTTCTTAACGTATTTTGCATATTCCTTTTTTGACATATTCATAATTTAATCACCTCATCACATCTATTTTTTGAGCTTAGGCTTTATTTTATACACAATTTGCCTTTACAAAAAACTGCGGGTTTGGTATACTAATAAAGTAAACGCGCGCTCGTAGCTCAGCTGGATAGAGTGTCAGACTCCGACTCTGAAGGCCGTTGGTTCGAATCCAATCGGGCGCACCAAAAAATCCGCACACTGCCGTGTGCGGATTTTTTACTTATTCACTATTCACTGAGGTTTGAGACAAAGTTGTTTTATTCTTCTGTGGTTTCTGTTTCGCAACAGCTGCACCCGGAAGAACAGACAGAACACTCCGGCTTTATTGCCTGGTAGAAGTTCACAGTTGCGGAAGACGTATACGGTGCGACGTAAATTCCCGCAATCCCGAATGTTACAGCACACAAAAGGGCCCAGCCGAAGAAAGAGAGATTAAGAACAAAAAAGTCCATTTTATGGCCCTTCATCATCTCTTGCGATCTTGTCATTGCTTCAAGTGCGCCCATATCGGGGTTTTCGGCATAAATAAAGAGAGCCATTGAGTATGAATATGCCTTGATGATTCCTGGAATAAGAAAGAGAAGCGACCAACAGAAGATGATTAGACAGGAGAAAAAAGAAATTTTTAAGGCCCCCCAGAAGTAATGGAAACCCTCGAAAACGTCTCCAACCATAATATCAGCGCCTTTATAGAGAGTCAGGTAGATGAGGGCAATCGAAACTGAAAAAGCCGGGTTAATAAAAAATCCATATACTAAGTTGCCGAAGATGGGAATAAACATTGAGGCAAATGAGATAGCCACCATAACGAGATTAATAAGAAAAAGAATGCCTATTTTACCCTTAATCTGCTGCCGAGCGTTTGCCTTGATTTGTTGTCTGTTTACCATATTAATATCCCCCTTGTAGTTTGTTAATATCATTGTAATATATTTAAAGACCCGTGTCAAGGAAGTAAAAATTGACGATAGCCACCGTTTATGGTAAAATATAATAAATAATTGTGTTCGGGGTGTTGTTATGTTCAATTTTGAAGATATAAGCATGGCGGTTTCAAAAGGCCGTGCGAGGGAGATCACGGCACTTGTGGAGGCTGCGCTTGATTCCGGCGCAGATGCCGGGGATATTCTAAACCTCGGCCTCCTCGCAGGGATGGAGAAGGTCAGCGAGGCATTCCGCGAGAACAAAATCTTTGTTCCGGAGGTTATGCTTGCAGCTCGCACTCTCACAATGGGGCTTGACAAAATCCGCCCGCTTCTTGTGGGGGAGAGCGCAAAGCCTTGCGGAAAGGTAGTCATCTGCACGGTCAACGGCGACCGCCACGACATAGGAAAAAACCTTGTCAAAATGATGCTTGAGGGCTCGGGGTTTGAGGTTATCGACCTTGGCGTAAGCGTTGGCGAGGAAAAAATCGTTGAGGCAGTGCGCGAGCATAAGCCGGATATAGTCGCGCTGTCTGCGCTTCTTACAACTACTATGAAGAACCAGGGCGCAGTTATCGAGTCTTTGCGTGCGGCAGGCCTTCGCGACAGCGTTAAGGTTATGGTCGGCGGCGCTCCCGTCACGGCGGAATTTGCCCGCGAAATAGGAGCAGATGCGTATTCAAAGGACGCATCAGAAGCGGCGGGCATTGCAAAAAGCTTTGTTATATAACTGTTTTAAGGAGATTTAAAAATGCTTGAACTTGACGAATATAAGCTTCGGATAAACGCACTCTCATCGCCGATTGAGGAGCTTTCCACCGCTATGGATATAAAGGGGCTCCGGAGCGAGCTTTCAGAGCTTGAGAAAGCTTCGGAAGCCGAGGACTTCTGGGGTGACCTTGAAAATTCCCAGACGGTGCTAAAGCGCATTTCGAGGATAAAGGAAAAGCTTTCGCGCTTTTCAAAGTTTGAGGCGGACTATGACGACATAAAAGCGCTTTTTGACCTTGCCGCGGAGGCGGATGACGCGGAAACCGCCGCCGAGGTGGGCACGCTTCTCGGAGAGCTTGAAAAGAGCCTTGCCGATGCGCGCATAGAAACGCTTCTTTCGGGCGATTATGACGGCAACAACGCCATAATGAGCTTTCAGGCAGGCGCGGGGGGGACAGAGGCGCAGGACTGGGCAGAAATGCTTTACCGCATGTATACACACTGGGCGGAAAGACACGGTTTTTCATATAAAATCCTCGATTTTCTTGACGGGGATGAAGCGGGACTCAAGAGCGCGAGTATATTAATCGAGGGCGAAAATGCTTATGGCTATTTAAAAAGCGAGATGGGAGTCCACCGCCTGGTCCGAATCTCTCCGTTTGATTCCTCCGGGAGAAGGCACACGTCGTTTGCGGCGGTTGAGGTTATGCCCGAAATCACGGAGGATGTTGAGGTTGAAATCCGCCCCGAGGACTTGAAGGTCGACACTTACCGCTCATCAGGCGCGGGCGGCCAGCACGTTAACAAAACCGAGTCTGCTATAAGAATAACACATTTGCCGACGGGGATTGTAGTTGCGTGCCAGAACGAGCGAAGCCAGCATCAGAACCGTGAGGTTGCCCTTCGTATGCTCAAATCAAAGCTCGTTGAGATTAAGGAGCGCGAGAACCTCGAAAAAATCGAAGACATAAAGGGTGAGCAGAAGCTCATCGAGTGGGGAAGCCAGATCCGCTCATATGTCTTTATGCCGTATACCCTCGCCAAGGACCACAGAACAGGCTATGAAAACGGAAACATCGGCGCGGTTATGGATGGCGATATAGACGGATTTATCAATGAATATCTCACACAGATGGCAGTAGCGTCTGGAGGAAATAACAGCAAGTAGGTGCTATGTATGTGGATTAAAAAGCTTTATGCCACCTTCGGAAAGCTTGAGGACAAAACTCTCGAGTTCTCTCCGGGTCTTAACATAGTGTACGGAAAAAACGAGTCGGGCAAATCTACCTGGAGCGCGTTCATAAAAGCTATGTTTTACGGCATATCCACACGCGAACAGAAAAAGGCGGGGTTTATCCCGGATAAGGAAAAGTTTCTGCCCTGGAGCGGAAGCCCGATGTATGGGAAAATGGAGCTTTCAACAAGTGGCGGGGATATGACCATTGAAAGAACCTCTGCAAGGGCAGGTGTTTTCTCAAAGGTAACCTCGCGCTACGATGAGAGCGGAAAAGAGGCGCCGACGGGCGAGGAGCTTGTCGGGGTGTCGTCGAGCGTCTATGAAAGAACGGCGTTTATCCGCCAGGCGGGGATTGAGGTTTCGGGGGATAGTGAAACGGAGCGGAGAATCCTCTCCATAGCTTCAAGCGGAGACGAATCAATCTCTGCGGGCGAGGTTATAGCCCGCCTTAAGAAAAAGCAGCGCGAGCTTCGCTCAACCGGCAAAAACGGAGAAATTCAGAGGCTTGAAAAAGAAGCTTCGCTCCTCCGCGAGAGAATTGAAGCGGCAGAGCAGGCAGAAGCCGAAATTTCGCAGCTTTCAGAAAGCATTAAGGCATACCGTGAAAATGAAACGCGCGCAAAAAGAAGGCTTTCTATCGCGCGTGCTGAGGAAGAAAAGAATAAACTAAGCTACATACAAGGCGCGAGAAACGAGCTTCAGGAAACACTTGTGAAGGTTCAGGAGCTTGAAAATGCGCCGGCGCGCCGGGAGCTTGATATCTTCGTTCAGAAAAAGAGCGAGTTGTCAAAGCTTGTGCTTTCATACGAGCAGAACGAAAAGCTCTATTCCGTTGTGAGCGAAGAGCTTTCAGATTGTCGCAGGGAAATGCACGATTCTGCTTTTTCCGGAATGAGCCGCGAAGCCGCGCAAAGTGCAGCTGAGAAAGCCTGCGCGGTTTTAGATGCGTGCGATAAGAAGAAAAAAACACTAAAACCCCTCGCATTTATTTTGCTTATTGCGGCGGTGTTGCTCGTTGCCTGTGCAATAGCGTTTTATGCACTTTTGTTTATCCCGGCGGCCTTTTTCATCGGCGCGGGCATAGGTTTGTTTGTTGCCGATAAAAAGAGAAGCGCGGGCGAAAAGACCTCTCTTGAAATAAAGGAGAAGTATAAAGTTTCCGACAGTGCCGAGCTTTCAAGAAGCGTCGAAAGATACATTTCGGCACTTGAGCGCGAAGGAGAGCTTGCAAAGAAGGAAAGTGAAACTGCATTTGCAAAAAAAGAGACTCGGGCTGCAATCGCTCTTCACGAGGAGGACATAAAAGAGCTTCTTGCAAGATTTTCAATAAACATCGAAAGCCTTGACGAAGCCGAAATCAAGCTTCGCAAAGCGGTTGAAGAGCGGGAGAATGCGCAAAGCGCACTCCGCACGGCGCGTGCGCGTGTCGAAGCGCTTGACGCGGCTGCAGAGGTAAGTGAAAAGAGCATCGAATATACAGACGAAGAAATCCCGGAAGAACCTCCCGCATTTTTTGAAGACGAGCTTTTGGTGATTTCTGAAAGAATAAGGGCATTTGAGATAGCTCTTGCAGCAGAGAGGGCAAGGCTTTCGGATTTTTCACGCGAGGAGGCAGTTCTTCATCTGCAGACGCTGTCTGAAAATCTCGAGAGGGCAAATGCCGAATATGATGCCCTGTGCCTTGCGATTGACACGATCGACGAGGCTGAAACAGAGCTTAAAAATCGGTTTTCACCCGAAATAGAAAAGCGAACCTCAGAGCTTTTCCAATATCTTTCCGGCGGGAGTTTTAAGCTTGTCAGAATAAAAAACAGCGATTTTGATGTTGATGTTGCAGCCGGCGAGGCTTCCACCCCAAGAGATGGGCTGAATCTCTCGCGGGGGACGCTTGACGAGCTTTATTTTGCGCTCCGCATAGCGCTTTTTGAAACGATAATCCCGGAAGCTTCCGCACCGCCGATAATTCTTGACGATGCGCTTGTCAATTTCGATAACGAGAGAATGGAAAGGACGCTCACTCTTCTTTTGGAGATTGCAAAAAAGAGGCAGGTAATCCTCCTGTCGTGCCACAAGAGAGAAGCAGAACACCTCCGCGACAATCCTCTTGTCCGCATAACAGAACTGTGAAGCTGTTTATAATTGATATATCAGACTTAAATGTTGCAAAAAGTGTTTGATTATTTTGTATTTTGATGTATAATAATAAAAAACGCAAAACGAAAGGGTTTTTAATATGGCAGAGCTTTGTGCAAATGAAGGAAAAAACACAATAATCAACGTTGAGGGAAAGGAATATATGCGCCTTCCCATAAAGACTCACGTTGTAACCGAAAATGACATTATTGCAGACGTTGCGGAGAAATACGCAATGGAGCATATGCAGGAGGGCGACATTCTCTTCATATCCGAAAAGTGTGTTGCGTGTTCTCAGAAGAGGGCAGTTCCGCTTTCTGAAATCAATCCCCGCCCGCTTGCCAAGCTTCTTTGCAAGTTTGTTTTAAAAACGCCGCACGGAATCGGTCTTGGAATTCCGGAAACTATGGAAATGGCGCTGCGCGAATGCGGAACTTTGCGAATTCTCTTCGCGGCATTTGTCAGTGCAATCGGAAAACTTCTTAAAAAGCGCGGCTGGTTCTACAAGGTTGCGGGATATCGCGCAGAATCGATTGACGGGCCCACCCCCTACACGCTCCCGCCATATAATAAATGCGTTGTTCTCGGCCCTGAAAACCCTGATAAGGTTGCAGGTGAGGTAGCTTCGAGAATAGGCTTTCGCGTTATAATCGTCGACATAAACGACCTTGCGGGGAAAATTCTCGGAGCTTCGGATAATACGCTTGACCGTGAGCTTCTTCCGAAAATTTTAAAGGATAATCCGCTTGGCCAGAGCGCACAGCAGACCCCGATGGGAATAATCCGCGAGGTTAAGTAAATATGGCAGAGTCTTTGCAGTTTGAACATATCAGAAAAGTTGCGGAAGAAAACTCTAAAAGAGTTTTAGCCGCTTTTGCAAAGCACAGAGTTTCCGACAGTATGTTTGCAGGCACAACCGGATACGGCTATGATGACCAGGGGCGCGATGTCCTTGATAAGATATATGCCGACGTCTTCGGCGCGGAGGATGCGCTGTGTCGGATTCAGTTTGTCAACGGAACTCACGCGCTCTTTTGCGCGCTGTTCGGCGCCCTCAACCCGGGAGATACACTCCTATCAATCACAGGCGCGCCGTATGACACGCTCCTCGGCGCAATCGGCGTTTCGGGGAAGAAGCACGGCACGCTTACCGAATACGGTGTTAAATACAGAGAAGTCCCAATGGTCGACGGCGGAATTGATATGGAAAAAGCTCTCTCTGCCGTCGAAGAAGAAGACAACGTTCTTGTTTACATACAGCGCTCCCGGGGCTATGGCGACCGCCGTGCGCTGTCTGTCGGCGAAATCGGTGAGATAATCTCTCTTATTCGTGAGAAAAACCCAAAAGCTCTCGTTATGGTAGACAACTGCTACGGCGAGTTTTGTGAAACGCGCGAGCCGACCCACGTCGGAGCTGATATTATGGCAGGCTCTCTCATCAAAAACCCCGGCGGCGGTCTTGCGCCGTGCGGCGGGTATGTAGCGGGCAGAGCAGATCTTGTCCAGCGGGCGGCAGAAAGGCTGACACTTCCGGGAATCGGCCGCGAATGCGGGGCAACGCTTGGAAACAACAGGCTTCTCTTTCAGGGCTTTTTTATGGCACCGCATATAGTTGCGCAGTCGCTTCTCACTGCGATTTTCGCCGCAGAAACTTTTGAAAAAATGGGATATGAGGTTTCTCCTCGTGCGGACGAAACCCGATATGACATAATCCAGACGATAGAGCTTAAAACCCCCGAAAAGCTTTCTGCGTTCTGCAAAGGGATTCAGTCCGGCGCACCGTGTGACGCGTTTGTCACGCCGGAGGCGTGGGCTATGCCGGGATATGATGACCCCGTCATTATGGCTGCAGGGGCATTTATCCAAGGCTCGTCCATTGAGCTTTCGGCAGATGCGCCGATGCGCGAGCCGTACAGGGTTTATCTCCAGGGTGGAATAACGTATGAAAGCGGAAAGCTTGGCATCCTGCGCGCAGCAGAAGAAATAGAAAAACTATGATAAAAAGAGTTGCCTTATGCGGATGACTGTGGTCAAATGGGCAACTCTTTTTTCACAACTCAAAAAGAGAAAGTGTGGATAAAAAAGACATTATTCTTAACATATGTCTGCTTGATACACGTTTTTGCATTGACAGTTCTTTTTTGCAAATGTTATACTGAAACCAGCCACAAAAAGACTTTTATAGAAAACCGGGCGGTGAAGTATATGGATGAAATCACAAATTTCAGTGAAACCAACGGATATATTTTCAATATCGAAGACCTTGAAATAACCTTCCTTGTTGATTCGGGAACAAAAAAAATATTTCACAATAATGCAGAAGCGGATGACCTTCCCCGCCATTTTCACCCGTATTACGAGCTGTTTTTTATCGAATCCGGCGAGCTTAGCGCTCTGATTAAGGACAGAGAAGAAAAGCTTTTGAAGAACGACATAATGATAATTTCTCCGGGAACGCCGCACGCAACGGAGAGAAAAAACGAAGACACGCGCAGATATAACTTTGCGTTTTCTTTCAGGAAGAACGGGATAAAGAGCGCAAACTCGTTTTATGACAAAATAAAACCGCTTCTCAAGCCCCCGTATGGCATTATGAGAAATTGCGGAGACATAAGAGAGACAATAAAGAATATTCACTCCTGCATACTCAAGAGGGACGGGACATTGCTTGGTCTTTATCTCTATGAGCTTATGATTAAGTTTATCTCCTATAACTTGGACAGAAAAGGAGATTATGACGAGCGCCCTCTGAAATATGATACGGATATGATGCGGCTTCACAAAATCGCGCATCTTGTAAATAACAAACAGAAAGACTTTGTAAGCCTTAAGTATATTGCATCAGCTCTCCAGCTCAGCGTCAGGCAGACGGACCGCATAATCAAAAGATATTATGGGGTTCCCTACGGGGAGCTTGTCTTAAGCCGCAAAATGGCATATGCCGCAGAGCTTGTTTTAAATACAAAAATGACAGTTTCAAAAATTTCGCAGGAGCTTGGTTATTCATCAACAAAGGGCTTCTATTATGCCTTCCGCAAGAAATACGGCTGTCTTCCTTCGGAATACAGAAAACAGATGAAAAAGCAGTAAAAATTATATATTAACACGAAAAAAGGCTGTGGAATGAATCCACAGCCCTTTTCTTTTTTATAAGGAATTACTCAGCGCTGATTGCCTCAACCGGGCAAGCTGCAGCACAAGCACCGCAGTCTGCACAAGCGTCCTTGTCGATAACGTATTTTGTATCGCCTTCGGAAATGCAACCTACGGGACATTCAGCAACGCAAGAACCGCACTGGATGCACTCATCACTAATTACATGTGCCATTCTGAAAACACCTCCAAGTTTTTTGATATTTATATTGTAACAACGAATAAAGAAAAAATCAATGGGGAAAACTAAAAATTTTTATATTTTCAAAAAAATTTCAAATTCATATAAATTTTGTTGCAATATTAAAACATTGAAAAAATGGGAATAATGTTTTGGGAAAACAAAATTTCGGAGGCGAAAATGTTTTTTGAAAACAGATTTACATTGCGTGCAGAGGGCGTGCTCAAATATGCTCATGAATGTGCCGCGGGGCTTGGGCACGGATATGTAGGCAGTGAGCATATTCTTATGGCGCTTGCACATAACGGAGAAGATAGAAGCGCCAAAGCACTTGAGAGAGTAGGAGTAACTCAAAGTGAAATTCTCAGAGTAGTATGTTCAAGAATAGGGAAGGGAGCGCGGTCTTATGCAACTCCGCAGGGGCTCACGCCCTGCGCGAGAAGGATTGTAAAAGAGGCCCGGAGCATAGCCGTAGACCTCGGAAAAAGCTTTATCGGAGAGGAACATCTCCTTCTCGGGATTCTTAAAGAGCGGGAAAGCTCGGCAGTGAAGGTCTTGAAAAATCTTAATGCGGATGAAAAAAAGCTGCGCGAGGCTCTTCTGTCTATTGGAGGAGAGCGCGATGAGGATGTTCGCAGGGGAGAAGGTGCGAGGGCGACAAAAGAGCGGGGGGAACTGCGAGTTCTCAGAAGTTTCGGGCGGGATATGTGCGCGCTTTCCCGTGAAGGCCGCTTTGACCCCGTTATAGGCAGAGAAAAAGAGCTTGAAAAAATGATTCAGATTCTCTCGCGGCGAACAAAAAACAACCCCATACTTCTCGGTGATGCAGGTGTCGGAAAAACTGCTCTTGCAGAGGGGCTTGCACAGAGGATTGTGGCCGGTGCGGTTCCGAAATTGCTTCTTGATAAAAAAATATATTCAGTTGATATTTCCTCGGTTGTCGCAGGGACAAAATATCGGGGAGAGTTTGAAGAAAGAATAAAAACGATGTTTGCAGAGGTTATTCGAGCAGGAGATATAATTCTCTTTATTGATGAAATTCACACAATCGTGGGTGCCGGAGCGGCAGAGGGCGCGATTGATGCTGCAAACATCTTAAAACCCGCTCTTTCCCGCCGCGAGGTCCAGATAATCGGGGCGACTACGTTTGAGGAATATCGCAGATATATAGAAAAAGATGCCGCGCTGCAGCGCAGATTCCAGACGGTTTCAGTCTCTGAACCTGATGAAAAGGACTGCTTCCGGATAATTAAAGGACTTGCCCCGAAATACAGCGGGCATCATGGGTGCGGCATAAGCGATGAGGCAATAGAGAGTGCAGTTTCTTTGTCGAAAAGGTATATAACAGACAGATTCCTTCCGGATAAGGCGATAGACCTGATTGATGAAGCGCTGAGCAAAAAGAGAATAGAAGCCGAAGCGCCCCCGCCGGATATGCAGAAGCTCGAGGAAAAACTCGCGAAAATAATTTCAGAGAAGAAAAAATGCATAAGAGATGAAGATTTTGAGCAGGCAGCATATTTTAAGGAGCAAGAAGCCCGGCTTTGCCACGAACTGGCTGAGGTAAAAGAAAAATGGCAGAGGGTCATAGAGGGAAAAAACGAGATTTGCGGAAATGATATAGCACTTGCAATAAGTGAGCAAACCGGAATCCCCGCATCAAGAATAACTGAGAATGAGAGTGCGCGGCTTCTGAGGCTTGAAGATGAGCTGTCAAAAAAAATTATAGGGCAAAAGGCGGCCATAAACGCAGTGGCACAGGCCGTGCGGCGGGCAAGATGCGGGATTTCGGATGAGACTCGCCCCATAGGCTCATTTCTGTTTGCAGGCCCGACCGGGGTGGGAAAGACAAAGCTCTGCCTTTCGCTCGCAGAATGTATGTTTGACGGGGAAGAAAAGGTCATACGCCTCGATATGTCCGAATATATGGAGAAACACGCCGTCTCAAAGCTTATAGGCGCCCCGCCGGGTTATGTAGGGTATGACGACGAAAAAAGCCTTGTGGACAAAGTGAGAAAGAAGCCGTATTCAGTTATTCTGTTTGACGAAATTGAAAAAGCGCATCCCGATGTATTTAATATTCTGTTGCAGATACTTGAAGACGGCACACTTTCGGATTCTCACGGCAGAAGCGCCGACTTTAAAAATACGATCATCGTTATGACCTCAAACATAGGCGCGGATAAGATGAATGCTGCGCCTATGGGGTTTCTTGAGCTTTCTGAAAAAGACGGGCTTTGCCGTATGAAAAAGGCGGTTGAAAGTGAACTTAAGAAGGCTATGAAGCCGGAACTTATAGGAAGAATTGATGAAATAATTGTTTTTTCAAAGCTCTCTGAAGTTGAGCTTCGGGAGATACTTGATGCGATGATAGAAAAGCTCCTTGCACGCGTAAGGAAAAAAGGGATAACGCTCAGCGTTGAGGAAAGCGCAAGAGAGCATCTCGCGGGGAAATGCGAAGCCGGAGAGTATGGTGCGCGCAACCTGCGAAGAATCATTTCCAAGGAGCTTGAGGATGAGCTTGCCCTTGTATGTCTCAAAGCAAAACGCGGAAGCGTATTAAGGGCGTTTTGCGAAGGCGAAAAAATAAAAATTGAAGAAGTGAAAAACTCGTAATCTTTTTAATAGATAATAGTTGAAATCTTTTTGATTTTATTGTATAATAATGTCTGCGCGAAGTAGCGCAGACATTATTATTCGGAGAGGTATCGAAGTGGGGACGTCGCCGAGCGCACCCGGTGGGTGAAGAAGCGAGGCGTAAGGAGTGGCAGCGGTCGAAATTTTGTGAAGCGAGCAGCGAACAAAAATTTCGGGCAACGCAACAGGACATAACGGGGCGCCCCGTTCGAAAGAGCAATAAATAGTTAGTTTTATCCTGGATGGATTTAAACACATACGGAGAGGTATCGAAGTGGTCATAACGGGGCTGACTCGAAAAACCTTGAGTTTTTCGGAACCTCACACCCCCTAACCCCTTGATATTACTGACTTTTTGAAAAAATTAATATTGCTAATTTTGAAGTTCCCAAAAGGAGTTCCCAAAGATTTTCACACCTTTTGCAGAGCTAAAAAATATATTGGGAGAAGTATCGAAGTGGTTATAACGGCCTCGACTCGAAATCGAGTGTACCAGAAATGGTACCGTGGGTTCGAATCCCACCTTCTCCGCCATGGCAAGGTTTTGCATAGTCAAAACCTTGCTTTTTTATTTCACCTACTGTTTATTTTAGGATAACATCTTTTCAATTAATATGCAAAAATATATGACAAAGCAGCAGACCGTCGGTCTGCTGCTTTTGTATTTTATGTATTAATCACAGTTGCCAACAACATCTTTAGTTTTCTGAATTTTTGTGTCTGAATATAAAACAACATCCTTAATAACCATTTTTTGAATTGCTGATATTAGCAAAGACATATCGTTGTAATTTGGTTTTCCATTAATAACAGGTAACAAGATATCCAATTCATCGGCATCTTTCGCATAAAAGTTACGTGAATAACTGAACTTTCCTGAATGAGCCGATTTATGTATAGCTGTAGTTGTGAAAACAGATGCAAATTTCGGTAATTTTTCGGTATGTACTACCGCCACATGATCATCTGCACCATACTGATAGTTGCGATATTTTGCAGAACCAAACATATCAATAGTGGTTGTATTGGATTCAAAAACTTCAACGTTGTTGCCAATGTATGCGGATATCCCTTCATCTGACTCTCCAGCTGTCACGAAAGGTAATGTTCCGTCAATTCTGTCGGCACTTTTCAACCTTTTTCCGCGTGTGGATTTCCCAAAGAGTTTTTCGAGATTAAACCGCTTCCATTCCCACGATTCAAACTCAACCAATACTTTTTGTTCTTCATCAGTCAAGATATAGTTATTCAACCCTGTTGCTTTAAGATAAGCCTCCAGTTCGGCTATATGCCAAGCCTCCAATTTGGCTATAAAGCTTTCCATGAATTCAAAGTCGATTTTATTGTTTTTTATGGGTAATTCTATAGCATGTTTTTTTATATCCTCTAATTTATATCCACCTTGTTGTCCGTTGTACATAGAAACAAATTTCTGGACATTAGCAACCAAGAAATATGCCACGCTTTCATTCCAAGTTGTAAAAATAGATTTCGGAGTCAGTTTGTTTATGTTTTGCGAACAGTAATATGGTTCCTTTTGCAATTTTACATATTTATAGTTTCCAATTACTGTTGCAGTAATAGTAAACGGATTATTGGGTTCAAAGTCTCTTTTTTCAATTTTTCCTTGAATCCCATTGTTTTCAAATGTTCTACCTACAAAGTTAATCCCTTTATCTACAAATTCTATTGCATTACTATCTAACGATTTTGTCCCCTCAATAAAGAACAAATCATCAAGCTTATATTCGCCCCACTCAACATTTTTTAGATTCTCGTCAAGTGAGGCACCTATTTTCCCAGGCGGTCATCCTCCAATGTTTGATTTTTCAAAAGCATAGAAACTTCCCAAGCCAAATAACCACCAACGGTCTTTTTAAAATCATTCAAAGTAGGTTTCGTATCGACAGGAGCCGATTGGTTCCAGTCGTTTCCGTTTTTAGGATCAATATGCCCCTCATAATATTCTTTTTCGGTAAAAATATTAAGTTTTGATTTTCCAAAACGAACCAAATCAACGACTTCTTGATAGCGTTCTTTTGCCCTGTCCGTATCAAAAAGATTCACACTCGCTTTTTTACGGTTGGTTCTTGTATATCCATCATTTGAGAAATCAATAAATTTAACGACATCATCCTTTTGATGTTGTTCATTTACCTTGAAAACGTACACGTTTGTTTGTACGCTTGATTTACCTATGAAAATATCTGACGGCATTTTTATGCTCGCTAATAATGTATGCTTTTTCAATATTCTTCTATTGAACTCGGTCGCTTTGCCAGAACCGGCGGAATTTTGAATGATTATGGCTGCATAGCCCTTATTCATCATCGAAAGAGCCTTTTCAACAAAATTCATTCCATTTCCGGGAGCAGAATAAGGCGGATTCAAAATAAAGGCATCTGCCGGGAATTTTTCATCCTTTTTACCAAAGCCGTAATTACCATTAAATTCCGTTAGCGAGTCTTTGTTAAGAATATTCGAGCTACCGTCTCCCATCAAAATCATATTAAGAACAGCTAACATATAAACCCCGGGTAATTTTTCGATACCAAGCAGTTGTTCTGCCTTAATAGCCGCTTGTTTTTTTGCAAGTTCTTCGGGTGAAGTTATGTTATTTTTAGCATCAACGAGCATTTCATTCATTGCTGCAACAAGAAGACCTGCGGAACCGGTGGCAAAATCCCAAACATACGAATTTCTATTAACACGAGATAATTTTACTAAAAGCGTAGCAACATACGAAGGTGTAAGCACAACGTCGTTGAGCTTATCCTGTGTAAACCCAAGCCATCCATACATTTCGTTGAACAATTTGCCTGTGAAATCGGTAGTTAAGCCAATTTTGTAGTAAATTCCTAAATCATCAACAATTTTTGTAAATACACGCTTCAACTGGCTTTCACCGTTTTTGACCTTATTTATATTTTCGGTCATTAGCGTATTCTGCAAAGTTCTGACTATAAGATCCCTCTTATCTGTCGGCAATTTCTTTTCCGAGAGAAAAGCTTTTATTTTTCTTATCATTATTTCGCCATCGGTGTTGCCTTCCTCTGTGGATGAGGTCAAGTCCGATTTTTCCAAGGGCTTTACTTTTCCCGGAATTCCAAGTGTCGCAATAATAGATGCCGCAACAAGATAAACGCGATCGTTTTCCCCAAGCCCCTTTTCGTTTTGATAAATATCATTATTTAGCTTTACAAGGCTTGCGTTTATTTCCTTTTCTCTGCGCTCTTTTAATCTGTCAATTTCTTCTTGGGTTAGGTGTAGCTGTGTAACTTTCTCAATAAATGAATCAAAATGTTCTTTTTTCAAGAACGACAAATCGGTATATTCATCAACTTTCTGGCCAATACCAAAATTGGTCTTTGAAACGTAATATACGCCGATACTATGAGTAAGCTTGCCGTTTTCATCTTTGTATCCAGTAATTCCTATAGCGATAATTTGGGTGTAGCTTGTATGATGGAGAATTGCATTCGCATAATGTACTGCTCCATTAACGGCATAAGAATTTATGTTTTTGTAATTAGGTTCATTTTTCGCAGTTTTATTTTCCACTTGCCCGTTGGAATCGAGCTTGACCAATTTATCTTTATATCCTTTGTATTCAATCAAAATCGGATAATAGTCTAAATTTTTATCTTGTAATAACAACTTAGCATCAGGACGGTTTCCGCCTGTCCCACCATTTTTAGAAAAATAATCGTTAAGAGCTTTATCGATTTCTGTATTTAAAGATTCCTGCTCTAATTTGTAATCTAATTTATATGACTTAAGCCAACCGTTTGCTAAATCTGCAATATTAGGTTCAACTGACTGTACTGTATTTTTAGCCATTTTCTTTATCCTCCAATATAATATTTTCGAAGTTAAAAATTTTCGAATTAGGCACAATAATAATTTTGTCTTGTACTAATTTCATTGTTTCAGAAACTTTGCAATGGCTACGCTCGAGCATCATTTCTCTATTTGAATCTCTAAAACGAATTTTTTCTTGTCCTGATAATTGTACATTAGTGTTTTTATTAACAAATAATACTAGTCTGTTATCATTACTTTTCTTTAACCACTCAATTATATAACTCCACCACATACCATCTGTATCGCCAATAGATAGGCCAAAAAGACATATAAATTTACTCTTATTGATAATATCTTTTGCTTTTTCGATTTTCTTCTCTCCTAAAGCTGTATTCACAACAGATTTTATTATGTAATTCGTTAATCTAGGATTAGTTTTTAACTTATCATTTAGAATTTGTTCTGCATTGTCCAACCCCAAGATAAGATCTTCCGTTAACTTACCATGAATATGATGTGGTAGAACAATAGTGTCATTATGTCCCACCCCACCTGCGCTGTGATTGCCAAACGGTTTACAATGTTTTTGTGCTGCAGCGACAATTTTATCAAGGACACTTGTGTAATTAAAAGTTATAAAACTATAATTAATTTGTTCCCTTGTTGCTCCAACAACCTGATGATAATGGTCTTTGTCAAGAGTATTAAAATCAGAAAAAATTAAGAATCTTTTTCTTGAATTCTTCCGCAATAGCTTTTTCATCTTTGAAACTGATTCGTTGATCTTGAAGTGTTAAATACTCTGACAACATTCTCTCCAATGTGCTTTTGCTATCAAGGAATTCATCTATTTGACTCTCATCAATGTTTTTTAAAAATTCACCTAAACCAACTTCTAAATCAGACCACATTTCATAGTCGTCTTTTATAGATTTTGAAAGCAAATCTTTAGGATCATTTTTAATATAATACTTGTAAAAATCAGTATATCGTGTATCCAACTTTAAATTTAAATCAAACCCATTTCCAATTAAAAAAGTAATGTTCATAATTTTCCCTTTCGTTTGCGACACCTTTTGTTATTTGGACGTCAATAAAAACTTATAATCCACCGGATAAGTATAATCAATGACTAACAATCAACATCCGGAATAAATTCCATAATGTCATCCACACCACAATTTAGTGCAGCACAAATTTTACCAAGAGTTTCAACAGTAACATTTTCTCCCTTAGTCATTTTTGTGATGGTATAATTGCTTACATCAGCTACTCGACAAAGGTCTTTCTTCTTCATATCGTGGTCGATTAGAAGCTTCCATAATTTCTTATAACTTACAGCCATAGTACACCCCTAATATTGAAATATAATTTTTCCTTAACATTATATCACGTCATTCTACAAACTTCAAGGCTAAATAAAGATTTCGCTTTATTTTTTACCAAATAGTCATTAAAAAACATTGTTAAAGATATTTCAATAAAATAGAAAAGGAGCATAAAGACAATATTACCTTTATGCTCCTCTCTTGCAAGAAAAATAGTATCTATTTTTTATGTCGAGTTCCCAAAAAGTTCCCAAAGAATGTCTGAAAACGCCCGAAATATCAACATTTGTAGCGATTTTAATCAAACAAAAAGTTTACAGAATTGCTCAAATTTTTACCGTTATTTACTACTATTTTCCTTTATCTTCCCCTAACTTCCAAAATGTCGAAAGAACTCGAAATCAGTTTGCGAGCAATCGCACGCGGGTTCGAATCCCGCCCTCTCCGCCAAAAGCGAGGTTTTTGCTATTGCAAAAACCTCGCTTTTTATATTCCTTCTTCTTGTTTTTTCTTCATCCTGCGCCAGTTTATGAATCCGTATATATCGTTTACAAGGAAGATAACGAAGCACAAGACCATAGGCAGATAGCCGATGTTTGTAATGGATGCTAAAACCCAGAGCACTATCAGAACAATATCGTTTGCGGTATAGAAAAGAGCATAATACGGGCTTCTGAGCACTACCAGCATACAGGCGAGGAAGCTTGTCGTAACGGAAATCGTGCTGACGGTGAGGTTTGCCGTCTCGAAAAAGGCAAGAACCTTCCACAGCACAAGCGTCACGGGGACAGCTGCGAGAAATAGCAGAACCCATTTTGTCGCCGTCATACTTGCGACCTTGACCTCTCTCTTCGTATATGGATTCCGAAGCCATGTGAAAAGCGCCCATGCCGCCGCCGGCAGAGTCATTCCGAGATAGGTTATCATTTCACCGTAATAGCGGAAGCGGAATGAAACAATGGCATACAGCAGCGCAAACACAATGCTGATAAGCTGACCTATCGGATCTCCTTTGCAGACGAAGATAAGCGCACCTGCGCCGATGAGTGAGGTGATTGCAGAGAGCCAGTCCGTGTCGGGAGAGAGAAGTGAGGAGATGAAAACTACTAAAAGTGAGCCGATCCACAGTGCTTTTTCAGTTTTTGTGAGATTTTTAATTGATTTTATAATGTTCATTTTCATTGCTTTCTTGTGACTGTTTTGTTTTATTCCGATGATAAATAACACCCATAATTGCGGGAATTAATATAAGCTGCAGTATTATCCCCGGGATTGCATCAATAAATCCACCGACTATAAAAGCCTCAGACGTAAAGGGTTTGTCTCCAAGCCCGAGCAAAATCGCTTTCGCAACTCCCCAGACAACGCGCCCCGAAATCATAGAGGCTATCAGGCAGAGATATAAATGCCCTAAACGCCTGCTTCTTGATTTGCGATACAGAAGGCCGATAACAAAACCGTAGGTTGCAAGCTCGAGCGACATCCACACGGCATTCGGATATACCGGCGGCATAGAGAAAACGGAAGAGCGCAGAAAGGGCAAAAGAAGCCCTACCGCAAAGCCGTATCCTTCACCGCAGATAAGGCCACAAAGCATAACGGGGATATGCATTGGCAAAAGAGAGTCGCCTATTTCCTTGATCTGGGATGTGAAAAGGGGGAGAATCATCCCAAAAGCGAGGAAGAGCGCAGACTGACATATTTTTTTTAAGTCCGGATTCTTCAATTCTTCACATCCGTTTCGTGTTGCATCCCGTAAAAATACGGTTATATGCTTATTTTAAGTTGATTTTTGCGTTGTTTTCTTCAGAATAGTCAATCCTGTCACCCGATGCATTGAGGTTGTCAACAAATGCGAGATACTCTTTCTTTGATGCAAACTGCGGCTTGAACTCATCAATAACCTGACGTGCCCGTTTTGCGTTATCGGAAAGAAGAATCAAAAGGATTCCAAGCTGCATTTTCGCACTTGCAACGCAAGCGGCAATCGGGTCTTTGATTTCATAGTCACTGCCGTGTGACTTGCCTGTGGCACCTCCTGCATAGGGGTGCACTACCGGCATAATGCAGCTGAGGTCTCCCATATCGGTGCTGCCGGAGCCCATAGTATTGGTTTTTGTAAATTCATATTCGGGGATAGCAAGCTCGGCGGCTTCCTGTGCGATTTGCATCAGGTTATCGTCATTTATATGAGGTGCATATCCGGGAATATCGGTTATGTCAACATTTGCGCCAAGGGAAAGTGCCGCTCCGCAAAGAGCCTGGTTTACCTTCTTATTTGCGCTGCAAATAGCGTCAAAGCTTGCACCGCGGACGTAGCTCTCAAGCACAGCTCTGTCCGGAATTGCATTTACCATCGCACCGCCGCTTGTGATAATGGGGTGAACTCTTATTATATCGCTTTCCTTAAAGGTTTCGCGGATTGCGTTGATGGCATTTATGCCGCAGGTTGCTGCATAAAGCGCGTTTTTTCCGTTCCAGGGCGCGCCGCCTGCGTGTGCCGCCACACCCTTATAGGTAATCTGCTTTGCTAAACAGCCAACTGAGCCCTTCTCAACTGAAAACTTCGATGATGTATGCACCATAAGAGCAATATCGACACCGTCAAAATACCCTCTCGACAAAAATTCTGTCTTGCCGCCAAAGTATCTGATTTTGCCATCACTTCTTAATTTGTTTCTGTATTCTATCTCGAGGAGCTCTTCTGCAGGAACTGCGCAAAGTCTGATTTTTCCACAGAATTTATCTAAAATGCCGGGCTCTTTGAGCGCTGCTGCAATACCGACAAGAGCTGCGCACTGTGCGTTGTGTCCGCAGGAATGAGCGGCTCCGGTTTCCGGATTTGCATCCTTATGCTCGGGGCAGATTATGGAATCCAGCTCTGCCAGAATCAAAACCTCAGGGCCGGGCCTGCCTGTGTCTAAAACCGTGTAAAAGCCAGTGATCCCGTCAGCCATAACAAGGTCATATCCAAGCTTTCTGAAAGCAGCTTCCATATATGCTGACGTTTCAAATTCCTTGTATCCTGTTTCCGCGTGATGCCAGATAAATCTTTCTGCATCAAGAATCTCCTGCGTATGTTTTTCTACAGCCAAATTCAATTCTTTCATAAAAAAACACTCTCATCATTTATTTAGTAATGAATATTATACCATAATTCTTTTTGCTCAAAGGCAAAAAGGAAAGGTGCGAAGCACCACAACGGTTTTTTAACCGTTGCTAATTGTGATAAAATGTTCTCTCAGGTGTCCGGAGGCTTGCCACAGCAAGGCTTCGGCTTACACCGTGAGGTTATTATACCATAATTCTTTTTGCTCAAAGGCAAAAAGGAAAGGTGCGAAGCACCACAACGGTTTTTTTAACCGTTGCTAATTGTGATAAAATGTTCTCTCAGGTGTCCGGAGGCTTGCCACAGCAAGGCTTCGGCTTACACCGTGAGGTTATTATACCATAATTCAAATGCACAATCAATGCTTTAACAGCTTTTGGCATTGTTGAATATACTATACAGGAGGTGAAATCAAATGTCTGAACTTTCTTCTTGCACTTGCAAAATCAACTGCCCTGTTTTTGCCATTGTAGCGAGCATTATAATCGGCATCATCGCAGGCATGCTTCGTTTTATGGGAACAATAACAATCACTCCTGCTTTTTCGTGGGTTCTCTTTGGCATAGCTGTCGTGTATCTCGCCATCCTGCTTGCAACCTCAGGTTGCTCTTTCTCATCCCGGCAAAGCAGTTGCGTTTGTTCTTCCTTAAAGGTTCTTCTCTGGGGAATTCTCGGAACGGTTTTAACATCTGTAATCCTTCTCGGGATAACCTTTGCCGCAACGAGCATAATCGGCGCGATTTTTGCAGGCTTGCTTCTTGCTTTTTTTACTCTTACGCTCACTTCAACCGTATGCCTTATCAAGTGCCGCACAAACTGCGACGAGGAGTAATTAACCGAAAAAACAGGCAGAGCATCGCTCTGCCTGTTTTTTGTCATTTTTTTGGAAGGTGTATGGTTTTGTTCTTTTTCGATTCGCGATAGATGACAAACTTGTTCCCGATGCACTGCACGGGATATGCCCCTGTTGCATCGCATACCTCGCTGCACGCTTCTCTTATATCAAGAAACGCGTTTTCTAAAATTTTCACCTTTATAAGCTCGTTTGCTTCAAGGGCGAGATTTATCATATCAATAGTCTCATCGTCAATGCCACCCTTGCCTATCTGGTATTTTGCATCGATGCCGTTTGCAAGGCTACGCAAATACGCTCTCTGTTTTCCTGTCATAGTCTTCTCCTTCTGCAATAATTTATGTCCCGCTCATTCCATCGGCAATTTATATAATCTTTCTATCGGGGAATCCTCTTTAAATGTTCTGACCTCTTCTGCAAATTCCCAACCGAATTTCTCATATAAACCTATGTGGTGCGTGTACAGATAAAGCTCTTTCAAGTTTGCTTTGCGGGCATTCTCGCGGACTGTGTTCATCATCTCCCTGCACACGTTCTGCTTTCTGAAATTTTCATCGACATAAACGTTAATCAGCCACGGATATATGTCGGGCCTGCCGTTTAAGTCGTCAGACATTGATAATTGATACATCCCGACAGGCTCGCCGTCAAGCAGGGCAACAAATGTCTGCGGAAGTCTTTCGGTGTTGAGCGAATGCTCCATAGTGCATCGCACCTCTTCAAGGCTCTTTCCGGCGCCTTTTCCCCACCAGGTATAGTTCCAGTCAACAACCTTCTCAAATATGCTGTTTTTGCTGTCCTCAAGTCTGATTATCTTCATAGTGAGTGTCCCCTTAATTTTCAGCTGTTAAAAATTTCGCCCACAGTAGTATAGATTTTGTCATTTTCCGCTTCGGGAAGGTATGTGTTTCTGCTTTTGTCATTACAAGATGCGAGAAGAAAGCAGAATATTATGAGAATTAATGCTATGATTTGCTTCATAGGCGCCATCCTTTTTGCTGATTAAAAAATTGCAAGCCCGCATTTACGCTATTTTATTGACGGCGTGATTTATTCAAGAGAAGCCATAACGGATTTGCAATATTCGAGATCCTGCTTTGCGAACCATGTGCGGTCGCCACCACGGCAAGCTTCAATTCCAACCGGACCGGTAAAACCTATTTCCTTGAGCTTTTCAAAATATATACGGTGGTTGATTGCCCCATCACTAAGATTTGTCGCTATACGCTTACCTGTGCCGAGGTCCTGAACTGAATTTTTCAGATGCGTGTAGAAAAGCTTCTCTCCATACAACTCAATCGTTTCGCTGAGCGATGGAGAAGCAGGGAAGTACACGGTGTTGCCAAAGTCCATATTGATGCCGACCATGGGGCTGTCAATCATATCGACAAGCTTTCTTGTGGTCGCGGGAAGATCGTGAATGTAGCTCATGTGTGTCTCAAAAGCAAACTTTACGCCAATTTTTTCAAGCTCTTTAGCAATCTGCTGGAAGGCATCAGCTGTGAGTTTCCAATCCTCTTGGGGTGCAGCGGCGCTACCGTGGTATGCGTAAGCATCATACGGCGTTGCCTTAATAGGAGAGCTGTAAGCAGCGGCAAAGCAATTACACAAGGTCGTGCCGCAGACATCATTTATCAGCTTAACCTTTTCAATGGCTGTGTTAATGTTGTTTTGGCGAACGCTTTTATCCTCATTTGCACATTCCTTCACATCAACACAGAAAAGAATTTCGGAAAGGCCGTATTCCTTCTTTGCGACAGCAATTTGCGCGATATATTCATTAAACGAAAGCTCGCTGAGCTCTTTTGGCGGATCTTCGCGAAATTCAACTCCGTCATACCCGAGAGTTGCTGCCATTTTGCAAACATCGTTCACGGTTTTGTTCCCGAAAGAATTACCGGTCACTTCAGCGAAATTTACGTGCATAATTGTTTTGTTCATTTTTAGCACTCCTTATATGTAAAATCATGAGAAGGGGAAAGTAAAAATTCTTACTTGTTTAAATAATATCATAACGTTTCCTCAAAATCAAGGTAAGAAAGCATATTATACTGCTTCTCACTTCTGATAAAAAAACAAATTCCGGACATAATAAGGGCGAAAGGAGATGTGTTTGTTTTGGAGAAAAAGAATGATGATGCTCTGAGATTTGTCCGCGAGAAAGACCCTATCATAACGGAAGAGCTTTTCGAGATTGATTCCCTTGTTTCCGCAACGGAATGCACGGGAATGGGAAAGGTGTATCCGAACTTTGAGGGCGAAGATTTGCAGGATGTTTTTGACATCGCAGAGGAAAACAAAAAACGAAATAAAAAATGAAAAAAGACATCCAGTGGATGTCTTTTTTCATGGTTGCGGGGACAGGACACGGCTTGCTTCGCAATCCGGTACGCTCGACGACCGCTCCGCAATGCTCGCGGTGCCCGTCTGCGCGCCACTCGGCGGAAAACGATTATCAATCGTTTTCTTGTCGCCTCGTACCTTCTTAAGGTTCAAGTCCTTTCCTATAACAATAAAAAAACACAGTATCCATTTGGATACTGTGTTTTTATGGTTGCGGGGACAGGACTTGAACCTGCGACCTCCGGGTTATGAGCCCGACGAGCTACCAACTGCTCTACCCCGCGATATATGATGGTGCCGCTGACCGGACTTGAACCGGTACGATATTTCTATCGAAGGATTTTAAGTCCTTTGTGTCTGCCGATTCCACCACAGCGGCAGGTGTCACGCGACGAACACTCTTCCTGAGTGCCATAATAGAATATCACATTCTGGCCGTCTTGTCAACAGTTTTTTGAGCTTTCGGGACAAGTTTTCTATTTTTCGTGTGTTTTAAATATGAAAGAAGACACGAGCCCGAGGACTATTGAAGCGCAGATGCCGGCAGCGGCAGCAGTGAGCCCGCCCTTTAAAATCCCGATAGCGCCCATTGAATCAACGGCTTCACGGACTCCCTTTGCGAGCAGATGCCCAAAGCCTGCAAGAGGGACACTTGCACCCGCGCCTGCAAATTCTGCAAGTGGGGCGTATAGCCCGACGGCAGACAGGAAAACTCCTGCGACAACAAAGCCCGTGAGAATCCTTGCGGGGGTCAGCTTTGTGCGGTCAATCAGAATCTGGCCGATTCCGCAAAAAATCCCGCCTACGATAAAGGCATTTAAATATTCCATAGCTCACACCTCAATTTCAACAACATGGCATATCCCGGGGATTGTTTCGCTTTGCTGCACAGTGGTGGGGGATTGAAGCGAGCCTGTCCCTGCGAGAAGAATCCGCCTCCATTTTTTCGACCTTAAGCCGTTCATAATATACGCTGAAAAGACCGTTGCGGCACACGCACATCCTGATGCGCCCGAGTGCATATCCTGATTGTGAATGTCAAACATCTCACATCCGCAGTCGATATATTGTTTTCCCATATCAATACCGTCGAGGGAGAAAAGGTGAATCAGCGTTTTTCTGCCGACCTCGCCGAGGTCACCCGTTGCGATAATGTCAAAGTCAGAAGGCTTCGTATTTGTGTTTTCAAAATGCTTCTTAAGGCTTGTATATGCCGCGGGTGCCATTGTTGCGCCCATATTGTTAGCATCTGAAATTCCCGAATCGACAACTGTTCCGAAGGTCGCGGCGCGAAGGTAGGGGTCAGATTCCGTTCCCTCAGATGCAACTATCGCGCATCCCGCGCCCGTAACTGTGCGCTGAGCGGTTCGCGGCCGCTGGCCGCCATAGGCTATGGGGTTTCGGTATTGCCGTTCAGCGGTGCAGAAGTGCGATGAAACGCAAACGGCGGCATTTTCAAAGCTTTTTGAGTTCACAAAAATTCCTGAAAGCGCAAGCCCCTCGACAAAGGTGGAGCAGGCGCCGTAAAGCCCGATGTAAGGGATGCCGCAGTCACGGCACGCAAAGCTTGATGCAACACATTGGTTTAAAAGGTCACCCGAAAGGATACACCCGAGGTTTTCGGATGTCAGGGCGGCCTTTTTGAGCGCAATAGAAAGTGCAGTTTCCTGAAACTTGCTCTCGCCCTGTTCCCACGTTTTTTGCCCGAAATGGCCGTCGGGGACAAACTTGTCGAAAAACTCCGCGAGCGGGCCTTCGCTCTCGCGCTTGCCTACAACGCTGGCCGTGGCGATAATTCTCGGCATATTTTCAAAAAAGACAGTTTCACGCATCATAAAAGCCTACCTCCGAAGCGTTCTTTTTTTATTATTACAGACTTTTTCAAAAATATGCAAAAAGGGTTTGTAGCAAAATGCATTTTGCTACAAACCCTTTTGGGCTTTAGAAAAATAGTGCAGAATAAACAAATCGAACCCGAAGTAGTACATAAGTACGTCGAGAGGTTCGATTTGTTTATAGCATAAAGTGTAATTA
>JAZOAI010000013.1:0-9501 GCA_045595365.1 Eubacteriales bacterium
ATTATGCCAAATCACATCCATTTGATTGTAGAAATCAACAATGATACCGAAAAACGGGCGATTCGTGAATCGCCCCTACGATGCCATCGTTCTATTATTGATAAAATGGTAGGATTTCTAAAAATGAATGTATCAAAGAAAGTACATAATGAATACGTTGATAAAATTTGGCAACGTTCATATCACGACCATATTATTCGTAGGGATGCGGATTGTTTTTATAATAGCGAAACGGAGCAGTGACATTCACTGCTCCGTTTTACTGTCGTTAAGACTAATACCTTGCTATATTCTTGCTTTTGCTTCGCAGTAGACGCAACGCTCTGCGCCGCTTGCGGTTTTCTTGAACATATGTGTAAGCTCCTGCTCGGTGGAGGTTATGCAGCGCGGATTTACACATTTGTGTTCCCCGATTATATAATCCGAATCGTTAAGCTCAGCCTTTCCCGAAACGCTTGCTTCTTCAAGAAGCTTTAAGATAAGCGCCATACGGATATACTTTCCGTTTTTCACCTGCTTGAAGTAGCACGCGCGCGGGTCAGCATCGACCGCCACGCTTATTTCGTTGACACGCGGAAGCGGATGAAGAATACACATATCCGCTTTTGCGCTCACAAGCTTTTCGGGAGTGAGGATATAGCTGTCCTTTAAGCGGTTATATTCCTCGTCCGTCTCAAAGCGCTCCTTCTGGATTCTTGTCATATAGAGAACGTCAAGCTTCGGCATCGCGTCTTCAAGAGAGGTTGTCTCCTCAAAGGAAACGTCAACCTCTTTCTTTATATAGCTCGGAACGCGAAGCTCCTCGGGAGAAATGAGGATAACCTTTATCCCCTCATATCTTGCAAGAGCAGAAATAAGCGAATGCACGGTTCTCCCGAACTTCAAATCTCCGCAAAAGCCGATTGTTATGTTATCGAGGTGCCCCTTCTCGCGATAGATTGTGAGAAGGTCGGTAAGCGTCTGAGTGGGGTGGCAGTGCCCGCCGTCTCCGCCGTTGATAACGGGGACTGAGGCGTTTCTCGCCGCAACAAGCGGCGCGCCCTCTTTCGGGTGGCGCATTGCGATTATGTCGCAGTATGCGCTCATTACCCGCGCGGTATCCGCAACACTCTCACCCTTTGCTGCCGAGGATGAAGCGGCTTCGGAAAAGCCGAGAACGCTTCCTCCAAGCTCAAGCATAGCAGCTTCAAAGCTGAGTCTCGTGCGGGTTGACGGCTCGAAAAACAGCGTTGCAAGCTTTTTCCCGCGGCACATTTCGGAATACTTCCAGGGGTTTGCTATAATGTCGCAGGCAACGTGCATAAGCTCGTGGATTTCGTCACACGAAAGGTCAAGAATATCTATAAGGCTCCTCATTTTTATACCTCCGCGCCTATCCAGCTCTCATCGGAAGGATTGTTCCTGAACTTTATAAGACGCGCAACGTCTTCTTCCTTTATATATCCCTCTTCCGCTGCAACCGATGCGATGACATCAAAGTTTGTGAGAGAGATGTTCTTCACGTTTGCTTCCTTCAGGCGGTCAATGCCCTTCTGCATACCGTAGGTGAATATGCTGACAACGCCGAGAACCTCAGCGCCCGCCTCGCGAAGCACATTTACAACCTCTATAACGCTTCCGCCGGTTGAGATAAGGTCTTCAACGACGACGACCTTCTGCCCCGCCTCGAGCTTTCCCTCAATCTGGTTATTTCTGCCGTGGTCCTTCGCGCCCGAGCGAACATATCCCATAGGCAGATTCATAATGTGGCCGCAAATTGCCGCGTGGGCAATTCCTGCAGTTGATGTCCCCATAAGCACCTCTGCTTCGGGGAAGTTTTCACGAATGAGCGAAACGAGCCCGTTTTCAACGTCATCGCGCACCTTGGGAGCTGTGAGCGTGAGACGGTTGTCGCAATAAACCGGGCTTTTAATCCCGCTCGCCCACGTAAACGGCTCTTCCGGACGGAAGAATACCGCTTTGATAGAAAGTAAGTCCTTTGCAATAAGCTTTTCCATATCATTTATCCTCCTGTTTTAGTCAACAAATTCTTCAACGCATCGCAAATATGCGGCAACAGGGTCGTCTGCCGCCGTAATCGGGCGCCCGACGACTATGTAATCTGAGCCGATTTTCTTCGCCTCGGCGGGAGTCATAACGCGCTTCTGGTCGCCGATGTCTCCGTCTGCAAAGCGAACGCCGGGGGTAACCGTCAGAAACGTTTCGCCACAGGAGGAATGAACCTTTTCCGCCTCAAGAGGTGAGCATACAACGCCGTCAAGCCCTGCATTCTTTGCAGTTTTTGCATAGTGCATAACAACCTCGTCAATCGGCTTTTCAATGAGAAGGTCGCGCTCCATCGCTTCCTGGTCGGTTGACGTGAGCTGAGTTACGGCAATAAGAAGCGGACGTGTGCCATCCTCGCGTGTGAGCCCTTCGATTGCGGCGCTCATCATCGCGCCTGTTCCTGCCGCATGGAGATTTGTTACGTCTACATCGAGGTTTCGAAGCACCGACATCGCCTTTTTGACAGTATTGGGGATGTCGTGAAGCTTAAGGTCAAGGAAAATCTTATGCCCGCGCCGCTTAATCTCGCGGACAATCTCCGGGCCCTCTGCATAGAAAAGCTCCATTCCGATTTTCACAAACGGCTTTCTGCCTGTGAACTTGTCAAGGAAAGCAAAGGTGTCCTCTGCACTTTTAAAATCGCAAGCTACTATAACGTCTTTTCCCATTATTTTGCCACTCCTATTATATCTTTTAAATTTTCAATCCCGTACTTTTTCATAACAGCGGGAAGGGCTTCTATTATATCGCGGCACGCAAAGGGGTTTATGAGGTTTGCCGCACCGACCTCGACTGCCGATGCCCCCGCCATCATCATTTCGATAACATCCTCAGCGCTTGTTACGCCGCCCATACCGACAACGGGGATTTTGACTGCGTTTGCCACCTGGCATACCATACGCACGGCTACCGGGAATATGGCACTCCCTGAAAATCCGCCCATCTTGTTCGCTATAATCGGTTTTCTCGTCTTTAAGTTTATTCTCATTCCGAGAAGCGTATTTATAAGGCTTATTCCGTCTGCTCCTGCGGCTTCGCAGGCGCGCGCAATTTCCGCAATATCCGTAACATTCGGCGAAAGCTTTATGATTATCGGCTTATTCGTGACCTTTCTCACCGCCGCCGTGACCTCAGCCGCGGCAGACGGGCTTGTCCCGAAGCTCATTCCGCCGCCGTGGACATTCGGGCAGCTTATATTTACCTCAAGCCAGCCTATCTGCTCTATGTCGGAAAGACGGGCGCAGGTGTATGCATAATCCTCAACCGAAAATCCCGAAACGTTTGCCATAACCTTTTTGTGGAAAACGGAAAATAATTTCGGAAGCTCTTCGGAAATAACCTTCTCAACTCCCGGGTTCTGGAGCCCTACGGCGTTTATCATTCCGGCGGTACACTCCGCGATTCTCGGAGTCGGGTTTCCGAATCTTTCCTCTCTTGTCGTACCCTTAAAAGAGAAGGTCCCGAGGCAGTTTATGTCATAAAGCTCTGCAAATTCATACCCGAACCCAAAAGTCCCGCTTGCGGGAATAACGGGATTTTCAAGCTCTATGCCGCAGAGGTCAACTTTTAAGCTTCCCATAAGATTTCCTCCTTTTTAAGCACAGGGCCTTCCTTGCAGATGCGCTTATACCCCGTGACCGTCTTGCAGGAGCAACCCATGCAAGCGCCAAACCCGCACCCCATCCTCTCTTCAAATGAAAACTGGGCAGATGTTTTTGATGCTTTATATACTGCGCGAAGCATAGGCTCGGGGCCGCAGGTGTAGATGTATGAATAGTCAATATCTCCCATCGCATCAGTTACAAACCCGCGCACACCAAAGCTCCCGTCAACCGTTGTGACGGTTACATCAGCCCCCAGTGCCTCAAACTCATCCTTATAGAAAAGCTCGTCTTTTGTGTTAAAGCCGAGAATAACTGAAACACTCTTTCCTTCCGCGATAAGCTCTTTTGCGAGAAGGTACATCGGCGGAACGCCGACACCCCCGCCAATGAGAAGGGGCGTTTTCCCCGAAAGCGAGGTGTCATAGCCGTTGCCGAGCCCTGTGAGGACATCAAGCCCCTCTCCCGCCTGCAGCTTGCTCATCTGTGCGGTCCCGTCTCCGACGGTCTTGTAAATGATAGTTAAAACGTCTCCGTTTACGTCACAGACGGAAATCGGGCGGCGGAGAAACTTGCCTTTGAGCGCGACATTGACAAACCCGCCCGCGCAGCACTCAGAAACATCGCCTGAAAGCTCCATTTTATAAATACTCGCATTGAGCGGAGTGTTTGAAATAATTTTTAAAACTGTCTGTTTCATTTTATCTGTCCTTACGCATCAATTGTTGAGATTGTAAGAGTTGTTTCTTCTAAAACGTCGAGAAGAACGCGGACTGTATCAAGCGCCGTAAACATTGTTACGTTGTTTTCAGTTGCACAGCGGCGGATTTCCGCACCGTCACTCGCCTGGCCTGACGAGCCGGGGTCACGCGTGTTGATGACATAGGCGATATGGCCCTGGCGGAGAGCATCGGGGATTTCGTCGCTTCCGTCGCTTATCTTCTTGAGAATATGCGTTCTGATTCCGTTTTCCTTAAGGAAGAGAGCTGTTCCCTCGGTTGCCTGGATATTAAAGCCGAGCTTGTAGAAGCGGCGGATGAGCGGAAGTGCTTCTTCCTTGTCCTTATCCGCGATTGTCGCAAATACCGTTCCGTAGTTCTGCAGGTGCATACCAGAAGCCTGAAGCGCTTTGTAAAGCGCGCGGTTTAATTTGTCGTCATATCCTATCGCCTCGCCTGTTGACTTCATTTCAGGCGAGAGATAAGCGTCAAGCCCGCGGATTTTGTTGAATGAGAACACAGGGACTTTTACATACCAGCGCTTCTTCTCTTCAGGATAAATGTCGAATATTCCCTGCTCCTTGAGGCTCTTGCCGAGGATTACTTCCGTCGCGATGTCGGCAAGTGAATATCCCGTAGCCTTTGAGAGGAAGGGAACCGTTCTTGACGAACGCGGGTTTACCTCGATTATAAACACGTTGTCGTTTTTATCAACAATAAACTGAATGTTATAAAGCCCGATGATGCCGATTCCGAGACCAAGCTTTTTGGCATACTGAAGGATTATTCCGCGAACCTTGTCAGAGATTGAGAAGGTCGGATAAACACTTATGGAGTCGCCGCTGTGGACACCCGTTCTCTCAACAAGCTCCATAATTCCCGGAACAAATACGTCGCGGCCGTCACAGATGGCATCGACCTCAACCTCTTTTCCCTGAATATACTTGTCAACAAGAACCGGCTTGTCCTCGTCAATCTCAACCGCTGTACGGAGATACTGGCGAAGCTGCTCCTCGTTGCTTACTATCTGCATTGCGCGCCCACCGAGAACAAAGCTCGGGCGGACAAGAACGGGGTATCCGATTTCTGCAGCTGCTGCAATTCCGTCTTCAATCTTCGTAACCGCGCGGCCCTTTGGCTGCGGGATTCCGAGAGAATTCAAGACCTTTTCAAAGCTGTCGCGGTTCTCCGCGCGCTCGATAGCATCGCAGTCTGTTCCGATAATCCTTACTCCGCGCGCACGGAGCGGCTCGGCAAGGTTAATCGCAGTCTGCCCGCCGAGAGAAGCGATAACGCCCTCAGGCTTTTCAAACTCGATTATGTTCATAACGTCTTCCGTTGTGAGCGGCTCAAAATAGAGCTTGTCAGCAGTTGTGTAGTCCGTTGAAACGGTTTCGGGGTTGTTGTTTATGATAATTGCTTCATATCCGGAGTTCTTGATTGTTGTTACAGCGTGAACAGTTGAGTAGTCAAACTCAACGCCCTGACCGATTCTGATAGGCCCGGCACCGAGAACAATTATCTTCTTCTTGTCTGTTTTGCGGCTTGCGTTCTCTCCCGAATATGATGAATAGAAATACGGAATATACGCGCCCGTATGGCAGGTATCGACCATTTTGTAAATCGGGAAGATGTCTTCCTTCTTGCGGAGATTGAAGACCTCTATCTCTGAAACTCCCCAGAGATATGCAATAAATTTATCGGAAAAGCCCATCTTCTTCGCATCAGCGAGGACCTTGACATCGCCCTTATGCGCTCTTATGTCTTTTTCCGCATCAATGATTTTCTTGATGCATTCAAGGAAGTATGCCGTGATTTTCGTAATCTCGAAAATCTCATCAACACTTGCACCGAGGCGGAAAGCTTCGGCGATTGCAAAGATGTTGTCGTCTCGGAATTCCGAGATGTATTCAAGAAGCGCTTTCTTTTCCATTCCGTCAAACTTCGGAAGGTGGAAGTGGCACGCGCCGGTTTCAAGAGACCTCACACTCTTTAAGAGGCACTCAGAAAGTTCAGAGCCGATTCCCATAATCTCGCCCGTCGCCTTCATCTGAGTTCCGAGAGAGTTTGAGGCGGTCGCGAATTTGTCAAACGGGAACCTCGGAAGCTTAGCAATTACATAATCAAGGCTCGGCTCATACGCCGCAGTTGTGTTTGCAACAGAAATCTCGGAAAGAGTCATTCCCACTGCGATTTTCGCAGTTACCCTTGCAATCGGGTATCCGCTCGCCTTTGAAGCAAGCGCGGATGAGCGCGAAACGCGCGGATTTACTTCGATGAGGTAATATTCGCTTGTGTTGGGGTTAAGCGCAAACTGAACGTTGCAGCCGCCCTCAATTTTAAGCTCGCGAATGAGCTTTATCGCACTTTCATTGAGCATACGCTCATCTTCTTTTGAAAGCGTCATAATCGGTGCAACAACTATCGAGTCGCCCGTGTGAACACCGACGGGGTCAACGTTTTCCATTCCGCAGATGGTGATTGCGTTGTCCTCACCGTCACGCATAACTTCAAATTCGATTTCCTTATATCCCTTGACGCTCTTTTCTATAAGAACCTGGTGAACAGGAGAGAGCTTAAACGCGTTTCTGCCGACTTCCATAAGCTCTGCTTCATCGTTTGCAAAGCCGCCGCCTGTTCCGCCGAGAGTGAACGCGGGGCGGAGAACAACAGGATATCCGATTTTCTCTGCTGCTTCACGAGCTTCTTCAAGAGAATATGTTATCTGTGATGGGATTGTCGGCTCACCAATGCTTTCGCAGAGCTCCTTGAAAAGCTCGCGGTCCTCCGCACGCTCAATGCTCTCGCTAGATGTTCCGAGAAGCTTGACGTTACACTCGCGCAAAATCCCCTTCTTCTCAAGCTGCATTGCGAGGTTGAGCCCCGTCTGCCCGCCGATTCCCGGAACGATTGCATCCGGGCGCTCGTGGCGAAGAATTTTTGCAACATACTCAAGTGTGAGCGGCTCCATATAAACCTTGTCTGCGATAGTGGTGTCCGTCATAATAGTTGCGGGGTTTGAGTTGCAGAGAATAACCTCATATCCTTCCTCTTTAAGTGCAAGGCACGCCTGCGTTCCCGCATAGTCAAACTCTGCCGCCTGGCCGATAACAATAGGGCCTGAGCCTATGATAAGAATTTTCTTTAAGTCGCTTCTCTTTGCCATTTTGCAAATCCTCCAAATTATATTTTATATACAGGCTTGCCGCTTTTCACGGTAAGTAAGCATTTTCCGTAAAGCTTCATTCCCTCAAAGGGCGTTGCACGGCCCTTTGACAAGAATTCTTTCGGGTCAACGCGGTAAGATGCGTTTAAATCCCACACGGTGAAGTCGTCTCCAACGGGGATATTAAACCTCTTTCTCGGATTTTCCGACATAAGCTCAATGAGCCGCTTCATCGTTATCTTTTTTGTTTTAACAAAGTGAGTGTACATCGTGGCAAACGCAGTCTCCAGCCCGACTACTCCAAATGAACTGCCCTTAAGCCCCTTCGACTTTTCCTCGAGAGAGTGCGGCGCGTGGTCCGTCGCTATCATATCTATTGTGCCGTCACATATCCCCTCGATGAGTGCCGCGCGGTCTCTCTCGCTCCTTATCGGCGGGTTCATTTTAAACCGGCCGTCATCCTCGATGTCCATATCCGTCATAATGAGGTAGTGTGGCGCGGTCTCGCAGGTAATATCAAGCCCCTCCGCCTTTGCTTTCCGGATAAGCTCCACCGACTCCGCCGTTGATATGTGGCAGACGTGGTACTTACACCCTATCTCCCTCACAAGCTCAATGTCTCTCGCAATCTGGGCATATTCGCTCTCCGAGCAGATGCCCGCGTGGTTGTTTTTCTTTGCATACTCCCCATCGTGGATATACCCGCCTCGGAGCAGGGAGTTTACCTCACAGTGGGCAACGATCATCTTATCAAGCGCTTTTGCGCGCTGCATCGCCTCGCGCATCATATCATCATCCTGAACGCCGCGCCCGTCATCGGAAAACGCGACCGCAAGGCTTGCCATACCCTCAATATCGGCAAGTTCCTCGCCCGCCTCGCCGACGGTTATCGCGCCGTATGGAAGAACGTCTATCGTCGCGTCGCGTTCAATAATCGAGAGCTGCTTTTTTATGTTTTCAACGCTGTCGGGAACGGGGTTTAAGTTCGGCATCGTGCAAACAGCCGTATATCCCCCGCGCGCGGCGGCGGCACAGCCTGAGGCAACTGTTTCTTTATACGAAAAACCCGGCTCGCGAAAATGCACATGCACGTCGCAAAAACCGGGAAAAACAACATATTCAGATGAAAAAGCGGGAAGAAGCGCCTGTGCCGATTTAAGGCATGACGCGAAAGCTTCTTTTGCTATATAGCTCTTAATGCTCTTTTTCTTCAAAAACTCAAACATATTCTACCTCAATAATATAAAAAAGTCTTGCCCAAGCGGCAAGACGCATACACGAAAATATACGCAGGTCGCCCCTGCATATCCTCAATATGACAAATCTTGCCGACCTCACGGGGCCGTCTCTTAAAGATTTTGTTTCATATATTATATCACTGCCACGAAGCGATGTCAATAAATTTTGCGCGTTTTATTTTTCTTGACATCCCGCCTTTCATATATTAAAATTATATGGTAAAAACACGCCCTCTTAGTTAAGTGGATATAACAAGCCCCTCCTAAGGGCTAGTCATGTGTTCGATTCACATAGAGGGTGCCACACGCATATAACTCCCTAAGGCTTTATGCCTTGGGGAGTTATCGTTAAGTGGATATAAGAACCTCACGAAAATCTTGCCAAAACAAGTTTTGGAGATTTTCGGAGAACCTTGTTATTCGCGAATGGAATAATAAGAACCTCTCGCCGTTTACAAAATCACAGATTTTGACGGCTGAGAGAACCTTGTTATTCGCTTCGCTCATAATAACAAGCCCCTCCTTGAGGCTCGCCATGTGTTCGATTCACATAGAGGGTGCCATACACATATAAGGGTTTGTAGCAAAATGCATTTTGCTACAAACCCTTTGGGGCTTTAGAAAAATAGTGCAGAATAAACAAATCGAACCCGAAGTAGTACATAAGTACGTCGAGAGGTTCGATTTGTTTTATAGCATAAAGTGTAATTAAATCAAAGAAAAACAATTCC
>JAZOAI010000014.1:0-2865 GCA_045595365.1 Eubacteriales bacterium
TGGCGATGGGTTTTGCGCTCCCCGCGCTTATTATATTGCCGCCCTCCATAAGGCCCGTGGTGAGTACGGTCAGAAGGAAGGTGTAAGCGAGGTCTTCTATGTTGGGAGCGTCATACTTCTCCTCAAAGATAATGCTGCGAATGGCGGGCTCAATGAACTCCTGCAGTTCTTCTTCTGTTACCTCGCTGCCTATCCTTACAACGCCGGTGAGAGCCATTCGAGCCCAAGCTTTATCTATGGCGGCAATTTTTACGGCGCGATGAGGTCATCGCGCCCTACGGGTGTGGTGCTAACGAAAAAACACCCTGCAATGTGTCTTTCCACGCTGCAGGGTGTCGCTTAATTATTCGTTCATTCTTCGAAGGTGATTTCTACCTTATCTCCTTTTCTCGACCACACTGCCCACTTGAAAAAGTCTGACCACGAATCATCTACTTTAGATTCCTTCCAAAGCGGTTCAAACTCGCTTATGTGCTCTTTTGGGACGAGCCAGCCCATCATATTTTCACCTTCCATTATGGCTGTTTCAAACTCATTGCCGTCTCCAGCATCTGCGAAAAACATCGAATTCTGTTTTTTTGCTTCTGCTTGAATAAGTGTAAAAAAACGATTAAATTTATCTGTTTCTTGCGTTCTTAACCCGCGCATTGTTGATGCCTCCTTTCAAGACAGTAATAAATTCTCCATTTTGTTTTGTAACAACAACGTCAGAGCCTTTAATGTAAAATACTACATTCTCCGTTTGCCCTCTCCATACTCCGATTGCAATTTCGGATGCACCTTCCATTATATCTCGCACAATATCAAGAAATGTTGCTCGATCCTTTTCCGATTTAGGGTCAAGATTGAAATCCGAGGCGTGCTTGCCTATTTTCTTGCCAAGCTGCTTGGTGTTTACCGACAATTCAAAATCTTTCTCACTTATTGTATCAACTTCCTCCGCATTTTCAAGAGATATGTCGGCTTTTTCTATGCCCAATGTATCTACATCATAATCCTCCAGCATATTATGCTTGCGTATATAGTCCGCATAGATGGTGGACATTGTGGCGTTTGGGTCTATGCCCGCCTTGCGGGAGCTGCGTTGGGCTTTTTCTATCTCAGCTTTTATCAGAGCCTTCGCATAGATGTTGCCTTTTTTCTCCGCCTGCTTCAGAAGATGTTCGGCGTAGGGCTGTCTGTCTGGAGGAAGTTTCGCAAGAGGGATATCTTCCCCTTTCTCCGCCAACTCACGGGATAACTTGTGGTTTACTCCGTCTCCGGTATTTTGGAAGAGATTTCTGAGCACGCTTCTAAGAGCTGCTCTTGGCTTGCGTTTGGATGGCTTGCACAAAACTCCAGCATCTCCAGAGTCAGTTCCTCGTTGTACAACTGCACCATCATATACAGCACGGCTATCTTTTGGCATCCAACTGCGGCTAAGTACCGCGTCAATAATCTCTGATTTTCTGTTAGGATTTCGTTCATCGTTCAGCTCCTCCACTAACTTCTCAACATATCCGCATTCATATTCTGCCTGTGCACCCTTCACTTCATAAATTATGGTGGGATCGCTCTGGTTTTCTGTGCTATAGACAGCAAACACAGGCATTCCATCAAATATATGGAGTGTCCAATTTGCTGCTGCGCCGATGCTGTTCTCACTTGTCCGGATATCGTATTTCACCCATTCAAGCAATTTCTTCATCTGTGGCTTTGTCAAGTCAGGACGCCAATATTCTCGGCTGTACTTTGCCTCCGCAACCCCGGAGTTCTTCCCGACTTTTTCTATCTCAGCTTTTATCAGAGCCTTCGCATAGATGTTGCCTTTTTTCTCCGCCTGCTTCAGAAGATGTTCGGCGTAGAGCAGTCTGTCCACGGAAAGTTTGGCAAGAGGGATATCTTTCCCTTTCTCCGCCAGCTCACTGGAGAATTTTATTTCCGCCTCTCCGCCAAACGCGCTCTCGACTTCGGAGCGATATTCGGTGCTAAAAGGCGTGACATCTCTTATCTCAACTTTGCCGGGGGCTGCGCCTTCAGTCCATCTTTGACCGCTCAGGCTGATGGAGCCGATTTTTGTGCGGTTGTACTTGTCCCCCTGATTGTAAGGAACAATAACAACGGGAACATTGTCGATGCCCTCATTATTCAGCAGTGCCATTCTATGCCTGCCTTCGTGGCCTTCAACCACACCGGTCTCCATATCGACAACAAGCATCGGTGATGTTCTGTCCTCTTTGAGCTTTTCTATGTCAAGCTCGCCATACTTTCTCACAGCCTCAAGCTCTATGCCGCCTTTTATGCGGTCTGTTGCAGTGAGGGAAAGAAAATCATCGGGAGACATTCGCGCTGCGTATGCCTGAGCATACTGCTGATGCCACTTTTTGTCGCCCATACCGTACTCGCGGAAAAGCCAGTTAATGTGTTCTTTTGTCCATGCAGCTTTGCCGGTTTTTTCATTTACCTCGTAGGTCTGCTGATTATTCATATCAGCTGCAGCATAAACCGCTTCGCGGAGGCCGGGGAAAACGCCCTCAAGAGTCAGCTTTTCACCGTGCACGGCGATTTTGTCATAAACATCCTCAACAAACTTGTTGGAGTTGATTTCTCGCAATATAAATCGCGCAATCTCCTCGTCTGTTTGCAGTGCAGACAAGATCGCTTTTCTTATGCGTCCGCGCTCTTTTCCTGTGAGGTTTTTGTAAGTATCTCCCGCTCGTACTTTTCGGCTATTTCCTGTATTTTCTCTTCGGGGAGAAAGCCGTCCTGCGGGTTGCTCAGTTCCTGCAAAATCTGAATCATCTGTTCTTTCGTTGGCCTCATATTTACCTCCATTTACTTCTCTGCTCGCTTTGCCCTCCGCAGGTGGGCCTCTTATGTTCTCCA
>JAZOAI010000015.1:0-44676 GCA_045595365.1 Eubacteriales bacterium
TGTGATTATGCCAAATCATATACATTTGATTATCTTTCTTCACGGGACGATGAGGGCATCGTCCCCTACAAAGAACATAGAAAACATAATTCGTTCATTTAAAACAATGGTTACAAAAGAAATCGGTAATTCTATATGGCAGAGGTCATATCACGACCATATAATTCGTGACGAAAAAGATTATCAAAAAATATGGGAATACATAGACACAAACCCTTTAAAATGGGAATTAGATTGCTTTTACAATGACGAAAGGTCGTAGCGATTTTGCTACGACCTTTTTGTCCTTAAGAACACTTCGCATACCCTGCTTCTTTCTTATTTGTTCACTATATTGATTGGATTTCCATTCATAAATGCTTTGAGGTTTTCTGCAACGAGAGTTATGAGCCTTCTTCTTGTTTCAATCGGGGCCCAGGCAATATGCGGAGTGATTATGCAGTTTTTGGCTGATCTGAGCGGGTTATCCGCGCGCATCGGCTCTTCCGTCAGGACATCAATCCCTGCGCCGGCGATTTTGCCTTCATTGAGCGCATTTGTGAGAGCCTTTTCATCCACCGCACCGCCGCGGCTCGTGTTTATGAGATACGCGGATTTTTTCATAAGAGAAAGAGTTCTCTCGTTTACCATATTTGCAGTTTCCGGCGTAAGCGGCGCGTGTAGCGTCAGAAAATCGGAACGCGAGAAAAGCTCATCGCGCGAGACACATTCAAATTCTGTACATTTAGACGGAGTGCGCGTTGAGACTATGACATTCATCCCAAATGCTGCCCCGAGCTTTGCAACCTCACGCCCTATATCGCCATAGCCAAAAACGCCGAGAGTTTTGCCCCGAAGCTCAAACATCGGATAGGGGAAATAGGAAAAGGTCGGAGAATGAACCCACTCGCCTTTGCCCATTGAATCGGCATACTGAACAAGGCTTTTTGAAAGCGCAAGAATGAGCGAGAAGGTATGCTCGGCCACGGAATAGGTAGAATACCCCGGAACGTTTGCGATGCTTATCCCGTTTTGTTTTGCATATTCAACATCAATATTATTGTATCCGGTTGCAAAAAGGCCGATATAGCGAAGGCGCGGGCATTTCGCCATAAAAGAGCTGTCAATCTCTGCCTTGTTACATATAATCGCTTCGGAATCTCCTATCATTTCTGCAATCCTGTCATCCGGAATATCGTCATAAAACGACACATCTCCAAGAGCCGAGATTTCGTCAAGAGAAACGTCGCCCTTCGTTATTGTGCATGTATCAATAACTGCTATTTTCATATTTCCCTCCGTTTTACAAAGAGGAGCTGTACCAAGATTTGCTCTGATACAGCTCCTTCCACTTTGATGCTTTTCAGTTTATCTCTGAACTCGGCCTGAGCCGTCACCGCCCATAAGAGCCTTTACCTCAGCGAGAGTTGCGCGGTTATAGTCGCCGCTGATGGAGTGCTTGAGGCAGGATGCCGCAACTGCGAAGTTGAGAGCGTCTTCTTTGTTCTCGTAGTTATTGAGGCCGTAGATAAGGCCGCCTGAGAAGGAGTCGCCCCCGCCTACGCGGTCAACGATGTCAGTAATCATATACTTGCGGCTGAGATAGAAGTTCTCTCTGTCGCAAAGGCAAGCTGACCAGCCGTTTGTATCTGCGCTCTTAGATTCGCGGAGCGTGATTGCAAGAGTCTTCATATCAGGATACTGCTCGAGAACCTTGCGTGCAAGAGCTTCGTATTTCGCGGTGTCGAGAACGCCGTCTTCAACCTTGACATCAACAGTAATGCCGAGAGACTTCTGGCAGTCCTCCTCGTTTGCGATACCGACATCAACATACTTGACAAGCTCACACATAACCTCAGGGGCAGTCTTGCCGTACTTCCAGAGGTTCTTGCGGAAGTTGAAGTCACAAGAGACTGTAACGCCGAGCTTCTTTGCAGCCTTTACAGACTCAAGAGCAAGCTCTGCAGCGGATGCTGAAATAGCCGGAGTGATACCCGTAATATGGAACCAGGTTGCCCCGTCAAAAATCTTTTCCCAGTCAAAATCGCCGGGCTTTGCAAGCGCGATGGCTGAATATTCGCGGTCGTAAACAACCTTGGATGCGCGCTGATTTGCACCTGTTTCGAGGTAGTATATTCCCATTCTTCCGTTTGTGCGGATGATGTCCTTTGTGTCAACGCCGAAATAGCGAAGGTCGCCTACGCAAGCATCGCCGATTGCGTTTGACGGAAGTGCCGTAACAAAGGATGCCTCCATACCGTAGTTTGCAAGAGAAACTGCAACGTTTGCCTCACCGCCGCCAAAGGTTGCCTCAAACGACGGGGACTGGAAAAATCTTTCAAGACCGGGGGATTTAAGACGAAGCATAATTTCTCCGAATGTTACTACTTTTGCCATAATAAAACTCTCCTTTTATATATTTTTTTGTTTTTAAATTACTTGTTTGCAATCTCTGCTCTGTGCTTTTCAAGAATGCGATTGATTTTCTCAATCGGGCTCAAGAGCGAGCTTATAGATGTGTCGTGGTTCATTGTGTCAATGATGAGCGAGAGGAACTTTGACATATCAGCTTCCTCATACCACGGAGCCTCGAGGATTTCCTTCGGGTGGTAGTTGAGGTTTGTCGAGAAGACCTTTGAAATCGCGCCGTCTGCATATGCCTTGTCGAATGACTTTGTCCCTTCTGTGAAGAGGCCGAAGGTGACACCGACAAATATGCGCTTTGCACCTCTCTTCTTAAGCTCATACGCAATTTCAATAACTGACTCGCCGGATGAAATCATATCATCAATAATGAAAACATCCTTACCCTCAACGGAATCGCCGAGGAACTCGTGGCTTATGATCGGGTTGCGGCCGTTGACAAGCCGGGTATAGTCGCGGCGCTTGTAGAACATACCGACATTGACACCGAGCATACTTGCAAAATAAAGGCTTCGGCTCATCGCACCCTCATCAGGGCTGACAACAACAAGCTTTTCTTTGTCTGTTTCGATATCCGGAACAGCGCGGAGAAGCGCTTTTATAAGCTGATAAGTCGGCCTTACATTTTCAAATCCGATAAACGGAATCGCGTTCTGAACGCGAGCATCGTGCGCGTCAAAAGTAAAGATATTATCAACTCCGAGATGCTCAAGCTCCTGAAGCGCCATAGCGCAGTCAAGAGATTCGCGGGCAGCCTTGCGGTGCTGGCGGCTTTCATACAAAAGCGGCATTATTACGTTTATGCGCTTTGCCTTACCCCCGATAGCTGCTATAACGCGCTTGATGTCCTGGAAAATATCGTCCGGGCTCATATGGCATTCCATATTATACATTTTGTATGTACAGCTGTAGTTGCTGATATCTGCAAGAATATAAATATCGTATCCGCGAACGGTTTCTTTTAAGATAGCCTTTCCCTCTCCCGATGCAAATCTTGGAGTTGCATGGTCGATGAGATAGGTATCTCTGAGATACGCCGGGAAATGGAGTGGAACGTTTCCGTTCTCAACGTTATAGCGTCTCTGCTGAACAAGGTTTTTATCAACCATGTTGCCGAGCTCGCGGCTACTGTCAAGTGATATGATTCCTATCGGAGCGTAGGGAATCTTATCATCCGGTGCTGCGCTGAAAGTGCTTGACATATACTTTACCCCTTTACAATTATTTATTTAAAAAAGAACGCGTGTCTACTTCTATATGATAGCATATAATTAAGATTTTCGCAAGGCAAAACACGACGAAATTCTATACTTTTTATTTAATTTTTCTGCACAAAACAAACTATGCGCATATTTGCTTTTCGTTTTTCAGATTTTTTAAGTAAAATGCGAATTTTCCGTTGACGGAATCTCTTTTTTATATTATAATATACCTGTTGCAGTTGCTGGTGTAGCTCAGTTGGTAGAGCAACGCATTCGTAATGCGTAGGTCGCGGGTTCGAGTCCCATTACCAGCTCCAAAAAAGGAATCAAACCCTTTTGGGGTTTGGTTCCTTTTTTATTCGGAATGGTTTGGGACTCGAACCCTGAGAGGGTTTTTGCGGTCAAGAAAACAGTCCGGTGGACTGTTTTTCAGCAAAAAGGTGCGCAGGCGGGTACCGAAATGCAGAGCATTTGGGTCGCCAAGCAGTGAAGACGCCAAAAGGCGGCTTTGTCCCATTACCAGCTCCAAAAAAATCCAAACTCTTTATGAGTTTGGATTTCTTCTTTTTATACTATTTCGCTTTTATTCGGGAAAACTATCGCGCAGATGATGTATGCGATTATTCCGCTTCCGCCGAGGGCTGTGAAAACAACCCAGGCAAGGCGGATGATTGTAGGGTCAATATTGAAATACTCAGCAATTCCCCCGCATACTCCGCAAAGCTTCTTCCCTGCTTCGATTTTGTACAGTTTTTTACTCATCTTTTCCCCTCCCGAAATATGACGTCGTCAAGTAATGGATAAGTTTTGCGTTTATTGAGGCTTCCCTTTGATGGGAAGCTGTCACATAATGACTTATAAGGTGTTGTAGGGGACATTCACGAATGTCCCGCGGGCGATTTGTGAATCGCCCCTACGGTTTATTTTCCAGCTACTCCTCAAGGAGAAGGCTTTCTTTTACCTGATATGGCAAATTTTATTTTCAGTTTGCATCAAGCATTGATTTTTTAACTGACCAGAGCTTTTCTGAAAGGTCAACATAATACTTGTGCGGGTTTTCAAATCGACAGACCTCGCTCCAGAGCTCATCAACTCTCTGTGCGCAGAAATCGCGAAGCTCATTGACCGTTCTCTCACGATAGACACACACGCCGTTTGCAAAAAGCTGCTCATGAAGCGGGCGGGCAGTGAAGTTGTCAATTTTCTTTCGCTTCCAGGTATGCTCGGGGTCAAAAAGCTCATAGGGCTTTCCGCTCTCTATAACCTCGTCGTGAAGTGTGATGACGTCTGCCATCGCTTTCCCGCTTTCGTTATCTATAAGTCTCCAGAGCTTTTTAAAGCCCGGGGTTGTAATCTTCTCCACGTTTTCGGAAAGCTTGATTTTGGGGATAATCTCACCGTCGCGCTCGACAGCCGCAAGCTTATAAACTCCTCCGAAAACAGGCTCGCTCCGTGAAGTTATCAACCGCTCTCCGACGCCGAAAATGTCAATCTGAGCGCCCTGCATAATAATATCGCGGATTATATACTCATCAAGCGCATTTGAAGCTATAATTTTGCAATCCGGAAAGCCTGCGTCATCGAGCATCTTTCGCGCTGTTCGTGAAAGATATGTCATATCGCCGCTATCTATTCTTATGCTCTTTGGTCTGTATCCGTTCGGGACAAGCTCCTCGTTGAACGCGCGGATTGCGTTTGGGATGCCTGACTTCAAGACGTTGTAGGTGTCCACAAGAAGTGAGCAGTTGTCCGGGTATGTTCTCGCATATGTGCGGAAGGCATCAAGCTCTGTCGGGAACATCTGAACCCAGCTGTGCGCCATAGTCCCTGTTGCCGGGATGCCGTAGTCACGCTCCGAAATAGTGCAGGCTGTCCCCACACATCCGCCGATGTATGCCGCACGCGCGCCGTAAATCGCGCCATCATACCCCTGTGCGCGGCGCGAACCGAATTCCATAACGGGTCTCCCCTGAGCCGCGCGGACAATTCTGTTTGCTTTAGTCGCAATAAGGCTCTGATGGTTTATCGTAAGAAGAATCATCGTTTCGACAAGCTGGGCCTCGATTGCCGGTGCGCGAACAGTTACAATCGGCTCACCGGGGAAAATCGGAGTGCCCTCAGGCACGGCCCAAACATCTCCTGAGAATTTGAAGGAACGGAGATATTCCAAAAACTCCTCCCCGAAAATCTTCTTTCCCCTGAGAAATTCTATATCTTCATCATCAAAGGAAAGCTCTCGAAGATACTCTACAAGCTGCTCGACCCCCGCCATAATGGCATAGCCGCCGCCGTCGGGATTTTTGCGGAAGAACATATCAAAGTATGTAATCTGGTCCTTCATCCCGTTTTCAAAATATCCTTTTGCCATGGTCAGTTCATAAAAATCCATTAGCATTGTGAGATTTATATTTCTTTTCATATTCATATCTCCCAACTTATTTATTGTAGATATTTTACCACTATCGGAAAATTTTATCAATAGGATAGTTATAAAAAACTCCGCCCGAAAGCGGAGTTTTTGAGATATTTGAAAATACTTTTATGGCTGCTTGCCGATGTATGCGAGGATACCGCCGTCTACATAGAGAACATGACCGTTGACGAAGTTTGAAGCATCAGATGCAAGGAATACTGCAGGTCCGACAAGTTCCTCGGGTTTTCCCCAGCGAGCTGCCGGAGTCTTTGCAATGATGAACTGGTCAAACGGATGGCGGCTGCCGTCAGCCTGCTTCTCGCGAAGCGGAGCTGTCTGCGGAGTTTCGATGTAACCCGGACCGATACCGTTACACTGAATATTGAATTCGCCGTACTCCGAGCAGATGTTGCGTGTAAGCATCTTGAGACCGCCCTTAGCAGCAGCATATGCTGAAACGGTTTCGCGGCCAAGCTCACTCATCATTGAGCAGATGTTGATAATCTTGCCGTGGCCCTTCTTGATCATTGACGGAATAACTGCCTTTGAAACGATAAACGGGGCGTTGAGGTCAACATCAATAACCTTTCTGAAATCCTCAGCGCTCATATCGCACATCGGGATGCGCTTAATGATGCCTGCATTGTTTACGAGGATGTCGATAATGCCGACTTCCTTCTCAATCTTTGCAACAAGCTCATTGACTGCAGCTTCGTTTGTAACGTCACAGACATAGCCTTTTGCATCGATGCCGTCAGCCTTATAAGCTGCGAGGCCGCGGTCTACAAGCTCCTGATTGATGTCGTTGAAAACGATTTTTGCGCCGGCTTCTGCAAAGCCCTTTGCAAGCGCATAGCCGATGCCATAGGAAGCGCCGGTGACAAGCGCAACCTTACCTGTAAGATCAAACATATTTTTCATATTAGAACAACTCCTTCATTGCGACATGGTCCATATCTGTAAATTCCTGATTTTCTCCGCACATAGCCCAAATGAAGCTGTATGCGCGTGTGCCGACGCCTGAGTGGATTGACCAGCTCGGGCTGATTACTGCCTCTTCGTTTCTCATAACGATGTGGCGGGTTTCATTCGGCTGCCCCATCATATGGAATACTACGTCGTCTTCCTGCATATCGAGGTAGAGATAAACTTCCATGCGGCGGTCGTGAGTATGGCAGGGCATTGTATTCCAGCTTGAACCGGGCTCAAGGTTTGTGAGGCCCATTGAGAGCTGGCAGCTCTGCATAACTTCCGGGTGAATGTACTGATTGATTACGCGCTTGTTGCACTCTTCAACTGATCCGCACGGAACCTTCTTAGCCTTTGTGATGTCAATCTTAACTGTCGGGTAGGTTGTGTGAGCCGGGCAGGAAGAGATGTAGAACTTCGGCGGATTTTCAACATCTACGCATTTGAAAGAGATGTCGCGGTTACCGCGGCCTATGTAGATGCCGTCACGCGGGTTCATTTCATATTCTGTCCCGTCGATTATGATGATACCGGGGCCACCGATGTTGATGCAGCCCATCTCACGGCGCTCAAGGAAGTAATCCGCAGCAAGCTCCTTACCGGCTGAGAGCTTGAGGTCCTGATAAACCGGCATTGCGCCTGCTGTGATGATTCTGTCGATATGGCTGTAAACCATACGGATATTGTCCTTTGTGAAGAGCTTTGAAATATGGAACTCCTCACGAAGGCGCTCTGTTGTGTAATGCTTCATGTCGCGCGGGTTTGATGCGTTTCTGATTTCCATTTTGCTTAAGTCCTCCTTAATATATTTTCCGTAAACTTCTATTTCCGAAAGCGTTGCCTGCATATGAGTGGTAGGGGTATGAGCCGTGGCCGGCGGTGTTGTGAACCCCATCAATCGCGTTGCGCTCAAAGAACATAGGTTCGTCTCTCGTTACAAGGTTTGCACTCGCGTTATGAATTCACACAGAGGAGCAGATATAACTATCTTGTCGTCCTCTGAAAATTCACCGGAAAATACTGTGTCTATCTCTTTTCCCGAATCGGAAAAGCGCACTTGTCCGCTTTTATCCAATATTTTTAAATCCATATCTGCCTCCTTGATATGGTAACACATACCTCATCATGATACGTTATAGCACTTTCTTTTGGAAAACTCTACTCAAAAAATATTTTTCTGCCACAAATGTTTTTTCTTTAAAGGATTATCGAATGGCTCTCGAGCGTTTTTATGAGAAGCTCTGACGCGAGCGAGACATCGTTCATATCCGCGACCTCATTCGGGGTGTGGATATATCTGACGGGAACGCTGATTCCGCCCGTCGGAATCCCGCTGCGCGAGGTGTGGATGCCTGCGCCGTTTGTCCCGCCGGTTGAAATAACCTCACGGCAAACTGAAATCTTATTCTTTTTTGCGGTTTCCTCAAGCGCCGAAACAATCGCAGGATGCGCTATAAATGAGGAATCCATAACCTTTATTGCCGCGCCGGCGCCAAGCCTCGTTTCTCCGTTGCCTTCATGTGAGGGAGTGTCAAACGATTCCGTAACGTCAAGCACAATTGCAAAATCTGCAGCTATCTCATACGCCGCAGTTTTTGCCCCCCGGAAGCCGACCTCTTCCTGAACGGAAAAAACGCCATAAATATCGTATTCGCATTTTTTGAGATTGATGAGCGTGTGGAGAAGTATCGCGCATCCGAGGCGGTTGTCGAGATACGGCGCTCTTATTCTGCTCTTTCCGAGTGGCTCCACCTTCCCCGAGAAAACGGCCGCATCCCCGGGGAGAATGCTTTTCCTTGCAGTTTTTTCATCCTTCGCACCGATGTCAATGAACATTGAGTTTACGGTGCGCTTCGATACCTCGCATTTTTCCTCGTGAGAGATTGCTCCCTTCACACCGTTTAAAAACTCAACAGCAGCGCCGTCTAAGTCGTTTGCGGAAAGACCGCCTATTGCGTCAAAACGGACATAGCCGTCTTCATCAATGTAGGTCGCCATAAGCCCGGTGGTATCCATATGCGCGTCGATAATGCAACGTTTGCCGACGCCTTTTCTGTGAACTATGAGACTTCCGAGCGCATCTTTCCTGCAGGAAAGCCCTTCTTTCTCCGCAATTTCCGAAATGAGCGCTGCCATTTCTTTTTCATAGCCTGACGGTGACTTGACAGTATACAGCATATCAAGTATTTCTCTTATATCAATCATCCAAGAAGCCCTCCTCACAATTAACAAACTCACGCGCAAGCGAGATAACCGCCTTCATATCCCGGACATCTCCGACCGATGATGGAGAATGTATATACCTTGTAGGCAGAGAGAGCGACGTGGTCCTCACGCCGTTTCCCGAAACAGTTATTGCTCCGGCGTCTGTCCCGCCCGCTATGCGGGATTTCATCTGCCAGGGGATGTTCTTCTCCTCGGCGATTTTTCTCAGCTTTTCAAAAAGAGTCTTGTCGTATATTGCGCCACGGTCCATATATCCGATGACCGCGCCCTTTCCGAGAGCGCAGACGCGGCCTTCTCCCTCAGCTGACGGGATGTCCGCCGCAGTGGTCGCCTCAAGCACAAGGGATATGTCAGGGTTTATCGAATACACCGCACTCTTAGCACCGCGACAACCTATCTCCTCCTGAACAGTAAATGCAAACCAGGTGTCGTAGGCAAGCTCCTCTGAAATGAGCGTCATCATAACTGCACAGCCGAAGCGGTCATCAAGCGCGCGGGCTTTTATTCTGTTCTTCCCGAGCGCACAAAACGGACTGTCGAAGATTGCCGTGTCTCCGCGCGACACGAGCTTTTCCGCCGCAGCTTTCTTTTCGCAACCAATATCTATACACAGCTCTGAGAGCTTCGGAGCTGTTTTTCGTTCTTCTTTTGTTGTCAGGTGAACAGCCCGAAAGCCTATTATCCCCGGAATCTCCTTTTCGCCGACGAGGACTCTTTTCCCTATCACAACGCGCCTGTCCACGCCGCCGACAAAGTCAAATTTGAGGTAACCGTCATCCGTGATGTCGGTGATTATCATTCCTACCTCATCCATATGCGCCGCAAGCATAAGCTTCGTCTTTCGTTTTTTCTTTCCCTTTTTAAGCACAAGAAGATTTCCCATAGTATCTTCCCGCACATCATCTGCAAGCGGGGCGATAAAGCCTTTTATATACTCCCGCACCTTTTCCTCGTTGCTTGACGGGCCGTTCAGGGCGCAGAGTTTTTGAAGTTTTTCTATCACAGCTTGCCACCTCCCGACGAAAGATGAAGAGCAAATTCGCTTATAAGCTTTGCAACTGCCTCTATATCCTTTTTATTGACCGTTTCAACCGGTGTGTGCATATATTTGAGCGGGATTGAAATAATCCCTGTTGCAATCCCTTCGCGGAGAGTCTGAATTGACCAGGCATTTGTTCCGGAATGACCGGCACTCACCTCAACCGTATAAGGAATTTTCTTATCCTTCGCTATGTCAATAAGCGCATCGGATATTTTCCTCGTCATATTTGGCCCTCTGCCAATCGCAGCTCCGCTCCCTGCCGGGAAAGTCAGAGACTTGTCCACCCCGGGAGTCTGCGCGTGGGTAACATCCACAACAAGCGCCCAGTCAGGGTTCGCTTCAAAGCCCGCAACGCCCGCGCCGCGGCAGCCGACCTCCTCCTGCGTGCTTGCAAGGACAAGTATGTCTATCCCGAGCTTTTTACCCTTAAGAAGCTCAACTGCGCGCAGGATTGCAGCGAGGCTTGCTCTGTCATCAAGAGCGCGCGCGGAAATATTCTTGCCGTGAAGCTCCACACACCCTGAATCGAAAACGACAGGTGTCCCGACCGGAACCTCGACCTCTCCCTCTTCCGCACCTATGTCTATATACAGCTTTTCTGCATCAACTGCCTTGTCCGCTTCGTCAGCCGTCTGCAGATGCGGCGGAGTTGCAGTTATAACCCCGCTCACGGGCGGGTCACAAAGAACCGTCACGCACGCAGCAGGAAGTATGCGCGGGTCAACCCCACCTATATTTGAAAAGGTAAGAAACCCTTCCTTCTGCCCGGTTATGATGAGGCCAATCTCGTCAATATGCGCATCAAGCATAAGACACTTCGCGTTGCGTTTCCCCGACTTGCGATATCCGAAGACGTTCCCGAAGGAATCTATGGAGACCGAGTCTGTATATCTTTTCATAAGCGCCGCAACCCGCTTTGATGCGCTATGCTCAAAGCCGGACGGCGATGGGTTTTCGGAAAGTTTTTTTATAATCGAAAATACGTCCAAAGCTTCACGCCCCTTCTCTTTTGTGTCTATTGTACCATAATTTTTTCTATTTATGAAGAGGATTTTTGATTTATTTTCCCAAGCTCTACCCCGGTATAATAGCTTTTGAGAATTTCCTCATACTTTTTGCCGGAAAGTGCCATAGCTCGCGCGCCGTACTGGCTCATTCCGACACCGTGGCCGTAGCCGCGCGTTCTGAACTTCATCTTGCCGTTCTCATAAATGAGAGTGAAGTTTGTTGAGTTAAGCCCGAAAAGAGTTCTCACATCACTCCCTTTTATCGAAACCTTGCCGACGGAGAGACTTTTTATTCCCCCCGCAGCTGAGCGAGAGATATCTGTCACCCAGTTTTCAGGGTTTTCATCGAAGCTTGCATTCGGATATTTTGCCACAAAAATGCTTTTGAATTCTTCAGGCGCAAGCTCTCTCTCCTCCTGATAGTGGGGAGACTCCTCCTCGCCCTCGCTTTTCACACTCACAAGATACGGCGCGTCTCCCCCCCAGACATCCTTTGCGTTTTCCGTCATTCCTGACGAGGTTGAATGGAAAACAGCACTTATGGGAGAGCCGTCATACAGCAAAATTTCGCCATCTGTCTCACTGACTGCACGTTTTATTTTCTCCGTATATTCCTCTTTTTCATCATCCCACGCCGCGGCAAATGAGCTTATGGGCTTATATGCCTTGCAGTGAGCAGGGTTATCGCACAGATACGCGCCGTTATGCCCCTCAGCCGGAGGCGAGGTCATCTTCTTCATCGTATATGTCCTCGCCGCAACGGCCTGGGCCTTTAGCGCTTCTTCGGGGAATAGTGCGGGCATCTCTGCCGCAACAACTCCTTCAAGATATTCCGAAAGTGATAGCGTTTCTGTTTTTCCGTTAGTGCTGAGTGTAACTTCAATTTCAGAATCATCTGTTTTTTCTGATGTGCCTATCCCTTCAGACGGCAGAGGAAGAACGGGAATCTCTCCTGCCCTCTTCGAAATTGCAATAAGCGGAATGATAAAAACCGCCGCCCAAAGCACCGCACATAAAACAAAAAAACGTTTCATTATCCTGCATCCTTTCACATTAAACTTTCCCTTTTCCTTGCTCGCCTTCGACAAAAAAACGTTGACTATTGACATCAAATAATATAAAATAAATCTATTATATAACCTTAGGAGGACTTAACATGTCCAATAACTTTTCTCTCGAAAGCGCGAACTTTATAAAAAAGATATGCGACGGCTATGAAATTAATAACCATATAAATGCCGAGCATTTTAATAATTCGCACATCAAACGCGGGCTCCGCAACCAGGACGGGACCGGTGTTGTTGCAGGCGTTACCCGAATAGGAAACGTTCGCGGTTACAGCGTTATAGACGACGAGCGTGAACCGATTGACGGCATTCTCACTTATCGTGGAATAAATGTTTATGATATTATTTCGGGGATAACAAAAGAGGACCGTTTCGGGTTTGAAGAGGTTGCGTACCTTCTTCTTATGGGAAAGCTCCCCACAAAAGACGAGCTTGCGGAATTCAACGAAATCCTCGCATACCACAGAACCCTTCCCCACAACTTCACCGAGGATATGATTATCAAAGCACCGAGCCCGAACATTATGAACAAGCTTGCACGAAGTATTCTTGTTCTTTATTCTTTTGATGAGAACCCCGACGACACATCCCTTGAAAACATGGTGCGCCAGTCTCTCGACATTATCGCGCGCCTTCCGATAATCGCCGCTCAGGCATACCAGGTAAAGCGCCATTATTACGAAAACAAGAGCATGCATCTTCACGTGCCGCCCGAGAATCTTTCTTCCGCAGAAATTCTTCTCTACTGCATGCGTTCAGACCGTACATACACCGACGAAGAGGCAAAGCTTCTTGACAAGTGCCTTATCCTCCACGCAGAACACGGCGGCGGTAACAACTCGACCTTCACAACCCGCGTGCTTTCCTCATCCGGCACTGACACATATTCTGCTATCGCGGCATCTCTCTGCTCTCTCAAGGGTCCGCTTCACGGTGGCGCTAACAAGCAGGTTTCCGATATGCTCTCTGACATTGAAGCAAATGTCAAGAACTGGAAGAATGACGATGAAGTTTCTGAATATCTTGCAAAAATCATCCGCAAAGAAGTCGGAGACAGGAGCGGAAAGATATACGGCATGGGCCACGCTATCTACACAAAGTCTGACCCCCGCGCGGTTATGCTTAAACAGCATGCGAAAAATCTCGCTTCGAAAAACGGATTCCTTGACCGTTTCGAACTGATAGAGTCAGTTGAGCGGCTCACTCCCGTTGTCTTCAAAGCCGTAAAAGGCTCTTCAAAGCCCCTGTGTGCAAATGTTGACCTTTACTCAGGCCTTGTTTATGAAATGCTCGGAATTCCGCAGGATTTATACACTCCGATTTTCGCTATTGCGCGTGTTGCAGGCCTTTGCGCCCACCGCATAGAGGAAGCGATGACCGGTGGCCGCATTATCCGCCCCGGATACAAGTGCATCTTCCAGAAATCGGAATACACCCCCATTTCAGAAAGACAAATTTAGAAGGTGAATTATAATGAAGAATAAGCTTTTCCCGCTTCTCTTCGCACTTCCCGTTACAGCAGGGCTCTGCGCTGCAACTCTGAGAGCAACTGTTCTTAAGGCTTCCCCTGATGAGTTTTCCTCAGTCACCCCGGTTATGTACGGCCTTGTTACAATCTGCATCATCTCACTTCTTATGGCGCTCATAGCTTCGTTTTTGCTGAAAGACGGCGTTGATTTCAAATCTCTTTTTGTCTCCCGCACTCTTCCTGCGGTTTTTGGCGCAAGTGCAGTTATTATTCTGATTTATGCCGTATTAACGCTTATCCCGCTCAGGTATGAGTTTGATGCAACGCGGCTTGTTCTCGCGTTTTTTTCCCTCTACTGTGCAGTTTCACTTCTTGTCCTCGGAAAATACAGACTCATTGAGCGCGAAAGCACGGCATATTGCATCTTCTCTGCAGTTCCCGTTTTCTGGGCTTGTTTTATGATAATTCTCGCCTTCCGTGATAAGGTGTCAGACCCCATAATTTCAAATTACGTTTTTCTTATGTTATCATATATTTCGATTCTCTTCTTCTGCTATTCCGTATCCGCTCACGTTCTCGGAAAAAAGAGAAGGAACGTCGCCGTATTCTCCTGTTTTGTCGGCATCTTCTTCATCCTCGCTGAAATCCTCTCCCTGCTCTTCTCAGGCGCATATGCTTCGTTTTCATTGGATGAATTCCGCGAACTTCTTCCCCTGATTGCATTTTTGATTTCAATGCCGTTTGCAGCGGCGGAAATGTTAAAAAAGCAGAATTAAATAAGTTTATACAAGCAAAAGCCCGACGGTTATCCGTCGGGCTTTTTTCTATTTTGAAAGATTCTTTATGCAGGTTTTGCAGATGTTCTTTCCTTTATATTCCGAAATATCTTTTTTGCTGCCGCAAAAAATACATTCCGTCTCGTGTTTTTTCAGAATAACGCGGTCGCCGTCAACATAAATTTCAATAGAGTCGCGTTGTTCTATTCCCATTTTTTTGCGAAGCTCGATCGGAAGAACTATTCTCCCCAGATCGTCTATTCGCCTTACAATTCCCGTAGATTTCATTTTTCCCCTTCCCTTCATTGAATTTAAGCATATCAAAAATGTCAAATTTTGTCAATACGTTTCGTCGCATTTTGTTATTTTATAGCGGAGGTTTTTTAGCTATGATGGGAAAAATATGGTTTTTTATGATATTGCTGTCGGTTATAAGCGCAATAGCAAACGGAAGGCTTTCCGAGCTTTCCGCATCTGTTTCCGAAGGTGCGGGAGCAGGGATAAGCCTCGTTCTTTCAATCGGCGGAATGATTATTCTGTGGAGCGCGGTCCTTGAGGTAATGAAAGCCTCCGGCCTTCTCAGAAAACTCACGCGCCTCATCCGCCCCTTTCTTAATTTTCTCTTTCCCTCAGCAAAAAACTCACCTTCTGTTATGGAGGATATTTCCGCAAACGTGTCTGCAAATCTCTTAGGCCTCGGCAACGCCGCGACCCCTGCGGGAATCTCTGCTGCGCGTGGGCTTTTCTCTCTTACAAACAACACACGCGTATCTGATGACCTATGTATGTTTGTCGTCATCAACACTGCCTCGCTGCAGCTTATTCCGACAACCGTTGCTGCAATAAGAGGCTCACTCGGAGCCTCGAATCCTTTTGACATTATCCCTGCGGTATGGATTGCAACTTTATTTTCTCAGCTTGTCGGAATATGCTCCGCAAAACTCCTTGCGTACATATACAAGAAACGGGGTATTTGAATAAATGAACACTTTAACCTCTCTGACAATACCGCTAATTCTCCTCATTGTCGGTGGATACGGCATTATCAAAAAATGTGATATTTATTCCGCTCTTGTAAAAGGCGCGGGGAATGGGCTTCGGGTTCTTGCAGATATTCTGCCGAGCGTCACCGCCATTTTCGCCGCAATTTATATGCTTCGCGCATCAGGCGCGCTTGATTATATCTGCGCGTTTCTCGCACCCTTCACAGACTTCTTCAAAATTCCTCGGGAATGTGCCCCGCTCCTTCTTCTGCGCCCGCTCTCGGGAAGCGCCGCGCTTGCCTTCGGAAGCGATATAATAAGCACCTGCGGCGTAAATTCTCTTGCAGGCAGATGTGCCGCAGTTATGCTGGGGGCATCCGAGACAACCTTTTATACCCTCGCGGTATACTTCGGTTCAATCGGAGCAAAGCAAACCCGCTATACGGTTATAGCCGCGCTTCTGGCCGAATTTGCAGGTTTTGTTGCAGCAGCAGCCGCAGTGCGCTTTATATTTTAGTCTATTATCTTCCATTACATATTGAATTCTGACAAAAAAACGGTTATAATTATAAATGGTATATTGTACATCAGAAGCGGAGGGTTTGGACATGAATGAATCCAATTATTCTATAACTCTTAAAGAAATTATTAAGGAATTCTCTCTTGAAGTCATATACGGGCCGGATGGCTATGAGGATATGGTGCTCAAATCAACCGACATCAACCGCCCGGGGCTTCAGCTTTCCGGTTTTTTTGATTTTTTTGACAACGCGCGCGCTGAGATTATCGGCAGAGTTGAAACGATGTTTCTTGACACTCTCACACGTGACGACCGCTCCGCTCGTTTTGACGCGCTCTTTTCAAGGAACATCCCCTTCCTCGTCTTCACGAGAAACCTTGATGTTTATCCTGAGATAATTGAAGTTGCCAAGAAATACAGAACGCCAATTTTTAGAACTTCTGATGTTACTTCAAGCTTTATGGCGGCGCTTATTTCCTACCTCAACGTTCAGCTTGCTCCCCGTATCACACGGCACGGTGTTCTCGTTGAGGTCTACGGCGAAGGAATCCTTCTCCTCGGAGAGAGCGGAGTCGGCAAGAGTGAAACTGCAATAGAGCTTGTTAAGCGCGGCCACCGCCTTATTGCGGATGATGCCGTGGAGCTCAAACGTGTTTCAGCAAGGAGCATAGTCGGTTCGGCTCCCGAAATCATCCGCCATTTTATCGAGCTTCGCGGAATCGGGATTGTCGATGTCCGCAGAATCTTTGGTATGGGTTCTGTCAAGCTGACGGAGAAGATTGACCTTGTCATAAACCTTGAACTTTGGAAAGAAGGCAAGCAATATGACCGTTTCGGGTCAGAAACCGAATATATGGACATTCTCGGCATAAATATCCCCTGCCTTACAGTCCCGGTAAAGCCCGGCCGCAATCTCGCCGTTATCATTGAGGTTGCAGCTATGAATAACAGAAACAAGAAAATGGGCTATAACGCCGCAGAGGAGCTTGCCGCAAGGCTTGGCGAAAGTGGCAGCATTAACTGATAAGCTCTCAAAAGGCCAAAAAACTTTACAAACAAAATTTTAATCTGGAGGCATTCACTTTAATGAGAATAGGCATTGATTTAGGCGGAACAAACATCGCTGGTGGTCTTGTCCGCGATGACGGCACGTTGATTTTTAAGACAAGCATCCCCACAGTTTCAGACAAGGGCGAAGAGGCTCTGCTCTCCGCAATCCTCAGTGTTGTAAACGTTCTTATAGAGCGTGCAGAGGGTGAAGAGATTTCCTGCGTTGGGATCGGTGTCCCCGGTCACGTTGATAACACAACCGGAATGGTTGTATACTGCAACAATATTCCGTTTGCAAACACTCCTCTTGCAGGCTTTATTACAGAGGCAACAGGGCTTCCCTGCTACCTCGGAAACGATGCGAACGCCGCAGCTCTCGCTGAAGTCCTCGTTGGATCTGCAAAGGAATTTGACGATGCTGTTATGATCACTCTCGGGACAGGCATCGGTGCCGGCCTTATATTTAACAACAAAATCCACGCCGGTTGCAACGGCGCAGCAGGAGAAATCGGCCACATTTCCCTTTTCCCCGACGGCCTGCCCTGCAACTGCGGGCGTCGCGGCTGTTTTGAGCTTTACGGCTCTGCTACGGCACTTGTCCGGCAGACTCGCGAAGCTATGGAGGCACACCCTGAAAGCAAGCTCTGGCAGGTTGCGAAAACTCTTGATGCTGTAAACGGAAAAACCTCGTTTAATGCCATGCGCCTCGGCGACGAGGTCGCAACGGCAGTTGTCACGCAGTATATCAGATACCTCGCAACCGGCGTTCTTGATATAATAAACCTCTTATGCCCGAAGGCGATCATTTTCGGCGGCGGGCTTTCAAAGGAAGGAGAAAACCTCCTTTCCCCGATTCGTGAAATAGTCAAAAAGGAATGTTATTCAACCTACGGAAAGCAAACCGTATTTTTAACTGCCAAGCTCGGAAATGATGCGGGAATCATCGGCGCGGCATTTTTGGGAGATTAAACTATGCTACGTGAATATTCAAAAGAGAGCTTCTTGTCTCTGCGCAAGTCTGTAATCGCGCGTGAATTTGGTTTTCTCAATGATATGCAGAAAAAGGCGGTCTTCAAAACAGAAGGCCCCCTTCTTTTGCTTGCAGGCGCAGGAAGCGGAAAAACAACCGTAATCATAAACAGAATTGCAAACATAATCAAATACGGAAACGCATATAATTCAACCCTTGTTCCCGACTCTGTCACGGACACGGATTGCGAAATTCTTGAGCAGTTTTTGAAAACGGGAGACGACTTTTTAAAAGAAAGCGCAGAGACTATCTGCGCGCTTAACCCGGCACCGCCATGGTCTGTAATTGCGATTACGTTCACAAACAAAGCGGCAAATGAGCTAAAAGAGCGCCTTTTAAAGGTTGTGGGCGAGCGTGCTGAGGAGATATGGGCATCGACCTTTCATTCCGCGTGTGTCAGAATTCTCCGCCGAAACATTGACAAGCTCGGGTACAGCTCCTCTTTCACGATTTACGATGCATCTGACTCCGAGCGCGTCATAAAGGACATTTTATCCGAGCTTAATATTGACGCCAAGGCGTTTCCCCCAAAAGCTGTCCTTAACATAATAAGCCGCGCAAAAGACGCTATGCTCTCCCCTGAAAAGTTTGAAGAATCCGCTTCGGGAAATTTCCGCAACGAGAAAGTAGCCGAAGTTTACAAAAAGTATCAGGCCCGCTTAAAAAGCGCAAACGCGCTTGATTTTGATGATATTATTATGCTTACGGTCAATCTCCTTTCCGAGAACCCTGATATTCTTGCATATTATCACAAAAAGTTTCGCTATGTTCTTGTCGACGAATATCAGGACACCAACCACGCGCAGTATCTCCTGACTGCTCTCCTTGCAGGTGGCAGCGGAAACATCTGCGTTGTAGGCGACGATGACCAGAGCATTTACAGCTTCCGCGGAGCTACGATAGAAAACATCCTCAACTTTGAAGAGCAGTTTGCTTCTGCAGAAACGATTCGCCTTGAACAGAACTACCGCTCAACAACAAAAATCCTCGACGTTGCAAACAGCGTTATAAAAAACAACGCCGGCAGAAAAGGGAAAAACCTCTGGACCGAGAAAAGCTCCGGCCCGCTCCCGATAATTTACCGCGCAAGTGACGAGCGAGACGAGGCGGAATATATCACGGAAAAAATCCTATCTCACAAGGCAGAAGGCGGAAGCTTTTCTGACTGCGCTATTCTTTACCGCATAAACGCACAGTCAATGCAGCTTGAAAGAACACTGCAGCGTAGTGCAGTCCCGTACAGAATCATCGGAGGAATGCGATTCTTTGACCGCGCCGAGATTAAAGATATTCTTTCATATCTCTGCGTTATCTCAAACCCATCAGACACCTTGCGTTTAAAGAGGATTATAAATGTCCCCGCGCGAAAAATCGGTGATAAGACAGTCTCGATGCTTGAGCTTCTTGCCGAGCGTGAAAATACATATCCGTTTGATATCGCACGTCGCGCAAAGAGCTTCCCTGAATTTTCAGGCGCTGCCGCAAACGCGCTTGAAGCCTTCGCTTGTTTTATCGACGAGCTTTCCGCAAAAGCATCTGAGGTTTCTCTTTCAGAGCTTTACGACCTTCTTCTTGAAAAGAGCGGATACAGCGCAGAGCTTATCTTCAAAAACGACGTTGAATCTCGCGGGCGGCTTGAAAACATAATGGAGTTTAAGTCCTCCGTCTCGGAATTTGAAAAACAAGACGGGGCAACTCTCTCTGCCTTCCTTGAAGAGATTTCGCTCTATACTGACCTTGACCGTTATAACGCTGACGAGGACTGCGTTATTCTTATGACAATCCACAGTGCAAAGGGGCTTGAGTTTCCGAATGTATTTGTGTGCGGTCTTGAGGAAGGGATGTTCCCGAGTCAGCGTTCTATGGATACCTCAGAGGAAATAGAGGAAGAACGGCGCCTGTTTTATGTAGCCGCAACACGCGCAAAATGCGCGCTTCATATGACATATGCAAAGCTTCGGATGATGTTCGGCCAAACGAAATACGGCCGGATTTCCCGATTCCTTTCAGAAATCCCCCATGGTTTATGCGAGGAAAAAGCCTCGCCCGAAGTTGAGGCAAGCTTTGGTTATTCTTACGAAGGCCATGCCGATTCATACGAAAATCAGAGCAGAGGATATTCATCCGGTTTTTCAGAATCGAGGATGGCGGAGAATCGAAGAAGGCCTCAGACAAGCTCGTTTTCATCTTCAATCGCAAGCTCGGCATCAGCATCAGCTCCTGCTCCTTCGATGTCTTTCTCAATCGGAGACCGAGTTCATCATAAGGCGTTCAAAGACGGCCTTGTCGTATCGGCAAGTCCTGTCGGAAATGACATTCTTTTGGAAATCGCCTTTGATTCAGTTGGCACAAAACGGCTCCTTTTCAAAACTGCAGCTAAATTCCTCTCGAAATTGTAAATAAAAACTATATTTTACAAAAAAAAGTATAGAAAAACAGTTTTTTTCCTTATACTTTCACTTAATATATAAATAATATGATTATATAATATTGACTGAACACTATCAAAGGAGCAATTTGATATGAATAACTTCACAAGCGCCTGGGATGGCTTTGATGCCGGAACATGGCAAAAGGAAATAGATGTCCGAAGCTTTATCCGGCACAACTACACGCCCTATGACGGCGATGAAACTTTTCTTGAAAAGCCTACTGTTGACACTCTTTCGCTTTGGGAGCAGATTCTTGAACTTTTCAAAGCTGAAAGAGCTGCGGGCGGAGTTCTTGATATGGATACGAAGGTTATATCCTCTATCACGTCTCACGGCCCAGGATATATCGACAAATCAAAAGAAAGAATAGTCGGTCTCCAGACGGACAAACCTTTAAAGCGTGCGCTTATGCCCTACGGCGGAATACGTATGGCAGAAAAGGCGTGCAAGGAGAATGGCTACGAGCTGGACCCCGAAGTCCGCGAAATTTTCACAAAACACAGAAAAACTCATAACGCGGGCGTTTTTGATGCTTACACTCCCGAAATGCGTGCCTGCCGTTCAAGCCACATCATAACAGGGCTTCCCGATGCATACGGAAGAGGGCGCATAATCGGAGATTATCGACGAGTCGCGCTGTATGGCGTTGACCGCCTGATTGAGGATAAGCAGGCTCAAAAGGAAACCACCCGCTCGGCTATGTATTCCTCAGTTATCCGCGACCGTGAAGAGCTTGCCGAGCAGATTCGCGCACTTGAGGATTTAAAAAAGATGGCCGAGATTTACGGCTTTGATATTTCACGCCCTGCGCGCGACACGAAGGAAGCAATCCAGTGGCTTTACTTCGGATATCTTGCCGCAGTCAAGGAGCAAAACGGCGCTGCAATGTCGCTTGGCAGGACCTCAACCTTCCTCGACATTTATGCCGAGCGCGATATAGCGCGCGGAACGTATTCGGAACGCGAAATTCAAGAAATGGTAGACCATTTCATAATGAAGCTTCGCCTTATAAAGTTTGCGAGAACCCCTGAGTACAATGCTCTCTTCTCAGGAGACCCGCAGTGGGTCACCGAATCCATCGGCGGTATTGCGATTGACGGCAGACATCTTGTCACAAAAATGTCATTCCGCTATCTCCACACGCTCACAAACCTCGGCCCCGCGCCTGAGCCGAACCTCACGGTTCTCTGGTCTCCGAGGCTCCCTGAAAATTTCAAAAGATATTGTGCAAGGGTTTCGATTGAAACCTCCTCAGTTCAGTATGAAAATGACGACCTTATGCGAGTTACACACGGTGATGACTACGCTATCGCGTGTTGCGTTTCTTCAATGCGAATCGGCAAGGAGATGCAGTTCTTCGGAGCGCGCGCAAATCTTGCCAAGTGCCTTTTGTATGCTATAAACGGCGGCGTTGACGAAATCTCAGGCAAGCAGATTGCCCCTGAATATCGCCCGATAACCTCCGAATACCTCGATTATGACGAGGTTATGGCAAAGTATGACGAGATGATGAAGTGGCTTGCGGGAGTGTATGTCAACACCCTCAACATTATCCACTATATGCACGATAAGTATTGTTACGAAAAGATTCAGATGGCGCTTCACGACAAAAAGGTCACCCGATGGTTTGCAACGGGGATAGCAGGCCTTTCGGTTGTCGCGGATTCGCTTTCCGCGATTAAATACGCAAAGGTAAAGGTAATCCGGAACGAAGCGGGCATCGCTGTTGATTATGAGGTTGAGGGGGACTTCCCGAAATACGGAAACGATGATGACCGTGTTGACTCGATTGCCTATGATATTGTCCACAAATTTATGGAGCATATCAGGAAAAATCACACCTATCGCGACAGCATCCCGACAACCTCGATTCTTACGATTACTTCAAACGTTGTCTATGGCAAGAACACAGGCGCAACGCCTGACGGGAGACGGCAGGGCGAAGCTTTTGCACCGGGTGCAAACCCGATGCACCGCCGCGACACCCACGGCGCCATATCCTCGCTTGCCTCGGTTTCAAAGCTTCCTTTCAGAGATGCGAAGGACGGAATATCAAACACCTTCTCAATTATCCCCGGGGCACTCGGGAAAGATGACACAATCTTCGTCGGAGATATTGACGTTGACCTTGAATGTACTGACGGTGCATGCTTCTCACCCACGCTTTTTGACGCTCTTGATACAGATACCGAGTAAAGTAAAATAACTTAACACGAAAGGAACGATTTAATTTGGCTGCAAACGATAATCAGATAGATAACCTTGTGGCCCTGCTCGACAGCTACGTCGAAAAAGGCGGCCATCACTTAAACGTAAATGTTTTTACAAAAGAAACTCTCCTTGATGCACAGGCACATCCCGAAAAATATCCTCAGCTCACAGTTCGCGTCAGCGGATACGCGGTTAATTTCATCAAGCTGACACGAGAGCAGCAGGATGAGGTTATCTCAAGAACCTTCCACGATAAGTTCTGAGTTTATGACAGGCTATATCCATTCAACAGAGAGTTTCGGCACACTTGACGGCCCCGGCATCCGCTATGTTGTTTTTATGCAGGGCTGCCCGCTAAGATGCAAATATTGCCACAACCCCGATACCTGGAAGTCAGGTTGCGGAACACCTGTAACTGTGGCTGAAATTCTGAGGGAATATGACAAAAACCGCAATTTCTACAAAAAAGGCGGCATCACCGTTACGGGTGGTGAGCCCCTGCTCCAGATAGATTTTGTTACCGCGCTTTTTGAAAAAGCCAAAGAGCGCGGCATCCACACTTGTCTTGACACCTCAGGCATAACCTTCACCCCCGATGCATCTGACAAGTTTGATCGCCTTACAGACGCAACTGATCTTGTGATGCTTGATATCAAGCACATTGACCGTGATTGCCACAAATCGCTCACCGGAACTGACAACAAAAACGTTTTGAGCTTTGCGAAATACCTTTCGGAGAGGAATATTCCGATATGGATTCGCACGGTAATAATTGAGGGGATTACAGACAACCCTGAACATCTCTTAAGGCTCGGCGAGTTTATTGGCGGTCTTTCCACACTCAAGGCGCTTGATGTCCTTCCCTATCATACGCTCGGCGTTTCAAAATACAAGGAGCTGAATATTCCATATCCGCTGGAGGGAATCCCCCCTCTTTCAAAAGAAAAGGCAGTAACTGCAAAACAGATTATTCTGCAAGGGATAAGAAACGTAAGGAAATAAAATAAAGACGCGCACCATATGGTGCGCGTCTTTATTTTCTGATTTTTATATTCCCCAGAAAGCCCATATGAAGGCATAGCCGGTGAGGACTGCCGCAAGGGTAAAGGGGACTCCGATTCTTAAGAAATCCTTTGTGCGGACTGTTTCTCCGTTCTTTCTCAGGATTCCGATTGCCGCGATATTAGCAGAAGCTCCGATAGGAGTGAGGTTCCCGCCGAGAGTTGCGCCTGTCAAAAGACCGAAGTAGAAGACGTTCGGGTCGACGCCCATCTGGGAGGCAATACTCGTGACAACGGGAAGCATTGTTGCAACATATGGAATGTTGTCTACAAAGGCAGAGAATACAACGGATGCGAAAACAATCAGGGTGTAAAGAAGGAACGGGTTCTCTCCTGCCACAAGATAGAAGAGATTTGCAATGGCATCAATAACCCCTGCGCTTTTAATTCCCGCAATAACAATAAAGAGGCCAAACAACAAAAGGAGCGTATCGCAGTCCAAATCCTTCAAAACACGGACAACGCTTTCGTTTGATTTGTTCTTGATACAATCACGGACAACTCCGATGATGCAAAGTGCAACACAGATAATACCGTTGCGAAGCTCATAAAGCTTATGTAAAACTGCGTTCTCAGGCTGCGGAATAAAGGATGCCATAATAAGGAGAATAACAGTACCGAGAATCAGAACCGTCGGGAAATAATCCTCAACCTTTGTTTCAACAGTGGCTGAAATTTCTTGCTTGTCCTTGCGGAAGATGAATAACAGAACGACCAACGAGACTATCGCACCAAGCTCAACTCCCCAGAATATGCCGGGCCTGCCCTGCATCCAGAAAAAGTCGAGAAAGTTCATATTCGCCGCACCGCCGAGGAGAATGCTCGTTGTATCTCCGACAAGAGTCGCCGCACCCTGGAGGTTTGAAGAAACTGCGATTGAAATAATCATCGGCACGGGCGAAATTTTAAGCTTCTTCGCAATTGCAAGGCCGACAGGTGCAATCATAAGAACCGTCGCAACATTATCGACAAATGCGCTGACCACTCCGGCAAAGAGCGAGAGCGCCGCAACCGCCCACATGACATTCGGAACCTTGACTATGATAAGCTCAGAAAGCCTTGCCGGCATTTTGCTTTCAATAAAGAGAGTTACTATTCCCATTGTTCCTGCTATCATAAGAAGAACGTTGAAGTCTATCGCAAAAAACGCATCGAGCAGCGAATACTCAAACAACCCGAATGCACCGAGCGCGAGAAACACCGCCGCGCCGCAAAGTGCAATCCAGGGTCTGTACTTCTGGAAAGACAACATAAGAACATACATAATAAGAAACAATATAAGTGCCGTTAACATTCTTTTTCCCTCACATTTGAATTTTTATATAACACAAGGTGTATTATATCACACTTTTCTTCTCTCTTCAAGAAAAAAACAACAGAAACAATGTGACCGTTTCCGTTGTTTTAATATTCTGCAAGACCCGATATGATTCTTTTACAACAAAATTGATGCTATATAGAAATAAATCAAAAGTGACAGAGAGTCCACAATCGTTGTGATGAACGGGCTCGCCATAACGGCAGGGTCAAACCCGAGCCTTTTTGATGCAATAGGAAGCGAACACCCGACAAACTTCGCGCAGAGGACTGTGATCGCAAGCGCCGCCGAAACAACGAGAGAGATCCCAACTCCGACACGGTCAAACAAAAGAAGCTTTATGAAGTTTGCGATTGCAAGCGTTATGCCGCAGAGTACCGCGGTCCGGACCTCCTTCCATTGAACCTTGAAAACATCCGAGAAGTCAATTTCATCAAGCGAAAGACTTCGGATGACTGCAACAGAGGACTGGCTGCCGGAATTTCCTCCCGTTCCCATAAGCATCGGGATATATGCGGCAAGAACCCCGGTTGCGGCAAGCGCAGATTCAAACCTTGTAATTATAAGCTGCGTAAACGTAGACGAGAGCATAAGCAGAAGAAGCCAGGGAATCCTCGCACGCCACAGCTCAAGGGCGCTTGTTTTTAAGTAAGGTTTGTCAGACGGCGTTATAGCCGCCATCTTCTCGATATCCTCCGTTGCCTCTTCTCGGATAACTTCAATCGCATCGTCAATCGTGACGATGCCGACGAGCCGCCGCTCACGGTCAACAACAGGAAGCGCCAGAAGCCCGTATTTTGCAAACTTCTTCGCAACATCTTCCCTATCGTCAAGAGTGTTTGCAAAGAGAACATTCTCTTCCATTATATCGCGGATTTCAGCATCGTCATCCGCCATAAGCAGGCGGCGAACCGTAACGATTCCGGCAAGCTTTCTGTCTTTTTCAGTTACATAGCAAGTGTAGATGGTTTCCTTGTCAACTCCTGAGCGCCGGAGATTCTTTATCGCCTCGGAAACTTTCAGATCAGGGCGGAAGTTGACGTATTCCGTGGTCATAATGCTTCCTGCAGAATCGTCAGGATACTTAAGAATCTCGTTTATCATCTTCCGCATCTCAGGGTCTGTCTGGCGCAGAATCCTCTTGACCACGTTTGCAGGCATCTCCTCGACAATGTCAACCGCGTCGTCAACATAAAGCTCATCGACAACCTCTTTCAGTTCGCTGTCGGAAAAGCCTTTTATAAGTATCTCCTGAAGGTCAGCCTCCATTTCAACAAAGGTTTCCGCTGCAAGCTCTTTTGCAAGAAGCCTGAATATAAGCGGAAGCTTTTCTCTCGGAATTCGCTCAAGTAAAATCGCAATATCCGCCGGAGCCATCGTTTCAAGCACATCTCTCAAAGCAGAATATTTCCGCTCATCAAGAAGCATAAGTATTGTTTTTTCAAGTGCAGCAGTTGTCTCTCCCATAAAATCCTTTCCTCCTTTTTTGTTACTTAGGAAGCAAAGGCACATATAGGGCGAAACTCTTCACAGAAGAAATTATCTTGTCGTGAAGAAGAATAACAGACGCATAAATGCGCGCATACTTCGCCCGTCAATTGTGCTTCTACTACCGCCTGCGTCCATTATTCTCACCTGCCTTATTATTGTTCTTACTTGTTTATTATATTCCCTACCGCCTCGGCTTGTCAACAAAAATCTCCCTTATTATGTATAAAATAAACTTGATATACAGACAATTACGTGATATTATTATAATATTGAGAGCCTTTATCACAATTATGACACATTTATAGTAGGAGTGGCAACGAAAAATGAAAAACAACCTCAAAAAAACAATTTTAGATTATATTATAATTTTTATCGGCGCATCTCTTTTTTCCGTTTCATTCAATCTTTTCATAAAAGAAGCTCAGATTGCGATGGGCGGAATAACGGGTATTTCAATGATTTTCAACTACATCTTCCCAAATCTCTCAATGGGTCTTTTGACATTGCTTGTGAATATCCCCTTTCTCGTTCTCGGTGTTGTTAAGGTCGGCGGGCAGTTTATGACAAAAACAATTTTTGCATCAGTCACACTCTCCATCGTCATGGGGCTTACGGAATGGCTTCCCCCGCTCACGACCGACCCGCTCCTCTGTTCAATCTACGGCGGCATCGGAACAGGCGCCGGAATCGGCCTTGTTTTTCTCCGCAACGGAAGCACCGCAGGCTCTGACATCGTGGGAATCGTTGCAAAGCAGAAATTCACCGGAATGTCAATCGGAAAGCTCGTTCTTATTACGGACACGATAATAGTTCTTCTCGCTGCATTCACTTTCCAGAGTGTAAACAGCGTTCTCTATGCGATAATCAAAATGTATGCTGCTTCAATCGCAACAGACGGCATTCTCTACGGCTTTACGACCGACAAGCTCGCCTATATCATAAGCGAAAAAGCAGAAGAACTCGGCCGTCTTGTAATTTCAAAGGTCGGCCACGGAGCAACAATCTTAACAGGAGAGGGCGCATACACCAATCAGCCGAGAAAAATGCTTATGTGCGCGATTAACCCTAACCAGATAGGGCTTCTCAAAGAGATTGTCCGCGAAACTGACGAGGGCGCATTTATGATTGTAACAAGTACTCACGAAGTCCTCGGTTTTGGGTTTAAGCCGAACATCAAGTCAAACGTATAGCGCCGCCCCGAAAGGAAAAAACTACATTACGGCTTATCTGCTGATTATTTAACGCCGATAGGTACTGTAATGATAGGGGCTGTTCGCTTTGATCAGAATTGAAAATCTTTCAAAGGTATATAAAATGTCCTCAGGTGAGGTTTCCGCCTTAAAGGGAATAAACCTCACTGTCACAAAAGGAGAATTTCTTGCCATTGTCGGTTCCTCGGGCTCCGGAAAAAGCACTCTGATGAACATTCTCGGATGTCTTGACCGACCGACTGACGGCACATATGAGCTCTGCGGAAGAAACGTTATGACTCTTTCAAAATCCGCTCTTTCAAAGATACGGAACCGCGAAATCGGGTTCATTTTTCAAGGTTTTAACCTTCTTGAAAAAATGACGGCTCTTGAAAACGTTCAGCTTCCGATGATGTATGCAAAAATCCCGCCGAACAAAAGGCAAGCTATTGCTCTTGATGCGCTTTCGCGCGTTGGGCTTGCAGAGCGGATAAACCACCGCCCTTTTGAGCTTTCGGGCGGGCAGCAGCAACGCGTTGCGATTGCGCGGGCTATCGCACTTTGCCCCTCGCTCATCCTCGCTGATGAGCCTACAGGAAACCTCGATTCCCGCTCTGGAGAGGAAATCCTCTCAATCCTCACAAAGCTTCACACAGATGGGGCCACTATCGTTCTTATCACTCACGATATGAGTGTTGCAAACCGTGCAGCGCGAACTATAGAAATTTCTGATGGAAAAATAATCAAAAACTGAAAGAGGTGTTTCATTTATGGCACGAACGGACAAATTCAACTACTATCTTGACATCGCGGAGACTGTTCTCGAGCGAGGGACCTGCCTCAGAAGAAACTTCGGTGCAATCATCGTGCGCCACGATTCAATCATATCAACTGGATATACAGGCTCTCCGCGCGGGCGCAAAAACTGCTCGGACCTCGGCTACTGCCGCCGCGAACAGCTCAACATCCCGCGAGGAGAGCGCTATGAGCTTTGCCGCAGTGTTCACGCGGAGGCAAACGCGATTATCGCCGCACCGCGCTCAGAGATGCTCGGCTCAACTCTTTATCTCGTCGGCCGGGATATGAAAACCGGTGAGCTTGTTGAAAACGCTTCCTCGTGCGCTATGTGCAAGCGTCTCATAATAAACGCCGGCATTGAGCGCGTTGTAATCCGCAACACACCTACAGAATATACGATCATTCTCGTATCGGACTGGGTCAAGAATGACGATTCCTTAGACGATTCTGTGAAAGGATACTGATATGAAAAAATTCTTTTCATTTTTAGGAAAGCTTTTTTCCGCACTCACGCTCCTCGGCGTTGTATTTTACTGTGTCGGTTACTTTTTCTTCTCAAAAACGAAGAAAATAGGCGAGCTTTTCTCAAAAGCTCATGATGAAGACGAAGAGTAACGGAGTTTTTACATATGAACTTAAAAGAGCGCGTCCTCGGCATTGTAGATGGGCTTAAAAGAGAATATCCGGCAGCTGAATGCTCACTTGACTATGATGAGCCGTATCAGCTTCTTTTTGCTACGCGCCTTTCCGCACAATGCACAGACGCCCGCGTAAATATCGTTACAAAAGAGCTTTTCTCCCGCTACCCTACGCTTTCCGAGATTGCAAATTGTGACATTTCGGAGCTTGAGGAGATTTGTCACCCGTGCGGAGTCTTCAGAATGAAAGCGCGGGACATCCGCGCCGCGGCGAATATGCTTATCGAGAATTTTGGCGGTCGCGTTCCCGACACTATGAACGAGCTTCTCACTCTTCCCGGCGTTGGGAGAAAGACGGCAAACCTCATTCTCGGCGATATTTACGGTAAACCCGCCGTTGTTGCGGACACACACTGCATAAGAATCTCAAACAAGCTCGGGCTTTGTGACTCAAAAGACCCGAAGAAGGTAGAGCTCCGGCTTAAGAAAATTATTCCGCCGGAAGAGCAAAATATGCTTTGCCACCGTTTTGTTTACCACGGTCGGGCAGTGTGCTCCGCAAGAAACCCGAAATGTGAAGAATGCAGCATAAAGACATTTTGCAAAGCTTATGAAAAAAATATTTGAAACAGGAGAACACCACTTCACCATGAACAAAACAGCAATTATCCTTGACCTTGACGGCACAATCCTCGACACGCTTGACGACCTTACCGACAGCGTGAATTTTGCACTTTCCGGATTCGGCTTTCCGACGCACACGCGAGAGAAAATCCGCTCAATCGTCGGCAACGGCGCAAAAAACCTCATCCTGAACGCACTCCCGAAGGATGCGGCAGAAGATAACCTTGAGCGCACACTCGCGGCATTCAAGGCGCATTATGAAACAAACAAAACAAACAAAACCGCGCCATATGACGGAATCATTGACGTTCTGCGTGAGCTTGTAGCGCGGGGATGTAAGCTTGCGATAGTCTCAAACAAGCACGATGACGCAGTTCAGGGGCTTCATCGGCAGTTTTTCTCCGACGTCTGCGACTTTGCCCTCGGAAACTGCGATACTCTCCCCAAAAAGCCCGCTCCCGATATGGTGCATTACGCTATATCAAAGCTCGGGAAGGACGTTCCTTCCGCAGTTTATGTGGGCGACTCCGAGGTAGATATTGAAACCGCAAAAAATTCCGGAATCCCCTGCGTTTCAGTCCTGTGGGGCTTCCGCGATAAAGACGTTCTCAAAAGCGCCGGTGCGACGGTCACCGTTGCCACGCCCGGCGAGCTTATAGCGGCAATAGAAAAGCTTTGATGAAACAATTCAGGCACCTGCAAGAGCAGGTGCCTGAATTTGTTTTTTTATTCTTCTTTTTCTTTATCTGTTTTATTAAAGACGTATGCCGAAAAAATTGCCGTTGCGGGAACTGCCGCAAGAATCCCGATGCTTCCCACTATTGCAGATAAGATTTCCGACATTATCATTTCCATATTGAACAGGAAATAAAGATTCTTGTTATATGCCACAAGAAGCAGAACGGTTGCGAGCGCGCCGCCGATATATGCAAGGATAAGTGTGTTTGTCATTGTTCCTATTGCATCTTTTCCGATGTTCATACCTGAGCGTAGCATTCTGCCGAAGGTTTTATCGCGCATTTCGTCATTTAGCTCATTCATCGCGGATGCAATCGACATTGAAATGTCCATTATCGCGCCGAGCGCACCGATTACCACCCCGCCCCATACAAGAGCGCGCAGGTCAATCGGAGAGTCGAGCATGGTGAGCATTATATAATCCTCATCTATCATTCCCGTAATCTGCAAGGCACGGCTCACAACAAGGGCGAGGATTCCCGAAACTGCGATTCCCATGCAGTTTCCGAAAATGGCGCAGAGCGTCTTTTTGTCCCACCCGTTTATTATTATAAGACTCATAAATATCGTGAAAACGCTTACGATAACAGTCATCAGGTATACATTATACCCCTTGAGGATTGACGGGATATAAACGAGAAAAATCGCAAGCGCGGTAAAGAGCAGCGAGATTATCGTCGAAACTCCCTTTGCCCTTCCGATTATGACAATCAGAAGAAAGAATACCGCTATAAGCGCAATAATCGTTCCGACGCGGTTGTGTTCAATAAATATCCACTCTGCCTCGTCCTCTTCGACATCATATCCGGGGCGGGATATGAGAATTTTATCACCCGCTCGCACGTCGCGCGGTTGATAGGCGTACATATCATCAACATCCTGCGCCGCAACGACCGTATCCCCCTTATACGGCCCGCTTTTGACAAGGGCATTGAAGGTTATCCTCTTATTGGAAACTAACGTATCCCCACCATCAAGGCTGAAGACGTCTTCCTCCGTTCCCATTACCTCAACGACCTCTGCCCTGTAATAAATTTCGTCACCAGCATCAAAAAGCTCGGGGCGGCAGATGAGGTTCCCGACAAGCACAAAGACGATTGAAACAAAAATTGTTATAAGATAAATCAAGGTCTGCTTTCTTTTTTCAGTGTTCATATTGTCATTTCCCCTTTCAATTATTCGGGGTAGATTTCGCGGTATGCGTCAAGATAATCCATACAATACTCATCATATCCGTTTGCAAGAAGCGCCGCCTGCATGGTCATGCGAAGGTCAGGATTTGCGCTGTCCATAATGGCGGAGTCAAGCCCGCAGGTGATCGCGGCAGCAAGAAACGCTCCGTTTATAATCGCGCGCTTGGGAAGCCCGAATGATATGTTTGAAAGCCCGCCGATTATATGTATATCAGGATACTTCTCACGTATGGCGCGGATAGTGTCAAGCGCAACACGACCACACTCGTGGTCTGTCCCGAGAGTCTGGATGAGAACATCAAGGAAGATGTCGCAGTCTTCCACTCCTACCTCACGGATTTTTGAAATAAGCTCCTCGGAAAGCGCAATCCGACTCTCTGCATCCTGCGGGATGCCGCTGTCATCTATCGGAAGCGCAACTATTTTCGTGCCGTGAGCTTTAACCGACTGCATAGTCTTATCGAAGCGCTCACTCTCAAGAGTCACTGAATTGACTATCACGTCATCAAGCTGAAGGCTTCCGAGCGCGCGCTCAATAATCTCGGAATTCGGGGAATCCACCATAAGCTTTGCCCCTTCGGAAAGCGCCAGCTCTGCCGCCCAGATAAGTGTTTCGTATTCCCCCTCCATGCACGCAGCTGCGTTGACGTCGAGATACTTTGCACCGCCTGCAAGCTGAGCCTTCACAAGCTCGCACACCTTCTCAGAGTTCTTCTCTTCAAACGCGCGAAAAACTGAAGGAATTGAGCTGTTAAGCTTTTCGCCTACCACTATCATTTTTATTACCTCCAAAAGCAATAAATTCAAATCGTTTTATACAAATTTTATTATAGAGAATTTAAGAAGAAAAATCAACCTATTTGAAAAAGTTTGAGTTGACATTTTGTGAAAATATGGTAAAATATTTTTTAAAATATTCTTGTCAATCTGACAAATTTCAGGAGGTTTTTTAAGTGGGAAAGTTTAAGGCTTTTTTAAAGCGTAAGGACATCGAGTTTTCATTGAAGCGCTACTTCATAGATGCGCTCGGTGCCATGGCACAGGGTCTTTTTGCTTCACTCCTGATCGGGACTATCATCTCGACCATAGGCCAGCAGCTTGGAATTGAAGCGCTCGTGACAGTCGGCACATATGCAAAGGGCGCTCAGGGCGCAGCTATGGCAGTTGCAATAGGCTATGCTCTCAAATGCCCGCCGCTCGTTCTTTTCTCCCTCACTTCCGTCGGCGTTGCCGCAAATGAGCTTGGCGGTGCGGGAGGCGCGTTTGCAGTTCTTATCATAACAATTATCGCCTCTGAACTCGGAAAGGCGGTAAGCCGTGAAACAAAGCTTGATATAATCGTTACACCGATAGTCACAATCTGCTCAGGTATTCTTGTTGCCATGCTCATCGCCAAGCCCATCGGCATCGCAGCGACAGCACTCGGCGAGCTTATTATGTATGCAACCACTCTCCACCCCTTCCTTATGGGTATCATCGTTTCAGTAGTCGTTGGAATCGCGCTTACACTCCCGATTTCGAGCGCCGCTATCTGCGCGGGGCTTTCACTCACAGGGCTTGCAGGCGGCGCGGCTCTTGCAGGCTGCTGTGCCCATATGGTCGGCTTTGCTGTTTTGAGCTTCCGCGAAAACAAGTGGGGCGGGCTTCTCGCTCAGGGGCTTGGGACAAGTATGCTCCAGATGGGGAACTTAGTCCGAAACCCCCGTTGCTGGTTGCCGGCAATCATTACTTCCGCAATAACAGGCCCTATCTCAACCTGCCTCTTCAAGCTTGAGATGAACGGCGCTCCGGTTTCGTCCGGAATGGGCACCTGCGGCCTCGTCGGGCAGATTGGCACATACACCGGTTGGGTAAACTCCGGCATCGCAATCGGCGCAAACGAGTGGCTCGGTCTTCTCCTTGTCCATTTTATTCTCCCCGCAATCCTCTGCTGGGCTCTCGGCCTCTTCTTCCGCAAAATTGGCTGGATTCGCGAGAACGACTTAAAGCTTGATTTGTAATTCTCTTTGAACATAAAACACCACTTCATATGCCGAGTGTCCTTTGGACACTCGGCAGTTTTATTCGCCGCTTTTCTAAAACCCAAAAGGGATTGTAGCAAAATGCATTTTGCTACAAACCCTTTGGTTATCTGTGTTTTGGTATGAGCAGCATCCTTCCGCGGGGAATACACCCCTCCTCCGGAATTCCGTTGGCAACGGCAATTTCCCCGACTGTTGTGCTATGCTCCTTCGCAACACTCCAGACATCACACTCCCGAGGCATACGCTTTATCGTTATGCTCGATGTTCTTCTCCCATCGCCGGATTTTTCCGCATCGACACTCATCGCGGAAACTACAGATGCGCTTCCGACCTCGGTTTCAACTATATCAAAATCTGCAAAGAAGCGGACATTTATTTCGTTGTCGTGTCCTAAAGAATATCCGCGGCCGCGTATGCGCGATGAGGCTTCATAGCTGTGGTCTTTTGAAAGCTCGATTGGGCAGACAACCGGGATTCTGCGGGATGCGTTGTAAACCAAGTCATCCTCGCCGATATACATAACCGAAATAACAGCGTCTGACGAAATTACCTCACTCTCGTTCTCCCGTCTTTTAACGGGCGGGAAAAGGGATGCCGAAACATCAAGCACGCGTTTAACTCCGCTTCCTGTCTCAACGGTTTCCGAAACCGGAACTCGCTTTTCAAATTTCTCGATATACTTTGCAACAGGGAGATTTCTTTTCTCGATATTGAAATCATACATCGTGCTGTATGCATCCTCTACCGCATCAGCTTCGGTTTGTTCATATACTATCGCATTTGCCTCGGCTGTTATGCTGACAGTCATATAACGGGCACTGCCCGACGCGTCATACTGCGGGTCAAAGTCAAGCCCCGTGACCGCGAGCTCGACCTCAAGCTCATGAGAATCCTCCATTCCTTCTATATCAAGTATCTGTGAAAACGGAAGCTCGCGCTCATCGGAATGAATGCTTCCGTCCTCTGCGGCATATACATAGCTTACATCCGCAATACCCTTGAGTATTGACTTGTTGCCTATAATTTTCGTTTCCGTCGGCAAGAGGGAGACCTCGCCAAGAAGGATTGAACTCATATCGGTCTCATCGCCCGAAAACTCAATATCATCACTTATGGAAAAGCTCTTGTCGCGGATTATAATCGGGCGATAGCTGTAAACCTTGCATTTTCTCGTACACACTCCATATTTTTCGCCGTCAATCACGCCGCCGCATATAACCTGCTCTGACGCTTCATATGCACGGTAAGAAATCTCCACGCTCGCGCGGACAGAAACCTTTCGCGGATTAATTTCACGCATATCAAATGTGCGAAGGCAGGTTTTCACAATCACCTTTGAATCACTCGTCACGTCCTCTGCGTCAAAGGTATGAAAAAACGGCATCGCGACATCGAGTTTTCGGACATTCTGCTCGCCATCTGCGATATAGAGAACAACGCCCTTTATGTTCCCTTCTACAGAAAGCTTGCCGTCTCGCGCTTCCTTGTCTCTTAAAAAGACATTCCCTGCACCACGGACAATCCTCATAATATCCGGGCTTCTGTCCGAAACAATTATCTCTGTATTTTCCTCATGGATAGCGCTGCCGGTCGCCACACGGCGCATATATTCGCTTTTTTTGTTGTCAAGCAAAAGCTCCATTACACTCTCTCCTTTTATTTCAGCTTCACTGAATTATATTTCTGTTTCGGCTGATATATGACAAGCATTCTGATTTTGTCCTTGCTTTTATTCAAAAGAGGCGGTATAATAAACTTGCTACCAAACAATGGGGCGGTGTTTTAATGAAGCGTTGCGTAATCATCGGCGGTGCGAAAATAAATAACTATTCTGAGATCAGAAAAATGCTCTCGGAAGATGATTTTTTCATCTTCTGCGACAGCGGGCTTTCCCACAAGGCCCCGCTTGGCATCTCAGCAGACCTTATCGTCGGCGATTTTGACTCTCACCCGCGCCCGGACTGCACGTGCGAGATTATTGCTCTTCCGCGCGAGAAAGACGACACCGACACCTTCTTCGCCGCAAAAGAAGCTTTGCGGCGCGGGTTTTCGGATTTTCTTTTGCTTGGCGTAATCGGAGGCCGGCTTGACCATTCTCTCGGCAACATCTCAATTATGCTTATGCTCCACGAGAAGGGCGCGACAGCAAAAATCATTGACGATTTTTCGGAAATGGAGATTGTCGACAAAAGCGCAAAGGCCATCTCGCCGGAATTCCCTTATTTCTCAGTTATCAACATTGACGGGGTTTGTTCTGACGTAACAATAGAAAACGCGAAGTTCCCGCTCTCTCACGGGGAAATCCCGCCCGAGTATCAATACGGCATCAGCAACGAAACGATAGGCGGAAAGAGCGCTGTTGTATCCGTCGGCCGCGGCCGCGCGCTGCTTGTGAAAGTGAAGGAATAATTATAAAAGAGGCAAGAAAAGCCTTTCCCGTATGGGAAAGGCTTTTTATTGCACTATCTATTAAAAGAACTTGTCGTGGACTGCGCGCATCGCACGCTCGGATTCTTCCTTCTTGATGAGAACGGAAACCTTGATTTCGCTTGTTGAAATCATATCAATGTTTACGTTTGCAGCAGCGAGAGCTTCAAACATCATAGCTGCAACACCGGGGTTGTTTACCATCCCTGCACCAACGATCGAGAGCTTGCAGAGGTCATCACGGACCTTGATAGTCTCAAATCCGAGGCTTTCTTTGCTGTCCTCAAGAACTTTTTTTGCAGCATCAACAGCTGAGCTCGGAACTGTGAATGCAATATCCTTGCTTCCCTCTCTGCCGATTGACTGAAGGATTATATCTACGTTCACTCCCTTGTTTGCGAGAAGGGAGAATACCTTATATGCAATGCCCGGAGCATCTGCCATATTTACGAGAGAAATCTGAGCAATATCCATATCGCGGGCAACGCCGCTTACATTCATTTTTTCCACTTTGTGTGCCTCCTTAATTTTTGTTCCCGGGTTACGGGTAAAGCTGGAGATAACCTCCATATCTACGTTAAAACGCTTGCCCATCTCAACTGAACGATTATGCAAAACCTGTGCGCCCAGAGACGCAAGCTCAAGCATTTCGTCATAAGTAATTTCGTCAAGCTTCTTAGCTGTCGGAATTTTTCTCGGGTCTGCAGTATAAACGCCGTCAACGTCTGTATATATCTGGCAAAGGTCAGCGCCGAGCGCTGCTGCAAGCGCAACTGCGGTGGTGTCGCTTCCTCCACGGCCGAGCGTTGTTATATCTTCGAACTTGTTGATGCCCTGGAAGCCTGCAACGATAACTATTCTGCGTTTTGAAATTTCAAGCTTCAAGCGCTCGGTTTCTATCTTCTTGATTCTGGCTGAACCGTAGTTCATGCCTGTCTGGATTCCTGCCTGCCACCCTGTAAGCGAGATTACGGGGAAGCCAAGCTTTTCTATTGCCATCGCGAGGAGCGATATTGAAATCTGCTCTCCGTTTGCAAGGAGGACATCCATCTCGCGCTTTGAGGGGTTTGGATTAATCTCCTTTGCCTTTTCGATAAGGTCATCCGTTGTGTCTCCCTGCGCCGATACAACAACGACAACATCGTTTCCCGCAGCATATGTGCTTGTAACGATGTCCGCTACGTTGAACAGGCGCTCTGTATCAGCAACGGACGAGCCTCCGAATTTTTGCACTATAAGACTCATTTATAATTCTTCCTTTCAGAAAATTTTACATCTTGAAATTTTATCAGAGAACGCGCATATGCGAAAGAACATCCACTCTCTCTGAAAGAGCTGAAAGCTTCGCCTCAAAGTCGCGTTCGGCGAGAGGCGCCGTGATAAATGCTGTTGCAAACTCGTCATCTATGAACCGGACATCCCCGAAGACCTGTGTTGCCGCACTTCGCGCGTTTTCGCCTTCGATGTGGACATAATACTTCGACTCAAACTCTGCCATATCCGCTATGGCTTCGCTTCCCGCGTCAGCCCAGCCCAAATACTTTTTAGTATCAATATGCTTCACTGCATCAATGACATCAGCCGAAACTGCGCTCGCCGTCGGGAACTTGCCCGCACCGGGGCCGTAAAACATCGTGTTGCCTATCATATTGCCGTGAACCATAATTCCGTTGAAAACGTCTTCAACAGACGCAATTGGAGAAGCTTTATCGACAAGGTGTGGCCCTACATATGCATAAACGCGGCCGTCGGAAGCGAGCTTGCACCGCCCGAGAAGGCGGATGACCTTTCCCGCTTCACCTGCAAGCTTAACATCTTCAAGGGTCACCTTTGTGATTCCCTCTGTTTTGATATACTCGGGGTAGATATGGCGGCCGAATGCAAGAGATGCGAGAATGCATATCTTTCTGCAGGCGTCATGTCCCTCAATGTCTGCGCTCGGGTCACGCTCGGCATATCCGAGCTCCTGAGCCTCAGCGAGAGCTTTTTGGAAAGTGAGCCCCGCTTTTATCATACGCGTGAGAATGTAATTTGTTGTTCCGTTGAGTATGCCGTAAATCTCGTCTATCTTGTTCGCCGCAAGGCACTGAGCTATCGGGCGGATAATCGGAATCCCGCCTCCGACTGCCGCCTCAAACATATAGCTGACATCTTTTTCTTTTGCAATTCTGAAAAATTCTGCGCCGTGAGTTGCGACAAGCTCTTTGTTTGAGGTGACAACGCTCTTGCCTGCAAGAAGGGCGCGCTTTGTGAAATCGTATGCAGGGTTTGTTCCGCCGATTGTCTCAACGACAACGGAAACCTCGGGATCTTTCTCAATAACTGCAAAATCCTTCACGAATTTTTCAGCGTTTTTATCATTTGAGAAGTCGCGGATGTCGAGGATATATTTAACCTCAATGGCTTCTCCTGCATTGTTCGCGATAGTATCCGCGTTCTGCTCCATAAGCTCAACAACGCCGGAGCCTACCGTGCCATAGCCCAAAACAGCAATTTTCTTCATAATCTGTCTCCCTTATATTTAATAACTGTGTTTATTGCCCTGCAAGAGGCTTAAAAGAAATAACACCATCAATCTGCATCGCAAGCTCGATGAAGCTGTCCATATCAGCGCTCATTCCCATTGTCTCTGCAGATATAGTAACCGGCGCCTGGCCCCCGCTCGGGATAGTCTGATAAATCGTAAGAATGTTTGCGCTGTATGTCGCAAAATGAGCGAGAATTCTTGAGAGAACACCAGGCTCATCGCGAAGAAGCATAGAAAACGTGATTATATGCCCGAGCGACCTGTCATTAAACGGAGAAATCAGGTCTTTATATTTGTAGAAAGCACTGCGGCTGATTTCCGCAAGCGCACACGCTTCTTCAACCGTTCTCGCTCTGCCCGATGACAAAAAGCCTTTCGCTTTCACGGACTTTATCATCGCTTCAGGAAGAGCAGTGTCCTGAACAATATAATATTTGTGATTTCCCTCCACGAGCATCCCTCCTGCGCGGGCATTTGTTTTTGCATCACGGATACTATCATAGCACATCTCTCCTTTTTATTCAAGAGAAAAATCAAATATTTTCTATTTTTTTATTTTTTTGTCAATATGCAAAAAAAACCTTTTATTTCTAAAGCTTATGATATATAATATACTCAAAAGGTAGGTGGTTTTTATGGCGGAAAACAAACATATTCGCTTTTTTGTTACGCTTCTCTATATTGCGCTCGGGCTTCTCGGTCTGTGGCTTGCCTTTAAATATGCTCTGCCCTGGCTTGCCCCGTTTATTCTTGCATTTTTATTCTCGCGGATTATTGAGCGCCCGGTTTCCTTTTTTGAAAAAAAGCTCAAATTCCCGCGCCCGCTTGCGAGCCTTGTTTTTACGATTCTTTTTTACGGAATCATAGGCACGCTCGTGTTTTTTGCCACCTCAAAGCTTGTCCGTGCGCTTGTTCTTCTTTTTGAAAAGCTCCGCACGCTCGATGTTGATGTTCTCGTTGATGAGCTTAATGCGATGTTTATAAACATTCTCTCCCGCCTTCCGCTTGATTTGCAGGATTTTATCTATACCAACATCGGCTCGTGGCTTTCTGAGCTTGTTTCTGCACTGCAGAAGCTTATTGCTCCCATCGTCTCCTATACTGCCGATATCGCATCAGTTCTTCCGTCAATCCTCATTTTTGTTATCGCGGCGATCGCTTCGACATATTTCTTCAGCAGTGACTATAACACACTCAAAAAAAAGCTTTCCGAAATCACTCCCGAAACCTGGAAGTTCCGTTACCGCCGCACCTGCCGCCAGTTCTCGGACACGCTTCTTTCTTATCTCCGCGCCGTTCTTGTCCTCATATGCATAACGTTTGTTGAGCTGTCAATCGGCCTTGCAATTCTTGGGGTTCCAAATTCCCTTCTGATCGCGGCAATCATCGCAATTATTGATGCTTTCCCGATTCTCGGCACAGGCTGGGTGATTATGCCGTGGGCAGTAATTTCGGTTTTCACGGGTAAATACCTTCTTGCAATCGGGCTCGCAATTATTTATGCGGTTGTTACGGTAGTCCGAAATCTCATTGAGCCGAAGATTGTCGGCGAACACATCGGGCTTCACCCGCTCGCAACGCTCCTCTCAATATACATCGGCCTTAAGCTTTTCGGAATCATCGGTATGTTTATGCCGATTCTCGTTGCACTCATCAAGCGTTTTTACGAATGGGGATATTTCGATTTTCTCAAAAACCGCAAAAATCCGCCAAAACCTCTTGATGAATAGAAGATACTCTCCACCTTCTGGTGGAGACTTCATTTTTCATTGATTTTTAAAAATATGTATGATATGATATACAGGTAAAATTCAATACTGTCACACAGAGTGTCGGTTATGCCGCAAAGGGCTTTTTTCCCAAGGCATAGCCGGTGGAAAGGGAATGAGGTGAGAATCCTCTGCGATACCTGTCGGTGTGTGCATCGAAGTTTTTATATCCGTTATCGAAAGATAGTCATTGGGAAACTGAGAAGGCAGGATATAAAAATGTTGGCATATTGTCTATATGGTGCGAGTCACAAGACCTGCTTTGATGTTATTCCGCACGTGTAGCTTTGCACAGGAATAGCGTTTTCAGATTGAGGTGCTGAAATGTATGTTTCAGGGCTTTGTTTCATATTCTCATCTGAATTGTGATTCATCACAGAAAAACTCAGCTGTGGTAATTTTTTCGAAAGAAGAATTGCCACAGTTTTTTATTTTGCGAAACGGAAGTTGATAATATGAATGAGTTCAAAGCATACCACCCCATTGTAAACCTGATATACTTTATATTTGTGATTGGCTTTTCCTGCTTTCTTATGCATCCCGTAAGCCTTCTCACATCCCTCGTATGCGCCTTTACATACTCGGTTATGCTGAAAGGAAAAAGAGCTATAAAAACAAACCTTTTGTATATGCTGCCGATGGTATTTCTGATGGCGCTTATCAATCCGGCGTTCAATCACGAAGGGGCGACAATAATCGGATATCTGCCGAGCGGAAACCCTCTGACCTTGGAATCCGTTATATACGGGCCTGCGGCAGCGATAATGATTATCTCGGTCATCTGCTGGTTTTCCTGCTGGAATGAGGTTATGACGAGCGACAAGTTCATTTATCTTTTTGGAAAAATCATCCCCACACTTTCGCTTATTCTCTCAATGACCTTCCGCTTTGTTCCGAGATATCTTTCCCAGCTTAAGGTTGTCGCGAATGCCCAGAAGTGCATGGGGAGAGATATTTCTGGCGGCGGCATAATCAAAAGAGCGAAGCGCGGCCTGTCAATTCTATCGATTATGACGACCTGGGCCTTTGAAAATGCAATAGAAACTGCCGACAGTATGAAGTCGCGCGGGTATGGGCATCCCGGCAGAACGTCATTTTCAATTTTCATCTTTGACAAGAGAGATAAAAAAGCGCTTTTCTCTATCATTTTTTTAGGTGTGTTTACTCTTGTCGGTGTCTTGTCCGGCAAGATGACCTTCGGATACTTTCCTGTGATAAAATCTGCGGAAGCTTCCCTTTGGGGGATTAGCTGTTTTGTTGCATATGCGATGCTTTGTATATACCCGATAATAACAGAAGGAATTGAGGCGATGAAATGGAAAGCTTTAAAATCGAAAACCTGAGTTTTAAATACCCAACCCGCGAAAGCCGGGCGCTTGACAATATAAGCCTTACCGTAAACTCGGGCGAGTTTATTGTCCTCTGCGGAAAATCAGGGTGCGGGAAGACAACACTCCTGCGGCTTTTGAAATCATCGCTCTCACCTCACGGAACATTGGGCGGAAAAATATATTTCGGTAGCAAGGAGTTGTCGGAGATTGATTCAAAGGAACAAGCCGCCAAAATCGGCTTTGTTATGCAGAACCCCGATAATCAGATTGTGACGGACAAGGTGTGGCACGAGCTTGCCTTCGGGCTTGAGAGTCTGGGGATTTCAACCCCCGAAATCAGAGCGCGAGTTGCGGAAATGGCATCTTTTTTTGGAATCGAGGCCTGGTTCCATAAAAACGTTTCCGAGCTGTCCGGCGGGCAGAAGCAGCTTTTAAACCTCGCTTCGGTCATGGTGATGCAGCCCGATATTCTTATCCTCGATGAGCCGACAAGCCAGCTTGACCCCATTGCCGCGCAGGAGTTTTTAAAAACCCTCGAAAAAATCAATCGCGAGCTTGGAACTACGGTGATTCTCTCAGAGCATCGCTTAGAAGATGCAATCCCGATTTCCGACAGGATTGTTGTTATGGATAGCGGAAGAATTATTGCCTCCGGAACACCAAAAGAAGTCGGGGCGACGTTGAAAGAACAAAATCACGATATGTATTTATCTCTTCCCACCCCTATGCGAGTTTACGGCGCAGTGGAGACCGGTTCAGCTTTCCCCGTTACCGTTCGTGACGGAAGATGCTGGCTTGAAGCTTATTCAGAAGCTCATATCCTCGATAAAACTGCTATACCGGCATCAGATACGACCCCCTGTGGCGAGGCCGTAATTAAAATCCGCGATGCTCACTTTAAGTATGAAAAGAACGCCCCCGATGTTATAAAAGGGTTGAATGCTGAGATTTTAAAGGGCGAATTCTTCGCAATTATGGGGGGCAACGGAGCCGGAAAAACGACTGCGCTCTCTCTCATTTCAGGAATTAATACCCCATATCGCGGTGAGCTTCTCATAAACGGCGAAAACATATCAAAGATAAAAAATTTATACAACGGAACCTTAAGCGTTCTTCCGCAAGACCCCCGGGCCGTTTTCGTGAAAAATACGGTTTTTCTCGACCTGCTCGAAGCTCTCGATGAAACTTCTCTCTCAGAAGAAGAAAAAGAGCTTCGGATTAAAAACATATCCTCGATCTGTCGCATAGGCGATTTATTGAATTTTCATCCATACGATTTGTCGGGCGGCGAGATGCAGCGCGCGGCGCTTGCGAAGGTTCTTCTCACATCGCCGAAGATTCTCCTGCTTGACGAGCCCACGAAGGGGCTTGACGCTCACTTTAAACAGATTTTCGCAGAGATAATCAGCGATTTGAAAACAAGCGGCGTAACCGTCGTTATGGTATCGCACGACATAGAATTCTGCGCGGAATACGCAGACCGCTGTGCCCTCTTTTTTGACGGTAATTTTACATCTGTCGGCACTCCGCGAGAGTTCTTTGCAGGAAAAAGCTTTTACACCACTTCGGCAAACCGAATGGCAAGAGTTCGCCTTCCCTGTGCTATTCTTGCAGAGGATATTATCCTTGCCTGCGGCGGGAAAGTAAACGTGCGAGAGCGCGAAAGAGCGCCTGCAGTTGTTTTTCAGAGAGAGAAAAAGAACAGAGAAAAGCAAGAAGGGCTTCCGAAAACAAAAACAAAGAGCAAATTAAGCAAGAGAACAGTTGTTGCCACACTTCTCATTCTCCTTGCGATACCGCTGACAATTTATGCGGGGTTCAGTTTTTTAGACGACAGAAAATATTATTTCACAAGCCTTCTCATTATTCTCGAAACGATGATTCCGTTTTGTATGGTGTTTGAATCTAAAAAACCTCAGGCGAGAGAGCTTGTAATCATAAGCGTTTTGTGTGCCCTTGCAGTGGCCGGGCGCGCCGCATTCTTTATGCTCCCGCAGTTTAAGCCCGTGGTCGCACTTGTGATAATCGCAGGGATCAGCTTTGGCGCTGAAACAGGGTTCTTGGTCGGCGCCGTGACGGGGTTTGTTTCAAACTTCTTTTTCGGACAGGGGCCGTGGACACCGTGGCAAATGTTTGCATTCGGAATAATCGGATTCGTTGCGGGGATTCTCTTCAGGAAAGGAATTTTGAAAAGAAAAAAGTCCGCTCTCTGCATTTTCGGGGCAATCTCGACGTTCATCGTTTACGGCGGTATTATGAATTTTTCAAACGTTATTATTTCTCAGTCTGCCCCAACGGGAGAGATGTTCCTCGCAGCATATCTCTCGGGAGTGCCCTTTGACCTTGTTCACGCATTTTCAACCGCTTTCTTCCTCTTCATTCTCTCAAAACCCATGATAGAAAAGCTTCAGAGAGTTAAAACCAAATACGGCCTGATTGAGTAAAAAAGGGGAACTCATAAGAGGTGTGGTCTTAAGGACACACATTAAGCCTTCCCCTTGAGGAGGAAATGTTGAGCAAGGCGAGATTGTGGGCGTAGGGGACATTCACGAATGTCCCGCGGGCGATTCTTGAATCGCCCCCACATTGCCCCGAAAAGATTTTGTAGACTTGATTCTTGAGTAGGTCTTGCCCTGCCGGGCGGGCCTACTTTTGATTGCAAAAGTAGCAAAACGGGGGAGAACTCACGCCTCGCTCCCGCGAGGCTAGGAAACCTCCCCTTTCTCGCTGCGGCTCGGTCACGGTTTG
>JAZOAI010000016.1:0-54857 GCA_045595365.1 Eubacteriales bacterium
TCCGGAGTCGCGACCGAGTATTGATTATATCACACTGCACACCCTCTGTCAAGCGCTTTTTTCGATTTTTTTAAATCTTTTTTTATCCGCTTCCCGCGAGGTGCCTTAATAATATACCACCTTTTACCTACCTTTGTCAACTCCTTTTTTTGAAAAATTTTAAAAAATTTTCTAATTGTCACTTGTTATTATATATGTAAATTTCTATTTTATTCATAAAAATTTTTTCATCATTGATTTTAAGTGGATTTTGATATATAATATTTCCATTGAATTAGGAGGATTTTATATGCCGATTAAAATTCCGGACGCCCTTCCTGCAAGGAGCATTCTTGAACAAGAAAATATCTTTGTTATGACGGAGTTCCGCGCTGCACATCAGGATATCCGTCCTCTTCGCATACTCATCCTCAACCTTATGCCTACAAAAATCACTACCGAAACACAACTTCTCCGAGCACTTTCGAACACGCCGCTTCAGATAGAGTTTGATTTGCTCAAAACGGCTACACATCGTTCCAAAAACACCTCAAGCGAGCATCTTGATTCTTTCTATAAGGATTTTTCCGAAATCCGCACACAAAAATACGACGGAATGATTATCACCGGCGCCCCGGTTGAAACTCTTGATTTTGAAAGTGTTGATTACTGGCCCGAGCTTTGTGAGATTATGGAATGGAGCAAAAAAAATGTTCACTCCACCTTCCACATCTGTTGGGGCGCCCAGGCCGCGCTCTATTACCATTACAGAATCGACAAGTCCCCGAGCGACGGAAAGGTTTTCGGAATCTTCAAGCACGAGAATCTTTCTCCCAAATGCCCTCTTCTTCGTGGGTTTGACGATTTCTTTTTCGCTCCCCACTCACGACATACTGCAATAGATGAAGATGCTCTTGTAAAATGTGAAAATCTTGAGCTTCTTGCCTCTTCCCCCGAAGCCGGAGCGTATATTATCACAAGCCGTGACGGCAGACAAATTTTCGTGACAGGTCACCCCGAATATGATGCCGGAACTTTAGCTTCTGAATATGAACGCGATGTTAACCTCGGAAAGCCCATTGATCTTCCGAAGAACTATTACGAAAATGACGATCCTTCCCTTGCGCCGATTGTGACCTGGCGCGCACACGCACAGCTTTTGTATACCAACTGGCTCAACTATTACGTCTACCAGACCACACCTTACAATGTCGATGATATTAATTAAAAAACTTCGCCCGTTTGGAGATGACCAAACGGGCGAAGTTTTTTATGCATAAAAGTCATGTCTGCCTATCGTCATCACGAAGTCTCGATTATCAGGGACCCACGTGCTTGTTGAAATCTCAGGATTTAGGAAGAAGAGAATATTGCGATTTGAGAGCTTGTAGTTTTCAAGGCAGATTTTTGCAGCCATAACGCTTTCCTCTGTCGGTTCATTATTGATTGTTCCGTTTGCTACGGGAGTGAACTGAACTCCGTTCTTTTTATCAAAAATAACTTCGTATATGCTGTTGGGATATTCATCACTTCTGACTCGGTTTAAGACAACGTTTCCAACCGCGATTTTTCCCTCAAGCGACTCTCCCGCACTTTCTGCACTTATAATTTTTGACAGCCAGTAGAGGTCATCATTATTATAGAACTCCTCCCCGGGGATAAACTCCTCTCCGCCGGTTTCTACGACAGCCGTTTTTGTTTTTTCATCCCACCGAATCTCTGCCCCGAGAATCTTTGCAATACTTCTTATCGGGACATATGTGCTGCCGTCGATTATTATGTTCTCGTTCCCGGAATAAATATACCGTCCTCCACTTTCAAGAAATTTTTCTCCGATTCTTGCATCTGCTTTTGAATTATCCGTTATAACCGTTGCGACCTTATTTTCATTATTCCATACAACCTCATAATCAGAAATGCTCTTTGAAAAGCCTTTTACGGGAACGTATGTAACAGAACTGATGAGCTTTGCTCCGTCAAACGTTTTTCCGTCAATGGTCACGTTAGCCGCCATACTGCCTGAAAAAAGCATAAGTGCAGATAACGCGCCAATTAAAAACCGTTTCATACAATCACATCCTTTCGCGTGGTGCTTTTTTAATTTTACATTGACATCAAATTCATTTCAAGTTTAAACATTTTACAGAATATGATATTTCAGACAGTTCTGTACTTTTTTTACTTTTTTAAAAAAAGCACTTGCATTTTGAAATAAAATCTGTTATTATATTAGATGCTGTTTATTGACAAGAATTGAAGGAGGTGCGGCAAATGGCAAAATGCGCAATATGCGATAAGGGCGTGACATTCGGAATCAAGGTTTCTCACTCACACAGACGTTCCAACAAAATGTGGAAGCCGAACGTTAAGCGTGTAAAAGCAATCGTTGATGGTTCACCCCGTCATATTTATGTTTGTACTAGATGCCTCCGTTCCGGTAAGGTTCAGCGCGCGATATAAGTACACATGAATTGCGATAGACGCGGATTTCTCCGCGTCTTTTTGCTTATCTCAAAAAAGGGAGTTTTTTTATATGGCACTATCTCTTATTTCACTCGAAGCTTATGTAAGCGTTGTTGTCCGTCTTGTTATTGCGCTCTTATCCGGCGCACTAATCGGAATGGAACGTGGCAGTTCAAAACACGATGCAGGGCTTCGTACACACATCATAGTGTGTCTGGGCGCAGCTTCCGTTATGATCACAAGTCAGCTTATTGCAGAAAAATACGGCGCAATAACAGACATTACGCGCCTTGGAGCTCAGGTCATCAGCGGAATCGGTTTTCTCGGAGCAGGCAGCATTATTGTCAGCCGCAACCGTGTTCACGGTCTCACCACAGCCGCTGGCCTCTGGACCACTGCATGCCTCGGGCTTGTCGTTGGAGCCGGGTTCATTGAGGTTTCTATTACAATTCTCGCGCTTATAATGTTCACTACGTATGTTCTTCGCCCGCTCTCCTTGAAGCTTCGTGCGAACGACCTGACTTTCCAGGTGATCGCCTCAGCTTCAGAGCTTTCAGCAACCGAGTTTACAAAACTTTTTGTTGAGAAGGGCTATGAGATTGTTTCACTGAAAACCGCAGACGAGAAGCTTGTTGTCATTCTACATATGCCTTCTCCCATCAGCAAAAACGATTTCATATTGTCAACAGCTGCAATTCCCGGAATCCTCAGCGTGGCAGAAATTTAACTACAAAAAAACTAAAGCCGCAAAAGCATTGCTTTTGCGGCTTTAGTTCATTCTTTTGCCTCTTTATATGCTATAACAAAATTCTGTGCGCATAATAGCGGTTCGTCATCGCCTTTAAGCTTTAACATAAGATACGGCTCCTGCCCTGCGTTGAGGAGAATTTTGCCCTTATACTCAGGCCTTGCGCATAGCTTGGATATAATATCAAAGCTCGGGTCAAGCATCGTAATTTTAAGCGCGCTTCCCTTCTGAGTAATGTCTGAAATGCCCGCATCAGCCGCCGCAATTCTCAAGAGAGCAATATCTATAAGCACCATAGTTTCCTTTGGTGGCTCCCCAAAGCGGTCGCAAAGCTCATCAATGACGTCATCTGCCTCTTCCCGGTCAGAAATTGATGCAATTCTGCGATAGAGGTCCATCCGTGTTTCGCTTGATGCGACATAATGCTCAGGAATGTTCGCGGAAACGGATATATCTGCCGTGCACACGGTTGAATTTTTAGGCGCCTCTCCCTTTTCCTCTAAGATTGCAGTTTCAAGAAGCTTTAAATACATATCATATCCGACGCTCACCATATGCCCGCTCTGCTCAGCCCCGAGAACGTTCCCAGCGCCGCGGAGTTCGAGATCACGCATTGCAATCTTGAACCCCGAACCGAATTCAACATACTCGCGGATTGCAGCAAGGCGCTTTTCTGCAATTTCAGAAAGAGCCTTTCCGCGCCGATAAGTGAGATATGCGTAGGCGTGGCGGCTTGACCGACCGACACGGCCGCGAATCTGATGAAGCTGAGCAAGCCCCATTTTATCGGCATCTTCAATAATGAGAGTATTGACATTCGGGATGTCAATTCCCGTTTCAATAATTGTTGTGCAGACGAGAACCTGAATCTCGCCCTCGCCCATCTGCCGCATAACCTCTGAAAGCTCACCCTCGCCCATCTGGCCGTGGCCTACTGCGACGCTCACACCCGGCACAAGCTTTGCAATACGCGCGGCACAAGCATCTATCGAGGCTACGTTATTGTGGAGATAATACACCTGCCCACCACGGGCAACCTCACGGCGGATTGCATCAGCTATAATCTCCCGGTCATACTCGAAAACGTATGTCTGAACGGGATGTCGGTTTCGCGGTGCTTCTTCCATAATGGACATATCCCGGATCCCCGAAAGTGCCATATTGAGTGTTCTCGGTATCGGCGTTGCAGTGAGGGTCAGAACGTCAATATCCTTTGACATTTCCTTAAGGCGCTCCTTGTGTGAGACTCCAAATCGTTGTTCTTCATCAACAATGAGAAGCCCGAGCTTTTTAAACGAAATATTCTTTGAAAGAAGCTTGTGCGTTCCTATTATCAAATCCATTTCTCCGCTCTTTGCTCCGCGTATTGTCTCGCGGTTTCTTTTATCAGAACAAAAGCGCGATGTCAGCCCTATTTTAACTGGATACCCTGAAAAACGGCGCGATGCCGTGAGAAAATGTTGCTCTGCGAGAACAGTTGTCGGGACAAGAATAGCAACCTGCTTTCCTCCAAGAATACACTTCATAGCAGCTCGCAGGGCAACCTCAGTCTTTCCAAAGCCGACGTCGCCGCAAAGAAGCCTATCCATCGGGTATTTCCTCTGCATATCGCCCTTGATTTCCGAAATACAACGGAGCTGGTCATCCGTCTCTTCAAATTCAAATGCCTCTTCAAATTCCTTCTGCCACTCACCGTCAGGCGGGAAGGCCTCCCTTTCCATAGCCTGCCTTGCGGCGTAGAGCTTTATAAGCTCCTCAGCGAGCTCACGCGCAGCTCCTTTCGCGCGGAGCTTCGTTTTTTGCCATTCTCCGCCGCCGAGCTTTGAAAGCTTTATGCCCGAATCCTCTCCGGCTCCTATGTATCGCGACACCATATCAAGCTGGGTTACAGGAACATACAGTGCATCTGTTCCGAGATACATTATCTTTATATAGTCTTTCTCTACTCCGTCTGTTTTAATCTTCGTAATCCCCGCAAATTTTCCTATTCCGTGGAGGTCGTGAACAACCAGACAGCCGGCAGTAAGCTCCTGATAACTCCCTATCTTCTGGCTGTTCTTTTTGTCACGGGTTATCCTTCCCCGTTTTTTAGGCGCACGCATAAGCTGGCCTTCCGTGAAAAGCGCAAAGTCCTCGCCGGGATATGCAAAGCCAGCTGAGAGAACGCCCTCGCCGATTATTACACACGGCTCATCCGGCAGTGCTGCAAGGAGCGAGTCAACCCTCGAATGAATTCCTCTTTCTTCCAAAAGAACACGCATCTTCTCCGAGTTTTTTTCACTTCCGGTAAGTATAACTACACGGTTTCCCTCTTCAAGGCTCTCCGAGATTTCAGAACAGGCAAGCTCTAAATTTCCGCCATAGCTCGGAAGCTGTCGCGCTATAATTGACAGGACCGCCTTAGGAGATATACCGTATTCCGCGCGGACAAAAGCTTCAAGGAAAACGCTTTTTCTTTCCGAAACAAAACTCTGCACACTTTCAAAGCTTTCTGAAAAGCCATCGGTCTCCGGGAGAAGATACCCTCCGTGAATAAGACTCCTGACATCATCTTCTTCTCTTTTTTTTTCGCGGCCGGCAGCATCGCGGATGCGGTAAAAATCATCTATAAATATGATTGCATCCTCTGATATATAATCGAGTCCGCAAATATGTTCTGTATGGAGCAGGTTAAAATATCTGTCGCGGGCTTTCGGCAAAATCCCCGACCTTACAAGCTCAATATCATCCTCAAGAGTTTTAATAAGTCTCTCGTTTTTCTTTTTTCTCTTGTTTTCTTTTGTGAGCGCTTCTGATAGTTTCTCTAAAAGCCGAGACATCTCTTCCACTTCAGAAGTTGATGCAGGGAGAAGCTCACAGCTTCTTAAGTTTTCTATCCGTCTCTGGGTTTCACACTCAAAAGCGCCCATCGAATCGAGCTCATCTCCGAAAAACTCTATTCTCACGGGGTTTTCTTTGCCGGGTGAAAAAATATCGACAATTCCTCCGCGCACTGCAAACTGCCCTTCGGCTTCAACCTGGTCACATCTTGTATATCCGCGCCCGACAAGCTTTCCACACAGCTCCTCCTGCGAACAAACCTCTCCCAGCCTGAGCGTTATTGTATTCCCCAGAATTTTGTCAGGCGGCGCAGTCCTTTGCATAAGCGAAAAAACAGGAGCAAGAGTAATCCCCGCGCTCCCGTCTGCCAGCGCTTTCATTGTTGCAAGCCTCTCGTGGAGAGAATCACGGGATGCGCCATCAACATCGTGCAGTGATAGCTCAAGCACAGGCAAAACCTTCGGTTCCTCACCGCACATTACGGATATATCCCGCGCGGCGCGGCGCGCATCCAGCTCATCTGCATAGATGCAGACTATCTGGCGCTTTGTAGCCATTCTTACCGCAGATATTATATGTGCTTTATGTACGGCAGATAAGCCGGAGAGTGCGATCGGGCATTCTCCGGCATCTATTTTTTGCAAAAGCGTTGCAAAATCTTTATTATTCTTAAGTACCTGACACAGTGCAAGCATTTTTTTACCTGCCTCTAATTAAATTTAGCCGCAGCCGACTGGAATCCACATTCTATAATTTCACGCACTGCATTCACTGCGCGCAAAATGGCATCGTCAAGCTTTTTCTTATCCTCTGCCGAAAAAGAGCCCAAAACCCAGTTGATAAGCTCTCCCGAAGCGGGTGGCGCACCAACTCCCACTTTGATTCTCGGGAAAACATCACTTCCCGCAATTTCGATTATGTTCTTTATTCCATTATGTCCGCCGGCGCTTCCCTTTTCTCTTATGCGGATTTTGCCTACGGGAAGAGAAACGTCATCGTAGATAACAAGAACTCTATCCATCGGGATTTTATAAAACGAAGACGCCGCTTTTACGGACTCTCCCGATAAATTCATAAACGTCTGCGGTTTGAGCAAAAGAACGCTTCTCCCGCCGATTTCTCCCCGACCGCAAAGAGCCTTGAATTTAAGCTCGCTGACATCTGTTTTTTCTATCTCCGAAAGCTTATCAAGAACCATAAAGCCTGTGTTATGCCTAGTTTTTTCGTATTCCTTGCCCGGATTTCCAAGACCGACGACAAGCCACTCGGGAGGGCCGAGCGGTGGTTTTCTTTCGCTTTCAATTTTTTTGAAAAGGTCAAATATCGACACGTCAAATCACCTTTTTATCATTCTGTTATAAAGTCGCCGTCCTCAAATATGCGGTCAAGAAGGTATCTCCCTGCACCTTGTGTTACGGGGTTTCCCGGAACTGTTGAAAAGCTGAGGGAAAATGTTTCAGAGTTTGCCGAAAACATAATTAAAGAAAGCTCGTCAAAAAGCTTTTTTAGAAACGGCTTCCCAAGAACCGTTATCTCGCCTCCGAGAACAACCGCTTCGGGGTTTATCATATTTATTATGTTGTTAATCCCCGCGGCGATATATTTGCAGATGTCAGCAAGCTTTTCAAGCTGGCCTTCATCATTGGTATCTATTTCTGAAATTTCGCTTACCCCCACTGCCTTGCATATTGCAGGAGTCCCTGCCATTGCTTCAAGGCAACCTCGGTTTCCGCATTTGCACGGCGCCCCGTTAATGTCAACTGAAACATGGCCGAATTCGCCCGCGTTTCCGAACGCGCCCGTAAAAATTCTGTCATCAAGTATTATACCCGCGCCTATACCGACATTTATGTCGATATATACAAGGCTGTGGATTTCTTTCTTGGATTGAGCCTTTTCAATGTATGCACAAAACGATGACTCGTTCCCGAGCTTGATTTTGACCCCCGGAAATCGTTTGCACAAAACAGAAAAAAAGTCATTATCCGGACTTATCGGAATAAGCGTCGATGAAACCCTTTTTTTCTTCCTGTCGATAACACCGGGAACACCGATGCATATACCGAGAAGACGCCCGAAATTCTTGCAATATTTTTCAACATCGTCAGCGATACAGTCGCCTATTACCGAATAGTCTGAAATTTCGTGGCGGTGAAATGAAATGCTTTTCCCCTCAAGGTCAAAGGCCTCCATTTCAAATGCACCCTGCTTTATCTCAACTGCAACAACGCACCCGCCACCCGGGTTAAGCTCAAGCATAATGGGCTTTCTTCCGCTTCCGGAAAGCTTTCCCGTTCCCGTTTCGCGAACCATATTTTCGGCTATAAGCTCATCTACGAGAGAAGACACCGTAGTAGGACTTAAGCCCGTAGCGTGGGCAATAGATGCTCTCGATACGGGCTGATTTGAGTTTATTAAGTTGAATACAAGCGTCAGGTTGGATAACTTGACAAGCTTCAGGTTTGCTGTTCTGTGATTTTTTTCAGTTTTTAAAACCATTTAAAATCATTTCCTGTTTTCTTCGATGAATTTTGCAATCTCAGAGTAAGGACGAGCACCTGTTGATGCGCCGACTTCCATTATAATGTGTGCGCCTACTGCATTACCGATAACGCATGCTTCTTCCATAGATTTGCCGTTTGCAATACCGTAAAGGAAGCCTGCACACCACGAGTCACCTGCGCCTGTTGTATCAACGGGGTTTTTGCGCATAAACGGAGCAACATACTTGCCCTCAGCCTCGCGGCTTTCGCGGTAGTAGCAACCGTCTTTGCCAACTTTAATAGCAACGTGGGAAACGCCACAATCAAAGAAGCAGTCAGCAATCTTTGCGTGGTCAGTTTCTCCCCCTGCAAGCTCGATTGCCTCTTCAATGCTCGGAATGAAGTAGTCAACATACTGGAGTGCAGGCTTAAGAACGCTCATCCAACGGCCTGTGCCGTCCCATGCTGTGTCAAGAGCTGTGATCTTGCCCATCTCCTTTGCGCGCTTTAAGACTTTTGCACAATCTTCGCCGTCAAACTTGTTCATAAGCATTGACCCTGCAACAAAAACTATTTTAGAATCTGCAATAATATCAAAGTTGACATCATCATAACAGAAGGTATCGTTTGTTCCCTTGCAGTGAAGGAATGAACGCTCGCCGGTTTCGTCGACAAGAACAATTGAGGAAGAGCTGTCCTCACCCTTTGCTACAACAAGGCCGTCAACATTAACGCCCTTCTCAACAAGAGAGCTCTTTAAGAACATTCCAAAGCCGTCATCTCCGACTTTACCGATAAGGGCGATTTTTGAACCCATAACCGCCATATCGATACCCGTATTCACTGCACAGCCACCGCTATAAAGCTTGATGCTGTTGAGAAGATTGAGCTTTCCCTTTTCCGGAAGCTCGTTTACACCCTTACAAATAGCGTCGGCAACAAGGATACCGACACATGCGACGTCATACATACAAATACCACCTTTTATATACATTTTATGTATATATTTTAATAAATTTTTCCTGTTAAGTCAATAGGTTGTCTTCAAAAAGTATGCCCTGCATTTTCACGCAGGGCATACTAACTCAAGTCTTAAAGATCAATGACCTTTCCTGTTTCAGCAGACTCATATGCTGCCTTGATTATGCGCTGTGCCCAAACAGCATCAGCTGCAGGAACCTCAACGGGTGCGCCGTCGCGGTGTGAGCGGCCGAAGGAATCAAGCTCCTTCGTATACATATTGCCGAATTCGACGTTGACTTCCATCGGCTTGACTTCGTTTCTTGTCTGCTGTGCATCATAGCCTGCAGAGCTGTCAGCCGCAATAACCTCGATTGTTCCGCCCTCTACCTGAGAAAGGGTTCCGCAAGCAACGATTGAGCCGCTTGTGCCGTAAATCTCAAGCTTACTTGCTACAGCATCAGGAATGTTGAAGTTTGACTCAACATATGCAACTGCGCCATTTTCAAGCTGCATCATAAGAGAAGCCTGGTCCTCAACCTCGTAGGAGAAGGTGTTTGTGCTTGCAAAAGCTGCAACGCGCTTTGCCTTTGAACCTACGATATACTGGAGAAGGTCGATGCAGTGAACACCGAGATCCATAAGTGCGCCGCCACCGGAGAGAGCCTTTACCTGGCGCCATGCACCCGGGATTTCAGGATACCAGCAGCTAAACTGTGCGCGGCAGGATACAACCTGGCCAATTTTTCCGGACTGAACGATTTCGCGGATTTTGCTGTTGTATGCGTGGAAACGCATAAGGAAGCCTGTCGCAATCTTAACGCCCTCTTCCTCACATACGCGAAGAACTTCTTCTGCATCTGCAATATCAAGGCAAATCGGCTTCTCAAGGAGAATGTCCTTCTTTGCGCGAGCTGCGTCAATCGCCTGCTCCTTGTGGCAATTTACGGGAGATGCGATGTAAACTACATCAACCTCAGGGTCTGCAAGAAGCGCCTTGTGGTCTGTGTATGCGCGCTTTGCGCCATATTTTACGCGGAGATTTTCTGCAAGCTCATCGTTAATTTCCATAACGGCAATAAGCTCTGCCTCATCGGAAAGCATCATGCCGGGAAGTGTACGTCTGTCAGCGATACCGCCGGCACCAATTACGCCCCATCTGACTTTTTTCATTATTATAACCTCACTTCTTATTCAAAATCTTAGTTGCACTCTGCAACAAGCGGACCTGCAAGCTCTTCAAGGAAGAAAAGCTTTCCGGGAATTGTCGGCATATAAGAAGAAGTAACCCACTTATCCGGGCCGTAGCGGAGAGTCATCCAGAGAGACATTCCCTGCCACTGCATACCGCGTGAAAGTGCGCCGTCGCATCCTCCGATTATGCGGTCAGACTGAAGAATGAGGCCCGGGCCGATTGTGTTAGCGCGGCACGGAACAAGAGTTGTTCTGCTCTTGAAGCTTGTGATTGCGTTCTGCTCGATTGTGAGCGGATGGAGATTTGCACCGATGCGGTACATCTGGCTCTTCCACTCTTCCTCTGTTGCAAACTCACCTGCAAAATGCGGCTCCCAGAATGCAATATGGCACATACGGCCGATTCCGAAGGTTGTGATGAGACGAGCGCCCTCAGCCTTGAGCTTTGCAATCTTCTCCGGATATGTCGGGAGATTGTCTTTAGTTGCAAAGTTGCGCTGATTTTCAGGAACAGTCTTGTTTATCTTGCTGTAGAAAGCATCGCGCATTGCGTATGTAAATGAACCGGGGTTTGATGAATCGAGAGTGTTTCCCTCTGCATCACTCCACTCGTCCATATTGAAGCCGTAAACGTGTGAGCAGTCAATGTCCCACTCATTGAGGAAGTATGCTGCCCAGCGATACATGCCCATCGGGCCTGCCGGAAGAATCATCGCAAGCTTGATTCCCTCGTCTCTTGCCATTTTGATCTGATTTGCAATCTCGTGGCCCATCATCATATCAAATTCAGCAACATTCTTGCAGGAAACCGGTTTGAAATCAGGATGCCAGAAAGACTGACGCTCAAAAATAGCCTCAGGAGCATTTGAGCAACACTTATCAATTTTTTCAAAATCCCAACCTGCGGGATAAATTGCTTCTGTTAAAGAGCCTTTAACTGTGCTGATAAAGTTCATAGTATTTCCCTCCTATTTATTTTTAAATAAATTTATGGCAAATGTCTCTTGGTTGTCTGGCGAAGATGTGCCTTGCAGGTCTTAAACCCTTCAGCATACATAACTCCGCACTGCAGACCTCGGCCGCGGGTACATGACCTTACAAACTCGATGAAGTCGATTTTGTCATGCTCACGCATCCAGACAATCTGGCTTTCGTGGCACTCTACCGCAGAAAGCTTCTGATCGATATAGTCCGTAACGTCAACATACATTTCCGGAACAAAGTTTGTTCCTGCAAGATTGTCCATATAGTAAATCGGGACAACTGCCTCCGTTGCTTTCCCCGTTTCCGGGAACATATGCCCGACTGTTGCCGTGAAGCTCGTTTCAAAAACAAGCTCACTTACCTGGAGATGGTCGTTCATATAATCATCGGGGCCGTGTGTGATAATAAAATCGGGGCGAACCTCGCGGATTATTCTGACAACCTCACGGCGGACGTCGATGTTGTCTGCATAAATCATACAATCTCCAACATCAACGTTATAAACCTTCTTTACTCCGAGAACTTCTCCTGCATTCTCAGCTTCCTTCTCACGCATAGGCCCGAGTTCATCAGGCATAATCACTGCATGGCCCATATTTCCGTTGCAAACGTGGCAGGTGTAGACTTCATAGCCTTCCTTAGCCATACGCGCAAGAGTTCCGCCACAAGAAAGCTCAAGGTCATCGGGATGAGAACCTATAGCAAGCACTCTCATTTTTTTCATTCCTTTCAATGCATTTTTACTAATCAATATGGAAAAAACGGACAAGAGTCCGTTTTTCCATAATGCTAAGATTTATTATAAACCTACATTGTGTGCTTTGCAAGAACTTCTTTAACTGCAGCGATGCAGCGCTCGATGTGCTCCGGCTCCCATGACGGATGGAGGAAGAGGCTGAATGTCTCTGCGCGGAGAGATTTAGCCTTCGGGCATACTACATTTGCATAGTCAACTGATTTCGGATTAGTGAATTCCTTTGATTCAAACGGGAACTTAGCTGTACCGAAGCCGTTATGCTCCTTGTATGCCTTCTCCTCGTATGCTTCCGGCCACTGAATGCCATAGCACGGGATGTTAAGAGCCATAAGCTCCTTAACTACGCCGTCAGCCTCGATGTCAAGAACTGAGAGGTCGAGGTTGATCGGGTACCACCAGTAGGAGTTCTTACGCTCTGCTGTGTTTGTCGGGAGCTTCTTGATTCCCTTGAGACCTGTGAATGCTTCGTCGTACATCTTAGCGTACTTAAGACGGCGAGCGAGGTTCCAGGAATCAAAACGCTTAAGCTCGTTGATACCGATGAGAGACTGCATCTCTGTCATACGGTAGTTGAATCCAACGCGGTTGTGGATATACGGAAGCTTCTCCTCAAGAGCGAGCATGCTCATACGCTTTTTTACGTCGTAACCATGATCGCGGAAGGAACGGCACTCCCAGCCCACTTCTTCGTCGTTTGTAACAACCATGCCGCCTTCGCCGCCGGTTGTGAAGTGCTTGCTCTGGCAGAAGCTGAAGCAGCCTACATCACCGATAAGGCCAGCTTTTGTTCCCTTATACTCACCGCCGAAGCACTGTGCGCAGTCTTCAACGATCTTAAGGTTGTGCTTCTTAGCAATTTCAAGAATCGGGCCCATATCTGCAACGCCGCCGTAGAGGTGAACAACAACGATAGCTTTTGTTCTCTCTGTGATGCGGTGCTCGATGTCAGCCGGGTCGATTGTGTGGTCGTCAGTAACGTCTGCAAACACCGGAATAGCGCCTGCCTGAACAACTGAGAAGGAAGATGCGATAAAGGAATAGGACGGAACGATAACTTCGTCGCCGGGGCCGATTCCGAGAGCGGAAAGAGCGATATGTAACGCTGCTGTTCCGTTTGTGCAGGAGATAGCCATCTTTGCACCGATCCACTCTCTCCATGCCTCTTCAAACTGCATACCTACCGGACCTGTCCAGTAGCAGACCTTACCTGTTCTGAGGAGGTCAGCAACCTGGTCGGGAGTCTCCGGTGCAAGCTCCGGCCACATCGGAAAACCGAGTTCTGCGATACCGGCGCCGTTCATTACTTTTTCTTCAGCCATTTTAATTTACCCCTTTTCATTTTTAATTCAGTAACTGGATTAATTGCATTATACACCAAACCCACCAATTTTTCAAGTCCTTTTTTTGGCAAAGTTGACCCACAAAGAAATATTCAGCACTTTGCACAAAAGACGACCTTTAAAATCAGCATAATAACGAAGGCTATTTTCTCCTGTAAATTGTCTTTGTTTCGTCAGTTTCCGTTCCGTCAGGATTTTTGAGAATAAGCGTTGGCAAAAGCTTAATGCCGCTCCCCCCTCCCTTTCTCGCCTCAACAAGGACAAGTGAAGGCTCGGCCGCTACTGTGTCCTGAACAAGGCGCATCCGCTTCGGGTGCATATTGTGCTTTATGAGAGACTCAAACAAATCACCGAGGCGCGACGGGCGGTAAACAAGAGAAAAAGCCCCGCCGAACCTTAAAAGATATGCTGCCGCACTGCAGACATCGTCTATCGTGCAGCAAAGCTCCATCCTCGCACAAAGAAGTTCCTGACGTTCAGTCCGGATTCCTCCCCCTATCTGCATAAACGGAGGGTTTGAGACTACCGCATCAAAGCTTGCGGCAGAAAACTCGCGCGCAACATTTTTCAAATCCATATTGAAGACGCGCATACGTGCCTTAAGGTTATTGTGGGCTACATTCTTCTCGGCGAGAAGTGCCGCACCCTCAACAATCTCAACTCCGCAAATCGAAATTTCCGGATGCCGAGCCGCGAGAAGGATTGAAACCGCCCCACATCCGCAACCAAGGTCGCAAACCTTGTCTCTTTTTCTAACCTTTGCAAATTCGGAAAGAAGCATAGCATCAGTTCCGAGCTTTAGATATTTCGGGTCCTGTTCCATAACAAACCCATTTATCCCCAATTCGTCAAGGCTCAACAAAGTCACATCCTTTCCGTCTTTATGTTATATTGCAAGCCCTAAAAAGTCAAGGCGAAAAAATTTTAATATTTTTTCAATATTCATTCAGTTTTCCTTGACATATTGCTCTTTTACAATTAAAATATAATAGTGGATAATATCGTTGTTATTGATTTGCGCTGTGCGGCTTGCCGCATTTTACAATAACTTGATTTATTACATATTTTCAAATTTAAGATTCAAAAGGCTAAAAAGGAGGTAATGTTTAAAACATGGAAATTTTCGGAATGTCCCTTGTAACTTTCGTGATAATTGCGGCGTGTTTCGTTCTCATCGCCGTTCTGGCATTTGTTTTCGGCATTACTTTCCGCAAAAAGATTGCAGAAAAAACGATTAGCAGTGCAGAAACTGAAGCAAAGCGAATTGTTAATGACTCTATAAAAACTGCGGAAAGTAAAAAAAGAGAGCTTTTAATCGAAGCCAAGGAAGAAATCCACAAGAACAGAACAGAATTTGACCGCGAAATGAAAGAAAGGCGCTCAGAGCTTCAGAAGCAGGAGCGCAGAGTTATTCAGAGAGAGGAATCTCTCGATAAAAAGCACGAGGCAGCAGAACAAAAGGAAGCTCTCCTCGACAAAAAGATTAAGGACAACGACGCCCTCAACGAGGAGTTGAAGCTGGTAAAGCGCAGTCAGCTTGAGATGCTCGAAAAAATTTCGGGCTACACCGTGGAAGAAGCTAAACAGTTTCTTATTCAGAACCTTGAATCCGAAGTTCGCCACGATTACGCCGTTCTCCTCAAAAACCTTGAGGAGCAGTTCAAGGAAGAGTCAGACGAAAAAGCCCGCAGGCTCATTTCTCTCGCTATTCAGAAGTGCGCGGCAGACCACGTTGCAGAGGCTACGGTTTCGGTCGTTCCGCTTCCGAATGACGAAATGAAAGGTCGCATCATCGGCCGCGAGGGCAGAAACATCCGCACTCTCGAAACCCTCACAGGTGTTGACCTTATAATCGACGACACTCCCGAGGCTATCACACTTTCAAGCTTTGACCCCGTGCGCCGCGAGGTTGCAAGGCTCTCGCTTGAAAAGCTCATCGCCGACGGCCGTATCCACCCTGCAAGGATCGAAGAAATGGTCGAAAAGGCCCGCCGCGAGGTTGACCTTGTCATCAAGCAGGAGGGTGAGCGCGCAACCTTCGATACAGGTGTTCACGGGCTCCACCCCGAAATCATCAAGCTTCTCGGCCGTCTCCGCTTCCGCACGAGCTACGGCCAGAACGTTCTCAAGCATTCTATCGAGGTTGCTCACATCGCAGGCCTTCTCGCCGCAGAGCTCGGGGTTGACGTTATGCTCGCAAAGCGCGCAGGTCTTCTCCACGACATCGGTAAATCCGTTGACCACGAGGTTGAAGGCTCTCACATTTCAATCGGTGTTGATATCGCCAAGAAGTACAAGGAAAACGAAGAAATTGTTCACGCTATCCACGCTCACCACGGTGACGTTGAAGCGAAAACCGTCATCGCATGTCTTGTCCAGGCTGCCGACGCTATCAGCGCTGCGCGCCCGGGCGCTCGCCGCGAAAACCTTGAAAACTACATCAAGCGTCTTGAAAAGCTTGAGGAAATCGCAACATCCTTCCCCGGAGTTGAGCGCTCCTTCGCAATTCAGGCAGGCCGCGAGGTTCGCATCATAGTTAACCCCGAGAAGGTTAATGACGACGAACTCATTCTCCTTTCACACGACCTTGCAAAGAAGATTGAGGACGAGCTTGAATATCCGGGTCAGATCAAGGTTCACCTTGTCCGCGAAACCCGCGCGATTGACTACGCGAAATAATAACACAATAAATTTTTAAAAATACAGTGGTGTAATCCTGATATTTGTGATACAATATCATAAAGATTATGCCACTGCATTTATTTTATCAGAAAGAGGTATCCCCCTTGAAAATTTTAGCATTAGGTGACATTGTAGGTGAGATAGGAATATCCGCTATCTGCGAAAATCTTTCCGCCTTAAAGCACGAGTACGGCGCTCGTTTCACAGTCATAAACGGCGAAAATGCCGATATGGTAGGCATTACCCCCGATCAGGCAGACCGCCTTTTTAAAGCCGGGGCTGATGTTATCACCCTCGGCAACCACACCTGGGGTCGCCGTCAGATTGCGCCATATATCGAAAACGAACCGTCGCTTCTCCGCCCCTCAAACATCCCCGGCTCTGCCCCCGGTGCGGGCTACGGAATTTTCGACGCTTTCGGAAAGCGCGCGCTTGTCATAAACCTTATGGGGCGGTGCGGGATGACCTTCGGCGCAGATAATCCCTTCTTCGCAGCAGATTCAATTTTAAAAAAGCTTCAGGGTGAATACGACTTTGCCCTCTGCGATTTCCACGCCGAAGCCACAAGCGAAAAACAAGCTCTCGGCTTCTATCTCGACGGTCGAATTTCCGCGGTATGGGGCACGCATACCCACGTGCAGACTGCCGACGAGAAGGTTTTGCCCAACGGCACAGGGTTTATTTGTGACCTCGGAATGTGCGGAGCATACAACTCCGTCATAGGCACAGCCCCCGAAAAATCGCTCGCTACCTTCCTCGGCGCTGTCCCTGAGCGCTTTGCGGAAGCGCCCGGCCCCGCGATGATAAACGGCGCATGCTTTGACATTTCAGATGGCGGCCGTTGCCTCTCCGTCACGCGTATCAACAAACTGCTGAAAGGTTAGATGTATATGGCTAAAATAATCCACACGGGCGACCTTCACCTCGACAGTGCTTTCCGAGGCCTCTCAAGTGATGCTGCAAGGCTTCGCCGCCAGGGTCTTCGCGAGGTTTTTTCCAGAATAATTGATATCGCAAATGCCGAAGCTGTTGATGCTCTCATCCTCGCGGGTGATATTTTCGATGCTTATCCCATCCGCCCGGAGACAGAGTCTTCCCTTCTGCACGACTTAAAACGCGCCAAATGCCGTGTTTTCATCACACCGGGGAATCACGACCCCCTCACTCCCACATCGCCGTATGCGACCCTTCCCTTCCCCGAAAACGTGCATATTTTCAAATCAAGCTCGCTCTCATCGGTAGAGCTTCCCAACCTTTCCCTTCGCATGTTCGGCGCGGCGTATACAACCGAGAGCTATGACGAGAGAATCCTTGACGGTTTCAGGGTCCCCAAGGATGATTTCATAAATATCATCATTCTCCACTCAAACCTCTACACCGACGGGTACAGCCCCGTTTCATCTGCAGAAATCGCTGCAACCGGAGCGGACTATGTCGCGCTCGCTCATATACATAAGCCGACCGAAATTCTAAGCGAAAATGGCGTCTCTTTTGCTTATTGCGGCTGCCCCGAGGCGCGCGACTTCGGCGAGTGCTACGACACCGCAATCTACATCGGCGAGGTCACAAAGGGGAGCGTTTCACTTTCGCGGCGCGCGGTTTCTGACATTAGATACCGCGAAGCTTCAGCCGACATTTCAGAAAATGCAAATATCTCGAAAACTCTCCCGCCCCCTGCCCCGCGCGAGTTCTTGCGCCTCACGCTTACGGGCGAGGTTAACGCGCCCGACATTGACGGCATATATGACCTTTTGTCAGACTCTTATGAGGAGCTTGCGATAATTGATCGGACAACAGCTCCCAGAGACATCTGGGAAGGTCTTTCGGATGACGGCCTTCGCGGCCTGTTCCTCCGCAAAATGAAGGCAGCTCTCGATTCCTGCACTGATGAAAATGAAAGAAGAAAAATTGAGCTTGCCGCGCGCTTCGGCATAGATGCAATAGAAAACCGCGATGTATAAAAACTAATTTTACTATATACACAAAACGACAGCAATCAGTTAGATTGCTGTCGTTTTTTCTATCTTTCGTGTGTGAAAGTAGGTACGAGAGTTTTCTCGCAGTTAGATTTCCTGCGATACCGTGCTGCTGTTTGTGCTTATGTATGCAAAGCGCTCCGGGCAGTGGTTTGATACTATCTTTCTGTATAATACGGGCAGCATATCACAGTTTCCACTTTTATACAAGTGCTGATACCGCTAAATTTCAGTTTTTTCATATAAATATCGAACTTTCAGTTGACATTTCTCAAAAAATGTGTATAATATTATTTTGCGGAGTTTTGCACTTGTGCAAATTCTCCCATCCTTGCTCCCAATGACAACAGTTGGGGGCCATAAGTCCAAAAGGAGGTGTAAAAAAATGGCAAAGGTTTCCGCAAAGTATGAATCAATTTTCATCATCAATTCCGAGCTTGGCGAAGAGGCTATCGCAGAGTTGGTAGCAAAGTTCAAGGCTCTCGTTGAGAAGAACGGGACTCTTGTCAATGTCGATGAATGGGGCAAGCGCAGATTTGCGTATCCGATCAACGACATGAACGAGGGGTATTACGTGCTCTTTGATTTTGAGTGTGTTCCGTCTTTCCCGGCAGAGCTTGACCGTGTCTTCAAAATCACTGAAGGCATCATGCGCTCCATCATCATCTGCAAAGATGACATTGCTTAAGGAGGTTGGTCCGTATGTTAAACAAGGTTATACTTATGGGCAGACTCACGCGTGACCCTGAGCTTCGCCACACACAATCGGATATTCCCGTTGCATCGTTCTCTCTTGCTGTTGACCGCGGCTTTTCCCGCCGCGATGATTCTCAGCAGAATGTTGACTTCATCAACATTGTTGCATGGAGAGGCACGGCAGAATTTGTGTCAAAGTGGTTCTCTAAGGGTCAGCTTGTTGCAGTAAGCGGCAGGCTCCAGGTCCGCAATTACAAAGACCGTGACGGCAATAACCGCACAGCATGTGAGGTCGTCGCAGACGAATGTTTCTTCGCTGAATCAAAGCGAGACGGTTCTTCTGCTCCGGCGCCCTCTTTCGCTCCGGATATGTCGGCTCCGTCTATGGGCGGCCTCAGCTCCGTTTCCTCCGCCTCTGATTTTGAAGAGCTTGTCGGGGATGACGGAGAGCTTCCATTCTAATTTTTGAATAAAGGAGGACCTTTCAAATGGATAAGAACCTTAAAAACCATAAGCGCAAGAAGGTTTGCCCCTTCTGTGCAGATAAGGTTAGCTATATCGATTACAAAGACGCAGGTCGTCTTCGCAGATTCACTTCTGAGCGCGGAAAAATTCTTCCCCGCAGAATGACAGGCGTTTGCGCTGCACACCAGCGCCAGGTTACAGAAGCAATCAAGCGTGCTCGTCACATTGCGCTTCTCCCCTACGTTAACGACTAAACCTTAATGGTATAAAAAAAGTCAGTGGCTCTCGCCACTGACTTTTTTTATTTATTATTCTTCGCAAAATCCGCTGTTTACCTTTTCAGGTTCAAAATATGTGGGGACCATCTTCTTTATTGCATCTTTAATCTCTGTTATGTTCTCAACGGTTCCCGCGTCTTCAATAATGGTGCAGAGAGCTGAGAGCTTCTCGTCAACAGCTTCTCTCGTATATGGCGAATCCTTTTCAATGAAGATCATATCGTTATCGGTTTTCGTAACGCTTTCGCCCTTTATCAGAAGCTCTTCAAAAAGCTTCTCGCCGGGCCGGAGGCCTATCTCGCGGATTTCAATATCTTCGCCGGGAGTATACCCCATAAGCTTTATCATATTGATTGCGAGGTCATAAATCCTGACAGGCTGACCCATATCAAGAATAAAGAGCTCGCTGCGCTTCGCCTTTGTCCCTGCAAGCATAACAAGCTGGCTTGCTTCCGGAATCGTCATAAAATATCGTATGATTCGTTTATCCGTTATTGTTATCGGCCCGCCCGAAGCTATCTGCTTTTTAAATAGAGGGATTACGCTTCCGTTTGACCCAAGAACGTTTCCGAACCTCACCGCGGCGAAGTTTGTCTTGCTGTCATACCTACACTGGATAATCATCTCACAGATGCGCTTTGTCGCACCCATGACATTGGTCGGGTTAACTGCCTTGTCCGTTGAAATGAGAATGAATTTTTCAGCGCCGTATTTTTCAGCCAGGTCTGCCGTGTTATATGTACCGAGAACATTATTCTTTATTGCCTCGCTCGGGTTATGCTCCATAAGCGGAACATGTTTATGAGCAGCAGCGTGGAAAACGATGTCGGGCTCGTATTTTTTGAATATCCCCTCTAATCTTTCCTTATCTCTTACCGAGCCGATTTCTACAACAAAATCAAGAGTTTTGCCATACTTATACCGAAGCTCCTGTTGAATATCATAAGCGTTGTTTTCATAGATGTCAAAAATGACAAGCTGTTTAGGTTCACACTTTGCAATCTGGCGGCATAACTCACTTCCGATTGAACCGCCGCCGCCCGTTACCAGAACGGTCTTTCCTCTGTAATACTCTAAATTCTCTTTTTCGTTAACCGAAATGGGCTGACGGAAAAGCAAGTCTTCGATTGAAAAGTCTCTGATGATTCTTTTCTTTTTCTTATCGGTTTCCGCATCGTCGCGGAACGGAGCATCGTATATCTTAATCTTGCAACCGAGGTTTGTGTAGTACTTCCAGAGACGCTCAATCTTGTGCGAGTCTGCTTTTCCGATAGCGATAACAAACTCGGATATTTTAAACTTTTCGATAACCGCCTTTAAGTCCTTGTCGCCGTATACAGGCACACCTGCAACAGTGCATCCGATTTTGGTTCTGTCAACATCAATAAAACACACAGGGATATACTTTGAGCTTGGAGTCCCGCGAAGCTCGTTTGCAAGATACGCCCCAAGCTGCCCTGCCCCTATAATTCCGATTCGGGTTCTCGTATCCTCGCCGACAACCATTCTGTCTTTTTTCTGTCTGTAGTGCTTATACAGCATCCTATACATAAGCCGTGCAAAAATATCAAAAATGAGGTTGATTGATAACAGGATAGCAGCATACCATACTTCCGGGCAAAAGCCTCCACTTGAATAGTGGCAGAAGATGTGGCTTAAAATTGCGGCAAGAAGAAACCCCACAGTATCAGCCAAAATCAATTTTATATATGCACTCGTGCTTGTGTATCTCCAGATGTTGTTATAGATTTTGAAAATGAGGCGAACGCCAAACAGGCTCAGGATTAGAATAGTGTTCTGAATGAGAACATATCTGATGCCCATTGATGTTTCATACGGAGCCACAGGAGAAAGAAAATAACAGAACGCAGCCATTCCCAAAAAACAGAACAAATCAAACAATATTAACAAAACTCTCCGGAACTTGCTTCTCATCAAATTCTTAATCATAACTGCGTTTCTATCCTAGATAGAAACTTTCTCACCGCCCCTTTTAATGGAATGTTTTTGCCCTCAACAACACAGCTCCGCCATATAAAAAAATTACCGATATTATTATAACACTTTTTTAATATTTAGTCAACAAAAGCCTTAAAACATACAGCTTTTTCCTTTTTTCGCAACTGTCCCCCACCATAACTTTCACTCGCAAAACACTTTAAACTATTAGAAAAAGCCCTGAAAGATGAACTCTTTCAAGGCTTTTTGTTAAAATGAAAAAAGAATTAAATTTTGGGATATATATGTAATTTATATTACAATGCCCCATACAAGGCTCAAAAGAAGCGAGGCAACCACAGGGATGATACACGATGTGACGCAGATGTCCCAGTAGGACTCTTTATGAGTGCAATTTGACACCGCGAGGAGAGTGAGAACTGCGCCATTATGCGGGAGCGTATCAAGGCCCCCTGATGCCATAGATGCGATTCTGTGGAGATATTCGGGGTTCATTCCGATTTCAGCAGCCTTTGCGAGATACTGCGGAGCAAGCGCCTCAAGCGCGATTGACATACCGCCCGATGCAGAGCCTGTCGCACCCGCCAAAGTGTTGACTGCAACAGCTTCTGAAAAGAGAATCGAGCCCGGCATATTCAGCATTGCATTCTTCAGAACCGCAAAACCCGGAACGACCTTAACAACGGAGCCGAAGCCTACCGCACAGGCAGTGTTCATAATCGCGCCGAGAGAGCCGTTGGCACCGTCATTGATCGCAGGCATAATAGTTTTAAACTGCTTTATGTTCATAAGGCAGACGGTTATTATTCCTCCGACAAGTGCTATTATGATAGATTCTGCCGCCGCAAGCTCAATACCGAACCTTTTGAGAATCGGCGGAAGGACATTGAGAAGACAAACAACAACGACAAGCGGAAGAAAACCGCAAAGCCAGTGCCACTTCGGAAGCTCAGATTCGTCAAAATTCGTTTCTTTGTGCTTCGGGTCTTCGACAAAATGAAGACCCTTTTTTCTTGCCTGCCTTACACGCCATTCGAGGTAGATGTAACCCGGAACAGCAATGAGAATTACGCCGATTATGCTCATAAGCGGAGCTGCTGCTGCAGTTGTTCCGTAATACTCGGTCGGGATAATGTTCTGAATCTGAGGAGTGCCGGGGATGGTCGTCATAGTGATTCCGAAGGCACCAAAAGCGATAGCACCCGGGAGAAGAGTCCTCGGAAGGTCCGCTTCACGATAAATTGCATACCCCATCGGATAAATCACAAAGACTACAACGAACAGAGAAATTCCGCCATACGTCATAAGAAGGCACGGAATCACAACTGCAAGCACTGCAAACTTCGGCCCGATTATTGAAACGAGCTTATTTGCAAGCGAGCGGGCAGAGCCGGTAGCGTCCATAATCTTGCCGTATACCGCGCCGAGGAAGAACGCCGGAAACCACGAAGCAACATATGCGGCTGTTCCCGAAATATAATCGCCAAGATATGTATCCAGAATATCAAGCCCACCCAAAATGGCAACGACGATTGCACAAACAGGGGCAACCCATATGATTGAATGGCCGCGGTATGCGAGCGCAATCAAAAGAACCAAACCAAGAATTATGCCGATTAAAGAAATTATCGGTGACATAAACTCATCCTCCTAATCCTATCAAACCTCAAGTTGCATTATATACTATTTTTCGACAACTGTCAAGAAATGGCACTTGTGCCATTTAATAACACAGCGCCATTCTATATCCTTCAATATTGTATTCTTCAAAAACGGCCGGCATAACAGCGCCGTTATGCTTTATTCCGATTTTGTCTCCAAAAATTATTTCGAGGCGCTCCGGCGCAACGGAAAGCCCCGTGCCAAGATATTTTATGTAGCTTTCCTTGATTGCCCATATTCTGAAAAACACATCTTTTCTCTCAATTTCATTCAGGCTCATCAAAAAGTTGTATTCCCGCTCTGCGGTGACCTTTCTGATAAGTACTTCGGAAACATCCGAGATTTTCTCAATATCAACTCCGATTTCTTTATCGTAAAGCGCACAGACGGCGAAGTTCCCGCTATGAGAAAGATTAAAAAAGAGGTTATCCATCCCATTGAGATACGGCTTGTTGTTTTCCCCGTATCTCAATGAATAATTCTCCACTCCGAACTGCCGCAGTCCCTCCTCCAACAGAAGCCCTGCCGCCAGAGACAGCCTCTTGTCTTTTTCAAAGCGGTATGCATCAACCTTTTTTCTCCGCTCCTCACTGACCTTCAGATATGCCTCATCGTATTTTTCTTTTTCCACAAAGCAAGAAGCATCGAATACGCTCACTATCGGTTTTTCGATACAAATTTCCATAATTCCCTCGCTTTTAAAATCGAAGTTTTAAAAATCCCGGCCGGACTGCAGAGTTTATCTGAATTCCTTCATTTTTTCATCAAACACATTCTTGCGCGTAAATTCCGCAAAATCAGGGGTGAGCTCGGGCAGATATTTCTCAATAGCCTTGATGATATACTCAGGATTGAGCGAAACGTTTCCCGAAGAGAGATGAGCGTTTATCACAAGCTTATCGCATTCCACGGTGATCTGCGCCCGCTTAATCATAGGCGCGATATTTGTTTCGGTTTCGCCGCGCTTGCTTTTTTTTATGACCAATATCTCTTCACACTCAAGAAAACCGGAAAGCTCGCGCTCTGCATTTTCCGGAATTCCGTTATCGTATTCCATTGATATGTCATACTCCGAATATGCGATTTCGCGCACGGGGCGGCCGTTTTCATATGCTGAAACGGCAACTATTCCCTCAGGCAGAGAGTCATTAAGCCTTGCAACTATTTCCTCGCAGGGCATATCGTCAAGAACGACCATATCGAGAAACTCGCATTCGCCGCTATACCCGAGCGAGAGCGGAAGCGCTATTGATATGTAAGGATGCGGGTTAAAGCCTTCTGTATGCTTGACCGCAATCCCCGCGCGCTTGAGAGCGCGCTGAAATGTCCTCATTATATCAAGGTGAGATATATACACCGCGCGGGAAAGCTTTTTATATAATACTCTTATTTTACGCATCGCATTTTCCTCCGCAAAGAAGCTTTGACGCTCCGCACCCGAGGCATTTTTCCCTGCAATTAGGTGATGTCTCAGAACGGTATGCCTTTTCCCTTTCACGCGCAAGGAAGTTTTTTGAAACTCCGGTCGAGATATGCTCCCACGGCAAAACTTCGTCTTTCCCTCTTTCGCGCGTTGCGTAAAAGTCGGGGTCTATTCCGCATTCCTTAAATGCATCCAACCACAAATCAAGTGAGAAATGCTCTGCCCAGCCGTCAAGCCGCGCACCCTTTCTCCACGCCGCTTCTATGACCTTTCCGATTCGGCGGTCACCTCTCGCAAAAACGGCCTCAAGAAAGCTTACATCGGGCTCGTGCCAGTTATACGTAATCGCCTTTGCCGTAATAGCCTCACGAAGTAGAGCGGCCTTGCGCGAAAATTCCTCGCGCGTATTTTGCGCTTCCCACTGGAACGGAGTGTGCGGTTTCGGAACAAAGCACGCCGCACTCACGGTTATTTTTACGCCGCGTTTTTTGTTTGTTGCGTGTGTCTTCCAGAGATAGAGAATCTTCTGCGAAAGCTCGGCAATCCCCTTTATATCCTCATCCGTCTCTGTCGGAAGCCCTATCATAAAATAGAGCTTTACGGTGCTTCTGCCGTTTTCAAAGGCAATCTTACACGCATTTAAAATTTCCTCTTCTTCAAGGTTCTTATTTATAGCATCGCGAAGGCGCTTGCTCCCCGCTTCGGGAGCGAAGGTGAGCCCGCCGCTGCGAACCTTCTGGATTCTGTGCATAAGCTCAACAGAGAAATTATCCGCGCGGAGCGACGGAAGCTGAAGGCTAATGTTTCTCGGCTCACACCAATCAAGCAGCCCGTCTGCAAGCTCGGGAAGCTCTTTGTAGTCACTTGTAGACAGCGATGCAAGCGAAATTTCTTCATAGCCCGACTCCTCGCACATCACCTTGCCGTGTTCAATGAGAGTTTGGGCGTGTTTTGCGCGCACGGGGCGATATGCATACCCCGCCTGGCAAAACCGGCAACCACGGATGCAGCCGCGAAAAACCTCAAGCGAGACGCGGTCATGCACAATCTCGGTAGACGGAACGATTACTTTTTTCGGAACGTATACCGAATCAAAATCTTCAATTATCCGCTTTACGACGACATCCGGCGCACCGCAGTTCGCCTCAATTTTCGCAACAGTTCCATCATCGTTATACGCAACATCATAAAGCGACGGGATATATAACCCTTTTATATTGACAGCAAGCTTTAAAAACTCTTTTTTTGTTTTGCCTTCAGCCTTGCACTTTTTATACAGCTCGCAAAGCTCTATAATCTGCTCCTCACCCTCGCCGATATTGAAGATGTCGATAAAATCGGCAAGAGGCTCGGGATTATACGTACACGGGCCTCCCGCTACAACGAGGGGCTCGTTCTCCCCGCGTTCTTCACGGCGGACAGTTATCCCGCCGAGGTCAAGCATATTTAAAACTGCCGAATACGACATTTCATATTGGAGAGTAAACCCTACTATATCAAAATCGCAGAGAGGATCTCCACTCTCAAGCGCAAAAAGCTTTGCGCCATTCTTGCGGAGTTCCTCCTCCATATCTGTCCACGGCGCAAAAACACGCTCACACCATATATCCTTTTGCTCATTCATAATCCCGTATAATATACGAAGGCCCATATGAGACATTCCTATTTCGTAAATATCAGGAAAGCAAAAAGCAAAACGAAGTGAAACCTCGTCTTTATCCTTGATAACTGCATTATATTCTCCACCGGTATATCTTGCAGGTTTTTGCACAGAGGCGAGAATTCTTTTGTTTATGCTGTTCATAGTTTTTTTCCTTTCAAAAAGCTACCCTTATTGTATCACAATGAAGCATAAAAAGGCAATAAAAAAAGGCTTTCTCACGAAAGCCTTTTTTCAATTATTACTGATTGTCTTCCTGGCGCATTTTTGCAAAGCAATCACTGCAGTAAACAGGACGGTCAGTCTTCGGTTCGAACGGAACCTTTGCTTCTCCGCCGCAGCTTGCGCATGTAGCAGTGAAGTACTCTCTCGGGCCACGGCTGGCAGCCTTGCGAGCGTCGCGGCAAGCCTTGCAGCGCTGCGGCTCGTTCATAAAGCCACGCTCTGCATAGAATTCCTGCTCACCTGCTGTGAACACAAACTCTGCTCCGCATTCTTTGCATGTTAATGTCTTGTCTTCGTACATTTTGATACCCTCTCTTTGACTTAAGACTTGCCCCAGGACGGACTTCCACCGACACCTCAATTTTGCGCTCTGAATGATTTAAGCTACTTGGGCATTGTAAAATATATTGCTACACAGGAGCTTATCTCCTGATGTTGCCTCAAATTAAACACGATATTTAAGAAGCTTTCTGCGTATCCTCTGAACTGCGTTGTCAACCGATTTCTGCTTTTTTGAAAGCTTTTCTGAAATTTCGATGTAAGAAAGACCTTCGAGATACAGCTCGAGAACTTCTCTTTCAAGCTTCGACAGTTGCTTCAAAACATCTTTTAAAAGCTCAGAATAGGCCTCGCGGCTTATCACATCCTCCGCGGGGTCAGGAATTGCCCCGGCAAGATTCCCCTCATCGGGAAACAGCGTTTCAAAAGAAACGTAATCATTAAGCGGAGAGTTCTTCCCCCGCATTGAATTTCTGATTGCGGAATAGACGCGGTTTCGTATACACGACATGGCAAATGTCCGGAACGACACATCTTTTAAGGAATCAAACTCAGAGATTGCACGAACAACGCCAATCATCCCCTCCTGAATGAGATCCTCAGAATCTCCGCCAACGAGAAAATAGGGTCTCGTGAAACTCCTGACATATGACGTATATCGGAGAATGAGCGCATCAAGCGCGCCCGAATCTCCCTTTCGGATCTGAGCTACCAGCTCTTCATCAGTAAAGCAATCAAAATTTTTCAATCCGGGAACCACCATTTTGAGCTAATATTACTTTGTATTATAACCAAGTTTCCTCTGATTGTCAAGTAAAAATTACATTTTTTTGATATTGTTTTAAGATTTTTTTCACATCTTTTGCTTTTTTCGCCATTTTACGCCACTTTTTTATTAAGAAACCAATCAGAGTTCAAGTTGCCCCTCAAAAGGAATTCCAAGGTGGTCATACGCCTTTTTTGTGGCACATCTCCCGCGCGGCGTACGGCTTAAAAAACCAAACTGCATAAGATACGGTTCAACAACGTCTTCAATCGTGATTGCCTCTTCTCCTATTGTAGCGGCAAGAGTATCAAGCCCGACAGGACCACCGCCGAAGTTGCGTATTATGCTCTCAAGCACGCGTCTGTCCGTCATATCAAGCCCGGTTTCATCAATCTCGAGCGCATCAAGAGCCATATCAGCGACAGCTCTTGTTATCTTACCGTCAGCGCGGACCTCGGCAAAGTCACGGACTCGCTTTAAGATACGGTTTGCGATACGCGGCGTTCCCCGGCTTCTCTTTGCAATCTCAGCCGCACCGGAATCGTCAGTTCTTATTCCCAGTATGTCGGCACTTCGTTTTATGATATCCTTAAGCTCTTCGGGAGTGTAAAGCTCAAGACGCATAACAACTCCGAAGCGGTCACGCAGAGGTGATGTGAGCTGGCCGGCGCGCGTTGTCGCTCCGATGAGCGTAAACTTATGAAGCCCGAGTCTCACGCTCCGTGCAGACGGGCCTTTTCCTATTATGATGTCAAGCGCATAGTCTTCCATAGCGGGGTATAAAATTTCTTCTATACTTCTGTTTAGCCTGTGAATCTCATCTATAAAGAGAATATCGTTTTCATTAAGGCTTGTCAGAAGCGCAGCAAGGTCTCCCGTTTTTTCTATGGCAGGGCCAGACGTTGTTCTGATATTAACCCCCATTTCGTTTGCAATAATCGTTGCAAGCGTAGTTTTTCCAAGCCCCGGAGGGCCGTATAGGAGAACGTGGTCAAGCGATTCTCCGCGGGCGCGCGCAGCTTCGATATATACCGCAAGCTTGTCCTTCACTTTGTCCTGACCGGTGTATTCAGCGAGAACGCGCGGGCGCAGGCTGTTTTCGTTCTCATCGCGATTAGTCAGCATAGAGGAGACCATCCGTTCCTCTTCTGCATATTCAGACGGCGTAGGGCTGTTAAATTCAATGCTCATCGTCTCTTCCCCCAATTATCTCATAAGCCTTGCAAGGGCAAGCTTTATAATATCCTCTGTATTCATTCCCGAAACATCCGCACCGCGAAGCGCCGCCGAAATTTCATCTCTTCCGTACCCGAGAGCAGAAAGCGCCTCTGTCGCCTCGGCCTCAGCGCCCGAAGAGGGTGCGTTTTTCACCGCAAAGGGAATTTCCTTCACATCAATGCCGCTCTTTGAAACCTTATCTCGAAGCTCAAGGAGAATTCTCCCCGCAAGCTTTTTCCCTACTCCGTTTGCCGCAAGAATCGGCTTCTCATCCCCCGTTGTCACCGCAAGAACAAGGGACGCGGGCTCGGCAGAGGAAAGAATGGAGAGCGCGACACGAGGCCCTACTCCGGAAATCGAAACGAGAAGCCTAAACATCTCAAGCTCTTCGCGGTCATAAAACGCAAAAAGCTCAAGCGCATCCTCACGAACATTGAGATGCGTAAAAAGCTTCGCGCTCGCGCCCGACTTCAGCCTCGAAAGTGTATTAAGAGATGCGTTGCAGAAAAAACCGACTCCGCCGACATCAATAACAACAAAGCCATTTCCGATTTCCGCAACCGTTCCGCTTAAATAGTTAAACATCCTTCCCTTACCCCCAAATTACAAATTCATAAGCAGGCTTCCTATGCTGTTTGCGTGGCACAGCGCTATCGCAAGGGCGTCCGCCGCATCATCAGGGCGCGGAATCTTTGAAAGCCCCAAAAGCCTTTTTGTCATATCCATTACCTGTTGTTTTTCTGCTCTGCCGTACCCTACGACAGACATCTTAACCTGAAGTGGTGTATACTCATAAAGCTTTACACCGCATTTTACGCACGCAAGGATTATAACCCCCCTTGCCTGGCTGACATTTATTGCAGTTTTCTCATTTGTGTTGAAATAAAGCTTTTCAATGGCAACGTGGTCAGGCTTAAAGGTTCTGAGAAGCTCACACATATTGTCATATATCTCCGCAAGCCTGTCCTCAATGGGGATTCCCGCATCTGTCCGTATTGCGCCGTAAGAAAGCGGTTTTGTGCCGTTTGTATCAATAACTCCGTAACCGACAATGGCATAACCGGGGTCTATTCCAAGAATAAGCATCAGTGTCTCCCCTTCTTCTTTCCTCTTCCACCTTCAAACGGGCGGGCAGCATCAGGAGCTTTTCTCCTTGCGTTGCGCTGTTCCCTATCAGGTCTTATGAGACAGCGCTTCGCGTTGCCTATGAGATCCTCTCTTCCCGCTTTTATAAGCGCCTCTTTCACAAGCGCGCGGCATTCGGGGCGGCGCCACTGGAGCAGGGCTCTTTGCATAGCCTTTTCCCTGCTGTCCTTCGGAACATAAACCTTTTCCATTGTAATCGGGTCAAGCCCTGTATAATACATACACGTAGCGATTGTCCCGGGAGTCGGGTAAAAATCCTGAACCTGCTCCGGCATATGCCCGATGCTGTTTAAATACTCGGCAAGCTCAACAGCATTTCTGAGCGTACACCCCGGATGCGAGGAAATAAAATACGGAACAAGAAACTGATTTTTATTATATCTCGCATCAAGCTCAAAGAATTTCTTGTAAAATCTTCTGTAAACATCAAAGCGCGGCTTTCCCATATATTTGAGAACGCTGTCGCAGGAATGCTCCGGCGCCACTTTAAGCTGGCCGCTTACATGGTGGCATACAAGCTCACGGAAGAACTCATCCGATTTATCCGCCATGACATAGTCAAACCGAACACCTGAGCGTATAAAGACGCGCTTCACCTTCGGGAGTTCACGGAGCTTTCGAAGAAGCGAAACATAATCTGAATGGTCGACTCTCAAATTTTTGCACGGCGTCGGGGACAGGCAGTTGCGCTTGCACATTCCGCGCTCCTTCTGTTCTTCACAGGAAGTGCTTCTGAAGTTTGCCGTAGGCCCTCCGACATCGTGGATATAGCCTTTGAAATCCTTCATTTCCGTAAGCTTTTTCGCTTCTTCAATGACAGAATTATGGCTTCTCGTGCTTATCATTCTGCCCTGGTGAAACGCAAGCGAACAGAAATTGCACCCGCCGAAGCATCCGCGGTTGTGGATAATTGAAAACTTAACCTCTTCTATCGCCCCAACTCCGCCGAGCTTTTCATATGAGGGGTGATAGTCCCTCATATAATCAAGGCCGTAGACGTGGTCGAAGCGCTTTGTTGTTATCGGATACTGAGGAGGGGTCTGAACAACGAACACGTCGCCATGCTTTTGGACAACTGCGCGCCCGCGCACAGAATCCTGTTCCTCTTGCTCGACCTTCGCGGCAATTGCATACTTTCTCTTATCCTTTGAAACCTCATCAAACGACGGCACCGTAACAAACGGATATATGCAATCGTCAAGAGTTTCTGATTTATAAACTGTCCCGCGGATATTTTTAATCTCTGAAACAGGGATACCTGCCGCGAGGCTATCTGCAAGCTGAACTATTGTGTCCTCGCCCATCCCGAACATCAGAATATCAGCGCCCGACTCGATAAGCTCTGAGCGGCGCACCGTATCATCCCAATAGTCATAATGTGCAAAACGGCGCAGTGACGCCTCAAGCCCGCCCGCCGCAATAGGAATATCGGGATACACCTTCCTTACAGCTTTGCAGTATGTTGAAAGCGCGCGGTCAGGGCGTTTCCCGATAACTCCGCCGGGGGTATAGTCATCGCGACGGCGGCGGTTTTTGGCTACGGTGTAGTGAGCTACCATAGAATCAATATTCCCGCCGGTTACAAGAACTCCGAACCGTGGCTTCCCGAATTGCGTAAAGCTCTTTTCGTCTTTCCAATCCGGCTGGGAGAGAATTGCAACGCGATAGCCCTCGTCCTCAAGCACGCGCGAAATTACCGCAACGCCAAAGCTAGGATGGTCAACATATGCATCCCCCGTGATATACAGGAAATCATACCAATCCCAGCCGCGCTTTTCCATATCACTTTTACATACAGGCAAAAAATCTTTTTGCATAAGCGTTAACTACATATCCTCTCTTCGCATTTTCATCTCTTGCCACTCGTCGCGGGTTATGAGAATTTTTCTCGGCTTCGAGCCTTCAAACTCGCCAACTATTCCTCGCTCTTCCATCTGGTCAATTATCCTTGCCGCGCGGGAATATCCAAGCTTCAACCTTCTCTGAAGCATTGATGTCGATGCCTGCCCGGATTCGACGACAACATCAATCGCCGCCGTAAGCATATCGTCTGCCTCTTCGTCATCACCGAAAACATCTCCGCCGCCTTCGTTCTTCTCGGCCTGCTTTTCAATCTGGTCGATGACATCCTGAGAATACTCTGCAGAGCTTCCCTGTTTTATGAATTCTACAACATCTTCAACTTCATCAGAGGAAATAAAGCAGCCCTGAACACGGGTGGGCTTCGACGCTCCCATCGGCTCATACAGCATATCGCCGCGGCCGATGAGCTTTTCAGCTCCCATACTTCCAAGGATGATGTTTGACTCTATCTTTGATGCGACTGCAAATGCAATTCGCGATGGGATATTTGACTTTATGACACCGGTTATAACGTCAACAGACGGGCGCTGGGTTGCAATTATGAGGTGCATTCCCGCAGCTCGCGCCATCTGACTGAGTCGCATAATCGAGTCTTCAACGTCTTTCCTCGCAACGACCATAAGGTCGGCAAGCTCGTCAATAACGATGACGATACTCGGCATAAGCTCGGCATCGCCCGCTTTTGCAGCAGCCTTGTTGTACGACTTCATATCGCGGACTCCGCGCTCGGAGAAGAGCTTATATCTGTTCATCATTTCAAAAACGGCCCACTGGAGCGCGCCCGCCGCTTTTTTCGGGTCGGTAACAACCGGGACAAGAAGGTGCGGGATTCCGTTATACACTCCAAGCTCAACCATCTTCGGGTCAATCATAATGAGGCGAACCTGCTCAGGTGTTGAGCGGTAGAGAATGCTTATAATTATAGAATTTATGCAGACAGACTTACCCGAACCCGTAGTACCCGCAATAAGCATATGCGGAAGCTTTGATATGTCACATACCATACACTTGCCGGAAATATCTTTTCCCAGAGCGAAGGAGACATCACTTTCGCTTTTTGTGAACTCATCTGAGGCAATAACCTCTGATATGTTGACAACCTGAACGCTCTTGTTCGGGATTTCAATGCCTATAAGCGGCTTATTCGGAACCGGCGCAATAAACACGCCCGAAGCCCCGAGAGACAGAGCGATATCGTCGGCGAGCGAGGTTATCTTTGCAATTTTGACGCCCGCATCGGGCTGAACCTCAAAGCGAGTTACCGACGGGCCTCGAACGATGTTTACGACCTTTATGTCAACTCCGAAGCTCCTGATTGTCTCGCGAAGGCGAATACCTATGCTCTGAAGCTCTGCCGTTGCAGAGGCAACATCTGAAACCTCCGGCTGCTTGAGCAAAGAAACTGGAGGATATGAATAAATCTCTTTATTCTCTCCTTCGCCCTCCTTCACGCTCTCCGCAAAGCTCTCAGCCGCAGCAAGGAGCGCGCTGTTTTTTTCCTGCTCCTTCTTCTCGCTCTCCTCTATCGCATTTAAAATATCCTTCGTGAAGTTTTCTTCGTTTATACGGATTTCTTCTTCATTTATTCCGTTCATAGCCGCACGGATGGGGTCAGCCGATGAATCCTCACCCGCAAGAACCTCAGCAGGAGTTTTGACCTTGCTCGGAGGAAGCCCGAAGCCATCCGATTTTGAATCATCTTCCGCAGTCTCATCCTCACCGTCAAGCGGGATGTCGATGCTTACAGGCTTGCGGCGGAGTTTTCGGGGCTCTGCGCGTTTCACCGGTTCTTCTCTGATTTCCTGTTCTTCCTCGTCTTCCTCCTCGTCATACTCAACCTCGTGATGAAGCCCTGAGAGGAAGGCGCGCACTGCATCGTATGCCGTGATAATGGTAAGGTTAAATGCTACAAGCATCACAAACAGGGTCGCCGCAACGAAAAGAATCACTGTTGCAATGCGGCTTATTGAACCTATCAAAAGCGCTGTCGGATATCCCGCAAGGACACCGCCGCCGCAAAGCTTCTGCCCCGATTCTACAATTTCGTGCCATACAAGAGATTCCTCACCGACAAACGCATGCGCCGTGGCACCGATAAAATACGGAATGAGCATCGTCGCTATAACTCTCCCGCGGATTGGCTTTCCGCGGCAGATAATGAGAAGAACTCCCGCCATTATAAGCGCAAACGGCAAAACTATAAAGCCTGTGCCGATCGCTGAGCTCATAGCAGAGCCTATAAAGTCAATAAATTTCGCTTCTACTCTGAAAAGGGCAAGGAAAGTGAGCAGAGACAGGAAGAACATTAAAAATGCCCATCTCTGATTAAGCTGCGCGCGCCGCTTTTGCGTAATGCGCGGAGCTGCCCTTCTTCGTGAATGTGTTGTTTTTCTTTTTCTCGGCGAAGTCTGCGCCGCTGTTTTCTTTCGTTTCTGCGCCATATATGTAACACCTCAAAAGATATAAATATGCCAGGATATACTTTTACTGATACAGTATACCACACTTTTAAAAAAAATGCCAGTAATTTAATAATTACCGGCAATTTCTTTTATTTACTTTTTTCTGACGACTACAACGCGGTCCACATAAAACGCGTTTTCTTCACCCGGCTTTCCGCCGTAAACATCGCCCGTGGAACGCATAGAAAGATATACATCGCATTCATTCATCGGGAAGTTGACTGCGATACCGCTTATGCTGATGTTAAACTCCCACTCTTCCATAATTGCGAGCCTTACATCGTTCTGCTCCAGAACACCCGAAACCGTGCCAACCTTGTAGAGCTTGTAATCTCCGTAAGCAAAGTCCTCGCTGTACATATTAAGACTTGAAACGATTTCATCGTTCTTTTTGATAAATATGGGCAAGCATCTCTTTCGCTCAACATATTTCGATGTCGGCCGCATTGTATGCATACCGAGAATCGGAATAGCATTGTCGGGATTGAATTTCAGCGAACGGCCGCAAGCAGCCTTTTCATCATCAACAAATTCTGCACCGTATGCCTTGCGAAAGCTCTCCTTAATCACATCAAGCATATCCGTCATATGAAATTGATAGATATCCTCAGGCTTTTCGCATTTGAGCTCATCGGGAATATCGAACTTTCTTTCCTCTGCAAGCTCCATTTCTTCATAATAGCGGCAATCCGCAATAAAGCCGCCGTTTCTTCCCTGATTGTGTGGAAGTTCAGCCTGCTCACGGAGTGCAGCAATGATTCTTTCTTTCAGGGCAGCACGATCAAATTCAAACTTTTCTCCGCTTTCCTCTGCCATTCGCTTCAAGTCGAAGAACTTATACAGGATTGTTGCATCCATCGGCTTGCGAAGCCAGTTAAGACGTGCAGCATAAGGAGCTTTTCCGTCGCAAACCTCTATCGCCTTTTCAAGAAGCTCTGAGCCGCGGACAGCTGTCTCAACGTCTATGTAGTTGAACGGGCTGCTCTCACGTGTGCAGGTGGTGCGGAGCATATACTTACGGGAAGCCTTATGAAGGAAACCGACATACTCCTTTACATACTTCCCTGCTTCGCCGTAGTAGCGCATCAATACATCGTCAATAAGCTCGCCCTCGTCAAGCTCGGGGTTTTCAAGCAAGTGTGTCATCACAAAGTTGTTGATGGGCCACATATTTTCCATCGAGGCCTGTGTCTCTACGAAAACGCCTGAAACGCCGTAATCATAGAATGTTTTGATGGTATCTTTAAGTCTCAGGAAAAGCGGTGCGGGGTAATTCGGCTTCATATTATACATGTATTCCCAGATATACAGTCCGCTTCCTGATTTTTTCGCAATCTCAGACCATTCTCTGAGATAACGGAGATAAAGCTGGTTTGCTTTTTCAGTAATGCCGTGGTACAAGTCTGACCTTAAATGTGCAAGACGCGTTATGACATTCGGCTCGGGGAGTGTGCCGTCCTTTGGCGGCTCAATAAAGCTTAAGTATGCAAGATACTCAATCTTTATAAACGGATACTTCTTTGCAACCTCGCGGGCGATCCAGTTAACGAAGTTGATGAGATATCCGCTGAATCCCGATTTTTCTACTAACTTTGAGCACTCATCGCACTGGCAGAAGGAATCGTCGTAAAGGTCATCCTGAGAAAGAGAATAGTAGCACGGAATCTCAGCTCCTGTCTCCTCGGCAAGCTTTATATCCTCTTCGATATATCCCATAAGCTTTTCAAGAAACGCATTGCGGAGTTCCTGATTGCAAAGGCAGAGGCCGCCGTCTTCGATATGCTTCCCTTCAACCTTATTCCAAGCCCACCATTCGGGATGCTTGTCATAGTACTCTTCCTTCGGGAAATATTTTGTTGCAGTGTGTGCATGGTGCGGCCTGCCCGCGTGCTGGAAGTCGCCGTATTTTCTGACTTCAGGGTCATACACGCCGTTTTCTATATTATCATCAAGCGGAGAAATGACGTTTGTGCGGGTTCTTGCCATATGAGCGACACCTTCAACACCAACGCCCGAGTGCATAAACGGCTTGCGGTGATATATAGCAGGGGTGCCTTCCATATACAAGGCATCATCAAGTGAAAGCTCTGAAAGCGAAAGCACGTCTTCTTCAAACGGAGACCACCATCTCACGCCGACGATATCCTCAAGGAAGTGATATGTTGCATAGATAATTCCGCGGTCCATCTTCTCCTTGCCGCCTGTGAGAACGAGGTTGCCGTCAACCATCTTAACAATCCAATTCTCTTTGGATTTCCCGAGCACGTTTGCTCGTTTTGCATACTCTGTCTGCCCCACAAAGATGCATTTTCCTGACGCTTTGCTTTCAGACACGGTATCAAGCTTCACATCAAGAGATTTTTCTATGTATTCACAAAGCTCCTCTGCAGCTGTTTTTTCTACAACTGACGCATCCTCAGGAATAACGATCAAACAGTTTTTTACGCCCTTTTCAAGAAAAACTTTTTTCATTCAACGCTCACCCTTTTTATTAAAGTTTGTTGGATAATTAATTGTATCACATACTATCAAGAAATTGCAATAATAAAACAAGAATTTCCGGCAATTTTAAAATCACCGGAAATTCATTTCTCTATTTCTTTCTGACAACTATCATTCGGTCAAAGTAAGCTGCGTTTTCGTCTTTCTCGTTTCCACCGTAAAGTGCGCCGGTAAACTTAATCGAAAGATACACATCGCACTCATCCTTCGGGAAGTATTTCGACACAACATGAGCATGGTGTGGCCTGCCTGTATGCATAAAGTCGCCGTATTTGCGATCTTCGGGGTGAACAAAAACTTGTTCGTATATTTACTAAAGCCTTTCGGCTATCAGTACAAATTATTCGTCGTATGCAACGGCTGCATCAAACAGCTCTTCAACCTCTTTTGACGGTTTTTCTGTAAGAAGGGTTACGATAACCGCCGCAAGTGTACCCGCAACGAAACCGGGGAGGATCTCATAAATTCCGGTTGTTGAAAGGAACGCAAGCCAGCCGATGTCAACTATCGCGCCGACTAAGATTCCCGCAACCGCGCCTTTGAAGTTAAAGCGTTTCCAGAAGAGTGAGAGCATTATTGTCGGGCCGAAAGCCGCGCCGAAAACGCCCCACGCATTGGAAACAAGCCCCATAATTGAAGCAGATGCAGGGTTTGCCGCAATAACAAGCGCAACAGCAGCAACTGCAAGAACAACAAATCTGCCTACCCACAGAAGCTCGCGGTCACTTCCCTTATTCTTTCTTATGACGGGTTTGTAAACGTCACTCGCAAGCGCAGAAGACGCTGCAAGAAGCTGGCTGTCTGCCGTGCTCATCGAAGCGGCAAGAATTGCCGAAAGCAGGATTCCCGAGATAAGCGGCGGGAATATCTTTCGAACCATTTCGATGAATACGAGCTCGTTTGAATCTATAAGCTCGTTGTATCCGAGGAAAAGTCTGCCTATGATTCCGATAACCGCCGCGAAGAGAACAATAAGAACAGTCCATGTGATTCCGATTTTTGCAGACTTCTTAAGCTCTTTCTGCGAACGGATTGACATATAACGGATAATTATATGCGGCATGCCGAAATATCCAAGGCCCCATGCAAGACCTGAAACGATTTCCTTCCAGCTTGCAAGCGGATTCCAGAAGTTTGCTTCAAGCGTTGTCATATTGGCTGCCATTGTGGGAGCGTCAATTACAAACGCGGCAAATATCGGAGCAATAAACATAGCACCGAGAATGAGAAGCCCCTGGAAAAAGTCAGTCCAGCAAACAGCGGAAAATCCGCCGAGGAAGGTATAGGCGATAATTACAACCGCCGCTATGTACATCGCGGTAGTTTCGCTTATGCCGAGAACCGTATGGAAGAGTGTTCCGCAAGCCTTGACACTTGAAGCGCAGTAAACCGTATACGCGACAAGGAAAACAACTGCACAGATAATCTGCAAAGCGCGGGACTTTGAAAGAAACCGGTTCGTCAGATACTGCGGAATTGTGATAGAGTCATTTGCAACAATTGAGAACTTGCGAAGGCGCGGAGCCTGAACAAGCCAGCTTATTGTGTAACCTATCGCAAGACCAACAGATACCCATACCTGTCCAAGCCCTGCAGCATATATTGCCGTAGGAAGCCCCATAAGCACCCATGCGCTCATATCCGATGCGCCGGCAGATAAAGCCGAAACCCACGGCCCCATTTTTCTTCCTCCGAGGAAGTATGTCTTTTCGCCGCCGTTGCGATCCTTAAAGAAGAAGAATACACCAACTGAAAGCATAAAGACAAGATAGATAGAAAAAACAGCAATCTCCATCGTTATAAAACCCTCTTTCCTTTTCTAATTTCTCATACTATAATACCATAAAAATACAGATTTGCAAACCACAAGAGAGATTTTTTTCAAACTCTATATTCATGCAGTGGCTTATTATTACTGTTTGTTTGTCTTCGATGCGTTTCTGACAAGCTTTGAAAGCGCTATCATACCGATAACGTTCGGAAGAACCATAAACTGATTGAATGTGTCCTGTGTGAGCCATACGAGCTCGTTTTCGGTAACAACGGTTCCGACAAAAACGAAGACAACTGCGATTATTGAGTAAACAATCTTGGACTTCTTGCCGAAGAGATACTTGAAATTAATTTCGCCGAAGAGGTTCCAGCTGATGATTGTTGTAAAAGCAAAGAACATAAGGCAAACTGCAACATAAGCGTTTCCGAGCCATGTGCCGAACACGCTGCCGAATGCCATCTGTGCGACATTTGTCTTGTTAATTCCCGCATCTGCAATCATCGCAGCATAGCTTGCGCCGTCAGCCCCGGCAAGTGCCCCGCCCGTTGTATATGTGCAGGTAATAACAATGAGCGCCGTCATTGTGAGAACAACAAATGTATCGAGGAAAACGCCGATCATTGCAACAACGCCCTGGTCGTGCGGCTTTTCGACATTTGCCATAGCATGAGCATGCGGAGTTGAACCCATACCCGCCTCATTCGAGAAGAGACCGCGCTTTGCGCCCTGGCTTATTGCTGTCTTAAGAGCATAACCGATGCCGCCTCCGATAAGTGCCTGCGGTGCGAAAGCAAACTTGAAGATAAGAGCAAATGCTTCGGGAACTCTTGTGATGTTTACTGCTAAAACAGCAAGTCCGCCAATGATATAGAGAACTGCCATAATCGGAACGATTTTTTCAGCAGTTGCCGCAATTCTGCGGACACCGCCTATAATGATAAACGCAACGATTACCGCAAGAACAACACCTGTCACCCATGTTGGGATGTTAAACGCTGTGTTGATTGTTGCGCCGATGGAGTTTGACTGAACCATACCGCCGATGAAACCGAGGGAAATTACTGTTGCAACAGCAAAAAAGCCTGCCAGGAAAGTCCCGAACTTGCCAGAAAATGCCCTCTTTATATAGTAAATCGGGCCGCCGTGAACCGTTCCGTCTGCATCTACCTTTCTCGTTTCCTGAGCGAGAATTGTTTCAGCATAGATTGTTGCCATACCGAGGAACGCGATAATCCACATCCAGAAGATAGCACCCGGGCCACCAATGAGGATAGCACCCGACGCACCAACGATATTGCCCGTTCCGACCTGCCCTGCAATAGCTGTTGCAAGTGCCTGGAATGAGCTCATACCGCTCTTCTGCTTTCCGCCGAAGAGCCTGACGTTTCCGAACACCTTCTTCATGCCTTCACCAAAGCAACGGACCTGCACAAAGCGGGTCTTGAAGCTGAAGTAAAGACCGATGCCGACAAGCAGAACGATGAGAACATAGTCTGCCATGTAGGTGTTGATTACACCCATAACGTCAAGTAAGATTTGTTCGATTTTTGCCATAAGAAAAACCTCCTGAAATAAAAATATGATAAAATAAAAATTGCCGCATAAATATGCAGCAACTCTGAAAAATCACACACAAAAGCAATAAGCCCTCGCGCGCTTTCTCTGTTCTTTTGCCTGAGAGATTCAGAGACGCCATAGCCTCCTTACACCTTCGGCACTCATTTAAGAGATTCTCCAGAGTCCCCTCCGCTTTCAGTTTCGCACAAAACGCACAATTCTGAAAGTTTCACAGGGCAATATTCAACTTTTGTAAGTTTAACACATTTTTCTGCATAATGCAACACTTTTTTAAAGAAAGTGTCTTATCCGAGAAGAACATCAAGAATCATCATAACGGAGAAGCCGATTGCGAACATAACAGTCCCTATATTGGAATGCTCCCCCTCCGACATTTCGGGGATAAGCTCTTCAACAACAACATAAATCATCGCACCTGCTGCAAAGCTCAAGAAATACGGAAGAAGCGGAATAACAAAGGAAGCGGCAAGTATTGTGATAAGCGCTCCTATCGGCTCAACAACACCAGATGCAACACCATACAAAAACGATTTTGATTTTCCCATTCCCTCACTTCGAAGCGGCATTGATATTATTGCCCCCTCCGGGAAGTTCTGAACAGCAATTCCTATTGAAAGTGCAAGCGCACCCGCGCCTGATACAGTTGCATCTCCGTGTATCGCACCTGCAAGAACCGCGCCGACAGCCATGCCCTCAGGCAGGTTATGGAGCGCGACAGCAAGAACAAGCATTGACGACTTTTTGAGGTTGCTCGAAACCCCCTCCGCCTCATCACGGTTTCTGTGGAGATGCGGGATTATGCGGTCGAGCAGGAGAAGAAACAAAACGCCGAGCCAGAACCCCACCGCAGCGGGAACAAAAGACCATACCCCCATATGCTCCGAATGTTCAAGTGATGGGATTATAAGGCTCCACACAGAAGCGGCAACCATCACCCCCGCCGCAAAGCCGGTAAGAGAGCGCTCAAGGGTTTTATTAAGCTTCTCTCTTGCAAAAAACACGCAGGCAGAACCGAGCACGGTCCCCAGAAGCGGGATAAATATTTCGCGTATAACACTTTCGCTCATTTTCTTATCTCCCTTTCGTCAATCCCGGTAACATATGCCGTGTTCCCGACGACCTTAAAATGAACATCCAGCCCTGCAAATGCCATGCTGTAAACTCTTTCTCCGTCATTCTGATATGACGGGCGCGGGTCCTGGGAAATACAGCCGGAAAGCGCAGAAAGCTTATCTTGCGGGATACGCCGGCGAATCTCCTCCGGAATCTCAACCTCAAGCTCTTTTCTCGGGACAGTTTCCGTATACGCCCCACAAGCATCCGGGTGACAATCTGTATACGGGATATACGGCTTTATGTCGTATATCGGAGTCATATCAAGAAGGTCTGCCCCGCTCACAATAATGACCGTTCCGAGCTTCGGGTCGCGCTCTGTTCCCTCAAGCTTTACTGACGAAAGCCCGAGGCTGTTCGGGCGAAACGGTGAACGGCTTGCAAAAACGCCTATTCTTTCGTTCCCGCCAAGTCTCGGCGGGCGTACTGTCGGCGACCAGCCTTCCCTGTGTGCCTCTGAAAAATCAAATATCAGCCACAAATGAGAAAAGCCTTCTATCCCGCGGAGCGCATCGTCATTACGAAACTCCTCCTCAAAAACAATTCTTGCGAGAAGTTCGGGAACAAGCCCGCTCTGCCTCGGTATTCCGAATTTTTCATCAAAATCCGTTCTTATGTATGCAATCGGAGTTATTTCTCTCTTGTCCATAAAATTAACGCTCCCTTTTCGCGAAGAAGACTTAAGCTTTCTTATTTGCTCTTTTTCAGCTTGATTTTCTTTTCCGGAACATATTTGTTGATATATGTAAGAAACTCCTCTTTGTGTGCTTCGGACTCAAAACTGCGCTTTGGAAAATAAAAAGCCTTGTTTTTAGTCAAAAACACATAATAGCTGTTTTCTGATTCTCTCACGGCATAAACATCCTCCCACGGAAGGCGCGTTTCTCCCGAATTTGAGTTCTGCAAAATTTCATTTTCGTTAAGAACGAGGCTCAGCTCGCTTGATGCGCCGAATGCCGCAAACCTGCGTTCCGCGCGTTTTGTCACTCCCCTTTTGCGGAAATGCGATATAATCGGGTATGCGATTGCCGTTGCAAGAACCCCGATTATAATGTTGTGTGCAAGCCCTGTAAGCGTTAACCCAAGTGCAAGAGCGAGCCCGGCGGACATAAAAATGGATGCCACCTTTGTCTGAAACCAGCAAAGCTCAATGTAATCCTCTGCCGTAAAATCTGTTTTAAATCTCATTTTTCATATCTCCTTATTTTAATTTTTCTTGATTCCTTATATGCCGGCTTCTTCAAGCATCTGCAAAAACTCATCCTCAGAAAGCACGGGGATTCCAAGCTCGTTTGCCTTCTTTAACTTTGAGCCTGCACTCTCTCCCGCAACAACGTAAGACGTTTTTTTCGAAACGGATGACGAAGCCTTGCCACCGAGGCTCTCGATTTTCTCCTCAGCCTCCTGGCGTGTGAACTTTGTGAGCGCCCCCGTGAGAACAAACGTCTTCCCTGCAAGAGCATCACCGACTTCAACAAGCGTTTTCATATTTACGCCTGCCACGCGGAGCTTTTCGATAAAATCGCGCGAGGTCTGCAGAGCATGCCATTTTTTTATACTCCTCGCCATAGCTGAGCCTACATCGTATATCTCCGTAAGCTCTTCCTCCTCCGCTTCAAAAAGCGCGTCAAGCGTCTTAAAATGAGCCGCAAGCACCTTTCCCGCCTTCTGTCCGACGTGGCGGATTCCGAGCGCAAAAATAAGGCGGGCGAGGTCGTTTTGCTTGCTTTTTTCAATCGCTTCAATGAGGTTTGCGGCAGACTTCTGCCCCATCCGTTCTATCTCAGCTATCTGAGCGGATGTGAGCGAATAAATATCCGCAGCATCGCAAATCAGATTTTGTTCAACAAGCTGCTCGACCACCGCGGGCCCCATGCCGTCTATATCCATAGCATCGCGCGATGCAAAGTGGATTATGTTGCGAAGCCTTTGTGCCGGACAATCGGTGTTGACGCATCGAACCGCCGCCTCGCCCTCTTCCGAAAACGCTGGGGAGCCGCACACGGGGCAAGTTTCCGGCATAACGAACGGCTTCGCATCATCTCCACGAAGTTCAGGGACAACCGCCACTATTTCCGGAATAATGTCTCCCGCCTTCTGAACGATAACCGTGTCGCCGATTCTGATGTCGCGTTCTTTAATAAAATCGCGGTTGTGGAGCGTTGCGCGGCTTACCGTAACCCCCGAAACGTGAACCGGACTAAGAACTGCATTCGGAGTCAGAACTCCCGTTCGCCCGACCTGCAGAACTATGTCAAGAAGCTTTGTCTGCTTCTGCTCGGGCGGGTACTTATACGCCGCCGCCCATTTCGGGAACTTTGTTGTTTTGCCTAAAGCTTCACGAAGGGAAAGCTCGTTGACCTTAAGCACAGCGCCGTCTATCTGGAAAGGAAGCTCGTCCCGAAGCTTTCCAAGGCGCAGGACTTCAGAAAAAGCCTCTTCCCCGGTTTTGAAAACGTTGAAATACGGGCTCACGGGAAATCCCAGACTCTTTAAATATTCGAGAGAATCAGCATGTGTCTCAAAGCTTTTGCCGTCAATGAGCTGAATGTTGAAAATTATAATATCAAGCCCGCGCTCTGCCGCAATATTTGCATCAAGCTGGCGCAGTGACCCTGCCGCCGCGTTTCGCGGGTTTGCCAAAAGGCTCTCACCTCTCACCTCGCGCTCCTCATTAAGGCGCCGAAACGTCTCACGCGGCATATAAACCTCACCGCGGACAATCAACCGTACAGGAGCATTATCAATCTTTTGCGGAAGCGTCTTTATGGTTTTTATGTTGTGAGTAACGTCTTCTCCTGTCACACCGTCGCCACGCGTGACTCCGCGCACCAGGATTCCGTTTTCATACTCAACAGCAACCGAAAGCCCGTCAATCTTAAGTTCGACGGCATACTCGACATCAGGCGCCACTGCGCGCACACGCGCATCGAAGTCCATAATTTCTTCTTTTGAAAAAAGGTCCTGAAGGCTATCCATCGGGACTTCGTGTACAACCGGCGCAAAGGCAGAGGTCGCCGCCCCGCCCACTCTCTGAGTCGGAGAATTCTCCGTGACAAGCTCGGGATGCTCGCGTTCAAGCTCCTTGAGACGGCGCATGAGCATATCGTAGTCATAATCTGATATGCTCGGCGCATCCTTCACATAATATGCTTCGTTGTGTTTTAAAAGCTCTTCTCTCAAAGCTTCTATTTCTCTGATAATATCTTCCATCACAAAAACCGTCCGCTTCATATTTAACAATAGTATATCAAATATGAAGCGGATTTAAAAGACTTTTTATTATTTATTATGTAAAAACTTGGGAATTTCTCCCACTATAACAGTTTCTGCAACGCAAACGCTCGTTTCCACATCCACGCCAACCTCGCGACCGTTGAGCATCATGCCGACATTTACCGAAAATTTCAGCATAACCCTGTAATTCGTCTGGTTTATCCCCGCTGATTCAAACTCCGTTTCAAAATCACTGTCAACCCCCGAAACCCAGTAGATTTTAAATTTCACAAGCGGCCCGCTACCGCTTAAAAAGTCAATCCCCGTAAGACTTCCGAGAGGAATGGAAACCGTGTCGTGAATCCTCTCAAGCATTATCTCCGAGAGCTTATTTGAAATGCGGAGTTTTAAAAGGTTAAGCTTTCTTGTATCTGTTTGAATCAACCTTATCTTCCCCGCTGAGTCTTTTTCTGTCATAATGATATTTTCGTAATCCCCCCCACTCGTGAGCTCACTCTCGACAACCTCACCGATTATATCATAGGCAATGCTCTCAAGTTCTGACTGTGCGACTTCCTGGAGTCTTACGGAGGTCTTCCCCCACAGGAGAAAGAGAACACAGCACAAAACAAAAATAAGAAGCAACCCAAAAAACGTCTTCGGTATTCTCACCTTTTCTCTCCTTCGCCTCGGTTTTATTTCAAGCCTCATACATATCCCCCGCAAAAGTATATATAGAAGTATATTTTCGAAAAAGGCTTTTTATATCCCCGGCCGCCGAATCTAAAGTTTTTTTCGCTTTAGTATTGACTTTTTCTGTTGAAATCTGTATAATATTTAAGCGTGAGCAAAATGGCCCGGTAGTTCAGTTGGTTAGAACGCTAGCCTGTCACGCTAGAGGTCGTGGGTTCGAGCCCCATCCGGGTCGCCATATATGCTGTTATAGCTCAGTCGGTAGAGCGCATCCTTGGTAAGGATGAGGTCGGCGGTTCAAATCCGCCTAACAGCTCCAAGGAAAACCCCTGTAACCGCAACGGTTACAGGGGTTTTGTTTTTTCATATTATCTTGAAATTATGTTCTCATTGCGCCGTCAACAGAGAGAATTTCACCCGTTACGTAGCTTGACATATCACTTGCGAGGAAGAGAAATGCGTTTGCAACCTCTTCAGGCTCTCCGATACGACGGAGCGGAATCGAATTGATAAGCGGAGTTATCATCTCTTCGGGAAGCGCTGCGACCATATCCGTCTTTGTGATACCGGGAGCAACAGCATTGACGCGGATATTGAACAGGGCAAGCTCGCGCGCAAGAGACCAGGTCATACCGTTTACTGCATACTTGCTTGTGGGATACGCAACACCGCTTCTCTGCCCGCAGATGCTTACCATTGAGCTTGTGTTGATGATGTTTCCGCCACCTGCTTCTTTCATAAGCTTTGCAGTCGGAATAATTGCATTCATAATTGCGTTAACGTTAAGGTCCATAACCTTATTAAACTGCTCGGCAGTGTAATTGTCAATCGGGGTGCTGTCTGATATACCCGCATTATTAACGAGAATATCAATTCTGCCAAACTCCTTGTGAATCTTCTCTATTGCCGCCTCAACCGCAGCAGGGTCAGAAAGATTCGGGCAGTCACCACTGACGGGCCAATTCGGGTTTTCGGTGCGTAGCGATGCAAGCGCCTTGTCTACCGTCTCCTGTCTTGAACCAAAAAGAACAACTGTTGCGCCGTTTTCAAGAAACTTTCTGACTATTGCATAGCCAATACCGCGAGTACCGCCGGTGACTACTGCTATTTTACCTTTTAGCATTTTAAATCACTCCAAAAATATATTATATGAGATATTATATCATTTCTATCAGAAAAAAGAAAGATGAGAATATCAAAAAAGCCTTGAAGCGAGAGCTTCAAGGCTTTTTCCTAATCTATTTTAAACATCCTTTTAAGTATTCCGACCATAGACTTCGGGGCTTTTACCACTACGATTTTCACAAATACACCTCCGTTATATAAGCATCAGCACGCCCAGCGCAAGCAGCAGAACGCACAACACAAACACAAGGAAGCCCGACGGAAACAGCACGCCCAGCAGAATTCCCGCAGCTGCTGCCATCGTACACAAAACAAACGCGCCACCGCTTCTTCTGCACATCTACCTATCACCGCCCCTTCCTTTCCTTTGCTATATCCTACGCAAGAGGCGAAAACAATGTGAATTGTCCGACCTTTTGTTATTTGTCCAAAATTGCAGAAAGCTCGCGCGCGGCGTCTGCCATATCGCATATAACGCTCCGGGCAGCTTTTCCGTCTTCGAGGTTTACTCCCGCTCTTTCGAGAAGCGAAAGCGGATAATCAGAGCTTCCGCTTTTTAAGAATTCAATATACTTCTTCGCGTTTTCGCTTGAGGCGAGAACAAGCTCTTTTATCCGCGTTGCCGCGGCAAAGCCGGTGGCATACTGATACACATAAAAGCTCGTGTAGAAATGGGGAATCCGCGCCCACTCATATGAAATATTCTCGTCGCATACGCAAACCTCGCCGTAATACTTACGATTGAGCTTTCCGTACATCTCGCAGAGCGCATCCGCCGTAAGCGCCTCGCCCGCGGCATATGCCGAGTGGGCTATCTTTTCAAACTCGGCAAACATCGTCTGGCGATAAAACGTTGTTCTTATCGCTTCAAGCCGCCTTCCGAGAAGATATGCCCGTCGGCTCCCTTTTGCATCTTTTAAGAGATATTCAAGGAGAAGATTTTCGTTTACCGTACTTGCGACTTCCGCAACAAATATTTTGTAGTCGCGATATATCGAGGGCTGAGTTTTGTTTGTGTAGTAAGAATGCATCGCGTGTCCCATTTCATGGGCAAGTGTAAAAACATCTTCCGTTTTGCCCTGATAGTTGAGAAGGACAAACGGGTGGTGAATATTATCGCCCCAGGAATATGCGCCCGGCGTTTTTCCACGGTTTTCAAAAACATCGACCCAACGCTCGGAAAATGCCTGCTTCATATCGCTTACATACTGCTCACCAAGCGGCTTCACAGCTTCAAGAACCATCCCGCACGCGTCTTCATATGAAATATTCTCGCTATCTGACGGGACTATTGGCGTGTACAAGTCATACATGCAAAGCTCCCGCGCTCCCATAGCGCGCTTCGCAAGTCTGAGATAGTCAGAAAGCTGCGGTATTCCCTTTGTGACCTCGCAAATCAGCCCGTCATATACGTTTTGCGAAATAAAGCTGTCGGAAAGCCGCATTTCCATCGTGCTTTCATATTTTCTCGCTTTTGCATAAAAAAGGTCGCTCTTCACACTTGAAGAGTAGGTTGCAGCGAAGGTGTTTTTATATTTTTTATACTGCGCATACATAGCCTCATATGCCGACTTACGAAGATGACGATCGCGACTTTCAAGAAGAGTCCCATATCTCCCGTGCGTAAGCTCATGCTCGTTTCCGTCTTTATCGGATACCTTATCGAACACGAGGTCCGCATTATTCATCGCTGAGAAAATATCGTGAGCCGCATCCCCGACGGTTGATGACATCGCAAGAAGCTTTTCTCCCTCGGCATCGAGGATATGTTCTGCCTCTCGGAAGAGATTTTTAAAAAACTGAACGTAAGTGGAAAGTAGTTTTTCCTCTTTGACATATTCCTCTATTTTTTCTTTTCCACACGCGATAAGCTCAGGCTCGACAAAAGAACAATGGCTCATAACCTCGCTTTCAAGCTCGCCTGCGCGGTCTGAAAGCGCGCGGTATTTCGAGGCAGAATTATCTTCATCACGGCGCATGGCCGCATATACCACGACAGATAAAAGCGCCTCGCCTATTTCATCAAGCTCCGTAAGGACTTCAAGAAGCTTCTTTGCGCTCTGCGCCACCTTACCTTTATGTTCCTCAAATCGCCCGGCGCGCAGGCGGATGTCAGAAAAAGCAGCTTCCCATTTTTCATCTGACTCAAATATGTCCTCAAGCTTCCATTTATATTTAACGTCGATTTCGTTTCTTTCCTTAATTTGTGACACAGTTTTACCTCCTAATTCCAAGAATATTTCTCTCAGTTTTTCAAACAATAATCAAGTATTACCACTCAATCATATCATATGTGTAAATAACTATGCAAGGGGTTTGTTTCATGGTTCATATCGGCATTTTTGAAAACAAAGCGTTTACTCTCTCCCGCTCGGCCCTGAAGTTGACAAACTGCGCGCTTACGACGAACCCAAAGAACGCAAAGCTTGATATAGCCCTGATTTCAGGAACGTTAAATAGTTGCCCCTTCCCCATTACTTCAAACATAGTTATCGCGCCCGACTCTTTAAAGCGCGACATTTTTTCGTCAATTTCAGCAAACTCACTTATCTCATATGGCTTGTGCAGAAGAAACACAGTGACCGCCTCAAGCCTTGTCGGCTCAAAGCTTGCGGTATCGCTACAGAGAAAAATCACTGACATACGCGGGCAGGTCCTTGAAGAACAAGAGCTTATGGTCAATATTGAAAACGGAGAATTCGCCGAAGAAACACTCGGAATCGTGTCCCTTCTCCTCGCTCTCGGGGTTTCCTCACGCGACATTTCAAAACTGCATTTTTCATTCTGAAATCATATATTTTCCATAGTTGTTATATTTTTTCTCTTTTGTAAATATACTTTATCAGCAAAGCATAATTTGCATTAAAATCAATTTACTACAAGAGGTGGAAGTATGGAAAATCTGACACACAATTCGCTGCTGCTTGCCGGCAGTCTCGACAGCACACCCGTTTTCTCCCACGAGTCGCACGATGTAAGGTTTTATGCCTTCACACTGTTGACGAAGCGCCTTTCGGGAACGTTTGACAGAATCCCGGTTATTATACGGGAAGACCTCCTCGTCCCCCCGGCTTATGAAACCGGAGATTTCGTCAATATAAAAGCTGAGCTTCGCTCATTCAACAAAAAAACAGACAGTGGGAACAAGCTTATTATCTCCGCTTTCGTAAAAGAAATTTCACCCGCATCTTACGGAGAATATGAAAACACACTTGAGCTTTCAGGGACCTTGTGCAAAGCTCCCGTTTACAGAAAAACACCTCTTGGCCGCGAAATCTGCGACCTGATGCTCGCCATAAACAGGCGATACGGCCGCTCGGATTATCTCCCCTTGATAGTATGGGGGCAAAATGCAAGGCGCGCAGACGAGCTTTCGGCGGGCGATATGATAAACCTGCTTGGAAGGCTGCAGAGCCGAGAATACACAAAAACGATTGACGGAGAAGAGTCAGTCCGCACTACATATGAGGTTTCGGTTTCCGCATTTGAAAAGGTTATGTAAAAGAAAAATCCGCGGGCATATTTTTTATGCCCGCAGCTTTTTTATTCTCTTATTTGCCCGTTTCCGTGGATAACATATTTTGCCGAGGTCAGCGCGCGAAGTCCCATCGGGCCGCGCGCGTGGAGCTTTTGCGTGCTTATTCCGATTTCGGCGCCGAAGCCGAATTCAAACCCGTCGGTAAAGCGCGTAGAGGCGTTTACATACACTGCAGCAGCATCAATCTCATTCAAAAACCGCTCAGCGCTTTCGGTGTTTTCGGTTATTATAGCTTCGGAATGCTTGGTGTTATACTTATTTATGTGGGCTATCGCCTCATCGATAGAATCCACAACCCGAAGAGAGATTATAGCATCGAGATATTCCCTTCCCCAGTCAATCTCGAGAGCCTTCTTCGCCCCCGTGGCAAGTAGGAGCGCACGCTCATCAGCGCGGATTTCAACTCCCTTTTCAGCAAGAGCCGCTGCAATGTTCGGAATTGCTTTTTCTGCTATTGCACTGTGAACAACGAGCGACTCACACGCGTTGCAAACGCCAAGGCGCTGTGTTTTTGCGTTTATTATAATCTTCTTCGCCATATCAATGTCAGCAAACTCGTCAACGTATATATGGCAGTTTCCCGTTCCCGTTTCGATTACGGGAATCGTGCTTGTTTCCACAACCGTTTTTATAAGCCCTGCCCCTCCGCGGGGTATGAGAACGTCTACATATCCGTTAAGGCGCATAAGCTCCCTCGCCGTTTCTCTCGACGTATCCGTGACAAGCTGAATTGCATCACACGCAATTCCGCATTCGGAAATCGCCTCCCGCAGACTATCTGCAATCGCAATATTTGAGCTTATCGCATCACTGCCTCCGCGAAGAATGACAGCGTTTCCCGTTTTGAAGCAAAGCCCGAAGGCATCTGACGTGACATTCGGGCGCGATTCGTAAATAATCCCGATAACACCGATGGGGACTCTCTTTTCTTCGATAATCAACCCGTTTGGCCGAGTTGAGCTTGACACTATCTCCCCGAGAGGAGACGAAAGCTCTGCCACCTGGCAAAGCCCCTCGCTCATCGCGGCTATCCGCCCCTTGTCAAGGCGCAATCTGTCAATAAGCGCAGGCGACATCCCCGCCTCCTCGGCGCGCTTGACGTCAATCGCGTTTGCATCTAAAATCTTATCAGTGTTTTCAACGAGCTTTTCCGCCGCCAAAACAAGCGCACGGCTTTTTTCTTCTTCAGAAAGCAAATTGAGCGAGCTTGCGGCATTCCTTGCCCGCTCTCCCATTTTTCTAAGGTAGTCCATACTTCTATTCCCCGATTACTTCGTCTGCAATATCTGCGGCTATCTCGCAAAATGTCCGGCATGGGCGAACACCCGGAGCGTTTCCCTTTTGCAGCGCGAGAAGCTCGGAGCAGATAAGCGAGCCCGCCTCTTTTTCAAACTTCTCCATCGCGCCGCGGCAGCGCGCGTAGTGTGCCTGTTTCTCATCAGTTGCAGAAGAATCTGAATATCCGCACCCGAGGCCTATTGCCATAATCATTCCGCTCACTGCGCCGCAAAGCTCTCGCCTTCCTGCAACACCTCCGCCAAAGCCTGATGCAAGCTTTGTCATGGTATTAAGCGGAATGCCGAATCTCTCTGCAAACGCCCCTGCAACGGACTGCGCACAGTTATACCCTTCATCAAACAGCTCGACTGCTCGTCTTCCGTATTCAGACATATTGTTTTTCCTCACTTTGTATGTTTTCTCTCGTAATTATTATACACTCTCTGCATCCGATTTGGAAGAAAAATTTTGTTATTCGCCGCGATATTTTTTTCGCGTTGCTGCTCCCCCTCGCAAATGTCGCTCTGCTTTATTTTCATCAAGAACGCGCTTCACTTCAAGATACAGATTCTTATCAAAGCTTTGAAGCCGCTCCACTATATCCTTGTGTACCGTGGATTTTGATATGTAAAACTTCCTGGCAGTTTCCCTGACCGTGCTCTTATTTTCAATAACATAGTGAGCGAGTTCAATCGCCCTCTCCTCGATATACGTTTTAGCCACCCAAAGAAGCCTCCTTCCATATTTTATTTATATGAGCTATTTTATAAAACTATTCTGAAATTCCTGTTGACTTGAGTCGTTTTTGGGTTTAAAATGAACGTTGTTATAATTTAACGATATTCTTCGGAAGGGTTGATATATTATGAAACGCATGCAGCTTCCGGACCACCGCTCAACCGTTCTCTTTTTTCTTTTTATCTGGGTTATGTATGCCGTCGTTTATATGACGAAAAACTGCTATACCGCAGCTATGGCTTCCATCGTGAATGACGGGATTATGACAAAATCACAGACAGGGCTTATCGCCGCAGCTTTTTATCTTTCTTATGCCCCGTTTCATCAAGGAAGAGCTTTCAGGGCTTCGCAACATAGCTCTTATAAACCTCCCGCTTATTGCACTTTGCATTTTGGTAGGCGAATTTTCCTCTTTCACAGCAGTTACGATCCTCTGTCTCATTTCTGCTTGCTCGGCGGTTATGGCAGTTCTTCGCTCGTACTATTCCGCAAGCTTTGCTAAATACGGCAAGAACGGTGAGGTTGCGGGCATCGTTAACGCCTGTTCCTCGCTCGGCATTGTTGTCCAGAGCTACGGGCTTGCCAAAGTTGCAGACGCATTTGACTGGCCGATGGTCTTTACCGTCATCACCATTTTGTGGGTTTGCTTCCTTCTTATCACAACCTGCATTCTCCCGCTCTGGAAAAAATTCAAAAAAACAAATTAAAAAAATCTCCGCAGAAAATCTGCGGAGATTTTTTTAGTTTTTATCCGTTCTTTTATGTAAAATGCTCTTGCTAAATCGGGCATTTTGTGTTAAATTATATAAGGTTAATAGTTACATTATATATAAGAAAGGATTGTTTTTACTATGGCAGATTCAAAAGTTTTAGTTGAAACCTCATCCCGTCACGTTCACGTGACGAAGGAGCACCTCGAAATTCTTTTCGGAAAAGGAGCAGTTCTTCACAACAAGCGCGAGCTTTCTCAGCCCGGCCAGTTCCTCACTGAAGAGAAGGTCACTCTCGTTGGCCCGAAGCGCTCAATCGCAAACGTTTCTATCCTCGGCCCGGAGAGACCTGCTACACAGGTTGAGGTTTCTCTCACAGACGCCCGCACACTCGGCGTATCTGCTCCTATTCGCGAGAGCGGAGATGTTGCAGGCAGCGCAGGTTGCAAGCTCGTTGGCCCGGCAGGCGAGGTTGACCTCACAGAAGGCGTTATCGCCGCAAAGCGCCACATCCACCTCACCCCGAAGGAAGCTTCTGAGTTTGGTGTTTCCGATAAGGAAATCGTTTCTGTTAAGATTGACAGCGAGCGCGCTCTCACCTTTGATGAGGTTGTTGTACGCGTAAGCGAGAAGTTTGCTCCTGCTATGCACGTTGATACTGACGAATCAAACGCTGCTGCGCTTTCCGGAGAAGTTTACGGCATTATTATAAAGAAGTAAGAACTATGCTTTGCGATTTGGTTTTAAAAAGCAGATCCTGCAGGCGTTTTGATGAAAGCTTCAGAGTTTCCCGAGAGGCTCTTGTGAGCCTCTGCGAGCTTGCGAGATATACTCCGAGCGGAGCAAACCTCCAGACCTGCAAGTTCCGCCTTGTAACCTCTCTCGAGGAGTGTGCCAAGGTTTTGTCCGAAACTCGATGGGGCGGGTATATTAAAGACGGCTTTCCAAAAGAAGGAGAGCGCCCTACGGGGTTTATAATCATCCTCAACGACACTGCCATCTCCAAAGGCGCACCGGTTGACGTCGGAATCATCGCTCAGACTATGTTCCTCGGTGCTACTGAAAAGGGGCTTGGCGGATGTATGATCGGAAGCTTCAATAACGAAAAAATCAAGAGTATTCTCTCTATCCCCGATCACCTTAATGTCGAGCTTATTTTGGCTATCGGAAAGCCGATTGAGACGATTGTTGTCGAGGATATTCGCGATGGTAACGTCAGATACTGGCGTGACGAGGAGCGCGTTCATCACGTTCCGAAGCGCCCGCTTTCAGAGCTGATCATTTAACCCAAATTCATTACGGCAGATTTGTATATGCAAATCTGCCGGATTGAGCGTTTTTCAGTAAATAATTGTTTACTTTTTGTCATATCAGTGATAAAATAATATATCAGAAAAGAACAAGGAGGAAAAGTATCATGGCAAGAAAAAAAGTTTCCATGGACGGTAACACAGCTGCGGCTCACGTAAGCTATGCGTTTACTGAAGTTGCTGCTATTTACCCGATCACACCTTCCAGCCCGATGGCTGAAGTTACAGACACATGGTCTGCAACAGACAAAAACATTTTCGGAGAACCCGCAAGAAACATCTTCGGCGACAGAGTCAAGATGGTTGAAATGCAGTCCGAAGCAGGCGCAGCAGGTGCTGTTCACGGCTCACTCGCTGCAGGTGCTCTCACAACAACCTACACTGCATCACAGGGTCTTCTCCTTATGATTCCGAATATGTATAAGATCGCAGGTGAGCTTCTCCCGAGCGTTATCCACGTTTCCGCTCGTTGCGTTGCTTCCCATGCACTCAACATCTTCGGTGACCATTCCGACGTTTATGCTTGCCGTCAGACAGGTTATGCTATGATGGCAGAAACAAACCAGCAGGAAATCATGGACCTCGGCGCAGTTGCTCACCTTGCAACAATCAAGGGCCGCGTTCCGTTCCTCAACTTCTTCGACGGTTTCAGAACTTCTCACGAAATTCAGAAGATCGAAGCCTGGGATTATGAAGATCTCAAGGAAATGGTTGATATGGACGCAGTTGCAGAGTTCCGCGCACGCGCACTCAACCCTGAGCACCCCGTTCTCCGCGGCTCCGCAGAAAACGGC
>JAZOAI010000017.1:0-10492 GCA_045595365.1 Eubacteriales bacterium
TGGTAGTGAATGACAATCCAGTGGATTGTCAGAGCCAAACCGTGACCGAGCCGCAGCGAGAAAGGGGAGGTTTCCTAGCCTCGCGGGAGCGAGGCGTGAGTTCTCCCCCGTTTTGCTACTTTTGCAATCAAAAGTAGGCCCGCCCGGCAGGGCAAGAACTACTTAAGAATCAAGTCTACAAAATCTTTTCGGGACAATGTAGGGGCGATTCAAGAATCGCCCGCGGGACATTCGTGAATGTCCCCTACGCCCACAGTCTCGCCTTGCTCAACATTTCCCCTCAAGGGGAAGGCTTAATGTGTGTCCTTAAGATCACACCCCATAGGGTGGATTTTTATTGTATTCTAAAGCTTATATACCTTATCTCCCGAAACGACGTTGCGCGTATCAAAAACGATTTTGCCCTCTAAGCTTTTGAGGTTTTCTTTGATGTGCGTGTGCGCTGTGAGGATAACGACAATATCGACCTTTTTGAGGAACTCGTCATAATCAAAGACCTGCCCGTCACACAGGCGTGTTTTTACAAACGGGTCATACGCGACAACGGTTCCTCCGAGATGCCGCTTCATGCTGTCAAGCATCTGAAGCGCTGGACTTTCGCGAACATCGTCAACATCCTCTTTATACGTAAGCCCATAGAGCCCGACGCGGGAAATATCTGATATTCCGTTCTCATCCATTATCTCGCGGATTCGCTCGAGAACAAACTCAGGCATGGAATCGTTTATCTTTCTTGCCGAGAGGATGATGTTCGCAATGCCGGGATAATCTCCGACCAAGAACCATGGGTCAACCGAGATGCAATGCCCGCCGACTCCGGGGCCGGGAGAGAGGATGTTAACTCTCGGGTGCTTGTTTGCAATCCTGATAATTTCATAAACATCCATATTATCGCTGCGGCAGATTTTTGCAAGCTCGTTTGCAAATGCGATGTTGATGTCGCGGAAGGTGTTCTCAACTACCTTCGACATTTCTGCCGTGCGGATGTCGGTAACTACGATTTCGCCGACACAGAAGGAAGCGTAAAGCTCTTTTATCTTCTCTCCGATTTCTTTTGAATCTGCGCCGATTGTGCGCGAATTATTGCGAAGCTCATAAACCATATTGCCCGGGATAATTCTCTCAGGCGCGTGGACAAGGTTTATGTCACGACCGATAACAAATCCGTTTTCCTCAATAACCGGGCGCACGAAGCGGTCGATCGTGCCCGGAGAAACTGTTGATTCAATAACAACCGTAGCTCCCTTCGGGCAGACTTCCATAACGCTTTTAACTGCGCTTATAACGTATTTCGGGTCAATCTTCTTGCTCGCTTTATCATAGGGGGTAGGCACTGAAACGATGTAGACATCTGTCGTGATATATTCCGTAGTAAACTTAATCCCGCAGGAAATAGCTTCGGCAAAAAGCTCGGAAAGCCCATCCTCCTCGAATGTAGTTTTTCCGGCATTGAGCGTTTCGACAAGAGATGCGTTATAGTCTGTCCCCACAACCTCGACGCCGTGAGATGCAAACATAAGCGCAGTCGGAAGCCCTATATATCCGAGACCGACAACATTTATCTTCGACATATTACCAGCTCCTAAAATCAGTCTTTATAAACAATCTGCTCTCTGTCCGGGCCGACGCCGACAATGGAAACGGGGCATCCGCAGGCGCGCTCAACAGCTTCGATATATGTCTTTATTGACTGCGGGAATTCGTCATAATTCTTGATAAACGAGATATCCTCATCGAAGCCGTCAAACTCCTCATAAATGGGGGTGCATTTTGCAAGGTCGTCAAGGTCTGCCGGGAAATCGTTTATAATCTTCCCGTCCATTTCATATGCCGTGCAAAGCTTGATTTTCGGAAGCCCGCGAAGCGGGTCAATCTTGTTGATGACAATAGAGGTAAGCCCATTTACGCGCACCGCATATCTTGCCATAACCGCGTCAAACCAGCCTGTTCTGCGGGCGCGGCCTGTAGTGACGCCGAACTCTGCGCCTGCCTGGCGGATATATTCGCCTGTCTCGTCATCAAGCTCTGTCGGGAAGGGGCCTTTTCCGACGCGGGTAGTATATCCCTTGAATATTCCGACAATTTCATCAATGCAGGTGGGGCCGATGCCCGCACCTACGCAAACACCGCCTGATACCGGGTGAGAAGATGTGACATACGGATATGTACCCATATCGAGGTCAAGAAGTGTACCCTGAGCGCCCTCAAAGAGAACCTTCTTCCCTGCCTTAATAGCGTCAAACACCATAACGCTCGTATCGCGGACATATGGAGCAAGGCGCTCGGCATAGCTCCAGTATTCCTCTGCGATTGCATCAAGGTCAAGAGCCTTTGCGCCGTAGTAATTAACAAACAGCTTGTTCTTCATCTCACCGATGCGTTTTACTGCTTCGGTAAACTTCTCTTTTGAGATAAAGTCATGCATACGGATTCCGATGCGCTGAGCCTTATCCATATAACACGGGCCGATGCCTTTTTTTGTTGTTCCTATATCTCCCGCACCTCGAGCAACTTCTTCAAGCCCGTCCTGCTCGATATGCCAGGGCATAATAACGTGTGTTCTCTGATCTATAAATAAATTATCAAGGGGTGCGCCTTTTGAAGCAAGCTCGTCCATCTCAGCGAGAACTACCTTCGGGTCAAGAACGACGCCTGCGCCGATGATGTTGGTTGTTCCTGAATAGAGGATTCCCGACGGAATGAGATGAAGCTTATAAACGTTCTCCCCTACAATAACCGTGTGCCCTGCGTTATTGCCGCCCTGTGAGCGGACTACGAGGTCTGCCTCCGATGCAAATATATCTATGAATTTACCTTTTCCCTCGTCGCCCCACTGCGCGCCGAGAATTACCTTTCCTGACATAAAAAAAGACCTCCTTTTTTATTTCCGACAAGTATTATAACACAAATAATTTATGCTTACAAGCACAAAAGCACAAAACTGATATTTTTTGTGTCGAAAACACTGGATTTATACATTAAAATATTTTATAATACATATATAACACTTTTTTGGAGATCGCTTATGATATATTTTGACAACGCATCTACAACGCAGGTTTTGCCGGAAGCGGCAAAAGCCGCAGTTTCAACAATGTGCGAAGACTTTGGAAACCCATCATCCCTTCACGGGCTCGGAATTTCGGCAGAAAGGATTGTGAATGAGGCAAAAGCCACGCTTGCCTCCGCTCTCTCGTGCGATGGGCGCGAAATCACCTTCACCTCCTGCGGCTCAGAGAGCAACAACCTTGCTATCTTCGGCGCCGCCGCCAGATGCAAAAGAAAAAAACATATGATAACGACAACCTTCGAACACCCGTCAGTTCTCGAATGTGCGAAGAAGCTTGAGGCTCAGGGCTTCGAGGTCACCTACATTTCTCCGCGCCCCGATGGGCTTGTCTGGCCATCTGACGTTGCGGATGCGGTGCGCGATGACACCTTTCTTGTGTCCGTAATGAGCGTAAACAACGAGGTAGGCTCGGTTATGGATATCCCCGCAATTTCAAAGGCTGTTCGCATAAAAAACCGCGACACTCTTATTCACACAGATGCCGTTCAGGCGTTTATGAAGCTCCCTCTGAATGCTTCAAAATCAGGCGCGGATATGATTTCCGTAAGCGGCCACAAGATTCACGCGCCAAAAGGCATCGGCGCGCTGTATATCCGAAACGGAGTCAGAATAACCCCCCAGCTTCTCGGCGGCGGACAACAGGGTGGGCTTCGCTCCGGAACCGAGGCGACGTCGCAGATTGCAGCCTTTGCAGAAAGCGTAAGGCTTGCACTTTCGGGTTTTCCGCAGAGCGGAGACCGTATGCGTGAGTTATCAGAGCTTCTTGTGCGAGAGCTTGAAGCTCTCCCGAATGTTCATATTTTTGAACCTTTTGTCCGCGCACCGCACATTATAAGCGTAGCTTTTTCGAAATATCCGAGTGAGGTTTCGATGCGTATTCTTGAAGAGCGCGGGATATACGTTTCTGCAGGAAGCGCGTGCAGCCGGGGAAGGAAAAGCCACGTTCTGAAGGCGCTCGGTGTTCCGGATAATCTCATTTCCTGTGCGGTAAGAATAAGCCTCTCGCGTTTTTCAACAGAAGACGAAATTCTCGCTTTCGTGAACGCCGCTAAAGAAAAGCTTATTTGAATTTTGAAATTTTCTATTGCAAAAAGCGCATAATGATGCTATTATACGGATATAAGAAACATTGCTATGGAGGTACATTTATGATTATTGAAACTTTAAAAGGCATCCTTGAGGCTCAGCTTGACATCGATCCGTCCACAATAACTGCAGACACCAGCATCGCAGATGACCTCGGTGCAGATTCTCTTGATATGGTCGAGCTCATGATGACCGTTGAGGAAGAATTTGACATTACAATTAAGGACAGCGACGTTCATCTTTTCAAAACAGTTGGTGACGTCGTAAATTATATTGAAGCAAACGCATAATTTTGCTTTTCATTTGCAGTTTAAAGCAGAAATACCCACGCGGTTATTATCGCGTGGGTATTTTTTACTTATTCATCATAGCGCCAAGGCCGTTTGCCGCGGCGGGTGTCGGCCCGTTTATGAGGATGTGGACCGACTGGTCAGTATACTCGTGTGTATAACTGTATTTGCCGGAAATAGGATTCTCCTCGCTTGGGATAAACTCAGAGATTGCAAGGTCGATTTCGTTTGAATCAAGCGCCGCCATAAGAGCCGCATCGTCTTCATACTCACGGATTTCTATTTCAGCGTGGATTTCCTTTGCAAACTCATACGCGGTATCGACGTTTATTCCGCAGAGGTTTCCGTCACTGTCCTTATAATGCAGGGGAGCTTTATCAAAGGAAGGAATCCCAACGCGAAGAAGCCTTCCCTCAACCTTGTCATAATCCGAGGGGCGGGTATAATCGCCTTTTCCTTCTCCGGAATTTGCCGCTGCAATTTTTTCTGCCGTTCCGTCGTTTCTTATGCGCGTTGCCGCGGCGTTTATCGGCAGTGAAAGCTCATACCACGCAAGATGAAGCGCACACGGTTTTTTCTCGATAAAGGTCATATGAAGCTTGCTCAAATCCGGATTTTTTTCAATCTCTTCGTTTGCATACTTTTCAGGGAGAACAAGCCCGTGGATTTTGTTGTTTTTAAGGGCGTTCACCGCCTTACCAACCGACGAAAACTTCACAAGATCAGGAGAATCAATCCTCTCCGTAATCTCGTCTTTGGAGATATGGTCTTTAACAAATCCGAGGCGATAGCCTGAAAACTGCGCAGCAACTAAAAAGCCGACCTCGGGCGGTTCCTTAATCGGTTCTCCGCATGCAGAAAGCAGGGAGATCATACACATAGCGGCAAGAATGCCGCAAATTATTTTTTTCATAAAGCTTACACTCCTTTCAGAATAAATACATTTTACATCATTTTATGAGAAAATACAAGAAAAATATGCGAACATGACAACAAGTACCGTATAACGTCATTTTTATTTGACAGAAACCGTTTGTATGGTGTATAATGTTTTCTGTATAAATAGACTTGATATGTTGAAAACAGCGTATCGCATCGGAGGTTTTTATAAATGCAGTACATGGGATTAAATGAGCTTCGTGAAAAATATCTTGCATTCTTTGAAAGCAAGGGTCACTTAAGGCTCAAGAGCTTCCCCCTCCTTCCGCAGGGGGATAATTCGCTTTTACTTATAAATTCAGGTATGGCTCCTATGAAGCCGTACTTTTCAGGAGAGGCCACCCCGCCGCGAACAAGGGTCACCACCTGCCAGAAGTGCATCCGCACCCCTGACATTGAGCGTGTCGGAAAAACCTCGCGCCACGGCACGTTCTTCGAGATGCTTGGAAACTTCTCCTTTGGTGATTACTTCAAAGCAGAGGCTACCACCTGGGCCTGGGAGTTTATAACCGAAGTCCTTGAAATCCCGAAGGAAAAGCTCTATGTTTCAGTTTACCTTGATGATGACGAAACCTATAACATGTGGGTCAACGAGCGCGGTGTGGACGAATCTCATATGGTTCGTCTCGGCAAGGAGGACAACTTCTGGGAGATTGGCGCAGGTCCGTGCGGCCCGTGTTCTGAGATTTACTTTGACCGCGGCCCTGAAAACGGCTGTGGCTCACCCGACTGCAAGGTCGGCTGCGACTGCGACAGATATGTTGAGTTCTGGAACCTTGTTTTCACACAGTTCCACAATGACGGCAACAACAACTACACAGAGCTTAAGCAGAAGAACATCGACACGGGAATGGGCCTTGAGCGACTTGCCTGCATTATGCAGGGGGTTAACTCGCTCTTTGAGGTTGACACCGTCAAGAACATTATGGCTCATATCTCCCGCCTTGCAAATGTAAACTACGGTGATGATGAGAAAACCGACATCTCTCTCCGCATAATTACTGACCACATCCGTTCTACCACGATGATGGTGTGCGATGGCGTTATGCCCTCGAACGAGGGCCGCGGCTACGTTCTCCGCCGTCTTCTCCGCCGCGCAGCCCGTCACGGCAGACTTCTCGGGATAAAGGGAACCTTCCTCCACGATGTCTGCAACACGGTTATCAGTGAGAGCAGCGGCGCATATCCCGAGCTTTCTGAAAAGGCGGAATATATCAAAAAGGTTATAAGCATGGAGGAGGAAGGCTTTAACCGCACAATTGATGCGGGCCTTTCAATCCTTGAGGATATGATGGCAAAGCTTTCTGCATCGGGCGAAAAAACGCTCTCCGGCGATGACGCCTTTAAGCTTGCAGATACTTACGGCTTCCCGATTGACCTCACTCTTGAAATTCTTGAAGAAAAGGGCCTTTCAATCGACCGCGCCCGCTTTGACGAGTGCTTAAACGAACAGCGCGAGCGCGCCCGCGCAGCTCAGGCGGCTCTCGGCGATTTTGCCTGGGAAAAGCTTGACCTCGGCCTTGACAAGAGCGTTAAGACTGAATTTGTCGGCTATGACTCGCTTTCGGCAAACGGCAAGATTCTCGCAATAGTAAGCGGCGGCGAGGTTATTGACTCCGCAGAGGCAGGCAAAAACATTGAAATCGTTCTCGATCGCACACCGTTCTATGCTGAATCCGGTGGCCAGCTTGCGGATGAGGGCACAATCGAAACAAAAACAGGAAAAATGCGCGTTTCAAACGTAAAGAAAACCAAAGACGGAAAGTTCCTCCACATCGGCGAGGTTTCAGATGGCACCATCTCAAAGGGTGACGAGGCGGAAGGGAGCGTCTGCAAGTGCCGCCGCGAAGCTATTATGCGCGCGCATTCTGCAACCCACCTTCTCCAGAAGGCTCTCCGCAACACCCTCGGAACCCACGTTGAGCAGGCAGGCTCGCTTGTCGGCCCGGACACTGTCCGCTTCGACTTTGCTCACTTTTCCGCAATGACGGCAGAAGAAATTAAAAAAGTTGAAGCTGAGGTCAACGCGAAGATTTTAGAGGGACTTGAGATAACTGTCCGCGAGATGCCGATTGAGGAAGCAAAAAAGCTCGGCGCCATGGCACTTTTCGGCGAGAAATACGGCGAGACAGTCCGTGTTGTCACAATGGGCGATTATTCCCTTGAGCTTTGCGGCGGAACTCACCTTGACAACACCGCAAAATCAGGAATCTTCAAGATAATGTCCGAATCAAGCGTTGCCGCAGGCGTAAGACGAATTGAAGCTATCTGCGCAAACGCGGTTCTTGAAAAAATAGCAGAGCTTGAAGGAACAATCGCAAGCGTTGCAGAGGCGCTTAAGGCTGCTCCGCGCGAGGTTATCATCAAGGCAGAGCATCAGGCCGAGGAAATTAAAGCCCTTCGTCAGGAGCTTTCGGCTATGAATTCAAAAATGGCAGCACTTGATGCGTCAGATTATATAAAGGAAGCTTCCGACTTTAACGGAATCAAGTTCGTTTCAAAAGAAATCAAAAACGCAAAGGGCGATGATCTCCGCGCAATATGCGATGAGATGAGAAGCCTCGATTCTTCTGTCGCTGCAGTTCTCGCAAGTGTAAACGGCGAAAAAATCGTATTCACCGCTACCTGCGGAAAAGACGTTGTCGCTCGCGGAATAAAGGCAGGCGACTTAGTCCGCGAAACTGCAAAAGCGGCCGGCGGAAATGGCGGTGGAAAGCCGGACTTTGCTATGGCTGGCGGAAACGACGTCACAAAGCTTAGTGACGCGCTTGCAGTCGCAAAAGAATTTGTAAAATCAAGAGCATAGGAGATTGGAAAATTATGTCAGATTGCTTGTTTTGCAAAATAATTGCGGGGGAAATCCCGTCAACTAAAGTTTATGAGGATGAGCTTGTTCTCGCGTTTCGCGACATCGCCCCTCAGGCAAAGACACACATTCTCGTTATCCCGAAGGAACATATATCGGCGGTTTCAGAAATTAATGAAGGCAACTCAGCTGTCGTTTCGCATATCTTTGAGGTAATCGCAAAAATCGCGCGCGAGGAAAACCTTGTCGGCGGATACCGCGTTGTTTCAAACTGCGGCGACGATGCAGGGCAGACTGTGCATCATCTCCACTTCCACATTCTCGGCGGAGAGAAGCTGAATGTTCAGATGGCATAATCCGAGGGGAGGGTTTTAAATGTTTAAAATCACGATGCACGTCGAGGGTATGATGTGCCCTATGTGCGAGAAGCATATGAACGATGCCGTTAGGGCGGCTTTCAACGTAAAAAAAGTCATCTCCTCCCACACAGAGAAGACGACAGAGATAATCTCAAAGGCTCCGATTTCCGAAAGCGAGATTGCAGACGCCATCAAGGAAACAGGATATCAGATTTCTGACTTTAAATGTGAAGAAAAGAAAGGTTTTCTTTTCTTTTAAACGCAGAAAATGCTTCCCCTTTATGAGGTGTACCGTTAAGGACAGTAATTTTAAAAGGTTGAACGAAATCAATCGTTCAACCTTTTTTGTAGGGGCGATTCACGAATCGCCCGTTTTTATAAGCTCTTAGGAATATCCTAAATATTGCGGAAGATGTGATACATTTTCCCTGCTTGTTACAGTCCCGGACATTATTTGTAGAGTGCTAAATCGGTAAGTGCTATATACGTTTCAAATACATCTTTTCCTGAAGTTTTTATGGTAAGTTTATTAACGCCTGACAAATCTATATCAATGCTGAACGGCATTGTTTTTGAAATATTTGTTGCCTCATATAACAATTTGCCATCTCCAAAAAACATTACATTTACAGCACCGCTCCACTCGTTAATGTTTTCTTCTTTAAAACCTGCTATATCAACTTTTTGGGGCAATACTATTTTCCCAAGTAATTTTTTATACTGACTATTTAAAGGATAATCTATTAAAATATGTGCCTCATCTCTGTCATTTTCTATTACATAAGTAAAGCTATCATATAACAATATACCATTTGTATATGTTGTATTCATATAATCCGTAACTGTTCCATTTATTTTATAAAACTGTCTGCCATCGTATGACTTGAAATCGGTATACTGTATCTTATCCAAATAATTATCTGGCTTTGTCTGGTCTTTCTTTCCAATGTAAACACTTTGTGTTGCTCCATCCCACTCAACGTCTTTACCAAGTGCATTTGAAATCGCACGAACAGGTAAATAGGTGGTTCCATTCATTATAAACGGCTCAACCTTATTACCATTAACATCCTTCGGCACAATTTCGCCGCCGTCAATGTAAATCTTTATGTTGTTGTAAAACAGCTCTGCTGTTTGGCTGATTTGTTTTGCAAACGCAACTCCGCATGGCAGTATGACACCAACAAGCACACCTTCAATTAGTCCTTGTAATCTTTTCTTCATTTTGTTTTACCTCCGTAAATAATATTGCACTTATATAAGTGCAATATTATTATAAATTAAATCTATAATAAAGTCAAGAGTTTTGCTCTAGTTTAAGTGCAAAGGATTGATTTTATGAATAAGATAGTAGAAAAGGAAATTGGCAATAATATTAGAAAAATTAGAGAATCTTTAGGTATGACTCAAGATACGCTTTCTGCCAAATTGCAGTTGCAAGGTTGCGATATAACCCGCAGTGCTATTGCAAAAATAGAAGTCGGTCAAAGACATTTATATCCAGATGAAATTATTTTAATTAAAGAAATATTATGTACAGATTTTGATTCAATATTCTATGGGATAAAATAATATGGAATTATCAAAGCGAAAACCAACAAGATTAAAAGGATATGATTATTCACAAAATGGTGCATATTTTATTACGATATGTACGCATAACAAAAAACATTTATTTTCAAATATTGTAGGGGCGATTCACGAATCGCCCGAAAACAAATTAACGCAATATGAAGAATTCACAAAACGGATTATTGAAATATAGCCCGGCAGGTTTAATGTGTCAATTCCTAAATATGTTATTATGCCAAATCACATCCATTTGATTGTAGAAATCAACAATGATACCGAAAAACGGGCGATTCGTGAATCGCCCCTACGATGCCATCGTTCTATTATTGATAAAATGGTAGGATTTCTAAAAATGAATGTATCAAAGAAA
>JAZOAI010000018.1:0-20629 GCA_045595365.1 Eubacteriales bacterium
TAGAGGAAAACAAAGCAATAACAAAACCTGTAGAGATAAATGGTACAGAAGTTCCAATTGATTATTATATTTCTGATTTGGTAAAGTATCTTGAAGAAAAGGGTTATTATCCTTTGGCAAGTTGTTCTGGTTTGCAGGAAGAACATCAGCAGTCAATACATAGACCAAAGCAGGGTTATTTGGCTGTTAAGTATTATGATAATTACTATAAATACTTAATTGATAACTTGACTGTTGAAGGTATTGCAGTAGAAAAAAGTGAGTGTTATTTACAACCATCAATAAATATAACTGTAAAAGGAAACACAGATGAAGAAATAAAAAGGCTATGGAATATGCTTTTTGAGTTTATTAAGAAGTAAAAAGAAATAAGAAAAGGTACAAATGAGATGAAATTTCATTTGTACCTTTTATCTTTAAGCAGTATATTATAACACACGTTATGAAAAAAATCAACCCAAAAATACAACTATTTTTCATTTTCTCTTGCATTATTGATATCAAAGTGCTATAATATTAAGTTGAGAATGAATATGTTATTTTAGAGGGAATCTGCAATACTTCAATCTGACATATCTTCGTTGTAATTTTTGAGGAATAAACTATGGTTAGAATAAATGAAAATTTAAAATATCCGTCAGTAGTGGTCTTGTTTTATGGTGAAAACAAGGTGATTTTTTCATTTTATAAAATTGGAAAAAAGCCTTGCAATCATAAGAAAACAACAACCGTGTATATGTATTCAACTATAATTATGATAGGCCCTCCGGGTTCCGGCAAGAGTATGCTCGCTGAGCGCATCCCCTCAATTCTCCCCGATATGACATATGAAGAGTCCCTTAAGACAACGGGGCTTCACTCTATCCGCGGCCTTGTTTCGAACGAAGAGCCGCTCGTGACACACAGGCCCTTCCGCGCGCCGCACCACACAGCGACTACGGTTGCCCTTTCAGGCGGCGGAGCTTCTCTTTTGCCCGGCGAGCTTTCGCTTTCCCATAACGGCATCCTTTTCCTCGACGAGCTTCCCGAGTTTCGCCGCGATACGCTCGAAATTCTCCGGCAACCTATGGAAACCGGAGAAATCACAATCTCCCGCGCAGCAGGTTCGGTCACCTATCCCGCCCGTTTTATGCTTGTCTGTGCGATGAACCCATGCAAATGCGGATGGCGGGGATATGAGGGGGATGCACACGAATGCACCTGTTCAGACCAATCTGTTAAGAACTATATGGGGAAAATTTCAGGGCCTCTTCTTGACAGAATTGATATCCACGTTTCAGTCCCCGGCGTTACCTATGACGATATGTCAAATAACGAAAAGGGAGAAAGCTCCTCAGAAATCAGAAAACGCGTGAACTTAGCAAGAGAAAAGGCGCGGGCACGCGGAGTCCTCTGCAATGCCGAGCTTTCTGCCTCTGCGCTTCACGAAATTATAAGCCTCGACGATGCAGCGAAAAGCCTTCTCAAGGCAGCTTTTGACTCTCTGGGGCTTACCGGCCGTTCATATGACAAAATTCTGCGGCTTGCTCTTACAATCGCAGACCTTGCAGGCTCTGATGTTGTTCTTGCGCCTCACATTGCAGAGGCGATTCAATACCGTTCTCTTGACAGAAGTAACGATTAATAGCTTTCATATAAACAAATCGGGAGGAATGAAAATGAAAAAACTTATCTCTGTTTTTTGTATTCTTTTCACTATCTTCAGTTTTTCAGCATGCACGCCGAATGAAGAGGATTATCTCTCAGGTGTTTCAAACGAGCCTCCTGTTGAGGAGGATGAGAATGAGTTTGCAAGGTATGAAAACCAGCTTTACGGAATCATTCTGGAATACCCCGAAACATATGAGCGCATAGGAAACTTTGATGCCGACGGCTACATCAGCTTTGAGGGTGACGGGAATGCGGTTTTTATCTATGTTCCGGATGACGAGTCGGATCTGCTTATGACGACAGAGGAATATGCATATGATATTCTGAATCTTCCGAAGTCTGAAAACGCCGCCACGGTTACCTATGGCAAAACTACGGGATTCAGAACCTTTTCAAAAGCGGGCGGCCGCATAACCGTTGAATTTGTAGTCCGAGGGCTTAACGCGTTCTACCGCTTTGCTTATGCTTCCCCTGAATCCCTTTTCTCCGAGGATGACCCGATTTTCTCCGGCGTTATGGCCTCCATAAGAATCGACGACGGCAAATATACTCTTCTGAATAAGATGCTTGCAGAATATACAATCCTTCTCGAATACGCGACGTCAATGCAATACGCAACGGATGCAAACTACGCAAACCACTGTCTCAATACTTTTGAGACTTCGGGTGAGGAGAGCTATCTCAAAAATGCAACGGATACCTTTACGTCGATGAAAGAAAAGCTTGATGAGATCTGCACTCATGTCCAGGGTGAGGGCGAAAGCTTCCCTGATTTGTGGAACAAAATTTCAGCGACCGCAAAAAGAATGTCTGATGCCTGCAGTTCGGCGATTTCGGCCATAGAAACAGGAAACATGGCAGACGCTCAGAAGATATCGCGAACAGATTTCACTTATGATCTGAGCGACAGTGCGGAAATGTTTATCTCTGCAATAGATACGGAAATAGGTGAATATTAAAACCTAAAAGGGTTTGTAGCAAAATGCATTTTGCTACAAACCCTTGTTTATAGTTCATCTACTGTCACGGTAAACGCGGCCAGATAATTTTCGATAAAATATTCAACCTCCGGAAGCGATAATTTTTTAAGAGCTTCCATCGTCTGCCGTTCTGCTTTTTCAAAATCGCGGTTTCCCGCATTTTTTTCTTCGCAGCATTTTATGTAAGCATCGAGCTTATCAGCCGCACGGACTATGAGCAAAATCTTTTCATCGTTACAAAGCGCAGTTTCCCTTATCCCTCTCTTTATCTTCAAATCGAGCATATTAATAAGCTTTTCTGCTGCCTCAGCTTCAATTTTTTTATACGCGCACCTTATATCCGCGCCGTAATACTTTATCGGGGTTGGCAGGTCTCCGGTGAGGATTTCCGGCATATCGTGGTAAAGAGCCACTGCTGCTGCGCGCTCGGGGCTTACGTTGTTCCCGAAAACATCGCGCGAAATGACGGCAAGGGCATGAGCAAGCACGGAAACGTGGAACGAATGCTCCGCAAGGTTTTCAACGCGGGTGTTTCGCATAAGCGACCAGCGCGAAATATATTTCATCCGATATATAAATGCGAAAAATTTATTCATCGGCACACCCTCTGCCTTATCTTATAAAGCTCTTTTCCCGTGCAACAGCGATAGCTTTTCCAACCGCTGTGCAGATTACAACTGCCGCCACGGCTTCGATGATTCCGTTGAAGCCTACTACACCCAGAATAATTTTGATCAATGCCGCGTAGGTAGTTACGCCATACGCTGTTGCCATACTGTCAAACGCGAAGAGGCAAAGACCACCGAGATAGAATATCGTATTTGTCATCGACCCGACAAATGCGGCAAGGCTCATCGCACCTACATGAGACTTGTCTATTTTGGACATTCCCTTGTATGTGAGAGCCGAAAATACTCCGCAAAGTATACGCGGAAGGAAAATAATCATTACAATTAGGAAAAGGTTGTATATTCCAAAGCCTCCTGTACTCTTTCCGAGCATAAGCTGTGCCGTAATATCAACAGGGTTTCTGAAGCACTGAATAAGGCTCGTCATCCCGAAAACAGAGCCGAGCAGGGCTCCTCCGCGAACACCCAGAGAATAGCTACCGATAATAACGGGCATATGCGTTGTAGTGATAGAAACGATAAGCGGAATAAAGCCGAGGGGGGTAAGCCCGAGAACTACCGTTATTGCAACAAAAAGTGCGTATAATACCATTTCATATGTTTTGTTTCTGTTCATGTAGTTTTACCTCTCTTTCTTACTTTAGCTCATCGTCATAATGTGCGCGCTCACCGCCGATGAACTTTGCGCGGCTTCTTGCACAGACGAGGTGCGCCTGCCCTATTGATTTTACGGACAACCTGCACGGAACGACTACCGGCCTGATATGCATACCGATAAGCGTATCCCCGATATCCATTCCCGCATCGGCGAGAAAGCTCTCTACCGCAACGGGATCTTCCATAAATTTATACGCCGCAGTTGCAAAGGACCCGCCCGCTTTGGGCTGAGGCACCGCGTTGCAGATGTACGTGTTTTTTGCGGCCGCGCGTTCCATAATGAGCGCACGGTTTAAGTGTTCACAGCACTGCGCCGCAATATATATTCCCTTTTTGGAAAAAACATCTGCAAGAGAAGTGTAAATAACCTCTCCAAGCTCAGCGATGCTTGAGGTCCCGATTTTTTCGCCCATAACCTCGCTTGTGGAGCATCCTACCGCGACAACATCACCTGTCTTGAGCTTTGCTGAAACGATAAGTTCCTCCGCTGCAAGCGCAAGGTTTTTTTTGATTTCTTCGTGCATTTTAAAACCACCGTCCGAATAATTTATCTCTCTATGATAATTATACTATATTTGATTTTCTTTATCAACAAAAAAATAAAGGCTCAGCCGAGCCTTTATTTTTATCTTTAAATTATTTCCCCATTATTGCGCGGTCAATTTCCTCTGCTGCAGTTTTTCCTGCGCCCATCGCAAGAATAACGGTTGCAGCCCCTGTAACCGCGTCTCCGCCGGCCCAGACCATATCGCGGCTTGTCTTGCCGTTCTCATCGGCGCAGATTCCGCCCCAGCGCTGTGTCTCGAGGCCTTCTGTCGACGAGGCAATAAGCGGATTCGGAGATGTGCCGATAGCCATAATGACGCAGTCACACTCCATATCAAACTCGCTTCCCTCAATAACTACCGGGCGGGCACGGCCTGACTCATCAGGCTCCGAAAGCTCCATTCTCTGGCACGTAATTGAGGAAACTCTGCCGTCAGTTCCGTTTATTTCAATAGGTGAAGTTAAGAATTCAAACTTGATTCCCTCCTCAAGCGCGTGTTCGACTTCCTCACGGCGCGCGGGAAGCTCTTTTTCCGTTCTGCGGTATACGAGAGTAACCTCGGCGCCCGTGCGCCTTGCTGAACGGGCAGCATCCATTGCAACGTTTCCGCCGCCTACAACGACTGTGTGTTTTGCGCGGAAAATAGGTGTGCGTGAGGTCTCCTTATACGCCTCCATAAGATTGATTCGCGTCAAAAACTCATTCGCGGAATAAACACAGTTGAGGTTCTCTCCCGGAATTTTCATAAATTTGGGAAGACCCGCGCCCGAGCCGATGAACACAGCCTCATATCCTTCTTCAAACAGCTCGTCAACAAGAAGCGTTTTTCCGATAATCATATTTGTCTTAATCTCTACGCCAAGCGCTTTAAGAGATTCAATCTCATTCTTTACAACAGTGTTCGGGAGGCGGAACTCGGGGATGCCGTAGCTCAGAACTCCTCCTGCGACGTGAAGCGCTTCAAATATTGTCACCTCATATCCCTTTGCCGCAAGGCTTCCTGCACAGGCAAGCCCTGACGGACCTGCCCCGATAACTGCTACGCGGTGACCGTTGCTCTCAGGCTTCTCCGGCTTTTCCGTCACATTCTTCATATGCCAGTCTGCCACAAATCGCTCAAGTCTTCCTATGGCAACGGGTTCACCCTTAATCCCGCGAACGCATTTTGATTCACACTGTGTCTCCTGCGGGCAGACTCTTCCGCATACTGCGGGGAGAGAGTTTGTTTCGGTTATAACTTTATATGCACCTTCAAAATCGCCCTCGGCTACCTTCGCGATAAAGTCAGGAATTTTTACGTTTACAGGGCAGCCTCCTACACACGGGCGGTTTTTGCACTGCAGGCAGCGCGCAGCCTCGTCAATCGCCTGCTGCTCTGTATATCCGAGCGCAACCTCATCGAAATTGTGGCTTCTTATCTCCGGCTCCTGCTGAGGCATTTCATTTTTCTTCAAAGACATATTGGGCATTTTATTCAACCTCCTTTTTGTAGAGATTACACGTCTCCTCACGTGAGTGAGACTCAAAGTCGCGGTACATAGAAGAGCGGCGGATAGCTTCGTCAAAATCGACAAGGTGCCCGTCAAACTCAGGCCCGTCAACACAGGCGAACTTAGTTTCCCCGCCGACAGTCAGGCGGCAACAGCCGCACATTCCCGTGCCGTCAATCATTATAGGGTTCATACTTACAACAGTTTTTATTCCGTATTCCTTCGTGAGAAGGGAAACAAACTTCATCATCGGGAGCGGCCCTATGGCGATGACCTCGTCATACTTTCTGCCCCCGTCAATCAGGCGGCGCAAGGCTTCGGTAACAAGCCCGTGTTCCCCGTATGAGCCGTCATCCGTCAGAAGATGAAGCTCGCTGCTTGCGTTTTTGAACTCCTCTTCAAGAATTACCAAATCCTTTGTTCTGAATCCGCATATCGCATCGACAAACGCGCCTTGCTCGTGGAGCTTTTTCGCAACCGGATACGCAATCGCAGTTCCGACACCACCGCCGACAACTGCGACGGTAGAAAGCCCCTCTGTTTCGGTTTTTCTTCCAAGCGGGCCTGCAAAATCGCAAATGAAATCGCCCTCTTCTTTATGCCTGAGAATTTCCGTTCCGGAGCCTACTATCTGGAAGATTATGGTAACGGTTCCGAGGTCTCTGTCAAAATCGGCAACCGTGAGCGGAATTCTTTCGCTGTTTTCATCAGCGCGGAGAATTACAAACTGTCCGGCATTTGCGCGGTGAGCAACCTCCGGAGCCTTAATAATCATTCTGCATACGGTTGGGTTGAGGTATTCTTTTTTTAATATTTCGTACATTTTTGCATTTCTCCCCTACACATAAATTATACTTCCATATGATATATGTTATCATTTTATTTTATCAGGGTCAACAGCAAAATTAAGACATATTTAAAATTTTTTGTAATATGTATTTACGAAAAATGAAAAATCTTGTATAATATCAGTATATATGCTTATTGATTGAGAAAGGAGGGATAAGATGCCTGTCTTGAATATAGAGCTTCCTGCCACACGCGAGATTGTTATGTCTTCCTCTGCGGCAAACCTTCTTATGGACAAGGCTTCCGGAGATGCTGCGCTTGTTTACATATATATATTATCGCATTCCCGGGAGATTGATATTGATTCGGCATCAAAACGCCTTCGCCTTTCTCCTGATTCGCTCCTTGCAGCTATAGACCTTCTCTCGGAAATTGGGCTGATTGGCAAAACTGAGGCGCCCTCGCTTCCGGAACGTTCTGACGAGATTCCCGAATACACTCAGAAGGATGTTGCCGAGCATATGGGAAGCGACCGCGACTTCCAATATCTTGTTCGCTTTTGCGAAGAGAGATTGGGAAAGCTTCTTTCCACCGTTGATTTGCAGGTTCTCCTCGGGATTTATTCATGGCTCGGGCTTCCCGTTGACGTAATCTGCCTTCTTATAACGAGCTGCATTGATGAAACCAGAAAGAAATACGGCGCCGGGCGAGTTCCCACGATGCGTACTATCGAAAAGCGCGCGAAGGTATGGATTCGCGACGGCATTATGACCTGCGGCAGGGCGGAAGAATATCTGCGGGAGCTTGAAAAGCTAAGCTCCGACAAGGCTCGAATCGCATCTGTCTGCGGAATTCGCGCAAGAGCGCTCTCCCCCTCTGAGGACCGCTATATTTCCTCTTGGATTTCACTTAACCTTTCAGACGAGCTTATAGCTTTGGCATATGACAAAACCGTTATAAACACAGGCTCCTTAAAATGGAGATATATGGACAAAATCCTGCGCTCCTGGCACGAACAGGGGATAAAGCTGGTCTCGGAGGCAGAAAGCCGCGGTTTGAACCCTCGTTCCAAAGAGACTTCTGCCGAGACAGCCGATATTCCGGCGGCCGAGCGGCTGCGCGCTCTTAATCGCAAAAACTTGCTTAAAAAGGAGTAGCTTATGAAATACGACAGCGATATAATTGAGGCCATCACGAGGGAGCGGGCAAACGAAAAAATAAAGCTTGAAACAGAAGCCGAAGCCCGCAGAAAAGAGGTTTATAAAAAGCTTCCGAGAGTTGCGGAGATTGATTCTGAGCTTTCCTCCACAGCCTTTGATATTATCCGCGCATCCTTTGGTAAAAAAGAAAGCGCGGCTGACGTTCTTCTTGCGCGCCGTGCGAAAAACGAAGCGCTTATTGCAGAGAGAGAAGCTCTTCTCACTTCTGCAGGCTATCCTGCCGATGTTACGGAAACAAAATATCTCTGTGATATCTGCAACGATACGGGCTATGACGGCGGAGTTCTCTGCCGTTGTATGCATGAGCGTTATGACCGGGCTTGTGCAGAAAAGATAAACTCCCGCCTTGAGCTTTGCGGTGCGGATTTTTCCGATTTTTCGCTTGATTTATACCCGGAAACCGCCGCAGGCACACTCTCGCCCCGGGCGCAGATGAAAGAGGTTCTCTCCTTTTGCCGCAGCTTTGCAAAAGACTTCTCCGGAAATTCAGAAAGCCTTTATATGAGCGGCGGAAGCGGGCTCGGAAAAACCTTTCTTGCTTCGTGCATCGCAAAAGTTGTAGCAAACAAAGGCTTTTCCGTTATATATGACACAGCTTTTAACGTTCTGGGAACTCTTGAGGACGTAAAATTCGGCAGAAGCAACGAGGATACTGAACCGTTTTTTTCCTGCTCTCTTCTCATTCTTGATGACGTCGGCTGTGAGATGACAACACCTTTTACAACGGCGGCATTTTTTAACATTATCAATACCCGCCGGAGCAGGGGGCTTCCGACAATAGTTATCTCCTCTCTCAAGAAAAACGAACTGGCCTCCCGCTATGGCGCGCCGGTAGTTTCGCGGCTTGAGGGGGACTTCATAAAGCTTGAATTTCTCGGCGATGACATACGTTTAATGCGATAATTTTCTGCACAAAATATACGTGATAAATTCAATGGGAGAAAGTGCGAATGACACGATTTGTTAAAACACTGCTATCTTTAATGCTTATCCTTCTTCTCAGCACGCAGGCGCTTGCCGCACCGTCGCTTATTTCCGAATCTGCCGTTCTGATGGATGCCGATACGGGGCAGGTTCTTTATAACAAGGATATGCATGCGAAGCGTTATCCGGCGAGTATTACGAAAATTGCAACGGTTATCTGCGGCATTGAAAACGGAGACCTTTCCGACAAGATAGTTATGACAGACGAAGCTGTTTTTTCCGTTTCGCGCGATTCAAGCCACATCGCACTTGATGTCGGAGAAGAAATTACACTTGAGCAGGCCTGCTATGCAGCTCTTCTTATGTCTGCAAACGATGCATGTAACGGAATTGCAGAGGCCTGTGGAGGCACCATCTCCGACTTTGTAGTTATGATGAACGAGACCGCCCGTGCGGCAGGTGCCATAAATACAAATTTTGCAAATGCAAACGGGCTTCGCGACTCAAACCACTACACCACGCCATATGATATGGCGTCAATCTGCCGATATGCTCTTAAAAACGAGAATTTCCGAAAGATATTCGGCACCTATAAATACACAATGCCACCCAACAACAAGCAAGAGGAATCCCGCTATTTTGTCAATCAGCACAGTATGATAAGCGACCCTGCCTTCTCTTATGAGGGAGTTATCGGCGGGAAAGCAGGGTGGACAACTGACGCGCAGTACACTCTCGTTACTGCGGCTGAAAGAGACGGTAAGACCCTCATCGCCGTAGTAATGAAAAGCCCCAGAAACAACGACAAATACACCGACACAAAAGCACTTTTTGATTACGGCTTTGAAAATTTTGATACAATTACCATTACAAACGCAGATCTTCCCCGCAGAGAGGGATATCACTTGTCGTCACCGATAAACCTGAGCGTTCCGAAAGGAACAACCCGCGAGGATTTGCTTATCTCTACAACAATGGAAGACGGAACGGATTATGTTGTTGTGACCTCTTCTGACGGAACGGAGCTTGGAAAATTCCCATGTTACGTCTCTATTGACGTTGCCTCCGCTTCTCCGGCAGCAACCCCCCGCAGAATTTCTCCGTTTGCCGTTCTTGGATTAATCTTATTATCCGTTATAGCTCTTTTCCTGCTTCTTATTCTTGCAATTATAATCAGAAAAAAAATATACCGTGCGCGGCGCCGCCGTTGCAGAAGAAGGAGATAACAAACCATGAAAAAAGCAGTGTCAGCACTTCTCAGTATAACTCTTTTTCTCTCAGTTTTTCTCGCTGCCTGCGAGATAAAAGGCCCGGCCTCTATTCCTGAATTTTATCTCGCATCTGAAATAAGCGAAGATGTCAAGTCAGAGGCAGAGACCGTTCTTTTCTCGTTTATCCAAGCCTTTGAGGAGGAAAATGCAGCAAAAGCGCTTCCGCTGTTCTCTTCCGGATTTGAATTTTCAGAAGCAGAGCTCTCGGCCTTTTTCAAGGAGCTTTCAAAGCTTACAAACGTTCCCTTCGTTCCATATGACGCATATTATATGAATGATCTTCAGGTTTCAGACGCTCTCATAAAAATTAAAAAGGCAGAGAGCGACGGAAACTATATCGAGCTTACCCCCGCCGCACGCGAGCTTTATTGTGCAATGTATGTTTCCGAAGGAGAAAAGGTTTCATATATGATGACCCTTCTTCTCGCCAGAGAGGGGAAAAACTTTAAGATAGCCTGGATAAACCCGACTGATTTTAAATATGAAGGAAATAACGCACCTGCTATTTATGAAAAGACCAAAACGCTTTCAGCTCAGAAAAAATTGATTCCCGCATATATCTCATCCTGTATGCTTTCAAGTGTTCTCCGCCCCGGCGGCTACTTCAGATATGAGAAAGACGTTGAAATGGAAGATTTGTGTTATAAGCTCTATTCTGAAATATCAGACGAGTTTGAGCTTCCTCTCGCGCTCGAGGCAACCTCTGACTCCTCGCTTTATGAAATCGGCATAACAAAGGACGAGCAACACGGAGTTATCCCTCTTATTATGTTTAAAACTTCTGCCCCGATTTCGGATGCCGAAAGGCTTAAAACCGAAGCTGAGCGCGTTCTTGCAGCCATTGAGAAGCTTTCTCCGGGTCTTGGCGAAATCGCCGAATATGCATGTTTTGAAGCCACAAACGACGAAATATCAGGTGATGTTTCTTCAGTAAAAAGCAAGCGTGTATTGCTCCCCTTGAAATAAAAAATAAAAATTTTAAATTTTTTTCAAAAAGGACTTGCAATTAAGAGAAAACTGTTATATAATACTAGTGCAATATTTTGTGGAGGAGAGTCTGTAGTATGAAAAATTATACAGAACCAAAGCTCGAAATCGTCACAATTGAAGCTACCGATGTAATTACTACCAGCCTCAAAAGCTTGTTCAGAGGAATCGGTGGATTAGGAATTGAAAACGGCGGTCACTCAGATCTCAGTGACTATGAAATACCTGATATCGGCTAAGTGACGAGATATCTGCACTTTCGGCAGATTTGTTGTGCATATTAAAATAGCATCGAACAGAGAGATAATAGTATGTTATCTCTCTTGTTTTCGTTGTTCCCGCTCACAAGAAAGAAATCTTTTAAAGGGTTTGTAGCAAAATGCATTTTGCTACAAACCCTTTGTGGCTTTAGAAAAATAGTGCAGAATAAACAAATCGAACCCGAAGTAGTACATAAGTACGTCAAGAGGTTCGATTTGTTTTATAGCTTATGCGGTCTGGGCTGTTTTGCTACAGCCCCTTTAAATTTCCTGTGCAGACTTATTTTACTATTGCCCGATGGAAAACCTTTTTCCCTTTTTTGATTTTTACTCCCGCCTTAAGCTCATCTGCAGAAACAAGAAGATCTGCAGCTTCAACCTTCTCTCCGTCGAGCGAAATACCGCCCTGCTGAACAAGCCTTCTCGCCTCGCCCTTTGACGGAGCGAGTGAGCAGCGGATGAGCAAATCAAGAATTCCGATGCCACCTGCCACTTCAGCTTCGGGGATCTCGGTCGTCGGCATATTGGAATCATCTCCGCCTCCTGCAAAAAGGCTGCGGGCTGCATCGCGAGCCTTGCCTGCTTCTTCTTCGCCGTGAACCAAAGCGCAGAGCTCGTACGCAAGAAGCTCTTTCTTTTCGTTGATTCGGCTATCATCCCACTTTTCGATTTCGTCAATTTCTTCAATGGGGATGAAGGTGAGCATACGGATGCATTTCATAACATCTGCATCATCCACGTTTCTCCAATACTGATAGAACTCAAACGGGCTTGTCTTGTTCGGGTCAAGCCACACAGCTCCGCGGGCGGTTTTTCCCATCTTCTTTCCCTCAGAGTTTAAAAGGAGCGTGATTGTCATTGCATGAGCATCTTCTCCGAGCTTCTTTCTGATAAGCTCTGTTCCTCCGAGCATATTGCTCCACTGGTCGTTTCCGCCAAACTGCATATTGCAGCCCAATTTCTGATACATATAGTAGAAATCATACGACTGCATAATCATATAGTTAAATTCAAGGAACGAAAGCCCCTTTTCCATTCGCTGCTTGTAGCATTCTGCACGAAGCATATTGTTTACAGAGAAGCATGCGCCAACCTCGCGGAGAACATCAACATAATTGAGATCAAGCAGCCAATCGGCGTTATTGACCATCATTGCCTTGCCCTCGCCGAACTCAATAAAGCGCTCCATCTGCTTTTTAAAGCAGTCACAGTTGTGCTGGATCGTTTCCTTTGTCATCATCGAGCGCATATCTGTGCGCCCTGAGGGGTCGCCTATCATTGCGGTGCCGCCGCCAATAAGCGCGATCGGGCGGTTTCCTGCCATCTGAAGGCGTTTCATAAGGCACAGTGCCATAAAGTGGCCGACGTGGAGAGAGTCTGCAGTCGGGTCAAACCCTATATAGAATGTTGCGCGGCCGTTATTGACGAGGTCGCGGATTTCATCTTCATTCGTGACCTGGGCGATAAGCCCGCGAGCAACAAGTTCTTCGTAAATTTTCATTAAAAATAACCTTCTTTCGCTTTTCTACTGCCAAAATATACTATAACACACAAAAGCGGAAATTTCAAGGGCATTATGGGCTTGTTCAACTCAAAACCATCTCAGAAAAAACGATAGCGCCGAAGACTCTCTCCGACGCAAATTTGTTAATTATTTAACAACCCAACATATTAATGATACCACACCACATATACCTATGTCAACAAAAATCACAGCTGCGAAAATAATTTCTGTATTTTGCATAAAAAAGTCACCTTAACTTTATGTATTTTACTAATTGCAAAAGCTTTTCGGAGATGTTATTATATAGACAAAGAAAGGGTGATACCAATGTTCCGGTAAAGAAAAGGTTCAGATGCGATAAGGGGATAGAGGTGGCAGACTTCCACCAGCCGACAAGTTAAGTCACTCTTGCCGCATAGGTGCCGCACTCACAAAACTGCAGCCTTCAAAGTAGTATAAACCCGGAGGAAAAATAATAAGACCGAAGAATTAAAATTCTGTACTCTCTCATATGTATAAAGACATTCTTTAAAAAATCCAATTCTGGTACTTGAAAATTAAGAGAAGAAGTTTCAGAGAAGATTTTTAATTCGGAAAGCTCGGTCAAAATAAACAGAAGGTGGCAGATTCAGCAGAAAGAGAGGTTAAATTGATGTTAGATATCAAGAGTGAACAGAAATAACCCCCGGATGTGATGTAAGGTGAAAGGTTGCATCAGCCGGGGGTGTTTCTATGTTCTTTTTAATTTCCTTACTTACTCTTACAAATGCATAAAAAAGGCTTGACAATCCATCTTTTTTAAGATATAATATCTAATGTTCGGTTTGGACGATTAGCTCAGCTGGTAGAGCATCTGCTTGACGTGCAGAGGGTCAGCGGTTCGAGTCCGTTATCGTCCACCAGAAAACCCGCACACTATCGTGTGCGGGTTTTCTTTTTGTTGCATAGCAAAACGGTGTGATTTCTTAAAATCACACCGTTTTTTGTATTATCAGGTTTAATTACTTAAGGTTAAACCAAGCTTTCTTGCCGAGGTAGATTGCGCTGTCGCCAAGCTCTTCTTCAATGCGGAGGAGCTGATTGTACTTCGCAACGCGGTCTGTGCGGCTCGGAGCGCCGGTCTTAATCTGGCCTGCATTGAGAGCAACTGCGATGTCAGCGATTGTTGTATCCTCAGTTTCGCCTGAGCGGTGAGAAACAACAGCTGTGTAGCCTGCACGGTTAGCCATCTGAATAGCATCAAGAGTCTCTGTGAGAGAACCGATCTGGTTAACCTTGATGAGGATGGAGTTACCTACGCCGAGGTCAATACCCTTTGAAAGGCGCTCAACGTTTGTAACGAAGAGGTCGTCACCAACGAGCTGAACCTTTGAGCCGATAGCCTTTGTGAGCATTCCCCATGCTTCCCAGTCTTCCTCAGCAACGCCGTCTTCAAGGGAGATGATCGGATACTTGCTTGTGAGGTTCTTCCAGTAGTTTACGAGCTGCTGCTTTGTCATCTTCTTCTTTGCCTTCGGGAGGAGGTATGTGCCGTCTTCCTGATACCACTCAGAAGATGCAGCGTCGATAGCGATCATAAAGTCGTCGCCCGGCTTAAATCCTGCCTTCTCAACAGCCTCGAGGATAACCTTGATAGCATCTTCATCCTTCTTGAGGTTCGGAGCAAAACCGCCTTCGTCGCCAACTGCAGTTGTCATTCCCATCTCAGAAAGAACCTTCTTGAGGTTGTGGAAGACTTCTGTACACCAGCGAAGTGCTTCAGAAAAGCTCGGTGCGCCAACCGGCATAATCATAAATTCCTGAATGTCAACGTTGTTGGAAGCGTGTGCGCCACCGTTTAAGATGTTCATCATCGGAACCGGAAGAGTCTTTGCGTTTACTCCGCCGATGTATGTGTAGAGCGGCATCTGGAGAGCTTCTGCAGCTGCCTTTGCAACAGCCATAGAGGTTCCGAGGATTGCGTTTGCACCAAACTTTGTCTTGTTCGGTGTGCCGTCAAGCTCTATCATTGTGCGGTCAATCTCGACCTGGTCGAGTGCGTTCATACCGATGATTGCTTCAGCAATATCGTTGTTTACAGCGTCAACAGCCTTGTAAACACTCTTGCCCATAAACTTTGACTTGTCGCCGTCGCGAAGCTCACAAGCTTCGAAGATACCTGTGGAAGCGCCGGAGGGAACTGCTGCGCGGCCGATATAAGTGTTGACACCGTCATCAACATAAACGTCAACCTCTACTGTCGGGTTGCCGCGTGAGTCGATAACCTGACGGCCGACTACGTCTACGATTTCTGCAAATTTCTTCATTTTTCATTTCTCCTTTACGTTTATTGTTTATGTGAAATTTTATTTCGCTATAAGTGATTCCCCTGTCATTTCTGACGGCTGGTGGACTCCCATAAGATCAAGCATTGTGGGAGCGATGTCGCAGAGCTTGCCGTCGCGAAGGCTTACGTTTGCACCGACAATAACGAACGGAACCGTGTTTGTCGTATGTGCAGTAAAGGGGGAAACCCCGTCTTCCTCGAGCATCTTGTCCGCGTTGCCGTGGTCTGCGGTGATTACGCTGATTCCTCCGACAGAGGAAACTGCCTCTACAACGCGGCCGACGCACTCATCAACTGTTTCAACCGCCTTCTTTGCCGCTTCAAAAACGCCTGTGTGGCCGACCATATCGCAGTTTGCGTAGTTGAGGATTATAACGTCGTATTCTCTCTTCTCGATAGCTTCGATTACCTTGTCGGTGACCTCATATGCGCTCATCTCAGGCTGGAGGTCGTATGTCGCAACCTTCGGTGAGTTGACGAGGATTCTGTCCTCTCCCTCATACATTTTCTCAACGCCGCCGTTGAAGAAGAATGTGACGTGGGCATATTTTTCAGTTTCTGCAATGCGGAGCTGACGCGCGCCAATCGAGCTGATATATTCGCCGAGTGTGTTCTCAAGAGCTTCCGGGCGATATGCAACGTGAACATTCGGCATATTAGCATCATACTGCGTCATACATACATAAAAGACCTTGTGGAAATTATCTCCGCGTTCAAAGCCGTCAAACGTTTCGTCAACGAAGGTTCTTGTGATTTCGCGGGCGCGATCGGGGCGGTAGTTGAAGAAAATGATTGAATCGTTTTCCGAAACGCCCTTATAACCGAGCATAACGGCAGGCTCGACGAACTCGTCAGTCTTTCCGTCTTCATAGGATTTCTTGACGGCCTCGGGAGCCGACTCCATAACCTCTCCCTCTGCACATACTATTGCGCGGTATGCGCGCTCTACTCTTTCCCAGCGATTGTCGCGGTCCATAGCGTAGTATCTGCCCATAACCGTTGCGATGCCGCCGACTCCAATCTCCTCGCACTTTTCGGCACATTCCTGGACAAATGCCGCACCGGAGGTTGGAGAAACGTCACGCCCGTCGAGGAAGCAGTGAATAAATACCTTCTCGACACCATAGCGCTTTGCAAGCTCTAAAAGCCCCCAGACATGGCTGTTGTGGCTGTGAACGCCGCCGTCTGACATAAGCCCCATGAGGTGAAGAGCGCTTCCGTTATCGGTGCAGTTGCGGCACGCGGCGCGAAGCTCTTCGTTTTCAAAAAAGCTGCCGTCAGAAATTGCGCGGGTTATTCTCGGAAGGTCCTGAAAAACAACTCTGCCCGCTCCGATGTTGGTGTGGCCAACTTCGGAGTTTCCCATCTGGCCGTCAGGAAGCCCGACATCAAGGCCTGATGCGAAAAGCTCAGAGCGCGGGTTTTCAGCGAAGATTTTATCGAGGTTCGGCGTATCTGCCGCGCTGATAGCGTTTGCAATTCCGCTCTCAGCGTTGCCGAAACCGTCCATTATAATAAGGGTGATAGGTGTTTTTTTACTCATACTTTTACTGGTTTGCCGCATTGATTACTGCGACAAAGTCCTCCGTTTTAAGTGATGCGCCGCCGATAAGGCCGCCGTCAACATCAGGCTGTGCAAGAAGCTCTGCTGCGTTCTTCGGGTTCATTGAACCGCCGTACTGGATTGTGACGGCGCGAGCGCACCTTGCGCCGTATTTTGCGCGGATTACTGAGCGGATAAGCTCACAAACCTCTGCCGCCTGCTCTGCTGTAGCTGTCTTGCCTGTGCCGATAGCCCAGATGGGCTCATATGCAAAGACGATCTTTCTGACCTTCTCTGCAGGAACGCCTGCAAGGGCAATCTTGACCTGCATTGTGATATGTTCTGCTGTAATGTCATACTCGCGCTGCTCAAGTGTCTCTCCAACGCAGATAATGGGGCGAAGCCCGACTTCAAGCGCCTTTTTGACCTTGAGGTTAACTGTCTTGTCTGTTTCGCCGTAGTACTCGCGGCGCTCGCTGTGACCGATGACAACGAACTTAACGCCGAGTTCTTTGAGCATTTCTGCGCTGACCTCGCCGGTGTATGCGCCGCTCTGCTCATAGTGCATATTCTGAGCTGCAACTGCGATTTTTGCATCGCGGGATGCGCGGCATGCAGCAGGAAGGTCTACAAACGGAACGCAGAGGACAACGTCGCACCACTTCTGCTTTCCGACAGCGGTTTTGAGCTCGTCAAACATTTTCTTTGTCTCTGCAGGAGTTTTGTTCATCTTCCAGTTTCCTGCGATGATTGTCTTTCTGTATTTTCTGTTCATTGTGAAATCTCCTTAATCTATGTCAATCGGGGAAAACCCGTTTCTACCTGTGCCGAATGAAGCTTACTTGTCTTCAAGGCATGCAATACCCGGAAGCGCGATTCCTTCGAGGAATTCAAGGCTTGCGCCACCACCTGTTGAGATGTGTGTCATCTTCTTTGCAAAGCCGAGCTTCTTAACTGCAGCAGCAGAATCACCGCCACCTACAATGGAGATGGAGCCACTCTCTGCAACTGCCGAGCAGATTGCTTCAGTTCCGACAGCAAACTTCTCAAATTCAAAAACGCCCATCGGACCGTTCCAGATAACCGTTCCTGCATCCCTGATCGCATCAGAGAAGGATTTTATTGTTTCGGGTCCGATATCAAGCCCCATCCAGCCATCAGGGATAGCCTTTGTCGGGACAACTTTGCTCTCTGCATCTGCTGCAAACGCCTCTGCAACAACTGTATCTGTCGGAATGAGGAACTTAACGCCCTTTTCCTCAGCCTTCTTTATCATATCGCGAGCATATTCAAGGCGATCATCTTCGCAGAGGGAAGTACCGATGGTGCCGCCCGCTGCCTTTGCGAAGGTATATGCCATACCGCCGCCGATAATGAGAGTGTCAACCTTTTCAAGAAGATTGTTGATAACTCCAAGCTTATCAGAAACCTTTGCTCCGCCAAGGATTGCTACAAACGGGCGCTTCGGGTTTGAAAGAGCCTCGCCCATAATTCCGATTTCCTTGCCGATGAGGTATCCGCAAACAGCCGGGAGATAGTCTGCAACGCCTGCTGTGGATGCGTGAGCGCGGTGAGCGGTGCCGAATGCATCGTTAACATAAAGCTCTGCAAGAGATGCGAGTTCCTTTGCAAAAGCGGGGTCGTTCTTTTCCTCTTCTTTATGGTAGCGAACGTTTTCGATGAGCATAACTTCGCCGTCAGAAAGAGAAGCGGCAAGGTTCTTTGCGCTTTCGCCGATAACGTCAGAAGCCATCTTTACCTCGACTCCGAGATGTTCAGAAAGGCGGACTGCAACCGGTGCAAGAGAGAATTTCGGATTTACCTCGCCCTTCGGTCTGCCGAGATGAGAGCAGAGGATAACCCTTGCGCCCTTATCCATAAGATATTTTATTGTCGGAAGAGCTGCAACAATGCGCTTATCATCGGTGATGTTGCCGTTATCATCCTGCTTTACATTGAAGTCACAGCGGACAAGAACGCGCTTGCCCTTCGGGTTTATGTCTTCAATAGTCTTTTTGTTGTAGTTCATAAAATCTATACCTCCATTTTAAATTTTGTCATATATTTCCACTGTTATTATTATAACACAGGAATGCCGAATATTACATTGTTATTTTAACTATTTTTTGCTTTTTTAATAATATTTTTTCGCCAATTTGTACTATTTCAAAAACCTTTATAAGTTTCGGCTACCATTTTATGTTGTGTAGCTGCCCGGTAAGCTGCATATTCTCAAATCCTATCTGGCGCAAAGCCTCATATGCAACTATCGCAACTGAATTTGACAAATTAAGGCTGCGAAGCGTCGGAAGCATCGGGATTCTGATGCACTCATCGGGATGCTCTTTTAAAAGCTCCTCCGGAAGCCCTTTTGTTTCTTTTCCGAAAATGAAAAAGTCGCCCTTTTGATATTGCATATCGGTGTAGACGTTTTTTGCCTTGGTCGTGCAGAAAAAGAATCTCCCGCCGCGGTTTTTTTCAAAGAAATCATCTATCCCGTCATATACCGTGATATCAAGGTATTGCCAATAGTCAAGCCCGGCGCGGCGGACTGCCCTGTCTGATATGTCAAATCCGAGAGGGCGCACAATATGAAGGGCTGCGCCCGTGACGGCGCAGGTCCGCGAAATGTTCCCTGTATTTGCGGGGATTTCAGGCTCAACAAGAACTATATTTAACAAACCTCATCACCCCCGATATATACAAAGCGCTTTACCAAATATTTTATGACATTTTTGCTGATTTTGCAAGAGTTTTTTTGCTTTTTTATCTTTATTTAAATGTTTTTTTAAAAATTTCCCGTTTTGACGGTTTTCAGATTCTTTTGCGATAATTCTTTGCTTTTTGTATTGTCATATTGTCTTTTAAGTAGTATAATTAAATAAAAAATAAAATAACTTTGAGGACGTGACACAAATGGGAAAACTTCACATCATTGACCATCCGCTCATCCAACACAAGCTCACGATTATGAGAGACAAGAATACCGGCTCGAAGGATTTCCGCGAGCTTTTAAACGAGATTGCACTCCTTATGGGCTATGAGATCACGCGCGACCTTCCCCTTTGCGATGTTGAAATCGAAACTCCTATGGGGAAGATGACCGCAAAGAACATTTCCGGCAAGAAGCTTGCCATTGTCCCGATTCTTCGCGCGGGAATCGGAATGGTTGACGGGCTTCTCACTCTTCTCCCTGTTGCAAAGGTCGGCCATATCGGGCTTTACCGCAACGAGGAAACCCACACCCCCGTTGTTTACTACTGCAAGCTTCCCAAGGACATCGAAAACAGGACTGTTATAGTTTCTGACCCGATGCTTGCGACAGGCGGCTCGGCCTCCGATGCAATTTCCATGCTCAAAGAGCGCGGATGCACCTCTATCCGCCTTATGTGCCTTGTTTCCGCTCCTGAGGGTGTCAAGAAGGTTCAGGAAGACCACCCCGACGTTGATATTTACGTTGCAGCTCTTGATGAGTGCCTCAATGAGGATGCATACATCGTTCCCGGCCTTGGAGACGCAGGCGACCGCATTTTCGGAACGAAGTAATTTTTTGCAGAAAAAGAACTCTCTGTATGGGGTGTGGTCTTAAGGAAGCACATTAAGCCTTCCCCTTGAGGGGAAATGTTGAGCAAGGCGAGACTGTGGGCGTAGGGGACATTCACGAATGTCCCGCGGGCGATTCTTGAATCGCCCCTACATTGTCCCGAAAAGATTTTGTGGACTTGATTCTTGAGTAGGTCTTGCCCTGCCGGGCGGGCCTACTTTTGATTGCAAAAGTAGCAAAACGGGGGAGAACTCACGCCTCGCTCCCGCGAGGCTAGGAAACCTCCCCTTTCTCGCTGCGGCTCGGTC
>JAZOAI010000019.1:0-6341 GCA_045595365.1 Eubacteriales bacterium
GTACAAATAAATACAGCGTTTCCGCCGCCCTGGCCGTAACTGATTGTACATCGTGTAACATAGTCATTGATTTTCGTAAAGGTTTGAGTTGTGTTTGTGTTATAACTTGGTTTCGCATCAATATCAAACAAATTCACGCTTCCGACTTTACACGCTACCTTGTGCGGAAGCTCTGAAACATCATCTACTGTTACAGCCGCGCCCGACACCGTTTTCTCAATAATTTTGCTTTCGTCTACCATTGAGGCTTGCCCTGCAGAGTAGACCTTCGGCACGTTCTCCGCTACCGTCACAAGCTTTTCTGCTATACTCATACTGCATCACCTCCGATAAACAAATTCTGAAGAGCTGTGATGCTATCGAGTGTTGAGGAGATATCCCCCAACATATCGTCGACCTCTTCCTTTGTATATACTGCTATTTGCGCTGCCGTTACTCCATGCGGGTTTTCCCTGTTCTCTGAATGCTCCAAGATGGCTTCGCGTGTAGCATGGCTCACAGGCTTGTCCATATCCGCTGTGTTGTCGACATTTGAAAGCCCCAACTGAGCCTTTGTAACGCTGTGCGGGTTTGCTTTGTTCTCCGAATGCTCCGAAAGCGCCGTTTCTACCGCACGGCTTATGGGCTTATCAATATCCGCTGTGTTGTCAACGTTTGAAAGCCCTAACTGTTCCTTTGTCACCCCGTGAGGATTTTCTTTGTTCTCCGAATGTTTAGAAAGCGCATCGACAAGCGCATTGTGCTTGTCTTTTATTTCGTTGTCGCTTCGCGCGTCAAACACGTCTTTTAACATCTCCGCTGTGTAGCCCTCATCCGACGGGTAATCCGGCAGGCTTTTAACCGCGCTTTCATATGTTTTTATTTTTAAATTTTCTATATCCATTCTTTTTTCTCCTTTTATTCAAATTCAAGCAGTTCTTCTACTTGTGTGTCAAAATCCGGTGTGTTTTCATCTTGCACAAGCTTTTGTGCTGCGGGCACCGGGCGCCCCGCAACAAAATAGCGTATTGCGTCAGGGGCGTGAGTAAGCTCATGCGGAGAGGTTGCAACATCATTCGGGTTTTGTGAAGAAACCGTAACCGCCGGGAGCGTTCTTATAAGGTTTATGCAATTAGGAAAAATTCTCAGTGCCGCGCACATCTTCCCCGTTTCGTCAGGATATGGAGAAAGCCACTCTTTGAGATTGTACCATCCCTGCACGCGGTCATTTTTTGCAGAAACAAGGCGCACTCCGTTTTCCGCAAATATTTCCGCCGCGCTTTTTCCCGTGTCTTGCCGTCGGTTCCAGAGGTCAGGCGGCGCAAGGCATGCATAAGTTTTTTCCGTTGTCATGCTCCTTATGCGCTTTGCCGCCTCGGAAATTATAAGCCCGCTCTGATAAATCTCGCGGTAAACATATGCCCGGCCATACATATCAACCGCAATCCAATATCCCGCAAGCATATCAAGCCCATAGTCCATTACGAAATACCGCCGCCACGAGGCCGGAATCTCAAAAGGCTCAATAACGTGAACACTGCGCTTCCATTCGGTGAAATACTGCCCATCGAATATATCCCAGTTCCCGTTAAGCAATGCTTCCCTGTCTTTTTTGGAAAGTCTTTCAAGCCTTTTAATATATCCGGGGTCAGCCTTCATAAGAAAGCTGTTGTCCGTAACCTTTGACGGAATAAAAATTCTTCCGAGATGCTCCGTATCCGGCTTTCCTATGTCTATGAATCTTGATTTCACCCACGAATGGCCTGTTCCTCCCGGGTTAGTTGAGCTTTTAATCTGCTTGGGGAAGCTGTTCGCTCCTCTTACGCGCGAAATCAGGTACACATACATCTGCTCAGTGAAATGCGTCAGCTCATCAAAACGGATTACGTCATACTCCGCAGACTGATAGCGGTATACATCATTTTCACTGTCGCAGTAACCGAAATCTATAACCGAGCCGTTTTTGAACACCCCCTCGTGTTTTGCCGCTTTGTACGTAAACAAGCTTCTCGGGTAAAGCTCGAGCGCACACCGCACAAGCGATTTATCAAGCTCAGGGAGTGTTCTTCTGAGAATCAGTTGTTTTGATTTCGGATACTTAAGTGCAAAAATGAGTGCATCCACAATCTGGCCATATGACTTTCCTCCGCCTGCCGCTCCACCGAAGAGGACCTCTCCCGCTGTTGCGTTTATGAATTTACTCTGCCTGGGTGTAATTTCAATTTCCATTTTCTTCTCCGACAACCTTGACAACAACATCATACGGTTGCGCACCATCCGCCTCTGTGTCGTCAAGAAGCTCTTCAATAAAGACAGCCGCCTTCAGATCCCCCTCAAGGCCCTTCTTGACCTGCGCGAGGGCCAGAGCCTCTATCACGCTCGGCTGTTTGCGTGCAAGCTCTGCGATTCCCGCCTTTTCGAGGTACTCGGGCGAAAGCTTCTTGCGCACAATTTTAAGAAGCTCGCTCTTTATTGTTTTTTGCTTTTTTGCCATACTCTCACCTCCTTTCACAATAAGAAAGAGCGCACACAAAAATGTGTACGCTCTTTTCATTATGTGTATTATAACACAGATTTTAATTTTTTTATGACACGTTTGCGACAAATTTTAAAAAAATTTTTTATTCCTTTCCCTCAGGGAAAAGCGAAAGGGGGTCAATGTTCTTTCCGCCGCGCGTTACCTCAAGGTGTAGATGTGGAGGCTCCATACATTCGCAGAGCGCGCTCTGCCCTACAACACCTATTTTATCACCGGCGCGGACTCTGGCTCCTTTTTGCGCAGCGATTTCATCTCCGAGGTTTGCGTATATGCTGCACATCCCGTCGCCATGATTAATTCTCACTACGTTTCCGAGCATGTTGTCTTTTTCAACAGAGATGACTTCACCGTCTGCAATCGCGCGGACTTCGGCACCGATATCGCCTTTTATGTCCACGCCCGCATGTATGCGCCAATCCTCCATAGTTTTGCTTTTAACAAGCTCTTCTCCCGAAAACGGCGCGGTTATCGCACCGGCAAGAGCCATAGTATAAACCGCCTCCTTTTTCTCAGGAGATTTCACTTCTTCCTTCGGCTTTGTGGCCGGAGCTTTTTCCTTTTCTTCTTTTTCAGGCTCGTTCTCTTTTTCCTGTGATTTTTCAATCTCGGAAGTCTTTATCGTCTCCTCGACGCTCTCCCCCGCATTGTATACAGTCTTGTATTCTGTCGGAAACGGAATTTCCATAGCGGTTTTCGTTTCAATGCTTTCGCGAACATCCTCCGCCGTATCGCGTGCAAGATACATCACATAACCCGAAATCCCGATTGCAGATATGCACAGGAAAAGGATTATGTAAAATCCGCTGCGCGCGACTTTACTTAAAAATCCTGAATATTTTCTCAAAACAAAAGCACCTCCGAGCATATTTTAGCCCAAAGGTGCCGATTATATTCAATTATTTAAACATTAAATCTGAAAAGAATAACATCCCCGTCTTCAACGACATATTCCTTTCCCTCGCTTCGCATAAGCCCTTTATCACGCGCAAGGGCAGTCGACCCGCATTCGATAAGGTCTTCATATCGGATAACCTCTGCGCGGATAAAGCCCCTCTCAAAATCCGTATGGATTTTTCCGGCGGCCTGCGGAGCTTTCGTTCCCTTTGTTATTGTCCACGCGCGCACCTCGGGCGTTCCTGCCGTGAGGTATGAAATGAGGCCGAGAAGCGAGTAGCACACCTGTATCATCCTGTCAAGGCCGGACTGCTCAAGCCCGAGGTCAGAGAGAAACATCTCGCGTTCAGACTCGTCAAGCTCAAGAATCTCCTCCTCAAGCTTCGCACAAATCGGGATAATCTGCGAACCCTCAGCTTCTGAAAATTCTTTTAATCTGAGATAATATTCGTTTTCGTCAATTCCTGAAACGAAATCGTCTTCCGACATATTCGCGGCATAAATAACAGGTTTTGCAGTGAGAAGCTCTACAGTTGAAATAATCGCCGCCTCTTCCTCGGTTGCTTCAAAGCTCCTTGCACTTTTCCCCTCGCCAAGATGCGCTGAAAGCTTTTCTAAAAGCTCGACCTCTGCAAGGAGAGATTTATCCCCCTTTGCAGCCTTGCGCGTTTTGTCAAGCCGACGCTCAAGCATTTCAATGTCCGACAGAATAAGCTCATAGTTGATTGTATCTACGTCGCGAATGGGGTCAATTCCGCCTTCAACGTGGACTATATTGTCGTCTGCAAAGCACCTGACAACGTGAACGATGGCATCAACAGCGCGGATGTGTGACAAGAACTTGTTCCCGAGCCCTTCTCCTGATGCCGCACCTTTTACAAGCCCTGCAATATCGACAAATTCAACTGTCGCATACGTCGTTTTTTCCGTATTATAAAGCTTTGAGAGCGCATCAACCCTCGCATCGGGTACATTAACCATTCCCACATTCGGCTCAATCGTACAAAACGGGTAGTTCGCAGCTTCCGCCCCCGCATTTGTTATTGCATTGAAAAGTGTACTCTTCCCGACATTAGGAAGCCCGACAATTCCAAGTTTCATAATTCAATCTAACCCCTTTTTATTTTGAATAAAGCTTATTTAAAACTTCAATCCCGCCGGAGATGAGCCTCTCTGCCGTTCCTTTCTTGAGCGAGGAGCCCCGAGCTTCATATCCGCCCTCGTCAAACGCGGACTCAACGGGGAAATATGCTTCGTATCCGTTTGCGCAACAGGACGCAAAAGTCATCTTAAACGGTGATGCCGCCTTAACCTCGCGGCCGATGTCGGTAAACGGTTCCCCGGGGAAGCCGACAAGGGCGAAATCTCCGAAGGAAATTCCCGCCACGTAAAGCTCGCGTGTATCGGGAAGCTCCGAAGTTGCGACAAGGCGCTGCGCCTCGGCAACGAGGGTTGTTCGCATCATATCGTCTGTCGGCCAGATTTCTTCAACGCGGCCCTCCTGGTAGAGCTTGTAGGTCACTCTCGCTTTTTCAACCTCTTCGGGAGTGCCTTTGTTGTAATAAACAACAACATTGTTCTGGACCACGCGCACGGGAACAGACTCGACCTTCTTCGCCATCGCGCGAAGCGCCATGGCAGTCCCTGCGATTGTCCTTCCCATATGGCGGGCGAATTCATACCCTGTGCGAAGCTCATTCTCAGGAGTATTAACGTTGAAATGGTTTGTGTCTCCCTGTGTGCCGTTTATGTACATACAAAGCGAGTTTTCAACTGCGGCCTCGTATGTCCTGCGGACAAATCCGGGGAAATCTGCAGAGAATTTGTTCCCGCCGATGACATCGGGATGAACCTGGAAATTGACAAGCGCGATCTCGGGCGCATTCTCGCGTTTGAAGTATGCAAGCGCAATTCTCTTGTCCGGCTCTCCGAGCGGGTGGTCAATATCAGGATTTAAGAAGCCCGGGTTCGTCTTGACGCTGCCGTCTTTCATCCTGAATCTGCGGATAAAGGCGATGTCAACAGGAGAATCTGCGGAATTGACATACAGCTCCGCAGGCTTCATGTCGTCAAGCGCGATTTTAGGAAGCCAGGAAAGCTTTTCAATTATGGTGTTCATCACAGCCTCTGAAAAGCCCTCGCGCTTTAAGGAACATATCGGCCCTGTATGAATATGCGTGCAACTGACAAACACGTTTTCATACGGGATGCCGAATTTTTCTTCAATATTCTTTCTTATGGTGTCGCAGGTCTGATAAGGCAGCCCGACAAGGTCTGCGCTTATTATCACTGCCGTCATCTCGCCGTCTGACACTGCGAGAGCTGAGGCAAAAAGGGGGTCTAAAATCCCGTCTGCCTCTCTTAAATATTGATAGCCCTGGAGATATGTCCCCAGAGGCGGAGTAATATCTATTCTTCCGAAGCCTACCTGAAGCTTGTCCATCATATTCTCTCCTTAGAAAACATATTTCATATTATATATTATAAAGCTTGCGATTTTCGTTGTCAACAAATATGCAGTAAAAAACAAACCCCACCGCCCTTCAAATGAAGAAACGGTGGAGCTTGCTTATCCCATATCGAACGATAAGAGGTTTTTTAATTTTTATCCGTCTTCCGGAACTACACCCACGGCTTCTCCTTGAGGTATTGGAGCGAAGCGGAATGTCGGCGCGGCAATGAATGACAGTCCGGGGGACTGTCGGAACCGCGACGAGACCGAGTCGCAACGAGACTGGGGGATTGTAGGGTTCGGCGGTTTCCGACGAACCGATATACGGTGCATCATAAATGCTGCACCCTACATTTCCACCTTCTCCTTTTTTTGTAGGGGACATTCACGAATGTCCCGCTTTATTTTTTCGGGCGATTCTTGAATCGCCCCTACGGTTCACACCTCGTTTTGTAGGGGACGATGCCCTCATCGTCC
>JAZOAI010000020.1:0-52125 GCA_045595365.1 Eubacteriales bacterium
TCATCTAGTGTAAAATGTGTATAAGACTTCATTCTTAACCTCCGTGTTGTTGTATTTGTGGTTATTTACATTTTACACTAAGGTAAGTATGAAGTCTATTCTTTTTTAGGTGTTGCACTTGATATTATAATCTGCCCTCCCTTGCCTAAAGGGAGGGGGACCACCGAAGGTGGTGGAGGGATACAAAAGAGGAAATTTTCTAAAATGAAAAGAATCCCCCAGTCTGCTTCGCAGACAGCCCCCTTTAGGCAAGGGGGCCTTTAGAAGATTTGCATCTAAACCGTCTGTCCCGTATATAAAGATTATCGAATGTTGTCGAAAGGAGATAGACAAGATGAAGAAAGTTGGTATTGTACTATTATCTATTTTGATTGTATGTGCATGTCTTTTTTGTGGATATAAGATGCTTCAAAGTTTTGTTTTATCAGAGCCGACAATATTACAAAAAGTGGACTCGCCAGATGGAAAGTATACGGCATATGTTTTTCATTGCGAGGGAACGAGAGAAAGATTTACTTATAGACTGTCTGTTCTCGACAGCGACAAAAAATTAAAAACTAACGTTGGCAATACATATATTTCTGACAGCTCTTTTGATGTTAGTTGGACAGATAGTGGAGAACTGAAGGTTAATAATTATCCTACAATAAATATATTCAAACAAAAACGAAAAGTTGGTAAAATTGAAATTCAATATAGTTATCTAAAAGAATAGTTTTTGTTCCTAACTTGACAAAATCATATAAAGATTATCGAATGATGTCCGAAAGGAGAATAACTATGGAATTTGAAAAGCTGATTTCAGAGAGATACTCTGTGAGAAAATTCAAACCTGAGCATTTAAAACAGGAATGCATTGACGCAATTCTTGATGCCGGCCATAAGGCGCCGACGGGGTGCAATTTTCAACCGCAAAGGATTCTTGTCTTAAACACCGATGAGGCGATGAACAAATTGAAGAAATGCACAAAATGTCATTTCGACGCCCCTTCCGCTATGCTCGTTTGCTACAATCAGGATGAAAGCTGGAAACGGCCTTATGACGGTGCGCTGTCCGCTCCTGTTGACGCGGCGATTGTCGCAACGCATATGATGCTTGCGGCTCATAATGCGGGAGCCGGGTGCTGTTGGGTTATGCATTTTGACCCCGCCGCGACTTGCGAGGTTTTTAATATTCCGGAGAACATCAAACCCCTTGCACTTCTTGTTATGGGGTATCCGGCGGAAGATTCAAAGCCGATTGCGATGCATTCGGAATTCAGACCGCAGGAGGAAGTTGTGTCTTACGGCAGCTTTTAATTTCTGCATATTTTGTGTGACAAAACTAAATATAAAAACATCTTTGGAGGTACAAATGAAAAAATTATTCTCTTATTACGTTGAGTCCCCGCTTATATTGCGTATTGCAATAGGCCTCGTTATCGGAATTTGCCTCGGGCTATGGGTGCCGCAGGCAGAATTTGTCACCGTTTTCGGTGATATCTTTGTCGGCGCGCTTAAGGCTATTGCGCCTATTCTCGTTTTTGTTCTTGTCATAGCTTCGCTTTCAAGCGCAGGCAAAGGCATCGGCAAAAGATTTCGAACAGTTATAATATTTTATATCCTAAGCACATTCCTCGCGGCAGTTGTCGCAGTTATTGGCAGCTATATGTTCAAGGTCACGATTCCTCTCGCAGCTGCGGCTGAGCAGTCTGCTCCTGCAGGTCTTGGCGAGGTTTTTAAAACGCTTCTTTCCAATATGGTTATGAACCCTGTTCAGTCGATACTTAGCGCAAACTATATCGGCATATTGACATGGGCAATTATTTTCGGGCTTGCCTTGAGAGGCTTTGCAAGTGAAAAAACAAAAGAGGTTTTGTCAGATATCTCCAATGCAGTTTCCAAAACTGTAGGCTGGATTATTCAGCTTGCGCCGTTTGGTATTCTGGGCCTTGTCTATGCTTCAATCAGTGAATACGGCATTGAGATTTTCACAAGCTACGGTAAGCTTCTGCTCGTGCTTGTCGGATGTATGTTAGCCGTTGCTTTGATAGTTGACCCGCTCCTTGTCGCAGTTTCTCTTAAGAAAAACCCTTATCCGCTTGTTTTTAAGTGCTTTAAAGAGTCGGGGATTACTGCGTTCTTCACAAGAAGCTCTGCAGCGAACATTCCGGTTAACATGAGCCTCTGCGAGAGACTCGGGCTTGATAAAGAGTATTACAGCGTTTCTATTCCGTTAGGTGCCACAATCAATATGGACGGTGCAGCAATAACAATCACTGTTATGTCACTTGCGGCGGCATTTTCCCAGGGCATAAACGTTAACATCGTTCTTGCCGTTCTCTTAAGCTTTGTTGCAACGCTTGGCGCGTGCGGCGCGTCAGGAGTCGCGGGCGGTTCACTTCTGCTTATTCCGATGGCGTGCTCGCTCCTGGGAGTAGGGCAGGATATAGCTATGCAGGTTGTTGCCGTCGGATTTATAATCGGCGTTGTTCAGGATTCACTTGAAACTGCAATCAACTCATCAGGTGACGTTCTTTTCTGCGCAACAGCAGAATTCCTCGAGTGGAAAAAAGAAGGTAAAAAACTTCCGTTCTGACGAAAAAGGTATGTATTAAACCGATGAGGTTTTAAAATTTATAAAAAGAAAGAGGTATAAAAAATGAACAGCAAGATACAGAAGATAATGAAGCTTATCCGCGATAACGACATCAAAATGGTCGATTTTAAAATGGTCGATATCAACGGTCAGTTCCGCCACGTAACAATCCCCGCAAAGGATTTTTCCGAAGAGGTTATGAAGAACGGAATCGGGTTTGATGCTTCAAACTACGGCTATGCAGTAGTCGAAAAGAGCGATATGGTTTTCATCCCCGACCCCGAAACTGCTACGATTGACCCCTTTTGCGAAATCCCCACGCTTTCAATGACGGGTAACGCGATGATTATCGACAATCCTGAAAACCGCCCCCTTGCACAGTATCCGAGAAATATCGTTCTTGCAGCAGAGCAGTATATGAAGGATTCTGGAATTGCTGATACAATGCTCATTCTTCCTGAATTTGAGTTTTATCTTTTCGATCAGGTGGGGTGGGAAGTTGCCCCGAACTCAATCGGAGTGTCGATGGATGCTGTTCAGGCACACTGGAACAGTGCCTGCGAGGGCATGGGCAACATTGTCCCGAAGCAGAAGAACTACCACATCGCAAAGCCGTTTGACGTCTCTTATGAAGCGAGAAGCGAAATGTGTATGCTTATGGAAGAGGCGGGAATTGCTATAAACTATCACCACCCCGAAGTCGGTGCATCAGGCCAGTTCGAGATAGAGCCGAAGCTCGGGCAGATGTCAAAAATGGCAGACGCAACGATGATGATAAAATACATTATCCACAACGTCGCGAGAAAGTACGGCAAGTCCGCAACCTTTATGCCAAAACCCGTTATGGGCGAGGCGGGCAACGGTATGCACGTGCATATGCTCCTGTTAAAAGACGGCGAACCGGTGTTCTCCGATGATAACGGATATGCAAACTTGAGTGAAAACGCGCATTACTTTATGGGAGGCCTTCTCAAGCATATTGCTTCTCTCTGTGCTATAACAAACCCGAGCACAAACTCCTTCAAGCGTCTCGTTCCGGGCTTTGAGGCTCCTGTAACCGTAGGTTATGCAACCTCAAACCGCAGCGCAGTAATCCGAATCCCGGCATATGCTAAAGCTCCGAATCTGAGAAGATTTGAGCTTCGCAACCCGGATGCTACGTGCAACCCCTATTTCTGCTATGCGGCTATTCTTATGGCAGGCCTTGACGGAATTAAGAACAAAATTGACCCGCACAAAAACGGCTGGGGGCCGTATGATATGAACCTCTTCAACCTTCCGGAAGAGGAGAAGGCAAAGCTTACAAGCCTTCCCACATCTCTTGAGGAAGCTCTCTCAGCTCTTGAAAATGACCACGCATATCTCACAGAAGGCGGAGTTTTCCCGGAGGAACTCATCAAGAACTTCATCGCGTCAAAGCGCAAGGAGTGCCGTGAGCTTGCGGCTATCCCGAGCCCGGCAGAGTTTGACCGCTATTATAATCTCTAAAAACTTCGGCTCACGTTGGAGAAGTATATGGATATAAAACTCGGCGATGTTGTAAAAATGAAAAAGAAGCACCCCTGCGGAAGTGACCTGTGGAGTGTCACACGTGTCGGAATGGACATAAAGCTTCGGTGTTCCGGGTGCGGGCATGAGATAATGCTTCCGCGAAACAAGGCGGAAACTGCTATCAAAGAAATTCAGAATAAATAAAACGCACGCTTGCCCGATGGAAAAACTTTTCCTTCGGGCAAGCTATATGAAAGAGTAAACGAAAAATATGACGCTCTGTAATTTGTCACGTTCATCTGACAGGAGGGGAATGGGAGTTTCATATGCTGGCGTTTACTCTGCTCAATAATATGTTATGCAAGTAAATTTAAAATGTTCATTGACCTTTTTTTGTATAGTGGTATAATAAAGAAAACAAATGTTTTGGAGGAAAATATTATGGCTATAGTATCACCGTCAATTTTATCGGCGGATTTTGCAAACCTTGAAAGCGAAATGAAGCGTCTTGAAGCTGCAGGGGCAGACTGGGCTCATGTCGATGTTATGGACGGGCATTTTGTCCCGAATATCTCAATCGGCGCGCCGGTTGTAAAGGCGATTTCAAAGGTTTCAGACCTTCCTCTTGATGTCCACCTCATGATTTCAGACCCTGCTTTTTATCTTGACGATTTCATAAAAGCCGGGGCATACCTCATAACTATCCACGAGGAATGTGATTCCGATATTGAAGAGACCCTCAAGCGCATCCGCGCAGCAGGAGTCAAGGCCGCGCTCTCCATTAAGCCGAACACCCCCGTCTCCGCACTTGAGAAGTACATAGAGCTTCTTGATATGGTGCTTATCATGACGGTTGAGCCGGGCTTTGGCGGGCAGAAGTTTATTGATAAGTGTCTGCCGAAAATTGCGGAGGCAAGAAAGCTTATCGACGAAAAGAACCCGAAATGTCTTCTCCAGATAGACGGTGGTGTTACCTGTGAAAATGTCGAAGCTGCAAAGGTGGCGGGCGCCGACGTGTTCGTTGCAGGCTCATCTGTTTTTGGAGCAGCCGATATGAAAGCTGCGATAGAGTTCTTAGGGAAATAACACCCGGAAAAGGAGTTGTGCGTCAGATGCAACGAAAAAAACAAAGCTTCTTTAAAGGAGCATTTATCCTTTCGGTTGCCGCGGTGATAGTCAAGCTTCTCGGAGCTGTATTTAAAATCCCGCTTACGAACATCCTCGGCGGAGACGGAATGGGATATTTCTCTACAGCGTATGACCTCTATATGCCGGTTTATGTTATCTCAAATGCCGGGCTTCCCGTTGCAATTGCGCGGATTGTTGCCGAGAGCGTCTCACAAAACAGATTTCGCGACGTTCGCCGCACATTAAAAATCGCAAACGCTGTCTTTTTTGCAACCGGCACCCTCGGCTTCTGCATTCTCTTTTTCGGAGCAGGGCTTCTGGTTAAAACAATAAACAACCCCGGTGCGTATCTTGCTGTTATGGCAATGGCTCCGACAGTCTTTTTCGTTTGCCTCACTTCCGCGTATAAGGGGTACTACGAAGGGCTTTCAAATATGTATCCCACAGCACTTTCTCAGGTCATCGAGGTTATAGTTAAGCTTGTGTTTGGCCTCGGGCTTTCGATGGCAGCATATAAGCTTGGCATAAGCGAATTTGAAGCGAGCGGAACGGTTTTGGGAAAAGCCTTTGAAAGCTTTGAAGATGCGAAGCTTTATGTTCTGCAGTTTGCGGCAGCAGGGGCAATCCTCGGCGTCGCACTCGGCGCATTCGGAAGCTGGCTTTCTGTATACATCCGCCACAAAAGAAGCGGGGATAAAATTACCGCTGAGGAGTTATCAGCACCTCAGGAGGTTACCCCCACAAAAACAATCCTAAAGAAGATTGTGAAAATTGCAATCCCGATTGCGCTCGGTTCGTGTGTCGGCCAGCTTACGGGCATAATAGATTTGTGGTCGGTTATGAACCGCCTGCATTTTGCAGTAGGCCTTGACCTTGACGCTATCAAGAATATATACGGCGCGGCAATCCCGGCAGGGAAGGCGATTGAGAGCATCCCGAACTATTTAAACGGATGCTATAAAGGGATGGCGGTTAATCTCTATAACCTCATCCCGACATTTACGGTTGCCTTTGGCGTCAGCGCTCTCCCGGCAATAACAATGGCATGGACAGAGAAAAACTCAGAAGCGCTTAAGGAAAACATAGAGGCAGTTCTTCGTATGACTATGCTTCTTGTCCTTCCTGCTGGTATCGGGATGTCATCATTATCCCACGGGATTTTAACACTTCTCTACGGTGGCAGACCTGAAGAAGTCGAAATTGCGGCGCCTTTGCTTGCAATTCTCGGCATAGCGGTCATATTTTCGGCTGCGTGTTCACCAATCAATAGTATGCTTCAGGCTATCGGAAGGGCAGACCTTCCCGTTAAAATTATGGTTGGGTGCGCAGCGTTCAAGCTTGCGTTTAATTATATCACTGTCGGAATCCCTGAAATAAACATCAAAGGTGCGCCGATAGGAACACTTCTCTGTTATATTATGATAATGACCATAAGCTTGTATTTCCTGGTGAAAAATTCCGGAGTAAAGCTTAATTGCATTACAGTATTTGCAAAACCTGCAGTTTCCGCGATTCTCTGTGGAATCTCAGCCTTTATAGCCTCTCATCTTCTGCAGATGGTTATATCTGAAAAGCTCGCAACCGTTTTGGGAATCGCCGTTGGTGGTATAGTGTATATAGCGGCGCTGGTTCTCCTGCGTGCAATAAGCGAAGAGGATGTCCGCAGGCTCCCCAAGGGCGAAAAGCTTGCAAGGCTATATAACAAGCTCCCCGGCATTGTAAAAAAGGAAAACTGAATAAAGAATAAAGGCAGAAACGATTAATTTCGTTTCTGCATTTTTCGTATACAATAAGAAAGGGTTTGTAGCAAAATGTATTTTGCTACAAATCCTTTGCTTTGGACTAAATAAACTGAGAATTGAACATTTCGCGGTAGAAACCGTTTGTTCTCATCAACTCATCGTGAGTTCCCGATTCCGTGATTTCGCCGTTGCGTACAACAAGAATTGCGTCAGCATCGCGGATTGTCGAGAGCCTGTGTGCAATAACGAAACAGGTTTTATCTTTCATAAGATTCCGCATTGTTTTCTGAATGTGCTTTTCCGTCTTTGTGTCGACATTTGAAGTTGCTTCGTCAAGAATAAGTAGCTTTGCATCTGCAAGCATTGCCCGGGCAATCGTGAGAAGCTGCTTCTGCCCCTTGGAAATGTTAGTTCCGCCGTCTACAAGGAGAGTGCCATAGCCTTGCGGAAGCTTGCGGATATAATCGTCTATCCCCGCGTCGCGGCACACTCTCATAACATCTTCAAGCGTCGCGTCATCCTTGCCGTATGCAATGTTCTCAAAAACTGTGCCGTGGAAAAGCCATGAATCCTGCAAGACCATGGAATAGGCAAGGCGTATACTCTTTCTTGTAGCCTCACAAACGTCAAGGCCGTCAAGAACTATTGTTCCTTTATCCGGGTCATAAAACCGCATAAGAAGGCTTACGATAGTCGTTTTTCCTGCCCCGGTCGGCCCTACGATTGCAATGAGGTTTCCTTTTTTTGCGCGGAAGCTTAAGTTTTTAATTACGGTAACATCAGGCAGATACCCAAAGCTCACATTTTCAAGTTCAACCTCGCCTGAAACATCGCAAACCTCTTTTAGATTATCTCTGTCATATGCCTCAGGCTCTTCGTCGAGAAATGCAAAAACACGCTCTGCGGCAGAAAGGGTGGATTGAAGCTCGCTTATGATATTCGCCACTTCGTTTATCGGGCCTGAAAACTTTCTTGAATATAAAACAAATGAAGAAATCGCGGCGATGCTTATCAGATTTTTAAGATAAAGAACTGCACCGAACACGCTCACAAGCGACATCGAAAGATTGTTGACGAGATTTACAGACGGGCCGACAACGCTTCCGTAATAATCTGCCTTATAGTATGCATCGACCGTCTCGGTATTCTTGTCGACGAATTTACCGATTACGTTTTCTTCTCGGTTATAGGCGCGGATAGTTTTCTGGCCGCTTGTCATCTCCTCAACAAAGCCATTCAGCTCTCCGAGCTTTTTTGAACGAGCGCGAAATAGCGGGCGAGTTTTCCCTGTTATAACCTTTATAAGGAGAATTGTCAGCGGAACGGTAACTGCGAATATAATCGTCAGATGCGGAGAAATTGCTATCATCATAATAAGCGAGCCGATAACAGTTATGATTCCTGCAAAAATGTGAACAATGTCAGTCGAGAGGGAAGTGTTTATCGTGTCCGTATCATATGAGATTCGGCTTAATATGTCCCCGATCGGGTGTGTGTCAAAAAATCCGACGGGAAGCTCCTGAATTTTGTTGAAAATATCGCTTCTCATTTTGAAAATTATCTTGCGGCTCGTGTGTATCATAAGTTTTGAGAGTAGATATGACAGAACTCCTGAAAGGACATAGAAAACTGCCATAAGAACAAGATAGAAGGGAAGTGCGGAAAGGTTGACTTTACCCATTCCTGGTTCAATGCAGCCTATCGCAAGGCCTGAAAGATACGGCCCGATAAGAGCGAGAGAATTGCTTAAGATAGTAAGTGCAATCGCTGCAATAAAAAACGGATAAAAAGGAGCGACGAATTTTAAAAGGCGCAGAAATGTGCGCGTGCGGCGCGGAGTCTTTTCACCGTTCAAGGAGATCACCTCCAAGCTGAAGCTCTGCGGTCTCTGCATATGATGGGCAGGATTTCAAAAGTTCGTCGTGTGTGCCGTAGCCTATGCATTTTCCGGCATCAAGAACGATAATATGGTCGGCAAAGAGAACAGAGCTTACTCTTTGTGTAACGATAATTTTTGTTCTGTCGGAAAAGTCGTTGCGGAGCGCCTCGCGAAGCTTTGAATCTGTTTTATAGTCGAGCGCGGAGAATGAATCGTCAAATATGAGGATCTCGGAATTTCCAGCAAGTGCGCGGGAGATAAGCAGGCGTTGCTTCTGGCCTCCGCTGAAGTTTCCTCCTTTTATCGCCACCTCGGCGGAAAATCCGCCAGCCTCCGAGATAAAGGAATCTGCCTGAGCTGCACAAACGGCGCGCTCCATATCGCATTCGCGGAGAGTTCTTCCAAAGGAAATGTTTTCGCCAACTGTGTCGTGGAAGAGAGTGTCGTTCTGGAGAACGGTCCCGAACTTCCGACGAAGATCTGAAAGTGTAAAGTCGTTTATGTTTACTCCGTTTATGCAAATCTCTCCCTCATCAGGGGAGTAAAATCTGAGAATCAAGGAAATAATCGAGGTTTTTCCGGAGCCTGTCGCTCCGAAGATTCCGAGTGTTTCACCGCGCTTCAGCGAAAAGCTTATGTCTGAAAGAGAAAATCCCGAGCTTTCATATCCGAACGAAACGTTCCTGAATTCGAGCGCCGGAGCTGAAGTATCTTCACAAACCTCTCCACCGAGAGACAGCTCATCAGGGCAGGCGAGAACCTCGTCAATCCTCGCGGCCGATGCGGAAGCCCGTGAGAGGTTCATAAATATTCTGGTGATCATCATTATGGAGTTTAAGATTATAGTGAAATAAGTCATAAAGGCGATGATGTCGCCGATTTCACCTTTACCGGAATTCACGCGATAGGCACCGACGAGGATTACGGCACATAGACCGAGGTTCAGGATAATGTTCATAGCAGGGCTTGTGAATGCCATTGTCGATTCTGCGTGTTTTTCTTTTTTTGTGAGATCAGAATTGACTTCTGAGAAACGCTTTTTTTCATAATCACTTTTTGAAAGTGCTTTTATAACGCGGATTCCCGATGCGTTTTCGCGGACTGTGCGAATCATTGAATCAGAAGCTGAGCGCACTATTTTGAAAAGCCCCGCGCTTTTTTTCGACACAAAGTATGTCATAAAAGAGACGACAGGGATTAAGCAAATGAGAATAAGAGTCAGAACAGGATCGGAGATGAAGGTGATAACAACGCCGCCAAGGAGAAGAATCGGAGCGCGGATTCCCATTCTCTGCATCATTCCGAGCGCGTGATGAACGGCGTATGTATCCGAAGTCATTCTGTGGATAAGGGAAGGAACAGTAAACTTGTCAACATCGGAATTTGATAGATAGGAGATTTTGGTGAAAAGTGAGAGCCTCAGCTTTTTGGTTGCATCTCTTGAAATTGATGCCGCCATTCTGTTTGCTATTATATTTCCGCCCCAGGCAACGAGGCAAAAAACAAGCATTATGAGACCCCAAAAATAAATTTCGCCTATATCGTTTTTTGGGATAACTTCGTCAATGATATGCGACAGTGCCCATGGGATACAAAGGTCCATAAAGGTTCCGATTGTTTTAATCGAAAGCCCGAGAGCTATGCGCCGCCAAAAGCCGTGAAGATATGAAAAAAGTCTGCCCAAGACACTTCACCTCCTGCATTCTGTTAATAATTTTATCATAGCTTTTTTTAAAGTTCAAGTAATTATGATTGCAAAAGCACCACTGCCGGAAATTGCGTAAAGCAGAAATAAAAAACAGAGGAGTTTGTGAAGAAATCCGGTTGATATTTTATGACTTCTGTGTTAGAATAAATATAATATATTCAAGTTTTTGGAGGCGTCTTTCAAATATGGAATTTTCAGAGAGAATATCTTCGCTGAAGCCGTCGGCTATTCGTGAAATTTTAAAAACACCTAACGACCCGGACCTTATCTCCTTTGCTGCGGGGAACCCCGCGCCGGACAGCTTCCCGGTTGAAGCAATGGGCAGAATTGCGGCAACGATTTTTGAAACAAGAGCGGCAAGCGCCCTGCAGTACGGTGTCAGTGAGGGATATACTCCGCTTCGGGATATAACAAAAAAGCGTATGAGTGAAAAATACGGCATCGGAACAGAAAACGATGACCTTATCATTACGAGTGGCGGCCAGCAGGCAATAGAAATGACTGCAAAGATTTTCCTTAACGAGGGCGATGTCGTTCTCTGCGAGGATCCGAGCTTTGTAGGCGCGCTTAACGCTTTCCGCTCCTACGGCGCAAAGCTTGTTGGCGTGTCTATGGATGATGAGGGAATGAAAATGGACGAGCTTGAGGAAAAGCTCCGCTTAGAGAAAAACGTTAAGATAATTTATACAATCCCGACCTTCCAGAATCCTACAGGAACCACAATGAGCCTTGCTCGTCGCAAGAAGCTTTTAGAGCTTGCTGAGGAGTATGATGTTATCATCCTCGAGGACAGCCCGTATTTTGAGCTTCGCTTTCGAGGGGAGCATATCCCGACGATAAAAAGCATGGACACAAACGGCAGAGTTATTTTCTCCGGCTCTTACTCCAAAATTCTTGCGCCGGGAATCCGCCTTGGTTTTGCCTGCGCGGATAAGAAGATTATCAACAAGCTGACCGTTGCAAAGCAGGTGTCGGATGTACATACAAACCTCTTCTTCCAGATGCTTACGACCGAATACCTCGACAAGTTCAATGTTGATGAGCATATCAGGAAGATCTGCGATATGTATCGCATAAAAGCTGATAAAATGATAGAATGTATAGATCGCGAATTTTCCCCGAAGGTTTCCTTTACGCGGCCTGATGGCGGTCTGTTTATTTCCTGCACGATGCCTGACGGGTTTGACGGGGCGCGTCTCGCTGCTCTTGCAAAAGAAGCAAAGGTTATGATTGTTCCGGGAGTTGCGTTCTCGGCAGACGAAACAAAAATCTGTCCGACGTTCCGCCTCAACTTCTCACTTCCGTCTATTGAAGACATTGAAAAGGGAATAAGCCGCCTCGCAAAGGTACTCAACAGCTATGTCGGATAGCTATATATTATAAGGAGCTATTTTATTATGGAAGCAACAGAAAGAAGACAACTTGTATTTTCCGGAATCCAGCCATCGGGCAACATAACGATGGGCAACTATATGGGTGCAATTACAAACTGGGTCACGATGCAGGATATATACGATTGCCTGTTTTGCGTAGTTGATATGCATGCGATAACCGTCCGCCAGGAGCCTGCAAAGCTTCGTGAGCAGAGCCTCGCGCTGCTCGCGCTCTTAATCGGCTGCGGGCTTGACCCCGAAAAGAACATAATGTATATCCAGAGCCACGTTCAGCAACATGCAGAACTTTCGTGGATTCTCAACTGCTATACGATGTATGGCGAGCTGTCAAGAATGACGCAGTTTAAAGACAAGTCTCAAAAGCACGCAGACAACATAAACGCAGGCTTGTTTGACTATCCCGTTCTTATGGCGGCGGATATTCTTCTCTACAACGCGGATTTTGTTCCGATAGGGGAGGACCAGAAGCAGCATCTTGAGCTTGCCCGGAATATTGCCGGAAGGTTCAACAATCATCACGGCGATGTTTTTAAAATTCCAGAGCCGTATATCCCGAAGGTTGGCGGGCGCATAATGAGCCTTGCCGAGCCTGATAAGAAAATGTCAAAGTCGGATACCAACCCCAACGCATATATTCTTCTCCTTGACAAGCCTGAGGACATAATGCGAAAATTCAAGCGCGCAGTTACCGACAGCGAAGCTAAGGTTGAATTCCGCCCTGATAAAGCAGGTGTTAACAATCTTATGACAATATACTCGATTGCTGCAAATAAAACAATTCCCGAAATTGAAAATGAGTTTGCAGGTCGGGGGTACGGCGACTTTAAGACTGCGGTCGGAGAGGCTGTTGTTGAGATGTTGCGGCCTATTCGTGAGAGAACTGAGGAGCTTCTCAAGAATAAAGACTATCTTGAGGAGATTTATTCGAAAAACGCTCTTCGCGCGGCCTCAATCGCAGAGCGAAATATGGTTAAAATTCGAAAAAAGGTCGGCTTCGTTGCAAAACCGCGCACCACATTCGGAGAAAAATAAAAGAGGGTTCAACAATGGATAAAATCACGCTTTTCAGAACCGTTGCGGCTTTTGCAGTAGCGGGAGTGCTTTCCTTTATTCTGTCCCCGGTTGCAAAGCATATAGCACACAAAATCGGAGCGATTGATATTCCCAAGGATGATAGAAGAATGCACAAGGAGCCTATCCCGAGGCTCGGTGGGCTTGCGGTGTTCTTTGCTTTTCTCATAGCTGTTATTGTTCTTGTTCCTGTTGGGCGCGAACTGCAGGGAGTTCTGCTCGGGGCGCTTGTGATAGTTGTGCTCGGGGTTATAGATGATGCTGTTTCGCTTCCCGCAAAGCTCAAGTTCCTCGTTCAGATTTTCGCGGCCGTAATCGTCGTTCTTCACGGGGTCAGGATTGATGTTATCTCGAATATTAATATATTCAGCAATTCCCCGTATATAAGCCTCGGTTTCTGGTCTGCTCCTGTAACTGTCATCTGGATTGTCGCGATAACCAATGCCGTCAATCTTATTGACGGGCTTGACGGGCTATCGGTGGGCATCTGCACGATTGCGTCTCTTTCGCTTCTTGTTATTGCTGCCATAGTATCAGAGTTTAATATTATGATAATGACAGCGGCGGTTGCGGGTGCGTGTATCGGCTTTTTGCCTTATAATATTAACCCTGCAAAGATGTTTGTGGGTGATACCGGGGCAACCTTTCTTGGGTTCATTCTTGCAACTCTCTCGGTACAGGGAATGTTCAAAACGTATGCGATTCTTTCGTTTGCGGCGCCGTTTCTTATTCTCGGTCTCCCGATTTTTGATACGGTGTTTGCAATCTGCAGAAGGCTTTTGCAGGGTCAGAGCCCGATGCATGCAGACCGTGGTCATGTTCATCATCGTCTCATAGATATGGGGTTTAGCCAAAGGCAGACCGTTCTGATTCTTTATCTTGTCAGCGGAGTGCTTGGGATCGCAGCTGTGCTTCTCGCATCAAGCGGTGCGGCACGAGCGTTGCTGTTCGTAGTTGCGGTTGTCGTTGCTGCAATTATCACACTTAAGGTATATCGTATAATTTTGAAGAAAAGAAAAGATAAATAAGAACATAATGCAAAAATTTAGACATTAAAAACCGAATAAATAAACATCAATCGAAAGCAAAGACAAAAAGTCTTTGCTTTTTTTGTACATATGTTGTATAATACAAGGGTATATAGAAAAATAAATACTTAAAAATATGATGACTTTTGTGAGGTGTGGATATTGAAATTAAAGAATAACTTGCTTTTTGTTAAAATTTTGAGTTGTTTTTTATTGGTGATTTTTGTAATAACAATAGCTCTCGGTGTTTTCTTTTTTGCAAACTCCAGGCGTGCAGAGGAAGCTGCGCTTGAGACGGTTGAGGCGGAGTTTCGGCATGGTGCAGAGGATATTTCGAGAATGATTTCTCAGATAAGATATGCAATGGCGGAATTATCTGTCAAGTTTGCTGCTGATAGCGAGTTTGAAAATGGAACATACATAGAGAATAACGCGCTTCGCGCGGATATGCGTGCTGTGCTTGTTGACCGCCGTCAGAATGAGTTTTCCAAATATCTTTCAACCGCTTTTTTGGTAGATAAGCTGCGAGACGAATATATATATGAGCTTACGGGTACATACACATCAGAAGTTTTTTATAATCAGTTTTTCGTAAATGAGACATATACTGATGCTTTCTGGACGTCAAAGACGACCGAGGGAGAAGGTTTTGAAATTTTTCCTGCGCTTACATACATAACGGCTCGAGATGTAAAGCGTGTTGATATGAAGCTTTTGCCTATTTCTTACAAGCCGAAGGATGACAGCCGTTATCTGATCGTTGCGTTTTTGGATATTGAAGCCATAGCGCGGGATTTTGGAATATCCGGAATCTCTCTCGGCAACGGGAAAATAATTTATTCTTCGGAAGAACTTTCGCAGATTTCAGATGCCGGAGAGAGGCTTTCTGAAGGAAAAACAGAAAATGGAAATGTATTCAAATTTACGGATGGAGAAAACGCAGATATTGAGATTTATGACATAGTTTTGAATTCTGAGCTTCGCAGTGAAAAGAGAGGGATAGGGGGCGTTGCGCTGATTCTCTTGTTTTTCTTTATTCTTCTTGCCGCTGTTATCTCTTTCTTCTTCGCGTTTAAAATTTCGGAAACGTTTGCCTGTATAGCGAATGAAATGATGTCAAATTCTTCGGTAAAAGCGAGGTATGGAAACGGGATTTCAAAAAGGGAAGACTTCCTTAATGCGATGAAACTTGTTTCATCGCAGGAAAAGAAGCTTTCGGTTGATGCCGGGTCGAAGGACTCTGTTCTTGATTCTATGCTTCTCCAGGCACATATGCGGGACGTATATGTCGGGATAAATGACATTGAGGCGAGAGTTGACTACACAAATGCCTTTTTTGTGATTTACTTCAAAGTAAGTTATCTCAAAGAGCTTACGAACTATATGCACGACGAAGGAAAGGCAACCTTCCTTTTGAAGCAGCTTATTGAGATGTATCTTGAAACGTGGGGGATTCCGGTTGTGACCTTCCAGACTGAAAAAAACGGAATAGTTTCTGTTTTCGATGCGGGCAACGGAACTCTTGACCCGAAAGAGATTCTTGAAAACATCCTGATAAAGCTTTCTAATGAGTCGGAATACGCATATTTTACAGTTTCGCTCTCTGAAATTCATGATGCTGAAGATAATGTCAAGGCTGTGTATGAGAAGCTTATTGAGCTTTCGAAGTACGGCAAGCCTGTTACGGAAACGCAGGTTCTTTGTGAAGGTGAAGTGAAAAAGGATGCGAGCAGATTCTATTTCTCTGTTGAGGAAATGGGAAAGTTTTCTGCCTCTCTTCAGAACGGAACGGAGGAGGAAGTAATCCATAAGGTGGATGAGATTCTTGAATATAATCTCAGAAAAGATATAAACCGTTTTGAAATGTATCTTCTCTGTACTGAAATTGTGAATTGTGCTGTGAAGCTTGTCAACCGTGTGTTCTATACAATGCCGCAGTCTATTGATATTTCATCTGTATACAGAAGCCTTGAGAGGGCAGAGGCTCCGGGGGAATACCGCAAAACGTGTATTGAGTTTCTGCATGAAATAATAGAATATATAAAACAGAACAAGCGCGAGGATGACTATATAATAAGTTATATCCTTGATTATGTAGAAAATCATTATTCCGAGGATATATATCTAAATCTCTTTGCAGAAAAGCTCAAGCTTACAGGTGCATATATATCATCATATTTTAAAGAGAAGATGAATGTAAACCTGACGGATTATATTAATAATTACAGAATTAAAAAGGCTGTGGCCCTAAGTGAGAATCCGCAGAACAAAAACAAGGATATTGCAGAAATGGTGGGGCTGCCCAATATAAATACATTTATACGTCTTTTCAAGAAATATACGGGCTACACTCCGGGTGAATACAGGAAAAAGCATTTCGGAGAAGATGGAAAAAAATAAAGAAACAAATAAGAAAAAGTATAAAGATAAAAATATGAATGTAAAAATATGTCGGTAAATGTTGAAATGTTAACGACTTGTTAACACAAAATAAAAGGGCTTGAGTTCCGAAAAAACAGATGATTGTGCAAAATGGCTTTTAAATGAATGGAAAAAGTTATGTGCAGTTAAAATAAATTAACATTTATCCCGCTTTTAATTATTTTTACCGAAATCTAAAAAAATGGTGATGATTTAAAAAAGTGAGGGTTCATATTACATGCACACTTGTTGTATAATACACTTGCAGGCAAAATAGCGGTTTTGGAGGTTTACGGGCCAAAGTTGCTTTTTGCAGATTTTCCCCACGGGGTTTTATGTTTATAATTGTATGCGGCAAAACGCCGATATACATTATAATATAGTATGTCTTCCGGCGTTTGTCGGCTAAGTCATGCAAAAGAAAAAATCAAGGAGTTGAAAACTTTGAAGGCGACAAAAAATGCTCCGGCAGAGGTTCTGCCGAATTCCCCCGCAAGCGCAAAACCCGAATGGCTTAAGAAGTTTAATGACGGAAAGTACTTGTTTCTTCTCGTTCTTCCGGCTGTTATCTGTCTTGCGCTTTTCCATTATTTCCCGATGTACGGTATCATCATCGCGTTTAAGGACTACAAACCTTTCTTAGGCTTTTTTGAAAGCGAATGGGTCGGTTTTGATCACTTTGTAAGATTCTTTAATTACAAGTATTGCTTCCGACTTTTCAGGAACACGTTCCTCCTCTCTTTCTACAGCCTTATCTGGAACTTCCCGATGCCGATCATTTTCGCTCTTATCCTTAACGAAACCCGCAACATGAAGTTTAAGAAGATTGTTCAGACTGTCAGCTATATGCCTCACTTCCTTTCAACGGTTGTTGTCTGCGGTCTTGTTACAATGCTTCTTTCTCCGACAGGCGGTCTTATTACAAAAGCTTTGCAGGCACTTGGGTTTGAGGCAACAAACATCCTTGCTGAAGCAAAATACTTCAGAACGATCTACGTCGTTTCAGGTATGTGGCAGGGACTAGGTTGGAGTGCTATCATCTATCTTGCTGCTCTTACAAACGTTGACCCGCAGCTTTATGAGGCTGCTGTTGTTGACGGTGCAGGAAAGATGCGTTGCCTCTGGAGTATCACTCTCCCGAGTATTGCTCCGACAATCATCACAATGCTCCTTCTCCGTATGGGAAGCTTGCTCAGCGTTGGCTTTGAAAAGGTATTCCTTCTTCAGACACCGTCGACTTATGAAACTTCTGACGTTATTTCTACATACGTTTATCAGGCAGGTCTTCAGTCAAACAGCTTCAGTTATGGTACTGCGGTAGGTCTGTTCAACTCGGTTATCAGCCTTGCTCTTGTCATAATGGCAAACTACATTTCGAAGACTGTCGCTGAAACGAGTCTTTGGTAAGGAGGAGAAAAGAAAATGGTTGAGAAAAAATATACTATAGGTTGGCTCCTCAGAAACATTTTTCTTTGGGCAGTTCTGCTTGTAACGCTTTTCCCGTTCATACATATGCTCGCAATTTCCTTTTCAGATGTTTGGGATGTTGTTCGAGGTCAGGTTACTTTCTTCCCGATGGTTGGTGGTAAGCTCGGTGCTACCCTCGCTGTTTACAAGTTTGTTCTTAAAGATCCGGTTATTTTCGTTGCATATAAGAACACAATAATCTACACTGTTCTCGGAACGGTTATTGCTCTTTTTGTTCTTTCAACGGGCGCGTATGCTCTCAGCAAGCCAAAGCGCCTTCCGGGCGGAAGCTTCCTGAACATCCTCGTTCTTATCACGATGTTCTTCGGCGGCGGTATGATTCCTGCCTTCCTCTGCCTTAAGTGGCTTGGCATGATTGACACTATCTGGGCTCTTGTCCTCCCCAGTGCGTTTGGTGCTTACAACTGTATCATTATGAGAACGTTTTTCACGGGCTTCCCGAAGGAGATTGAAGAGTCAGGTCGTCTTGACGGTCTTAACGATATAGGTATCCTCTGGTACCTCGTTCTTCCGACCTCAACGGCTGTTCTTGCAACAATCGGTCTCTTCGTTGCTGTTGGTCAGTGGAACTCCTTTATGTCTCCGCTTCTTTACCTCAACGATGAAAGCAAGTATCCTCTCCAGATTATCCTCCGTCAGATAGTTCTTCAGAGCGTTATGGATGAATTTGAGGGTGCAGCTCGTGATACAACGTTTGCTGAAGACTCAGTTAAGTATGCTACAATCGTTGTTGCTGTTGCTCCGATCATCGCAGTATACCCCTTCTTGCAGAAATACTTCGTTAAGGGCGTTATGATTGGTTCTGTTAAGGGCTAAAATTCAAAGTTCAACTCAATATTTATCCTTCCTGAGTGCCTCTCCGGCACTCAGGAAGTTTTTTATATTCCGGAATATAATGCTTGTCTCTGAAGATAAAAAATGGTATAATAACCTCACGGTGTAAGCCGAAGCCTTGCAAATGCAAGCCATCGGACACCTGAGAGAACATTTTATCACAATTAGCAACGGCTATGCAGCCGTTGAGGTGCTTCGCACCTTCTTTTTTGACAAAGTCAAAATAATTATGGTATAATAACCTTGTATAAATTAAAAAGCTTACACTATTACATTTGTTTTGAGGCATAGTTATGGTAAAACGCGTTACGAAAAATGATTTTGAAAAATATAATACATTTCTTCAGAAGAATGAAAACGGGCATTTTATGCAATCGCTCTCGTGGAGAGCTTTTAAAAAAGCTCAGAAAAGCTTCGCTATAATGTACGAGGATGACTCGGGCGAGGTTTTGGGAGTTATGCTTTTGCTTCTCCATAAGGTAAGGAGAACGAATAAGACCTTCCTTTACTCTCCGCGCGGGCCCGTTTGTTCAAGAAGCGATACGAAGGTCCTCTCAGCACTTCTCGATGAAGCAGAAAGAATAGCAAAAGAAGAAGGCGCGTATAAGCTGACGCTTGACCCGGATATTACTGCCGAAGATCGTGTCTGGCTTGACTTTTTTGTTCGCAAGGGCGCGGTTATTGGCGAAAATGTGAAAGACAACGGAATTCTTCAGCCTTTCTCCGTATATAGGATTAATGTTGATAAAACAGATGAAGAGCTGCTTTCTTCTTTCCATTCCAAAGCTCGGTACAGCGTTCGCGTTTCTGTGAAAAGCGATGCCGTTTGCAGAATGGGAAATAGGGAGGACATCCCAACGTTTTGCAGGTTGCTTGCCGAGACCGCCTCGCGTGACGGTTTTACAGCGCGCGGAGAGGATTATTTCTTCGATATGTATGACTCGCTTGGAGAAGATATGTTCAAGCTCTTTGTGGTAGAATGCAACGGGCGCGCGATAGCAGGCTCTGTTCTTGTTGCCTGTGCGGGGAAAACCTGGCATATGTATGCGGGCAGCAGTGAGGAGTATCGGGAAACTCTTCCGAACTTCCTTATGCAGTGGGAGATGATGCGCTGGTCAAGAGATAACGGTTATATGCTGTATGATATGCGTGGCATAGCAGGCGAGGGAGATAAGCTTACTCCGATTGAGGGGCTTGTCCGGTTTAAAAAACGCTTTGGGGGAGACCTCGTTTCCTTTGTCGGCAGAATAGATATTATATATAATAAAAAGACAGATGCGCACATAAAGCTTCTTATGAGGCTTTTTGAAGTGGCGCGAAAGATTTTGGGAAGGAAATAAACGATATGATACGATACGTAACGGATGAAGCCAGCGCAAGGATATATGAAAAATTTGTTGAATCTCATCCGAAAGGACATTTTGTAAAATCGCTTAAGTGGGCGGCTTTCAAGAAACCGTGGAAATGTGATGCTTTTATGTCCTGCGATGATGACGGAACCGTTCGCGGCAGTATGCTCATTATGACAAGCCGCGTTCCGAAAACAAAATTCACTCATATGTACTGCCCGCGCGGGCCCGTTACGAGCGACGGGGACACCGCAACTCTTCTCGAGCTTCTGGCGGAAAGTCGCAAGCTCGGAGAGAAGTATAACGCATATGAGCTGTCAATCGACCCTGATATTACGGAGGAGGACCCATATCTTTCCGAACTCTGCTCTGCAGGCTTTGAGGTGAACAATACAAAGCACCGGCCGGAATATCTGCAGGCGCGTTATGTCTTCCGTCTTCCGATAAAAGGGAGAAACGAAGAAGAAATCTTCGCGGCATTTCATTCAAAAACGAGGTATAATGTCCGTCTCTCCGTTAAAAAGGGAGTAACCGCGCGAATCGGAACAAAAGAGGACCTACCCGCATTTGTGGAGATTATGAAGGAAACCGCCGCGCGCGACGGGTTTATTGCGAGAAGCCTCAAGTATTTTGAAGAGATGTACGATGCCCTTGCACCGCATAATTTAAGACTTTACCTTATGGAATATGAAGGGCAGGTCATCTCAGGTGCAATAGCAATTTTATACGGCGACAAGGTCTGGTATCTTTACGGCGCGAGCAGCAACCGCGAGCGCAACCGTATGCCGAACTATATGATGCAGTGGGAAATGATAAAATGGACAATCGAAAACGGTTGCAACATATATGATTTCCGCGGCATAACGGGAGATATGGAGAAAACAACGCTAGACGGGCTTATCCGTTTCAAGGCGGGCTTTGCGGGGGAACGCTGTGATTTTGTCGGAAAGCTCGATATGCTTTTTAAACCGAAAACAGCAAAGGTCATAGAAAGTGCGCAGTCAAACTATCGCGCAATTGTGAGAAAAATAGGAATTTTAAAAGAAAAGCTTCTGAAAAAGTAGAAAAAAGACCGGGCTTAGAGATGAGTGTCCGAAAAACAATTAAAGCCACGGTAATGTTTGCTACCGCGGCTTTTGTTGTATTTCAGAACAGTATATCCCTTATACAGAAGGAGTAAAAATATTAGGAGAGGAGTAAGTCGATATGAAATTAACATTCATAGGCGCGGCGCATGAGGTTACAGGCTCATGTACATTACTTGAAGCTTGCGGTAAACACATACTTATTGATTGTGGTATGGAACAGGGTGGAGATACATATGAAAATTGCGAATTGCCGGTAGCTCCGTCAGAGATAGATGCAATCTGCCTTACTCACGCACATATAGACCATTCAGGAATGATTCCGGCAATGGTTGCAAATGGATATTCAGGACCTGTGTATTGCACAGAGGCAACACATAGGCTATGCAATATAATGCTGCAGGACTCTGCTCACATTCAGGAGCAGGAAGCCGAGTGGCAGAACAGGAAGGCAGAGCGTTCGGGATATGAACAGTATGTGCCTGTATATACTGTGGCGGATGCATTGGAATCCCTGAAATTGTTCGAGGGGTTTGGATACAATAAACCGATTGAAATTTTTGAAGGCATAACAATAAATTTCTGTGATGCAGGTCATCTGCTCGGTTCATCGAGTATCCATATTGCAATAAATGAGAATGGCGAAGAAAGAACCGTTTTATTCTCAGGAGATTTAGGAAACATAGACAGACCGCTTATTAGAAATCCGCAAAATCCACCTTATGCAGATTATGTGGTTATAGAATCAACCTATGGCGACAGAATGCACGGAGAGCGACCTGACTATATTGCACAGCTCACGAAGATAATGCAGGAAACCTTTTCAAAAGGCGGAAACCTTGTTATTCCTTCCTTTGCGATAGGAAGAACGCAGGAACTGCTGTATCTGTTCAGAACGATTAAAGAACAGGGACTTGTAAAAGGTCATGAAAACTTTCTGGTATATGTCGATTCGCCGCTTGCAGTGGAAGCAACGAAGATATATCAGGATAATCTGATGGGATATTATGACGAAGAAACCCTTGCACTTGTAAAGCAAGGAATCAATCCCATATCGTTCCCCGGATTAAGACTGAGTGTTACAACCGAAGAGTCCAGAGCCATTAACTTTGATTTGATTCCCAAGGTTATCATATCAGCATCCGGTATGTGCGAAGCAGGCCGTATAAGACATCATCTGAAGCATAACCTGTGGAGAGAGAACAGCACAATACTTTTTGTAGGTTATCAGGCAGAAGGAACCCTTGGAAGAAAACTGATAAACGGAGCAAAGCATGTTTCCTTGTTCAGTGAGGATATTCAGGTTAATGCAAGAATTGAGTCAATAGTAGGTATCAGTGGTCACGCTGACAGAGATATGCTTCTTGGATGGCTCGGAAGTATGGAAAAGCCTCCGGAGAAGGTCTTTGTAAACCACGGTGATGACCTGGTATGCGATGCTTTTTCACAAACGATATATAACAAACTTAAATTCAAAGCAACAGCACCCTTTAGCGGTGATGAATATGACCTCGCAACAGGTGAATGTGTTGCAAGAGGGAGAATTGTGAAGCTTACCAAGGTGTCAGAAGGAAGACGGAGAGCCAATCTCGTATTTGACAGACTTATGGCAGCTTGCAAAAGACTTAAAACAGTTGCGGAACTCAGCCGTAATTTGACAAATAAAGAGCTGGCGAAATTTACAGACCAGATAAACGACTTGTGCGATAAATACGCACGAAAATCAAAATAAAGACATAGGCAGGAGGTAATAGATATGTCAAAGAGATATTTTGCATGTGTATATGGTGGAGCAAACGAACGAATAGACAGCCATCACAAAGAAAATGTAGAGAAATTAGGAAAGCTTATAGCGGAAAATGGTTTTTCTCTTGTTTACGGAGCAGGGGCAACAGGCTGTATGGGTGCTGTTGCAAGAGGAGTTAAACAAAACGGCGGTTTTGTAATGGGCATATCGCCTGACTTTATCAGCCAATTTGAAGATATATTCGATTGTGACAATAATGTTATGGTGGATACAATGGCAGAAAGAAAAACTCTTATGGAAAAACACGCTGACATTTTCTTCGTTGCTCCCGGCGGAATAGGAACAATGGATGAGTTTTTTCAGGTGCTGACCTTGAAATACTTAAAAAGAATTGATGTTCCGATAGTTGTATTAAACCTCAACGGATTTTATGACACCTTAATTGCTTTGATCGAGGATCTGGTAAAACAAGGGGCAGTAACGGAAAAGATACATAAGTTGTATGATGTAATAACGGAAGTAAACGAAGATACAATAGTTCCGATATTTAAAAATGTTGTCGGACAAAAGAGCGATATCGCTGAAAAGATTAGCGTCTAAATTGCGACATCCTTTATACAGGTTTGATGTGCAAGGGATAAAAAGCCTTCTCCTTAAGGGGAGTTGAGCCGCCCTTGTCCGATGGAGGCTTGGGCGCTACCATATTGATAAAAAAGAAAACCCGACCTATGATCGTGACCATAGGTCGGGTTGACTGTTTTTTAAACTGTCGGTCAAAACACCGGTCTTTTTTGCTTTGTATCAAAGAGCGTGTTTCATATATACGTTGCCGTCTAAATCCTTCCAGAGAAGCTCGTTCTCAGTGAGTGTCATATAGCTATTCGGAGAACTCTCCTTCGGGATTGAAACGGAACCCGGGTTGCAGTAGAGAAATCCGTCTCCGAACTCCTCGCATTTCGGAATGTGAGTGTGCCCGTGGAGAAGAATATCTCCGGTGTTAAGCTCCGGAGGGTTCTGGGTGTTGAATTTGTGGCCGTGTGTGATGAAAACGGTTCGCTTTCCGAGCGGGAGAAGAGCATAATCCGCCATAATCGGAAAGTCTAAAACCATCTGGTCAACTTCTGCATCGCAGTTTCCGCGAACACAGAGAATTTCATTCTTGAGGTTATTGAGCATCTCTATAACTTCTTTCGGGGAGTATTCACCCGGCAGATTATTTCTCGGGCCGTGGTAGAGAATATCACCGAGAAGAAGGAGTTTATCAGCCTTTTCATTTTCATAGGCGGAAAGAAGCTTGCGGCAAAACTCTGCCGAGCCGTGAATATCTGAGGCAACAAGTATTTTCATTTTAAGTCTCCTTTAGTTGTTGTATATGCTTTTTAAAAGTGCTATTTCCTCCGCATAGCCTGAAAGCTCATTCGGAGTTTCGAGGAAAAAAGGAAGCTGCGAAAGTTTTTCGTGATTAATAACGGCGCGGAAGGTCTCAATTCCAAGATGTCCTTGGCCGATTTTTTCGTGGCGGTCCTTGTGACTTTCAAAACCGTGAAGACTGTCGTTTAAGTGGATTGCCCGAAGCCTTGATAGTCCGATGACTTCATCGAACTCAGAAAGCACCGAATCGAGGTTTTCTTTTATATCATATCCGCCGTCAAAAACGTGGCACGTATCAAGGCATACGCCAAGCTTGTCGTTATGTTCTACTTTATCAATGATTGCGCGAAGCTCTGAGAAACTGCCTCCGATTTCGCTTCCTTTTCCCGCCATAGTTTCAAGAAGTATTGTTGTTGTTTGTTTCTGCGTGATAATTTCGTTTAAAAGCTCTGCGATAAGGTCAATTCCGGCCTCGACACCCTGGCCGACGTGAGAGCCGGGGTGAAAGTTATATAAGTTTCCGGGAGTAGCTTCAAGCCGATTGATGTCATCACGCATAGTCATCAGTGCAAATTCGCGGATTCTTGGGTCTTTAGAAGCTGCGTTGAGAGTATACGGGGCGTGTGCGAGGATGGTTTCGATTCCGTTTTCTTTTGCAAACTCGAGAAATGCAGAAATATCGTCGGGATCAAGCGGCTTTGCCGCACCTCCGCGAGGGTTCCGTGTGAAAAACTGGAAGGTGTTTGCGCCGATTTCGATTGCGGTCTTGCCCATGGCAAGATATCCGCCTGAAGATGAAAGGTGGCAACCTATTGTAAGCATATTGACCTCCTGATAGAAAAAAGTAAGAGAGCGAGAGTTTACCGAAAACCCCGCTCTCTGAAATTTTTACATAAGCGGAATGGCGTAGTTTGCGCCGTCCTTTGAAATATACAGAATGTTATTAGCGAGAAGGAAGGTGTGTTCTGCGTTCGCTGTTGTAAAGGTGTTTGTTATAAGAGAATCATTAAAGAAAATATCAGTCTGCGGAAAATCAAGCTCGGACTGTGAGCGTGATTTCGGGATATATCCGAAACGGCCTTCTTTGGTGTCATTTGCTATCATATGATATTCGCCATCGGGAATCCATACCTGAATCGCATATCCACCGTCAATTCTGCGAGAAGCGAGCATCATATCCGGGGAGTCGTTAATTTTTCTCGTGAAGCGGTGCGAGTCTGAAACCTGGCCATACCTCACTGTGAATTCGTAATTGTTTGTCACCCCGTCTTCTGTTTTTGTTGCTGTAATTTTCCACGAATTTTCGACATCAAGTCCGGAAATTTCAATGTTTTCAAAGCCTTCCTCTTTCATAAGCTTTTTTGTAGTGATGCTTGGTTCAATTTCCATAATATATGATGCGGCAAGAAATTCATCGCATCCGAGCGTGAATTTATTTGCCTCAACAGGAACCCAGGCAGAGTCACCGGAAAGAGAAACAACAGCAGAATACATATCTTGTTCAACAGATGCTCTTAAGGAGTTCATTTGCTTGAATGAATCGGCAAGAGAGATGTCATTGTCATAGAGAAAAGAGTCTGATGCACCAAGTGCCTCGGGCTGAACCTCGACCGTCACAGGGGCAACGCCCGAGAGGGCTTCGGGTTCCTTGTCGAAAGAACACGAACAAAGTGAGAAAAGAATAATAAGTGAGAGAATCAGCGAAAAAGTTTTAGAAAGCATAATATCAAACCTCCGTTTTGAAAAATACCGAGAGCGTTGTTTATAAAAGACAATTTATACTTACATATTATTATAAACTCAAAAGAGCATTATTGCAATAACAAATTACCCGATTCGACTTTATTTCTTCTGCATAAAAAAGGAAAAAATGTGAAAACTAATCAAAAAGACAAGGAGAAAACGTATGAGCCGCAGAGTACTCGTCAGAGCTATATCGTTTATCGCATTTGCGCTTATAATGAGCTTTGTTATGAATTTTGAAAATGCAAGGCGAATAAAAAGGTATGAAGAGGTAATATCGGATAACTATTACTACGCATTTTCTGAAATTGTTTCAGGAATGACAAAAATTGATTATGCTCTTGAAAAATGCGCGTATTCAGGAGATTCGTCTATGATTGCAACTCTATGTAATGAGGTTTTTTGTCAGGCTGAAACTGCTACACGCGCGATGTCCCGGCTACCTATAGGCGAGCTCGCGCTGAATAACACGACAGAGTTTATTTCAAAAACGGGAGATTTTGCATATTCCCTGTCAAAAAAAGCGGCTCACGGCATTGAAATAACCGAGGATGAGAAGAAAAGTCTCCTGAAGCTTTCCGAGGGCGCGAATGATATTGTAACAGAGCTTCACAGGATATCAAACCGTTTGGAAAAAGACAAGCTTGATATTGCAAGCATTGATTATACGAATGAAGAAGACAGAACAATAAAGGACATAAAGCGGCTCGAACGCGAATTTTCAGAATATCCGGTTCTTATATACGACGGCCCTTTTTCTGACGAAACCGAAGGAGGGTCCGAATATTTGCAGAGTCTTGCACCTCTTTCGGATAATGAGCTGAAAGTGCGGGCTGCGGCATTTCTCGGAGTTGAAGAAGCTACGCTTTCAAAAGAAGGGGAAAGGGTTGAAGGAAAAGCAGAGCTTGTGAGCTTTTCAGACGGAAACGTATATATAGATATAACAAAAAGAGGAGGGCTCATATTCCGGAGCATATCGCAAAAAACAGCGGGCGAAAAGCAACTCAGCATTGAAGAAGGGCTTGAAAGAGCCAGAATGTTTATGAAGAAAAACGGATTTGCTTCCTTTGAAGAAACCTATTATGTGTGTTATGACGGAAGTCTTGTGGTAAACTTTGCGGCAAAAGAGAGTGATGCGACGGTGTATCCCGAGCTTGTCAAAATCACGGTCTCGCTTTCTGACGGAAGTGTAATAAACTTCGATGCAGCAGGGTATATAAAGAATCATAAGGAAAGAACTCTTCCGGACATATCGGGAGAGCGGGAGAAAGCTTCTGTGCGTGTGTCAAAGGCGCTTAAGATTCTCTCATATTCTCCGGCGGTGATTCCTGATGACGGAACAGGGGAGATATTAGTCCATGAATTTAAATGCGAAACGAAAAACGGTGAGCATTGTATAGTTTATATAAATGCTGAAACATTATTTGAAGAAAGAATACTGATTTTGATAGAGGATGAAAACGGCACTCTTGTAATGTAAAATTTATTGGCGCCGAACGCAGGACAGAAGTCTTTGCGTTCGGCGTTTTTTGTGCAATTTGCGAAGAAAAAGGGGGTTTTTATTCGGAAAAAGGCTTTTAAAATAAAAAGATGTTGTTTTTGCAAAAAAAATGAAAATAAAATGTGTACATTTATTTATTAAATATGTCGTTTTTTGGGGAAAGACAGTGTGTTATGCTATTTTTTTGAATAAAAAGAAAAAACAATTAAAAAATAGGCATTTTTCGGGTTGCAAAAATGTGTAAAGATTGTTATAATTATAACAATCACATAATGAGGCTGTATGCAAATGCGAAGCCGTCTCTTCCGTGCTGATAAAAGTAAAGGTCAGCGCGGTATTAGTGATGTCTGAAAAGCTTTTTTAAAAGTGTTCTTCGGTAGCTTTCAGACACATTTTGAAAGTAGTATTATGCTGAAAAACAGGGGGCGAAATTATGAAATTAAGTTATTTCCCGGGATGCACATTGAAAAACAAAGCAAAGGAGCTTGACGCATATGCCCGCAAGTCTGCCGAGGCTTTGGGAATTACCCTTGAGGAAATAAAAGAATGGCAGTGCTGCGGAGGAGTATTTACCACCGCGAATGACGAGGTCGCGACAAAGCTTTCGTCGGTTCGGGCTCTAAAAGCTGCAAAGGCTGAGGGTCAGGCACTTGTCACGGTTTGTTCTGCTTGCCATAACGTCATAAAGCAGACGAATGCTGCGATGAAGGATGAAGCCTTTGCCGCAAAGGTGAATCGCTATATGAACGAGGAGCCTTACACAGGTGATTGCGAGGTTTACCACTACCTTGAAATGCTTCGCGATCTTGTCGGGTTTGACAAAATCCGCGAAAAGGTAGTAAATCCGCTGACCGGAAAGAAAATTGCAGCTTATTACGGATGCCTTCTTCTGCGCCCGAGCGGGGTTATGCAGATGGATGACCCTGAAAACCCGCAGATTATGGAGGACTTTATCCGCGCTATCGGTGCAGAGCCGGTATATTACTCCTACAGGAACGAATGCTGCGGAGGCTATATTGCGCTTGAAAGCCCCGAGCTTGCAAAAAAGAAGAGCAATCGCGTGAGTGACTGTGCAAAGGTCTGTGGTGCAGAAATGATGGTCACTGCTTGCCCGCTCTGCAAGTATAATCTTGTTAAAAACGGATCTGAGATTCCCGTTGTTTATTTTACAGAGCTTCTCGCAGAAGCTCTCGGCGTGAAGGAGGATACCAATGTCTAAGGATTTAAACGCGTTAAGAGATGAGCTTGTCCGCATAAGCGGAGTCAACCCATCCAAATGCATGAGATGCGGAAAATGCTCGGCGACCTGCCCTGCATACGATGAGATGGAATACCATCCGCATCAGTTTGTCAGCATGGTCGAGAGCGGGGACATTGAGCCGCTTCTCAATTCAGACTCTCTTTATAAGTGTCTCACTTGCTTTGCGTGTCTTGACAGATGCCCGCGCAGCGTAGAGCCTGCAAAGCTTGTTGAAGCTGTTCGTCTTGCGGCAATCCGCAAGCAGGGCAACAATCACTTAAAGGCAAATATGATTCCTGATTTGCTTGATGACGATATGCCGCAGCAGGCTATTGTCAGCGCATTCAGAAAGTACACGAAGTAGGGGGTGGGACTATGCAAAGAATCGGCGTTTTTGTATGTTGGTGCGGAAGCAACATCGCGGCTACAGTAGATGTGCAGGCGGTGTCTGACGCGCTTGGAAAAGAACAAAATGTAGTTTTCTCTACAAACTACCAGTATATGTGTTCTCAGGCAGGCCAGAATATGATAATTGATGCGGTCCATGAGCACAACCTCACGGGAATCGTCATCTGTTCATGTTCTCCGCGTATGCATGAGGCAACCTTCAGAAAGACTGCGGCAGCAGCCGGCCTCAACCCGTATATGGTTGAGATTGCAAATATCCGCGAGCAGTGCTCATGGGTACATAAAGACATTGAGACAGGTACGGAAAAGGCAATAATCCTCGGCAGGGCAGCGATTGCAAAGGTTAACCTCAACGCTCCTCTTGTTCCGGGAGAAACTCCGGTAACAAAGCGCGCGCTTGTTATCGGCGGCGGAATTGCAGGAATCCAGACTGCTCTCGATATAGCAGAGGCAGGTTTCCCGGTTGACATCGTTGAGAAGAAGCCGACAATCGGCGGTAAGATGGCGCAGATTGACAAAACCTTCCCGACACTTGACTGTGCGGCGTGTATCCTCACTCCGAAGATGGTTGATGTTGCGCAGAACGATAAAATCAGAATCTTCTCCTATAGTGAAGTAGAAGAGGTCGGAGGCTTTGTCGGAAACTTTGAGGTTAAGATCAAGAAAAAAGCGCGTTATGTTAAGGAAGACGTCTGCACAGGCTGCGGAGCGTGCCTTGAGAAGTGCCCGATGAAGAAGGTCCCGAATGAGTTCAACCTCAATATGGATAACCGTAGCGCAATCTACATTCCGTTTGCTCAGGCAGTTCCGAAGGTCGCTACAATCGACCCGAACACATGTAACATGATTAAGAACGGCAAGTGCGGTATCTGCTCAAAGGTTTGTGCTGCAGGAGCTATCGACTATACCCAGAAGGATGAAATCATCACAGAGAAATACGGTGCAATCGTTGCCGCAACAGGTTTCAATCCGATCAGTATGGATAAGTTTGACGAGTTTGCATACAACCAGTCAAAGGATGTTATCACATCTCTTGAGTTTGAGCGCCTTACCAATGCGGCAGGCCCGACGGCAGGAAAGCTTCTCCGCCCGTCTGACCACGAGCATCCGCATACGGTTGTTTTCGTTCAGTGTGTTGGCTCCCGTTGCGACTCCTGCGCCGCGAAGGGGAAGGAATATTGCTCAAAAATCTGCTGTATGTACACAGCAAAGCACGCGATGCTTGTCCGCGACAAGTATCCGGATACTGAAGTTTACGTATTCTACATTGACGTCCGTACCCCGGGTAAGAACTTCGACGAGTTCTACCGCCGCGCGGTTGAGGAGTTCGGTGTTAAGTACATAAAGGGAATGGTCGGCAAGGTTTCTCCTGAAGGGAAGAAGCTCAAGGTTCAGGCGTCAGACCTTCTCAACAACAAGCAGCTCCATATTGATGCAGACCTCGTTGTTCTTGCAGCGGCAATTGAGCCGGATAAGTCCGCTCGCCCGCTTGCAACAATGCTCACAGCAAGTATGGACACGAACGATTTCTTCACAGAAGCGCATCCGAAGCTTCGCCCGGTTGAAAGCCCGACGGCGGGCGTGTTCCTGTCCGGTGCATGCCAGGGCCCGAAGGACATTCCTGAAACAGTTTCTCAGGCTTCTGCTGCGGCGGCAAAGGTCATCGGCCTTCTTGCTAAGGATAAGCTCACAGGCAACCCCTGTATTGCAAACTCCAACGAGCTTATGTGTAACGGTTGCTCATCCTGTGAAAGAGTTTGCCCCTACGGTGCAATTTCATATGAAGACAAGGAATTCAGAATGCCCGACCGCACAACACGCGTTCGCCGTGTTGCGAGCGTAAATCCTGCAGTATGCCAGGGCTGCGGCGCATGTACGGTCGCATGTCCGTCGGGTGCTATGGATTTGCGTGGCTTCTCAACTAATCAGATTATGGCGGAGGTAGATGCAATATGCAAGTAAAAGAACATAAGCCTTTAATCGTTGCATTTTGCTGCAACTGGTGTTCATATGCGGGTGCTGACCTTGCAGGTAACAACCGCTTGAACTATCCCGCGGATGTTAAGATTATCCGCGTTCCGTGCTCCTGCCGAGTAAACCCGATGTTTATTCTCAGAGCTTTCCAGCGCGGTGCTGACGGTGTCATCATCTGCGGATGCCACCCCGGCGACTGCCACTATACATCAGGCAACTACTTCACACGTCGCAGAATGGCGCTTCTCTTCTCGATGCTTGATTTTCTCGGTATTGAAAAGGAACGCACCCGTGTAGAGTGGGTTTCGGCTGCTGAGGGTGCAAAGTTCTCAGCAACAATGAATGAATTTGTAGAAACTGTTATCTCCCTCGGAGAAAACAAGAGATTGGAGGATTTGAGATGCAAAAGATAACACGCGATATGTTGGTTGATAAAGCAGTCTCTCTCCTCGCAAACGGTACAGTTTCATCAGTTCTTGGCTGGCGTCGCGGTGAGTTTGACTACGACATCACCCCGTCGTCATTTGCGACAGAAGAAGATATAAGAAATAATTTCGTCTGGAACGATTTCTGCGGTGCAAATTTCTCGAAATATCTTGTTTCAAAAACAGTTAAGAGTGAAGGCAAAATCCTTGTATTCTTAAAGCCGTGTGATACATACAGCTTTAACCAGCTCCTCACAGAGCACCGCTTCGACCGCGAAAAGGTTTATGCTGTCGGTATCCCGTGTGAAGGAATGGTCGACATTTCAAAGGTCAAGGAGATTGCAGGTGAGGGAATTTCTTCAATCGCAATTAACGGCGATAAGCTCGAAGTTACATCTCTCTACGAGGATGCTCCTGTTTCCGTTGCAACTGCTGACGTTCTCGCAGAGCGCTGCGTAAACTGCAAGAGTAAGAAGCACGTTGCATATGACGAGCTTCTCGGTGATGACGGCGAAGTTCTTGACTCTGCGCGTTTTGACGAGGTCGAGCGCCTTGAAAAGATGACTCCGGAAGAAAGATTCGCTTTCTGGCAGAACGAGCTTTCGCGTTGCATTCGTTGTAACGCATGCCGCGATGTCTGCCCCGCATGCACCTGCGAAAACTGCGTTTTCGGAAACCCGAAGTCGGGTGTTGAAAACAAGGCTGCGGCAAACAGCTTCGAGGAGAAGATGTTCCACATCATCCGCGCGTTCCACGTAGCAGGAAGATGCACAGACTGCGGCGAATGCTCTCGCGTATGCCCGCAGAACATTCCTCTCCACCTTCTTAACCGCAAGTTTATTAAGGATATCAACGAGTTTTACGGCGAGTATCAGGCGGGGGCCGAGGAGGGTTCGCGCGCTCCGCTCGTAAACTATACGGTAGGCGATGTTGAGCCGTGTGATGTTTTTGATAGGGGGGATAACTGATGCGTAAAGTTGCTATTGAAAAAATAGATGCTCTGTTTTCTGCCCTCGATATGCCGGTTTACCTCCCTGTAGACGGAAGTGACGGCAAGGCCCGCTTTGAAAAATGGGAGGAAGGAAAGAAGTGGAGCGAGGCTCTCAATACAGAGAGAAGCGCGAAGGACTTTTTCTTCCCACAGATGGAAAACATTGTTGAGTTCAAAAGGGAAGGGAAGAACATCGAGGTTGTTGATATACGCGACGAGAAGGAGGACTATGTCATCTTCGGTGTTCGCCCGTGTGATGTAAAGAGCTTTGAAATTCTCGACCGCGTATTCCTCTCAGACCCCGTCGACTCATTCTACAAGGCGCGCCGCGAGAAGGGCATAGTTGTTTCTGTTGCCTGTGCGCGACCGTCTGAAACCTGCTTTTGCGGAAGCTTTGGCATTGATGCGACAGAGCCTTGCGGTGACGTCAGCGCTTGGAGAGAAAAGGATGCGCTTTATCTCAGAAGCAACACCGAAAAAGGCGAAGCTTTTATGGAAAAGATTTCAGCATTTACCGAAGACTGTGACACGGCCGCAGTAGATGCTCAGAAAGAAAAAACAAAGAAAATCTTAGAAAAGCTCCCTCTTGCAGGGCTTTTGCCCGATGCTTTCGGCGGAGGAAAAACAAAGGAATTTTTTGATGCTCCCCAGTGGAAGGAAATGGCAGAGACATGCCTCGGTTGCGGAACCTGCACCTTCGTTTGCCCGACTTGCCAGTGCTATGATATAAAGGAATTTAACACAGGAAAGGGAGTTGTCCGTTTCCGTTGCTGGGATTCCTGTATGTACTCTGACTTTACCAAGATGGCACACGGAAACCCGCGCCTCACTCAGACAGAACGCTTCCGTCAGAGATTTATGCACAAGCTTGTGTATTATCCTGAAAACAACGAAGGTATCTTCGGTTGTGTAGGCTGCGGAAGATGTCTTTCTAAATGCCCGATATCAATGAATATTGTAAAGGTAATAAAAACGATTGGAGGAAAAGAAAATGACTAACACATCGGATGCTTTGATTCCTGTAATCGGAGTTATTACAGATGTCCGAATTGACACTCCGGACATTAAAACCTTCAGAGTTGTCACTCCTGACGGCGTAAAGCCGTTTGAACACAGACCCGGCCAGTGTGCGATGCTCTCAATTCCGGGAGTAGGCGAGGCGATGTTCTCAATCACATCCTCACCCACAAACACTGAGTTTATGGAGTTCTCAATCAAAAAGTGCGGATGCGTCACGGAATGGCTCCACGCCGCAGAGGTTGGCCAGCAGATTACAATCCGCGGCCCATACGGCAATCCGTTCCCGGTTGACGATGCGTTTGCAGGCGAAAACCTTCTGTTTATCGCCGGCGGTGTCGGCCTTGCTCCGCTCCGTTCCGTTATAAACTATTGCAGACATTACAGAGATCGTTACGGGAAGATAGACATCGTCTACGGTTCACGAAGCCGCGATGACCTTCTCGATTACAAAGAAATCATCGAGGAATGGTCAAACGACGAAGGCGTTAACGTTCACCTCACAATCGATAATCCCCAGGAGGGGTGGGACGGCCACGTAGGCTTCGTTCCGAACTACGTCAAAGAGCTTGGCTTTGATACAAACAAAACAGCAGTTCTTTGCGGCCCCCCGATTATGATTAAGTTCACGCTTGACGGCCTTATGTCCCTCGGTTTTGAGAAGACTCAGATTTACACAACGCTTGAGCTTCGTATGAAGTGCGGAGTAGGTAAGTGCGGCAGATGTAACGTCGGGTCTAAGTATGTATGTAAAGATGGTCCGGTATTCCGCCTTGATGAGCTTCAAGAGCTTCCGGATGAGTATTAAAGGAGTGTTATTATGGAGAAAACGGTAAATATTTTTCTGTTCGGAAAAAAATATGAAGTTCCGGAAAACCTCACAATAATGAGAGCTATGGAGCATGCGGGCTATCAGCTCGTTCGCGGTTGCGGATGCCGTAACGGTTTCTGTGGCGCGTGCGCAACAATCTACCGCATCAAGGGTGACCCCGAGCTTCACGCATGCCTCGCTTGCCAGACAAAGGTTGAAGACAATATGTATATAGCAACCCTTCCGTTCTTCCCGCTTGTCAAGCAGGTATACGATATCGAAAAAATCCAGACAAACGAAGCTGTTATGATGCAGCTCTATCCTGAGATTTACGCTTGCATCGGCTGTAACGCATGCACAAAGGCGTGTACTCAGGAACTCAACGTTATGCAGTACATCGCATACGCACAGCGCGGCGACTTTGAAAAGTGCGCTGAGGAATCCTTTGACTGCGTAATGTGCGGCGTCTGCTCATCGCGTTGCCCGGCAGGTATCTCTCACCCGCAGGTTGCTATGCTTGCTCGCCGAATCAACGGTAAGTACCTCGCTCCCGGATGCGGTCACCTCGACGAGAGAGTCCAGGAGATCAAGGACGGCACATTTAAGGAGCTCATCGAGGCTCTTATGCAGAAGCCTATTGATGAGATGAAAGAGCTTTATAACAATCGCGAGATTGAGAAATAAGGAGGAAAAAAGAATGTATTCTGAAAATTTCCAGAAATCAATCGCGGCGGTTGAAGCGGCTCGCGAAAAGAACATCGCGCTTGAACCCGAGCGTATGACAGCAAAGCAGAAGGAAGACCTTCTCGCTACATATCATCCTGACTATCGCAAGGATCAGTTTGTTGAGCTTACAGTTGGTCCGAACAAGGGCGAAAAAGTCCCGACCGAGCTTGCTGAGATGCTCCAGGCACACTCCCGCCTTGCAGATGCAAAGATTGATCTTTCAAACCCCGACTACGATGTTGACGTTCTCGTCATCGGTGGTGGCGGTGCAGGCTCTTCTGCGGCTATTGAGGCACATGAGGCCGGCGCAAACGTTATGATAGTTACAAAGCTCCGCATCGGTGATGCTAATACAATGATGGCAGAAGGCGGAATCCAGGCTGCGGACAAGCCGAACGATTCTCCGGCTATCCATTTTGTCGATGCTTTCGGCGGCGGTCACTTCGCTGCAAAGCGCGAGCTTCTCGAGAAGCTCGTCTGCGATGCTCCTGAAGCTATCCAGTGGCTTTCAAACCTCGGTGTAGAGTTTGACAAGACAGAAGACGGCACGATGGTTACAACTCACGGCGGCGGTACATCCCGCAAGCGTATGCACGCTGCGAAGGACTATTCCGGTGCTGAGATTATGAGAACTCTCCGTGATGAAGTTTTCAACCGCGGGATTCCGGTTGTCGACTTCACATCTGCAATCGAGCTCATCCTTGATGAGAACGGCAACGCAGCAGGCGCAGTTCTTATGAATATGGAAACAAAGGACATCCTTGTTGCAAGAGCGAAAACCGTTATCATCGCGACCGGCGGTGCTGGCAGAATGCACTACCAGGGCTTCCCGACATCAAACCACTACGGTGCAACGGCTGACGGCCTTGTCCTCGGTTACCGTGTCGGTGCAAAGCTTCTCTATGCTGAAACTCTCCAGTATCACCCGACGGGTGCAGCTTTCCCGGAGCAGATTTTCGGCGCTCTCGTTACAGAGAAGGTTCGTTCTCTCGGTGCAAAGCTTGTCAACGCAAATGGCGAAGTATTTATGCATCCGCTTGAGACTCGTGACGTTGCAGCAGCTTCAATTATCCGCGAATGTGATGACCGCGGAAACGGCGTAAGCACAGGCAGCGGCCTTGCAGTCTGGCTTGATACTCCGATGATTGAAAAAATCGGCGGAGAGGGAACAATCGAAGCTCGCATCCCGGCTATGATGCGTATGTTCGGAAAATACGGCATTGATATCCGCAAGGAACCGATTCTTGTTTACCCGACACTTCACTATCAGAACGGAGGCCTCGACATCACTCCGGATTGTATGACGACAAATGTCAAGAATCTCTTTGTTGCAGGTGAGGCAGTTGGCGGAATCCATGGAAGAAACCGCCTTATGGGAAACTCTCTCCTTGACATCATCGTATTCGGAAGAAGCGCAGGTAAGAGCGCTGCGGCGACTGCGAAAGGTGTAAAGGTAGGTAAGCTTACACTTTCTCACGTAGAGAAATTTGAAAAAGAACTCGCAGCTTCAGGTGTTGTGACAGAGGCAGTTTCTCCGAAGCTCCTCCCGAATTACACAAAGCAGGCAAACATCTAAGGGGGACTTAAAAGTGAATAACAGAAAAAGCCTCAAAGGGCTTTGGACTTTGCTTGCAATCGTAATCGTTGCAGCAATTGCAGTATGGTGCATCTTAAATGCAATGGCACCCGATATGGGCGTTGCAAAGGTGTTTAAGTTTTCAACAGTTACCGCGCTTCTTATGGGAATCTTCATCGTAACTGCGCTTGGATACCTCCTCGGCGGAATCTCTGTCAAGGGCGTTTCCCTCGGTACGGCAGGAGTTTTCCTTGTAGCTATCCTCTTCGGATATCTCTCGACCCTTGGCGGTCTTGAAAACATCCCTGTTCTCAAAGCCTTCTTTATTAAAGACGGGAGCGCAACTCTCAATGTCTGGTACTCCAAGGTTGTCCAGAACGTCGGCCTTGTTCTCTTTGTTTCCTCTGTTGGCTTTATCGCAGGCCCCGGATTCTTCAAGAATCTCAAGAAGAACGCAAAGTCATACATCCTCATCGGCGCACTCATCATTCTGGCGGGTTCGGCTTGTGCAGTAGCGTTTGCTCTCGTTCCGGGAATCGGACCTGAGTTCTCAGTCGGCGTCCTTTCCGGTGCGCTTACAACGACTCCGGGCTTCTCTGCAGGTATCGAAGCTGCAGAAGCTCTTGGCCATCCGACTGACATTATCACTCTTGGCCATGCTATCGCATATCCGTTTGGTGTTATCGGTGTTGTTCTCTTTGTTCAGCTTATGCCGAAGTTCCTCAAAACTGATATGAACAAGGAGAGAGAACTCCTCAAGTTGGATGCAGAGGCTGTCAACGAAGAGAAGAAAGGTCTTTTTGAGCTCGAACCGCTCGGAATCGCTCCGTTTGCCATCGCGGTTGTTCTTGGCCTTATTCTCGGTTCAATCACAATTCCGCTTTCTGCAAAGGGATATGCAGGCCCCTGCTTCTCTCTCGGAACAACAGGCGGTTCACTTATTATGGCGCTTATCCTTGGCCACTTCGGCCGCATCGGCAAGTTCTCACTCAAGGTTCCTGAATTTACTGCAAAGGTATTTCGTGAGTTCGGCCTCGTGCTCTTCCTCATCGGTGCAGGTATCTCGGGCGGTGTTTCGCTTGTCAGCGAAATCGGAAAATCTGAGCTTGGTGCAGCCATTGTCGCTTACGGTTTCGTAGGTGGTGCGGTTATGACGATTGTCCCGATGATTGTAGGCTTCATCTTTGCAAAGTATGTACTCAAGATAAGCCTTCTCAATGCTCTCGGTTCAATCACCGGCGGTATGACATCAACCCCCGCACTCGGAACGCTCATCAACACGGCAGAAACGGAAGATGTTGCAGCTGCATACGCTTCAACATATCCGATTGCCCTTGTCCTGATTGTTCTTGCATCCCAGCTCATCATTACTTTGATGGCATAAAGTTTTGAAACCGAAATCCCCATGCGAAATTCGCATGGGGATTTTAGTAATCCGGATTTTTGGTAATAATAAGAATAAACTAATTGCAAAGGGTGAGTGATATGAACGACTTTATTTATGACATACCCACAAAGGTGTATTTCGGGAAGGACCAGCTTAAATCTCTCGGAGAAGAGCTTTCAAAATACGGCAACCGCGTTCTTCTCACATACGGCGGCGGCTCCATAAAAAAGAGCGGGCTTTATGATGAAGTAGTTTCAGAAATAAAAAAGGCAGGCCTTTCGCTTTTTGAAATCTCTGGAATCGAGCCAAACCCAAGAATAGACTCTGTCCGCGCGGGTGCCGAGCTTTGCAAAAAGGAGAAGATAGACGTAATCCTCGCTGTCGGCGGCGGCTCCACCATTGACGCGTCAAAGTATATGGCGGCGGGCGCGTGTGTGGACTTTGACCCATGGGAGTTTTTCTCCAAGTGGGCGCCGATAGAAAGGGCGCTTCCTGTTGTAACTGTCCTCACGCTTTCTGCAACAGGGTCTGAAATGAATGCCGGAGGAGTTATATCAAACCCGGAAACCTGCGACAAAATAGGCAGAATTTCGCGCCCGCTTCTGCCGAAGGCATCGTTTCTGAATCCTGAACTCACGTATACGGTTTCACCGTATCAGACCGCCTGCGGTGCAGTGGATACAATAAGCCATATTATAGAAGTGTATTTCAACCCCGGAGAGAGTATGTTTATGCTTGATCGCTTTATGGAGGGTATGATTAAGTCAGTCATAAAATATGCGCCGATTGCGATGCGTGAGCCTGATAACTTTGAGGCCCGCGCAAACCTTATGTGGGCATCTTCATGGGCGATAAACGGCTTTTGCGGAAGCCAGCAACAGGTAGAGTGGAGCTGTCATCCAATGGAACACGAGCTTTCTGCCTTCTATGATATAACCCATGGGCTCGGCCTTGCAATTCTTACCCCGCGCTGGCTTGAGTATTGCCTTGATGAAAACAGTGTTTCGCGGTATGTGGATTTTGGCATCAATGTTTTTGATATTGATAAGATGCTCCCGAAAATGGAAATTGCAAAGCGTGCAATAGAAATGCTTTCAGAGTTTTTCTTCAAAACTCTCGGGCTCAAATCAAGACTTTCGGAGCTTGGGATAGGGCGCGAAAACTTTGACATAATGGCGAAAAAGGCTTGTGAGGGAAGTGTTCTTGAAGGGTTTTCTCCGCTTTCAAAGGACGATATTAAAAAGATATTTGAAATGTGTCTTTAAAGAGAAAAACGACCGCGCCCTGCGGCCGTGTTCTGCTTATTCTTTACTAAAACTTAACCGCGAAAAATTCGGTAAATATGTTGATATTTACCAAATTTTGTGGTACAATAATTCGGAACGCAATGTCGTAAATTTTCTGAAGTTTTGAAAGTTAACTTCTAATCTGGAGTGAACTCTATGCAGGTTGATAACGTAGTAAAAAAAGAAACTGAATATATTGCTGCAGTTACTGCGGTTTTATTTGTCCTTATGCAGGCGGTTTTCCTTGTGCTGAGGATGTGGGACTGGTCAGTTCTCGCAGGCGGGTTCTTTGGAGCATTTTTTGCCGTTCTGAACTTTTTTCTCATAGGTATAACCGTTCAGAAAGCTGTCAAAAAATCAGAAGACGATGCAAAAAAGACTATGAAGGTTTCGCAGATGTATCGTAACCTTATGATCCTCGTTGTGGCTTTGCTCGGTGTGTTCTTACCGTGCTTTAATATGTGGGCGGTTATAATCCCTCTTCTGTTCCCGCGCATAGCCATAGCTTTCCGCCCAATGATGGACAAGAAGCAAAAATGATTCGGAGTAAACGAAGAAAGAGGTGAATTTTATATGCAGAAAAAACGCGGCAGGTTTCTTGCCGCAGATATAATTTATATTCTTATGATGGTTCTGCCAATTCTTGCAGGAATTGTCATAAAAGTCCTCACAAAGCCCGCAAGTGAAGGCATCAGCATCACCGGCGCTCAGATTTTATTTGAGATTCCGATGCCGATTCAGAACTTTCTGATCACTGAAGCTCAGATAAATTCGTGGCTTGTTATCATCTCGGTTTTTGGTCTGTGCCTGTTCTTGACTCACGGGCTCAGAACAAGAGATGTAAGCACAAGACAGCACGCAGCCGAGTGGATAATCGAGAAAGTAGATGCCTTGGTCAAGGACAGTATGGGAACGTACTTTATGGGTTTTTCTGCATTTATAGCAGCAATCCTCGCACTTTCCGCTTTCTCAAGCCTGCTTGCATTGTTCGGCTTATACCCCCCGACCTCAGACCTCAATGTAGTCGCGGGGTGGGCGGTTTTGGTCTTCGTTTTGATTACGTACTATAAGTTCAAGTGCGGCCCCATTCAATACATCAAGGGTCTTGCAGAACCGGCTGCGCTCTTGCCGCTTAACATCATAAGCGAAGTGGCAACGCCGATTTCAATGGCTTTCCGTCACTACGGAAACGTTCTTTCAGGCTCGGTAATATCAGTTTTGATTGCGTATGCTTTGCAATCACTTTCAAGTCTTGTCCTCGGCTGGCTTCCGGGTGTCCTTGGAAGCTTCCCTCTGTTCCGGATAGGGCTTCCTGCAGTGCTTTCGATTTATTTTGACGTGTTCAGCGGATGTCTGCAGGCATACATTTTTGCAATGCTCACAATGATGTACGTTTCGGGCGGCTTCCCCGAAGAAATATATTTTAAACGCCTTGAAGCAAAAAAGAATAAAAAGAAAATAAAAATATAAATAAAACGGAGGTAAATTATTATGTTAGAGTTGGCTATTGGTATCGTTTTAGGTGGTTGCGCATTGGGCGCAGGCTGTGCGATGATTGCAGGTATCGGCCCCGGTATAGGTGAAGGTAACGCAGTCGCAAAGGCTTGTGAAGCTATCGGCCGTCAGCCCGAGAGCAAGGGCTCGGTCACAAGCACAATGCTTATGGGTTGTGCTATTGCAGAAACAACGGGTCTTTACGCTCTTGTTATTGCAATCCTTCTCATATTCGTAGCACCCAACATTCTTGTCAACATTTTATTAAACGCAATCAGATAAGTAAGGCGAGGAAAAATATGCAAACTTTAGATGTCATATCCGTTAATATATGGGACATTCTGGTTTCTCTCATAAACCTTGTTTTGCTCTTTTTGATTATTAAAAAATTCCTGTATAAGCCTGTGAAAAAGGTTCTGGAAAAACGCCAGAAGGAACTCGACGAACAGTATCTTTCTGCTGAAACTGCGGAGATTGCTGCAAAAGAGAGCAAGCAAAAATGGGAAGAAGCTCTTTCCGGGGCAAAGTCTCAGGCAAATGAAATAATTGAAGAAGCTGCTCTCACCGCAAAGCGGCGCGGCGATAAAATCGTTGATGACGCGAAAGCTCAGGCAGACGGGATTATCCACAAAGCGGAGCAGGATGCTTATCTTGAGCGCAAAAAGGCAGAGCAGGAAATCAAGAGAGAAATAGTAGAGGTTTCGGGAGCTTTGTCAGAAAAGCTCATTGGCCGTGAAATCAACGTAGAAGATCACAGAGCATTTATTGATTCTTTCATAGAGGAAATAGGTGAAAGTGATGAATAATATCGGAAAAGACTATGCAGAAGCCCTGTTTATGCTTGCCTGCGAGGAAGGACAAATGCGGCCGTATGGCGAGGCGCTCGAGCTTGTCGCGAATGCGTTGAGAGAAAACGAAGACTACTTCTCGTTTTTGTCCTCTCCCAATATCCCGATGAGTGACCGCCTTGAGTCTATTGGCTCGGTCTTCGGAGCTTATGTTCCGGAACACGTTCTCTCTTTTCTCAAGCTTATGTGTGAAAAGGGAAGGCTCTATAGCTTTTTTGAAGCTGAAAAGGTCTATGCCGATTTTCTGAGTGAAGCGGAAAAGATTCAGAACGTCAAAGTCAGAAGCGCCGTCGAGCTTACGGCTTCGCAGAAGGAAAAACTGAAAGAAAAGCTCGAATCAATGAAAAAGACTACAGTAAATATAGAATACGCCGTGGATTCCTCTCTTATCGGCGGCGTCGTCGTCGAGATTGACGACAAGATTATAGACGGCAGTCTCCACAACCGTTTGCAACAGGTAAAGGAAGTGATTAGCAAATGAGCTCAACACCGCAGGAAATCAGCAGTGTAATTAAAGAACAAATTAAAAATTATAAGTCAAAGCTTGAAATGAATGAAACGGGAACCGTCATCCTCGTGGGAGACGGTATTGCCCGTGTATATGGCCTTTCTGAGTGTATGGCAAACGAGCTTTTAGAGTTTGAAGACGGAAGCTTCGGAATGGCGCAGAACCTGGAAACCGACACGGTCTCAGTCGCGCTTCTTTCGGATAACAACAATATCCGCGAAGGTTCAACCGTTCGCCGCACAAACCGCGTTTTATCCGTGCCGGTAGGCGAGGCGATGCTCGGGCGTGTTGTCAACGCACTTGGAGAACCTATTGACGGCAAAGGCGATATAATAACAGAGCATACCCGCCCGATTGAGTCCGAAGCCCCGGGGATAATCGAGAGAAAGAGCGTCTCTGTCCCTCTCCAGACTGGTATCAAAGCTATCGACAGTATGATTCCCATCGGTCGCGGTCAGCGTGAGCTTATTATCGGCGACCGCCAGACAGGAAAAACGGAAATCGCAATCGACACTATAATCAATCAGAAAAATTCAGGCGTTATCTGCATATATGTAGCAATCGGGCAGAAGAACAGCTCGGTTGTTCAGCTTGCAAATCAGCTTACAGAAGCAGGCGCTATGGGATACACAATCATCGTTTCGGCATCGGCCTCTGAATCCGCGCCGCTTCAGTATGTTGCGCCGTATTCAGGCTGTGCTATGGCGGAATATTTCCGCGAGCAGGGGAAGGACGTTCTCATAATTTATGACGACCTCTCCAAGCACGCGGTCGCATACAGAGCGCTTTCGCTTCTCATCCGTCGCCCACCGGGGCGCGAGGCGTATCCCGGAGATGTTTTCTATCTGCACTCCCGCTTGCTTGAGCGTGCGGCGTGCGTTGCTCCGGAATACGGTGGCGGCTCAATCACAGCGCTCCCGCTTATCGAAACACAGGCAGGCGACGTTTCGGCATATATCCCGACAAACGTTATTTCAATAACCGACGGCCAGATATTCCTCGAAACGGAGCTTTTCCATTCGGGCATAATGCCGGCTATCAACCCGGGCATCTCGGTCAGCCGAGTCGGCGGCGCCGCTCAGCTCAAGGCTATGAAGAAGGTCTCGGGAGAGCTTAAGCTTCTTTATTCGCAGTATCGTGAGCTTCAGGCCTTTGCACAGTTCGGAAGTGACCTTGATGCAGATACAAAAGCGCGCCTTGCATTGGGTGAGCGCATAGTTGAAGTTTTAAAGCAGAACAGAAACTCACCCGTTCGCGTAGGTTGCCAGGTTGCCATTGTTTATGCGGTAATCAACGGCCACCTCAACGATGTCCCCGTAAATAAAGTCAAGGAATATGAAGCTCGTTTGTATGAACTCCTTGAAAACAAGTATTCGGAATTCCTCACAAGCGTAGAAGGTGGATCGTGGGAAGATAAAGACATCGAAGCTCTGAAATCTGCGCTTGCAGAAATGCAGAGGTGAGCTTATGGAAGCTAACATAAAGCAGCTTCGCATACGCATAAAAAGTGTCAACTCCACGCGGCATCTTACAAAGGCGATGGGGCTCGTTGCATCCTCGAAAATCAGAAAGTCAACCGAGCTTATGTTGAGCAGCCGCGAATACTCCGATGCCGTGAGTGAGGTTGCAGAGCAGCTTGCTTCCTGCAGCGAATGCTCCAAAAGCCCGTATATGAGGGAAGGTGTCGGCGAAACAACCCGCTTAATCGTAATAGCGGGCGACCGTGGTCTTGCGGGCGGGTATAACGCAAATGTTTTCCGCCTTGTGAGCGAGTTTGAGGAAACTCATAAAATCCCGATCGGCAAGCGCGCTTGCGAGCGCTTTGGCGGAGAGCTTCGCCTTGCGGAAGCCTTTTCCTATTCTGATGCAAAATCGATTGCAATAGACTTGTGCCGCGATTTTTATAATGGGGAGTTTGACCGACTCGGAATTGTTTACACGAAATACCATTCAATGATGTCGCAGGAGCCGGCAGTTTTCTATGTTCTTCCTCTGGAAAAAACAAAGCGTGAGGGTGGAGTCAGCGCCATCTTCGAGCCGGACGAACTTACGGTACTCGACGAAGTCGTTCCCGAGTATGTAACCGGAGTGTTGCTTGCGTGCGTGAGAGAAAGTGTTGCATCCGAAGTTGCGGCGCGCCGCGTTGCTATGGATGCCGCAGATAAGAACGCCCAGGAAATGTTGAGCGACTTAAACCTTGCCTACAACAGAGCGCGTCAGGGCGCAATCACGCAGGAAATAACAGAAATTATTGCCGGAAGCGGTCTATAATTGCAAGTAAGGAGATTGAATTATGTCACAAAAAGCAAGCGGAAAAGTCAGTCAGGTCATGGGGCCTGTTGTTGACGTTTGTTTTGAGGAAGGCGCTTTGCCCTCTATATACAATGCACTCACTATGCAAAACGGCGACAAGAAGCTGACTGTTGAAGTAGCGCAGCATATAGGCGATAACATCGTCAGATGTATTGCTATGTCATCCACCGATGGGCTCAGAAGAGGGATTGAGGTTACCGACACAGGTGCGCCGATAAGCGTTCCTGTCGGCCGCGAAACTCTTGGGAGAATTTTCAATGTTCTGGGTGATACGGTTGACAATAAGCCGTTTGAAGATAAAGGAGAGCGCTGGGACATCCACCGCAGCGCACCGTCTTACAGCGAGCTTGCAACAGCCACTGAAATTCTCGAAACGGGAATTAAAGTTATCGACCTCATCTGCCCGTATGCAAAGGGCGGGAAAATCGGCCTTTTTGGCGGCGCAGGAGTTGGAAAAACAGTTCTCATAATGGAGCTTATCAACAACGTCGCAAAGCAGCACGGCGGGCTTTCCGTATTCACCGGAGTAGGTGAGAGAACCCGTGAAGGGAATGACCTTTACAACGAAATGACCGAATCAGGTGTTCTTTCAAATACGACCCTTGTCTACGGCCAGATGAACGAGCCGCCAGGGGCAAGAATGCGCGTTGCACTTTCAGGCCTCACAATGGCGGAATATTTCAGAGATGAAGAAAAACAGGATGTTCTCCTCTTTATAGATAACATCTTCAGATTTACTCAGGCGGGCAGTGAGGTTTCCGCGCTCCTTGGGCGTATGCCCTCGGCGGTTGGATACCAGCCGACGCTTGCAAACGAAATGGGAACGCTGCAGGAGCGAATCACGTCAACAAAAAAAGGTTCTATTACTTCCATTCAGGCAGTATATGTCCCGGCTGACGACCTGACCGACCCCGCCCCGGCCACTACCTTTGCCCATCTTGACGCAACAACGGTTCTTTCGAGAAGCATAGCTTCTCAGGGTATCTATCCGGCAGTCGACCCACTTGAGTCAACAAGCCGAATTCTTTCGCCTGAAACATTGGGGGAGGAGCATTACTTTGTCGCAAAAGAGGTTCAGCGAATCCTCCAGCGTTATCAGGAGCTTATGGATATTATCGCGATTATGGGTATGGACGAGCTCTCCGATGCGGATAAGCTTTTAGTCCAGCGCGCGAGAAAGATTCAGCGCTTCCTGTCTCAGCCCATTGACGTTTCCGAAAAATTCACGGGCTTTAAGGGAAAATACGTTCCGCTCTCTGAGACAATCCGCGGTTTTAAGGAAATTATCGAGGGCAAGCACGACGACTTGCCTGAATCCGCATTCCTCTTTGTCGGAACTATTGACGAAGCTGTCGAAAAGGCAAAGAAGGTGCAGGAATGAGCAATTATCTGCTGATTATTTCATCTCCCGAAGGAGAGATTTTCAGAGGAAACGTCTCGGCGTTCTTTGCCCGGGGCGCAGAAGGAGATCTTGCAGTTTTAGCAAGACACACGCCATTTGTCACAACGGTAAAGCCATGTGATTGTAAAATCACAAAAGAAGACGGTGAAGAAGTCATAGCGAAAACCGAGGGCGGGATTTTAACAGTGTCCGAGGAAAAAGTTATTTTTCTCACGGGGAGTTTCAAGTGGTAGATAAGAGTATATAAAAAGCAATCGATGGATTTTTAGTCCATCGATTGCTTTTTTATTTCGATTAATTAAATTTTTCTAAACTTATTCATTATCAGATTGAAAGGAGTGGTGAGATATGCTAAAATGCTGATTTGTCGAACTTTTCAGTAAAGTCAAAAAAGCGTAATGAGATAGGAGAATCATATTTGCTGTAAAAAAGCCAATCGCGTTTGTAATTTGTATAAAAAATTGTAAAAAGTTGACAACTTCTTCGAATATTATCGTATTTGTGATAAAATAATAATATAAAATACGAAAGGAAGTTGCGAAAATGGAAAAGAGAATAACCCAAGAGTTGATTGAAGATTTCAAAAATTATTTGATCAACGAGGAAAAAACTTCAAATACGCTTGAGAAATATTTGCGTGATATCAAGGCTTTCTTTGTGTGGAACTCAGGATGTGAAATCGACAAGCGGAAAGTTCTTGATTACAAAGAATATTTGATAGCGAATTTCGCCCCGGCATCCGTTAATTCTGTCTTATCCTCTCTCAACAGCTTTTTTGAGTTTAATAATTGGTATGAGTTAAAGGTGAAAATGCTCAGAATTCAAAAACAAATTTTTGTTCAGAAAGAAAAAGAGCTTTCAAAAGCAGAGTATCAAAGATTGCTTGATGCAGCAAAAGCTAAAAAGGACGAAAGATTATATTTGCTGATGCAAACTATATGCTCGAGCGGTATACGGGTTTCTGAACTGCAGCATATAACAGTTGAAGCTGTAAAGCTGCGAAAAGCTAATATCAACTGTAAAGGGAAAATCAGAATTGTGTTTCTGCCAAAAGAGCTTTGCAGAATGCTCACGCAATATGCAAAGAGCAAAAAAATAACAAGCGGCTCAGTATTTGTGACAAGAACAGGAAAACCGCTTGACAGAAGCACGATATGGAAAATGATGAAAGCACTTTGCGAAAGTGCAGGAGTGTCAAGATTTAAAGTTTTCCCGCATAATCTGAGGCACCTGTTCGCAAGTACATATTATTCATTGCAAAAAGATATCGTTCGTCTGGCAGACATTCTCGGGCACTCAAGCGTAAATACTACAAGAATCTATACCATAGAAAATGGCAACACCCACCGCAGACAAATGCAAAAAATGGGACTCGTGCGGATGCAAAATTAAAAAACCACATAATCAGCATTATGTGGCAAAATCATTAAAATATTTGAATAAATTATACCACGAAAATACGTAAAGGTCAATGTTTCAGAGATAAATACATAAAAATCATAAAATTTGCACATAGCAAATAGACCAATGAAAAAATTACGACTCATTGGTCTGAGGCTCTTTTGAATTTGTGGTAACTGCAATCACCTGAGAGGGTGATTTTTTTATTTCAGCCATCTTCGTTACACACATAATGCTGATTATGTGAGAAAGGGGTTTTAAAACAGAATATGCCCGATATAGATAAAGATAGAACTTGTTGTTTCTTCGGCCACAGAAAGATTGATGAAACGGACGAATTGAAAAATAACCTGTATGAAATTATAGAGAATTTAATTGTAAATCAAAAAATTGATACCTTCCTCTTCGGAAGCAAAAGTGAATTTGATAGACTATGTCTTAAAACAGTAACCGAACTGAAAGAAGAATATCCTCACATCAAACGGATATATGTCAGGTCAGCATTTCAACACATTCCCGATTGGTATGAAGATAGTCTGCTAAAACATTATGAAGGTACATACTTCCCTGAACATATGGAAAACGCAGGCAGAGCTTCCTATGTGGAACGCAATCAGGAAATGATTAACCACAGTAAATTCTGTGTGGTTTATTATGATGAAAACTATCTCCCCCCAAGGCGAAGAAACAGCAGACGCGATTTATTTGATTACCAACCAAAAAGTGGAACTGCTGTTGCGTACGACTATGCTGTGAGAAAGAAAAACATATTATTAATATACTAATTACATAACGAAATTTGCAAATAATAGGATATAAAAAAACAAGCAAAATATTTTTCGCACAAAAGTTACTGTTTTTTGTTAAAAAAAGTTGAGGTTTTCATAGAAAAATAGCAATAAATATTGAAAATTTGAATTACATATGATATAATTTTATACGAATATATGTAACTTTTGAAAATGTTATATATTTAAGAGGTAATGATTATGGCAATAAAGTACGGAAAGAAAAAATCTAAACAACATAATATTATAAACACGATTATCACCGCGATATTGTTATGCGCGGTTTTTCTTGCTATGGTAAGTTATTTGTATAATAAAATCGAAGAGGATGAATATGAAACTCTCCATGTTCAGACAAAGCAGATAAAAGATGATATTATTCTGCAGTTAACATCTGACAGAGAAAATCTTGCAACAATGGCAAGCTTTGCCGCAAAACTTTATAGCGATGGAGATGACTACAGTCTTTTGTTTGACTCCTTTAAATCCATCGGTATGATTGAAAATATAGGAATTTTAAATGCTGATAATACTTTTGCGACGAAAGCGGGTACTATAAATTTAGATGGTGCTATTTCTTTTGAAGAAGAAAAGGAAAAAGGCATATACATAAGCGGCAGAATCAAGGATCTTACAAAAGATGATTATGAACTCATAAGAAGTGCTGTCCCTATTGAAGTAAACGGTGAAACTGTTGGCATATTATATGGTGCTATAAAGCCTGAAAAACTTGGTGAGAGATATAAAAATATGGTAAAAGAGCTCGATGCTCAGCTTTTTGTTTACGAAAAAGATTCAGGTGATATTCTTATAGATTCGATTCAAGACAACCTTGGCAATATCTCATTTTTAAAGAACCGCAAGTATAACAAAGATTCTTCATATGAGCAATTGCTATCCTCCGACAAGGGTTTTGTATCATTCCTGTCTGCGTACAGAAATGAAAACCTTCATTTGCATTATTCTTCCATTGATGAATTTGGTTGGATGATAGCATTGGGAAGATATGACTCACAGGTGCATGCAGGGACATATACTATGGCACATATTTTACTTTTAGTATTTTTGATTATGCTTGGCATAATAGGTTTATATATCTTGGTGCTGATGGCAAACGAAAGAAAAGCTAATGCTGTAACCGAGTGTGCATCCAATGTCAGAAAAGAACTTTTGGAAACTACCGGCGAACAAGATAACATTCAAGATGCCCTGGCTGAAGTTTGCAGATTCGCAAAGTCAAGGTCTGCTATATTCTTTGATACAGACGGAGAATTTTATCACTATATTGCTCCTCAGTATGAAGAAGTTATGCTTTCGGAAAGCGAAAGCAAGCATTTCCGTGCAGAGCTGTTTCGTTATGCTTCTGAGTTACATAAGCTTTACAACCGAACAGTTAATGTTTTGTGCATACAACCGGATAAGCATATGTTAAAAACAAATCCGTCTTTTTATAGCTTTTTAAAAGAACACAAAATCAGAGAAGTTTCTCTTTCAGCTACAATAAATAAAGCTAATCATATTACAATTTTGGCTGCTATTAACTCGGGGCGAGGCAATCAGGCAAGACTGCTCGCTGAAAAAATTTCGGCTTGTTTTTCGATGGCTCTTTATAATAAAAATCATCTTACTAAAACTACACTTGCCGCAACAACAGACTCTCTTACCGGGGCACTGAATCGTGTAGCATACAAAAATGATATGTTGATTCTTGACGAAGAAAAATCTTTGAATTTTTCTTGTATCTACATCGATGTTAATGAACTTCATCTATGCAACAACAGATACGGTCATGCTGCCGGTGATGAAATGCTTTTATACATTGCCAACACATTGAAAGAAGTATTTTACGGTCATAAGGTTTACAGAATAGGCGGCGATGAATTTTTGGTATTCTGCCAAAATACTCCGCAGGATGAGGTGAAAAAAAGTATTGAGATTTTTACCAGTCAATTAAAACCGAAAGGTTATCATGTTGCAATCGGAATGTCTTACAGAGCACAAAATAACGGAACCGAAGATTTGGTAAGAGAAGCCGAAGTAAGAATGTATGAAGCAAAGGCTCAGTATTACCAAAACAAGGAACAACAAAGTGTTCTCTCTGACACAGATAAGGAATATGTTCAGGTAAAAACAGGAATACTTGAAATTGATACAATGCTTTCTGTTTTAAAAGATAAATATAATGGTATATATCGTGTTTCGCTTCTTACTGATAGAGCAAGACGCATTCTGATGCCTGCATATTTAAAGTATAACGAAAATGAAGAACATTTTTCAAATTTGTTTTCAAAATATGTTGCTGAATCAGTAGCACCTGACTATCACAGAGCTGCATTAAGCTTTTTGAACTATGATGCATTAAAGCGCCAATTGATGGAAGGCAAAGTTCCTAAAATTACATACAAAAAGACTGACGGCGAAACTGTGATGTTAAGTGTTTACAAGCTCAGCGGTGCAGATGAATTGGTTACTGACACTCTTTGGGTTTTTTCAAAAGAGTAAATAGAGTTGACAAAGGCGAATCATTGTGATATACTGACAGAAAATAATAGTTAGCAAAATCGACGAAAGTCGGTGACGCAAAGCAAAGAGGCTAAGGTTTTACACTATGCCAGTCCAGCTGCAATGATACGAGGTCTGATGTGACTTTATATTGTTGCAGCTTTTTGTTTTTTTGTATATAAAAAACACGTTATTGTATACTATGTAGTCAGAAATAAAAAATGTTTGGAGCAAGTGAGATGAGTAATAAGTTATTAAAAAAGTGTAAGATTTTTTTGTCTGAAAGAAAAAATCGGTCCAAAGAGCGACGCCTTTTGAGAAAAATTGAAGAAGGCTTTAAAAATGACGAGTTTAAAATGCATCTTCAATTTATTGTTGATAATAAGACAAAGAAGATTGTATCAAGCGAGGCTCTTTCAAGATGGGAAAATTCTTCCGGAGAAGTTATATTCCCCGGAGCGTATATAGGATTGATGGAAAAATCCGGACTTATTGTAAAGTTTGATTACTATATGTTTGAAATGGTTTGTAAAAAACTTTACGAATGGAAAAATTCTGATTTTAGTGAACTTACCATATCCTGCAATATTACAAGAATTACTATATCCGAAAAGGATTTTGTTTCAAAGATAAAAGAAATAGCTGATAAGTATGATTTTGACAGAAGAAACCTCCTGATTGAAATTACAGAAGATTCAATCGAAAAGAATATGGATGTGGCAAAGAATAATATTATAAAAACAAAAGAACTTGGATTTAGTATTGCATTGGATGATATTGGTAGTGGATATGCAACACTATCAAGCCTTTGTGATTATCCTGTTGATATTGTTAAAATCGACCGTAATATTTTGCTTCAAACCGAAACAGATGCAGGAAAGGAACTGTTTCTTGGCATTATCGCAAAAGTTCACGAGCTTGGTCTGGGGGTTGTATGCGAAGGTGTTGAGACAGAGGAACAAAACACATTGGTATCAAGAAGCGACTGTGATTATATTCAGGGATGGTATTATTCAAAAGCTCTCCCGGAAAGCAAGGCGGAAGATTTTTATAAAGAGTATATGAAAAAGTTTTAAAAGGTGAAGATAAGTGAAAAAGCTCATAATACAACTGATAAAATTTGGGATTGTCGGTGTAATTGCAACCTTGATTGACTTGGCTGTGCTGATGATTTTAAAAGAATTTATGCACATTGATGTTCTTGTAGCATCGGCGGTAGCTTTCTCGGTATCAGTTATAGCAAATTACATTTTAAGTATGCTATTTGTTTTTAAGGGCAGTGAAAACAGTAAGGTAAAAGAATTTATAGTGTTTGTTGCTCTTAGCATTGGCGGACTTTTATTAAATCAATTTATAATGTGGCTTGGAACAGAAATAATGACCGCATACTATCTTTGGGCTAAGGTTTTTGCTCTTGTTTTTGTTCCGATATACAATTTTGTTACAAGAAAAATATTTTTGGAGAAAAAA
>JAZOAI010000021.1:0-27062 GCA_045595365.1 Eubacteriales bacterium
AAGTGTAATTAAATCCTTAAATTCGGCACAAGCCGAATTTCCATTGTACTTTTACACTCTAAATCATACACTTTTCGATGTTATCCGCAAAAATTATTACTTTTACACTTTATGCGGTCTGGGCTGTTTTGCTACAGCCCCAAAGTGTTTTAAAGAAGTCTCTTGCGGAGGTCTGCGCCGTCTGCCGGGTGGAGATAAGCGGGCGGAATATCAAGAACTGTTTTTGCGCCATATGCCTCTTCTTTATAAAGCCTTGCTGCGGCTCTTGCATATGCAACGAGAACGCTTGAGGTGAATTCGGGGTTTGAGTCAAGCTTTAAGCTGTACTCGATGATATGAGAGTTTTTGCCGTTGTTCGTAGTGCCCGAGCGGAAGACCTTTCCGCCGTGGGGGATGCCCGCGTGGTCGCGGAGAAGCTCTTCTTCCGTAATGAAGTGAACAGTTGTGTCATAGTCTGCGAAGTAATTCGGCATAGTTTTGATTTCGTTTTCGATTCTTGCCGTATCCGCGCCCGGTTCTGCAACGACGAAGCATTCGCGCGTGTGCTTCTGGCGTGTTGTGAGGTCAGGGTTTTCTCCGCGTCTGACACTTTCGAGTGCAGCATCAACCGGGATAGTATACTGCCGCGCATCCTTTACGCCTTCAATCCTGCGGATGGCATCCGAGTGCCCCTGGCTCACGCCCTTTCCCCAGAATGTATAGTCGCACCCGTCGGGAAGAATGGCCTCGCCATAAACGCGGTTGAGCGAGAACATACCCGGGTCCCAACCGACGGAAATAATGGAAACACGGTGGCCGAGCTTACTCTGCTTGTCGGTGTTTTCAAAATGCTCGGGGATTTTGGCGTGAGTGTCAAAGCTGTCTATAACGTTGAAGTGTCCGGCGAAGAACGGAGTCTGTTCGGGGAGGTCGTTCGCGCTTCCGCCGCAGAGGATGAGAACGTCAATCTCGTCCTTCATTTCAAGCGCGCGGTCAATGTGATATACCGCGACTCCGCTTTCGGGCTTTATCGAATCGGGGCTTCTGCGCGTAAAGATAGCGCAAAGCTCCATATCGGGAGCAGCTGAAACCGCACACTCAACACCGCGCCCGAGGTTGCCGTAGCCCACTATAGCAATTTTTAATTTACTCATATTAATCAACTCCGCAATAATATCAGATAATATTTTATGATGAATAATTAAAACACATACCGGACAAAAAGTCAAGAAAAGAGGTTTTACATCAAAAGCGAGATAAAATTTCCAATATGCTGTTTATCTTTCTGAATTTTTGTGGTATGATATACTAAGAGGAAAATCTTTTTTTATTAACCCGGAGGGATAAAATACATATGCGAAAGACAAAGATAGTTTGCACGATAGGCCCCGCAAGTGAGGATGAAAAGGTATTTGAAGAGCTTTGCCGGGCAGGGCTTAATGTTGCGCGCCTGAATTTCTCTCACGGCACGCACGAGGAACACAAGAAAAAGCTTGATATGATTAAGCGCGTGCGCGAGAAGCTCCAGCTTCCGATTGCGATAATGCTTGATACAAAGGGTCCGGAGTATCGCATAAAGACATTCAGGAATGAAAAAATCCTCTTAAACGAGGGGGATGCGTTCACCTTTACCACAGAAGATGTTGAGGGCGATGAAACGCGCGTTTCGGTAAACTATGGTGGCCTTGCGGAGGATTTGTCGGAGGGCGACCGAATATCTGTCAATAACGGGCTTGTCATTTTTGAGGTCAAAGAAATAAAAGAGCATGACGTTATCTGTGAAGTAATAGCGGGCGGCGAGCTCTCAAACCGCAAGAGCATGAGCTTTCCGGGAAAGGTGCTGAAAAAGAAATTTTTAAGCGAGCAGGATAAGGAAGATATTCTCTTCGGCATTGAAAACGACGTAGATTTTATTGCAGCATCGTTTGTTTCTTCAAAGCAGGATGTTATGGATATCAAAAATTTCCTCTCTGAAAACGGCGGAGAAAATATTGAGGTTATTGCCAAGATTGAAAACCGCTCGGGCATTGAAAATATTGATGAAATATGTGAGGCCTGCGAGGGGGTTATGGTAGCGCGCGGCGACCTCGGAGTTGAGGTTCCGTTTGCGGAGCTTCCTGCAATACAGAAATATCTTATCACAAAATGCCGACTTCTCGGAAAGCGCGTTATAACCGCGACCGAGATGCTTGAGTCAATGATCCACAACCCGCGCCCGACGCGCGCCGAAATTTCAGACGTTGCAAACGCTGTTTATGACGGGACAAGCGCCGTTATGCTCTCGGGAGAGTCGGCAGCGGGCAAATATCCGGTTGAAACCGTGCGGATAATGTCTGAAATCGTTGAGGAAACGGAAAAGAATATACACTACGAAAAACGATTCAAGACAAGCGAGTTCAAGATTAAAAATAAGGTTGACGCGATTTCCCACGCAACCTGCGGAATGGCGATAGACATAGGTGCAAAGGCGATTGTCGTAAGCTCAATGTCGGGGATGACCGTGCGGATGGTTTCGAGATTCCGCGCGCCGACGGACATAATCGGAATGGCGACAAACAAAGCAGTCTGGTATAAGCTTGCGCTTTCGTGGGGCGTTCTCCCCGTGCTCAGCGAGCAGTTCAATTCATCTGACGTTCTCTTCTACCACGCAACCCGTGCCGCGAAGGAAAATCTCCCCCTGCAGAAGGGCGACTTGATAGTTCTTACGGGCGGAGTAATAAACGGAAAGTCCGGCAACACAAACACAATCAAAGTCGAAGAAGTATAAAACTAAACGCACACCACTTTAGTGGGGTACTGTTAAGGATAAAAAACACGTGATTTTATAAAATCACGTGTTTTTTTAATTTCTGGCGATGCGCTGCGGAGGGTAGTGAGCCCGAAGGGTGAATGTCGGTTTGGTAGTGAATGACAATCCAGTGGATTGTCAGAGCCAAACCGTGACCGAGCCGCAGCGAGAAAGGGGAGGTTTCCTAGCCTCGCGGGAGCGAGGCGTGAGTTCTCCCCCGTTTTGCTACTTTTGCAATCAAAAGTAGGCCTGCCCGGCAGGGCAAGACCCACTCAAGAATCAAGTCTACAAAATCTTTTCGGGGCAATGTAGGGGCGATTCAAGAATCGCCCGCGGGACATTCGTGAATGTCCCCTACGCCCACAATCTCGCCTTGCTCAACATTTCCTCCTCAAGGGGAAGGCTTAATGTGTGTCCTTAAGACCACACCTCTTATCGTGCAGTTTTTTCTTATAAAAATTATTTTTCTTTTCAATTTGATGCATTTGTGGTATTATATAATATAGAAAAATATTTCCTATGGAAAAGGGGAAGAGGGAATGTACGAAAAAGTATCAGTTTACGGCATATCATATGATAACGTTACTCTCGACGAGGCGCAAAACCTTGCGCGGGAGCTTATGCAGGAAGAAAAAAACCATATTGTTGTTACGCCAAACGCCGAGATTGCATATCTCGCGGCGCATGATGAGCGCCTCGGGAGAACGGTCAATTCTGCCGACATAGTAGTGGCAGACGGGATAGGCGTTGTTTATGCATCTAAGATATACGGGACTCCCGTCAAAGGGAAGGTCGCAGGAGTTGAGCTCGGAGAGCGGGTTTTAAAAATGGCGGCAGAGACGGGGGATGAAATTTTTTTCCTCGGGGCGAAGCCGGGAGTGGCAGAGCTTGCCGCAGCAAAGCTTTCGGAGAAATACGAGGGGCTTAACTTTGTAGGCCTTCGCGACGGATACTTTGACAGTGACGCTGAGATTGTTGATGCGATAAACGAGAGCGGGGCAAAAATCCTTTTTGTCTGCCTTGGTGCGCCGAAGCAGGAGCTCTGGGCGGCGAAATTCAAGGACAAGCTTAATGTCCGCTTGACGCTGTGCCTCGGTGGGGCGCTTGATTCATACGCGGGGACAGTGAAGCGCGCGCCTGAGATTTGGATTCGTTTGGGGCTTGAATGGCTATATCGCCTTATCAAGGAGCCGCGCCGTTTTGTAAGGATGCTTTCGCTTCCGAAATATATGTTTGCTGTCATATTTGACAGCTTAAGAAAGAGGTAGTTCTGATGAGCGGTAAGCTTATTACCATTGAAGGAACGGATTGCTCGGGCAAGTCAACCCAGCTTGAGCTTTTGTGTCAAAGGCTTGAAGATGAGGGCGTCAAATTCAAAAAAATAGCATTTCCGAGATATGACAGTGAGTCCTCCGCTCTTGTGAGAATGTATCTCGGCGGCGATTTCGGTGAAAACGTTTCATCTGTCAACCCTTATGCAGCATCAAGCTTTTTTGCGGTTGACAGGGTTGCTTCGTATCTGAGAGAATGGAAGGACTATCTCAATGGCGGAGGCTGTGTCCTGCTGGACCGCTATACCACCTCTAACGCCATTTACCAGGCGAGCAAGCTTCCGGAGAATGAGCGTGAGGGCTTCTGTGATTGGTTGTTTGAATTTGAATATAACCTCCTAAAGCTTCCAAAACCGTCTACGGTTATTTTTCTTGATATGCCGCCGTCTGCGGCGGAGAAGCTCATGCAGGGGCGCGGAGAGCGCGAGGATATCCACGAGAAGGACAAAGACTATCTCAGAACGTGCTATGAATCAGCGTGTGCGCTTTCAGAGAGATACGGCTGGGAAAGAATATCCTGCGTCGAGGGAGAGAGAATAAAGACTATAGAAGAAATTCACGAAGAAATTTTCGGCAAAATAACAGGAATACTTACAGAAGGGACAACAAATGCTTAAGTTCAGGAAGCTTTGCGCAGAGGATTTTTCCTCTGCCGCACCGATAATGTATAAAGAGCCGTTTATGACGAGTGAGGGCTCGTTTGTTGCGCTGTATTTTTGGAGTGGGGTCTCAGGTTGTAAAATCTGCTTTGACGGCGAGACGGTTTTTTTAAAAATCCCAAGAGCCGAAGGCGATGCATATCTTTTCCCGTATGGTGGAGATTTAAAAGCCGCGCTTGAGAAAATTTATGAAGAAGAGCGCGCGAAAGGAAACTCTTGTGTTTGTTTTGTCGGAATAACAAAGAAAATGCGCGATATGCTTGAAAAGCTCTTTCCGGGCGAATTTTCATATAAAGAGAACAGAGCAAGCTTTGATTATATTTACAAGGCACAAGCTCTTGCATCACTTTCAGGGAAAGCTCTTCACCAGAAGCGCAATCATGTAAACAAGTTTATGAAAAAGTATGAGGGGCGTTATGAATACGAACCGATGACAGAAGGACATCTTCGCGAGGTGTATGCTTTTCAGAAAAAGTGGATGAGCTTTATTTTGGAAAAAGAAAAATCAGAGATGCTTGAATATGAATGCGGGGCAATCGAAGGGCTGTTAAAGCATTTTTCGGATTTCAGTCTCCTCGGTGGAGTGCTCCGGGTCGACGGCGAAATCTGCGCGTATTGCCTTGGCTCGAGAATGAGTGAGAACACGGTGGATGTTATGGTAGAAAAAGCGGACTATTCCTTTGCCGGCGCGTATCAGATGATTAACAAGTGCTTTGCAAATCAGGTGGAGGACACGGTTGTATATATAAACCGCGAAGACGATATGGGAATCGCAGGGCTTCGGAAATCAAAGCTTTCTTACTGTCCGGAGCTGCTTTGCGAAAAATATAATGTGATATGGAAGAGATAATAAGAAAAGCGAGAGAATCAGACATCCCGAAGCTTCGGGAAATATGGGCAGAGTGTTTTCCGCAGGACGTTGAGTATGCAAAATTCTTTTTTGAAAGGATTTTTAAGCTTCCGTGTGCTGTTGTATGCGAAATCGCCGGCGAATGCGTCGGGATGATACACGTCTTTCCGCGCGAGCTTTCAACTCCGAAAGGCAAGCTTTCGGGGAAATACATCTACGGTGTCGGGACTCTGAAAAAGTTCAGAGGCAGAGGGATTGCCGGGCGGCTTCTTGCGAGCGAAGAACATTCCTGCGATGCGCTTCTTCTGATTCCGCAGAGTGAGAGCTTATTTGAATTTTACAGAAAATACGGGTTTTCCGAAACTGCTTATGTAGATAGTTTTTCGGTAATGCCCGGGGGAAAAGCCGAGATTTATGAGGCGGGAGAAAAAGACATTCCTCATCTCAATCGCGTGTACGAAGAATCGCTCGCAGGCGCTGTGTTTGCCAGCCGGGATTCTGAAACCTGGAAACTTCTCATTGATGAATATAAAAGCTTCGGGGGCGGGTTTGCCGTATGGAGCGGCGGATACTGCGCATACTATGAAGAAGGCGGCCGCGTTATCCTCCCTGAGTTTTTTGGCGACAGGGAAAAAGCTTCGGAGATAGCAGGCGCTTTTTCAAAAGAATGTGTCGTTACAACTCGCGGAAAGGGAAGGCCCATTGCTGTTATTAAGCCAATAAGCGAAAAGGCGAAGGAGGTTCTCTGCGATGACTGCGAGAGATATATAAACCTTATGCATAACTGAAGGAGGAAGAATATAATGGTATATCTGCTTCTTGAAAACGGATTTGAAATGTGCGAGGCGCTTGCGCCCGTTGACATCCTTCGCCGCGGCGGCGTTAACGTCACGACGGTCGGCGTGTCGGGGAAAGAGATAAAATCCTCTCACGGTGTCGGAGTCACGGCGGATGCGCTTCTTTCCGATATAGATTTTTCCGAAATGGAAATGCTGATTATTCCGGGTGGCCAGCCTGGGGTTGATAACCTCTGGGAGAATGAAAAAATAAGAGAGCTTGTTTCGCAGGTCGCAGACAAGAAGATTAAGATTTCCGCAATCTGCGCAGCTCCAATAATACTCGCGCGGCTCGGAATTTTAGACGGCAAGAAATGCACCTGCTATCCCTCGTGCGAGGAAGAACTTCCGAAAGACGGATTTGACGGCAAAGCAGGAGTTGTGCGCGACGGTGAGATTATAACCGGGCGTGCGGCGGGCGATGCTTATGATTTTGCATTTGAAATTCTGCGGGAGCTTCGCGGAGAGGAAGTTGCGGAGGCTGTTAAAAATGCAATTTGCTACAGCTAAAGAAAAGCTTCGTGCGAGCATAAAAGAAAATGAGGCGCGAACAGGCGAAAAAGAGAGGAAAGAAAAGGATCTCGAGATTTTTAACCGCTTTTTCTCTCTCAAGCCCGAAAAACATAAAGAAGTTTTTGTTTATGTGTCCTGCGGGAGTGAAGTGGAAACCTCAGGGATAATAAAACGGTTTTTAGAGCATTCTTCGAAGGTTTATGTTCCTCTTTGCCATGGAAAAGGGAAGATGGAGGCAAAACGAATTTTTTCGCTTTCAGACCTTTCTCCCGGAAGATACGGCATACCTGAGCCTGAGGCATCGGCTGAGGGGTGTGAGCCTTCTGAACTTTCGTTGATTGTTGTTCCGGGGCTTTGCTTCGGAGAGGATTTGACGAGACTCGGGCGCGGTGCGGGGTATTACGACCGCTTTCTGGAAAAGGCAGAAAACGCAATTTCGATAGCATTGTGCCGGGAAGAAAACATCCGCAAAACGGTGCCGTGTGATGAGCATGACAGGAAAGTTGATATGATAATAACCGAAAAGAGAGTTATAAGAAGTGAAGAGAAGAGGGGAATATAATGGCAAATAAAAGACGCAGAAGAAAAAGAAATCCGATAGCATATATTTACATAGCGTTTATACTCGGTGTTTCCATGCTGCTTTCGGCGTGGATTATTATGTCGGTAAATGAGGTTCTTGCCCTTGCGCGGCCGGACTATGAGGCGATAGTTGAAATCCCTGCAGATGCAAGCCGGGGCGATGTTGCAAAAATATTAAAAGAGAACAATATTATTGAACACAAGGGCCTTTTCAAGATGTTTGCACTTCTCACAAAGCGCGGCGCGGAGTTTCCTGAAGGGGAATATAAAATCAATTCAAATATGGACTATCGCGCGATGCTTCGCCGCCTGACAAGTAAGAAAAGCGCGCTTAACACGGTTATGGTTACCATCCCCGAGGGCTATGAGGTAAGCCAGATTATAGAGCTCCTTGATGAAAAGGGAGTGTGTGAGGCTGCGGCACTTGAGGATGCGGTTGCAAACACCGATTTTGACTATGACTTTTTAAAGAGCATTCCTCTCGGAAAGACGAACAGGCTTGAGGGGTATATGTTCCCCGATACGTATGAATTTTATAAAAATGATATGCCGGAGCGGGTTATAAAGAGGTTTCTAGACAATTTTGAGCTTAAATTCAGCGAGGATAAAATGGAAAGGGCGAAAGAGCTTGGGTTTACGGCACATGAGCTTATAACGCTTGCGTCTATAATAGAGCGCGAGGCAACAGCAAAGGACAGAGAGAATATATCTTCTGTATTCCATAATCGCCTTGCTAATAAGACATACCCTTATCTTGAGTCGTGTGCAACGGTTCAGTATGTCCTGGGTGAGCGCAAAAAGGTAATAACAATTGCAGATACGAAAATTGACAATAAGTATAACACATATAAATACAAGGGGCTTCCGCCCGGGCCGATTGCAAACCCCGGCCTTGATTCAATAGAGGCGGCGCTTTACCCCAATAATACAGATTATTTGTTTTTTGCACTACAGGAGGACGGTACTCACAAGTTTTCAAAGACATATGAAGAGCATTTGAAAACTCCGAAGATAAATCCGTAATGATGATATGAAAAAACCTGAAATACTTTCCCCGGCAGGGGACATGGAAAAGTTAAAAGCCTCAATTCTCTATGGCGCAGATGCGGTTTATATGGCAGGCGAGATGTTCGGAATGCGGACAGCCTCATCAAATTTCTCGGATGAAGAATTAGAAGAAGCGGTGCGATTCGCCCACGAGAACAATGTCAGAGCATATATAACCTGCAATACACTTATGCGGAATGATGATATGAAGAAGCTTCCCGCATATCTTGAAATGCTCGGAGGGATTGGAGTTGACGGCATAATTGTCGCGGACCTCGGATGTATGAGAGCTGCGCAGAAATATGCACCGCGTGCTGAAATACATATAAGCACGCAGGCGAGCGTTTTAAACAGCGACGCCGCAAATGCTTGGTATGAAATGGGCGCGGATCGCATTTGCCTTGCAAGGGAGTTAAACCTTCCGGAAATTTGCGAAATAATGGAGAAAAAGAACAAAAATCTCAAGATAGAGACGTTTGTTCACGGCGCGATGTGTATGGCATATTCAGGGAGATGTATGATTTCCGATTATCTTGCAGGGCGCTCATCAAACCGCGGAAACTGCGCGCAGCCGTGCAGATGGACATATTACCTCATGGAAGAAAAACGGCCGGGAGAGTACTTCCCGGTGGTTGAGGATGAGAACGGAACACATATTTTCAATTCAAAGGATATGAATATGGTTTCCTACATTCCTGAGCTTATGGAGGCGGGGATTGACAGCTTCAAGATAGAAGGCCGTGTAAAGTCAGCATACTACACAGCTGCGGTGACTAATGCATACCGCCTCGCGGTGGATGAGTATGTAAAAAGTCCGGGCACCTGGAAGAGTGACGGCTTCTGGCTTACTGAGGTCAATAAGGTAAGCCACAGAGAATACTGCACAGGCTTCTACTTTGACGAAGAGGGAATCCAGAGAACGGAAACATCAGAATATATCAGAACCTGGGACGTGGTCGCATCCGTTGTCGAGTGCGATGATGAAGGGAATGCCGTTCTTGAACAGAAAAACAAGTTTGATATAAATGTTGAATATGAGCTGATGCAGCCGTCCGCCGAGCCGCAGAAGGTGATTTTTGATAAAATGACAACTGATAGCGGTGAGGAGATTGACTCTGCGCGTCAGGCGAAAATCCGCGTACATGTAAAGCTTCCGGCAAAAGCGCCCGTAGGCGCGTTCATACGACGTGAAGGGAGCCGTTTTAATGCTTCGTAAGCTTTGCCACATCGCAGATGCAGAGGATAGCGGGAAGCAGCTTTCGGAAATTCTCAAGCGGCGCTTCGGGGTTTCGGAGATGCTTCTGCGGAGAATAAAGAGAACGGAAAATGGGATTCTCCTGAACGGAAAAAATGTTTACACCATTGATGTTGTGAGCGTTGGAGACAAAATTGAGGTTATCTTAGAGCCCGAGGAAAAAAGCTCTCCCGGCGTTGTTCCGACAGAGGGCGAGCTTGACATTCTCTATGAAAACGAAGATGTTCTTGTTGTGAATAAACCTGCGGATATTGCAGTACATCCGTCTCACGGGCATTTTGATACTTCGCTCGGGAATATCGTTATGTGGTATTATACGAACAAAGGAGAAAACTTTGTTTTCCGCCCCATAAACCGCCTCGACCGTGGAGTTTCGGGGGTTATGGCTGTTGCAAAGAATGCGTATACTCATACCTTCGCGTCGCGCCTTTTGCATAGCGGAAAGTTCTATCGCGAATATCTTGCGATATGTGAAGGCATTTTCCTTGATAAGGCTGGCGAGGTCGTTGCACCGATAGGCAGGCGCGACGGTTCTGTAATAGAGCGCGAAGTCCGCCCTGACGGAGATTTTGCAAGGACTTGCTTTGAGGTTGTTTCTGAGAATAACGGAAGAAGCCTTGTTCGGGTTATGCCGCTCACGGGGCGCACACACCAGATACGGGTTCATATGGCGCATATCGGGCATCCACTAACAGGAGACTTTCTCTACGGGACTGAAATTTCTGAGCTTCCGGGCCGGTGCGCTCTGCATTCACACAGGCTTCATATGGAGCTTCCATTTAGCGGAGGAGAAATTGATGTTTCATCACCTCTGCCCGAAAAGCTTTCCGAAATATTTTATAAATAGTTGAAAATAACAGAAAAAACAGGCTTTCCACTGCGATTCTACTTTGAGTAGAGTTATAGTGGAGGGCCTCTCTTTTACTGAAAAAAAGAGGATACAGGCAAAGCTGCGGCGTAGCTTGAAGTGTTATTGAAGAAGGGAGTAAAATAACAGCAAAGAAAAAATTGAAGGAGAAGATTATGAAAAGCTTTAAAATAGTGGCAGACTCTTCATCTGATGTTTTATCTCTGTCTGATGTTGATTTTGCATCTGTGCCGCTTAAAATAATAACTGCCGAGCGAGAGTTTCTCGACGATAAAAACCTTGATGTCAGTGAAATGGTAAGCTACCTTTCAAATTATAAGGGGAGGTCTTCAACCTCGTGCCCGAACCCGCAGGACTGGATTTTGGCATTTGGAGAGGCTGAGCTTGTTTTCTGCATAACGATTACGAGTACACTTTCGGGGTGTTATAATTCTGCAGTTATTGCAAAGGAAATATATGAGGAGAGACACCCGGGAAGAAAGGTTTTTGTTTTAGATTCCCTTTCAACGGGGCCTGAGATGAAGCTTATTATTGAAAAAGTTGCAGGTGCATATGAGCGCGGTGAGAGCTTTGAAGAAATATGCAGGCTTGCCGGGGAGTATTCAAAAACAACGGGTTTGTTCTTTATCCTCAAATCAATGCAGAACCTTGCGAATAACGGAAGAGTGAGCAAAATTATCGCAAAAGCGGCGGGGCTTCTCGGAATCCGGGTTCTGGGGGAAGCGAGCGAAAAGGGAGATCTTGCCGAGCTTGATAAATGCCGTGGCGAAGAAGCAGCGCTTAAGTCCGCACTTTCTCATATGGAAAAAGGAGGGTATGCCGGAGGTAAGGTAAAGATTGCCCATTGTATGAATGCAGATGCGGCTAATGAGCTTAAAAGTATGTTGCTGCAGGAAAACACCGGCACAGAGGTTGAAATTTATGACTGCCGAGCGCTTTGCAGCTTTTACGCGGAGAGCGGCGGGCTACTCATAGGTTTTGAGAAAAACTGAATTAAAAAAATAAAACCAACGAATTTCGTTGGTTTTATTTTTTGTGGATTTAATGATTCTAATCGCCTATAGCATATTTTGCGGAATATGCCGCAAATTGCTCGTCGAAGAATGAATTGTCCTTTTTCATATTGCGGAGAGATTCGTGGACATTCATATTGTTTTCGGCGGCATCGATTACGCAAACTGCGATATTTGAGCAGTGGTCTGCGCATCTTTCAAGATTTGTGAGAAGATCCGCCCAGACAAAGCCTGCTTCTATGGAGCATTCGCCGTCTTTAAGGCGGGCAATATGGCCGTTTCGCATTTTTTCCCGAAGGCTGTCAATAACCTGTTCCAAAGGCTCAACCTTGCGCGCGGCAGTGAAATCGTTTTCAACGAAGGCCGCGTGTGAAAGTGTCAATATTTCTGAAACCGCGTTGCAAAGTGTGTCAAGCTCTTTGATTCCGGCGGGGGTGAAGTTCATTTCCTTGCTGAGGAGTTCTTCAGCCGATTCAAGAATGTTTATGCTATGGTCTGAAATTCTTTCAAAATCGCCGATTGCCTTAAGAAGCTTTGAGATTGTTGCACTGTCGCTGTCGCTTACCTGATGGCGGCTGAGCTTGACAAGGTACGTGCCAAGAATATCCTCATAGTGGTCAACTTTTTCTTCAGCACTCCTGATTTCCTCTGAAAGTGAACCATCATATTTATTTAGCATACCGAGACTCTTTTTTAATGCTGACACTGAAAGCTCTGCCATCTCGCATACAAGGCTGTTGCAGCGCGCCAATGCAATCGGAGGGGTTGCGAGAAGCCTTTCGTCAAGCTCTGAAACAACTTCTTCTCTCTTTGCATCGGGGACCAACCTGACCGCAAGCTTTTCGAGCAAGGACGACATCGGAAGAAGGAGAGCGGTGCAGGCGATATTGAATATGGTGTGAGTGATAGCAATTCCGAAATGTGTTGCCGGCAAGTTGAGAAGTTCTGGCTTTAAGAGCCACGAGAGCAAACTGAAAACAGCAAGCCAGATGGCTGTGCCGAGAACGTTGAAGGTCAAGTGAACAACAGCTGCGCGCTTTGCGTTTTTGTTTGTGCCGAGGGAAGAGAGAATAGCTGTTATGCAGGTGCCGATGTTCTGCCCCATTATAATCGGAATTGCTGCGCCGTAAGAAACCTGGCCGGTCGCGGAAAGCGCCTGAAGGATACCGACGGATGCAGAGCTTGACTGGATAATGGCAGTGAGGATTGCGCCGACAAGAACGCCGAGGAGAGGATTCTTAAATAAGATAAACAGATTCTGGAATGCCGGGACATCTGCAAGGCCGGAGACTGCGCCCGACATTGTATCCATACCGAACATCAAAGTAGCGAATCCGAGTAAAATAATACCAATGTCCTTTTTCGAATGCTTTTTGCTGAACATCATAAAGCAGATACCGATGAGGGCAAGAATCGGTGTGAAGGAAGAGGGCTTTAAAAGTTTCACAAACATCGTATCGCCGCTGATACCACCCATTGATAACAGCCATCCGGTGATGGTTGTACCGACGTTTGCACCCATGATAACATTAACAGCCTGTTTTAAGGTCATCAGTCCGGAGTTTACGAAACCTACGACCATAACCGTTGTTGCAGAAGAACTCTGAATCACAGCAGTTACACCGCATCCGGTCAGAAAGCCTACGAATTTGTTGGATGTCATTCTGGAAAGCACCGTATGGAGTTTTCCACCGGCACATCGTTCGAGTGCCTCTCCCATCAGCGTCATGCCAAAGAGGAACAGACAAAGTCCGCCAATCATTGATAATACATTAAAGATGTCCATGGTTTTTACTCTCTTTCAGATAATTATATTTTGCAGCATATGCCGCAGATGCACAATGTTAGAGGCTTTGGGATGATACCGCATCCAAGATTTCAGTGGACTTGGGGGATTGTTTTGGGAAGAGAATCGTGATCACAGTTCCCTCACCGATCTTACTTTGGATATCAATTTCCCCATTATGCAGCAATACGGAATGTTTTACAATCGAAAGTCCAAGTCCGGTACCGCCAACAGATTTCGAACGGCTTTTATCCACGCGATAGAATCGTTCAAAGATTCTGGGAAGTGCGTCCTCCGGGATGCCGATACCGGTATCGCTCACATTCAGCGTAATGGTTTGCGGAGTTTGGGTAATATCGAGGGATATCGTACCGCCTTCGCGGTTGTATTTGATGGCATTATCGCAAAGATTATAGAGAATGCCGGATAATAGCTGTGGGATTCCCCAGAGCTCTGCTTTTTCGCCTGTCAGATGGATTGTGATATCGGAGGCGTCCGCCACAGGTTTGAGATCTCGTACTGTAGTTTCCGCCAGTGCATAAAGATCAACACTCTGATACTTCATATCTTCGGCTCCCTCATCAAGATGAGAAAGCTTGATAATATCTTCGACGAGCGTAATCATCCGCATGGCTTCCGTATGGATTTTGGAGGAAAACTTTGCGACATCTTCGTTTCTGACCATACCGCTTGCAAGAAGTTCGGCACTGCCTGAAATAACCTGTAACGGGGTTTTCAATTCGTGCGAAACATTTGCGGTAAATTCACGCCGTGCTTCTTCGGCACGTTCCATTTCAGTGATGTCAAAGATAATGAGCGCGATTGCCGATACATCGGTGTCAGAAAGAATCGGGCCAGCGCTGAACTGATAATGTCTGCCGTTCATCTGAATAATTTTCTCAGCGTGTTCTCCGGTTTCTGCAATGCGCAGAATCTCCTGTATTTCAAAGGTGTTATTAAAGAGAAGCAGGTCTTTTCCGATACAGTATGTACTGATTCCGAGAATTTTTGTAGCGGATTGATTGATGCTGAGAACCGCACCCGTTTTATTGAGAAGAATAATTCCCTCATTCATGCTGTTGGTTGCGGTATTAAACTCCTCTTGTTTTTGTTTCAGTTCGTCCTTCTGCGCATTCAGAAGTTTTTGCTGGCTTGTAATACGGTTAATGAGCGGCGTGAGTTCCTCATATACATTTTCAGCAGATGGATTATCGAGATCCAGCTCATTGAGCGGCTGCACAATCCGTTTTGATATGCGGTAAGCGAGATAGAGGGAAAGCGCAACAGCAATAATCATAACAATCAGGATAGGCTGGAGCATAGACAGCACGAGCGCCCACAGTGCAATTTGCGAGGAAGAAACACGGATTACCGTTCCATCGGACAGCTTTTGTGCGAAATAAAGCTGACGTTCCATGAGTGTATCGGAGTATCGGATACTTTGTCCTTCGCCATCCGTAATCGCCTCTGTAATTTCCTCACGCCCCAGATGATTTTCCATCTGTTCAACTTGCGCTTTGTTATCAAAAAGCACCTCACCGTCATCTGAAATCCATGTAATCCGATAGTCACCGTTTGAAAGACTACTCAGATATTCGAGGCCATTGGCTTCCACAGCGGATGCACAAAGTTCGGTTTCGGTTTTGAGATGATTGATCTGTATATAAGAAAAGTAATCATATAAAACGCCCATGATTAAAACGAGCATCGCCACGAACACGGCGACCACAACCAGGAAAATGGAACGAAAAAATTTTTCCGTCATGTTTTTTCCTCCATTTTATATCCGACACCGCGGATGGTTGTGATATAATCGCCCGCTGCACCAAGCTTTGTGCGGAGTGTTCCGACGTGAACATCGACAGTTCTGGTTTCTCCGAGAAAATCATGTCCCCATACTTTTTCAAGAAGTTGTTCTCTGGAAAAAACGATTCCGTGATGGTTCATAAAGAAATTCAATAAATCATATTCTTTGAGCGTCAAGATAACTTCGGTGCCATTGACCGAAACAGAATGCCCAGCCGGATTGATCGCGATTATACCGATTCTGGTTATAGAAGTGTCTTTGGGTGTGACTCTGCGGAGTACAGATTTTACACGCGAAACCATCTCCATCATACCGAACGGTTTTCCGAGATAATCATCTGCTCCAAGATCCAGTCCGAGCACCTTATCATATTCCGTACTCTTAGCGCTTGCCATGATAACGGGAATATCGGCGGTGCTGTCATCTGCTTTGAGCTTTTTTAAAATCATGATACCGTCTTCGCCGGGAAGCATAATATCGAGCAAAATCAGCTGGGGTTTTTCATCCTTTAGCACCGTCCAGAATTCTGCTGCATCCTGAAAGCCGCGGGCGTCAAACCCCGAAGCATTTAATGTATACAGCATCAGATTCCGGATGCCATTATCATCTTCGACACAAAAAATCATGATTCTCACTCACTTTCACGAAATATTATAAAACCTGAACGTAAGATTTGATATCATCCCTTTGTAAAATTTATGTAAGATTTTCTAGTTCGTCAAATTTCGAAAAAACAGCTTGAAAGATTGACATTTCAGACAGAATATGGTATGATGTAGAACATAGAAAGTACGATGAAATTGGTATGATTACCGTTTTATCACACTTAGACAAGGAGCTGATTTCTTACGAAACAATATCATGTTCCGAATTTCAGCCGCGTTATCGCCCTGATATTTCTCATGATTATTTTAGTTGGAACCGCTTTGCTCGCATTACCGGCTGCGTCACGAGACGGAAAATCCTGCGGCTTGCTGATTGCGCTGTTTACGGCAACATCGACAACCTGTGTAACAGGACTGGCATTGGTTGATACATGGACACAATTCAGCGGTTTTGGTCAAGGTGTTATCCTGATGCTGATCGAAGTCGGCGGTATCGGTTTTATGTCCGTCGCATCCATGCTTGTTTTTTTCATCCGAAAAAAGGCGAGCTTCTCTCAACAGCTTTTGATGGCACAATCCATCGGAACGGATGATATCGGAGATGTTCTCCGTGTACAAAAGCGAATTTTATATGGCGCTTTTCTGATTCAATCATGCGGCGCAATCATCCTTACCATTCGTTTCTGTCAGGAATATCGCTTTTTCACAGCCTTAAAGCTTGGAGTATTTCATGCTGTGTCCGCATTTTGCAATGCCGGATTTGACATACTCGGATTTAAGGAGCCAGGGACGAGTATATGCTGTTACGGTACAGATGCTGTCATTTGTCTGACACTTTCAGCCTTAATTATTCTTGGTGGATTAGGCTTTCTGGTCTGGGACGAAGTGCTTCGCGTCTCTCAGCCCCAAAAATGGAGTGTTTATACAAAGCTTGTACTGTTGACAACAGGATTACTGATAATCGGCGGAATGATTCTGCTGAGTGTGATCGAATGGCAAAATCCAAAAACATTGGGAGAAATGTCTCTTTTTGAAAAATTGATCGCAGCCTTTTTCCAATCAGTCACAACGCGTACTGCCGGATTTGCAGGAATCTCTCAGGGTGATCTTACGGAGGCCGGAAAGGGCATTTCGATTTTTCTGATGCTGATCGGCGGAAGCTCCGGTTCTACGGCAGGCGGCTTGAAAACTGTCACATTCATCGTGCTTTTACTTTTCTTATGGTCAAGAGTCTGCGGAAAAGAGGATGCCTGCGCATTTTACCGGACAATTTCGCATAAAGATATTCTGAATGCATTAACGATATTCGGGATGATGATCGTACTGTCATTTGCAGGTACAATTTTTATATGTGCTTGTGAGTCGGTTTCCTTTATAGACAGTCTCTTTGAGGTGGTATCAGCAATCAGTACCGCAGGTTTGTCCACAGGTATTACAGCAAGTCTGAGCGTACCATCTAAGCTGTTGCTGATTGCATTTATGTATTTTGGAAGAGTCGGACTTCTGACAATCAGTCTCGGATTTCTCCGGACCAGACATTCTACCGACCAGTTTAAATACGCAGAAACGAATTTATTGATAGGGTGATTAAGATGAAATCATTTGCAGTCATTGGATTAGGAAAATTCGGAAGCCAGCTTGCGAAAACACTCTATGCATCAGGAAAAGATGTACTGGCAATTGATACGGATGAAAATGCTGTCCGGATGCTTGCGGATTCCGTGACCAAAGCAGTCGTTGCGAATATCGGCAATCTGAGTGTACTGAAAACACTTGGCGTCGATAAATGTGATTGTGCAATCGTCGCGTTCAGTGATGATCTGGCCGCCTCCGTTCTTGCGACGATGAATTTAAAAAAATTAGGCATAAAAAAAATTATCTGTAAAGCACATGACATGACGCATTCCGAAATTGTGTCAAAACTCGGAGCAGATGAAGTGATTATTCCCGAGCATGTTGTCGCGGACAAATTGGCGCGTACTCTGACTGCACACAATCTCTTGGAGTATCTGGATTTATCCAACGATTACTCCATAGCAGAATGCCAGACGCCGCGAGCATGGATCGGAAAGAGTATTATGGAACTCAATATACGTGCAAAATATAATGTGAATGTCATCGCAATCCGAACCGGAGAAGTATTGGATGTATCGCCGATGGCGAAAACAGTTTTTTTGCAGGATTCGGAAATTGTAGTACTTGGCACAAACGACGCCATCGCGAAAATAGAAGCAATGAAGCATTAACTGTATTTTACAAATCAAATAAGGAGTATCAATATGGAAACTTGGTCTGATACAATTTTATGTTTAAACTGTGGCGCGGTACTGGATGCATCGATGCGGTTTTGTCCGCGGTGCGGTACAAAGAATCACGCTTTTGATGCAGCACAGAATCCATCAGTGAATTCGCCGGCTCCCGCTTCTTATATGCACGAAGCAGATCGAACGGCATTGAATGCACTGAAAGCTTTACCCGGTTTTTCTGCACTTATCAAGGGATTTATGAATATCTGGCAGGAGCGTCAGTTCCGGATTCTGAATATGTCGAGTAATATCCGTCTCGGTGAAAACCAGCTTCCGCAGTATTATCGGATGCTGCCGCCGATCTGTGAACGGCTCGGCATCGCAGTTCCCGAATTATATCTGACCATGGATGTCAATCCGAATGCGTATACATATGGTGAAACAAAACCTTTTATTACAATTACATCAGGCTTGATTGATCTTTTGCCGGATGAGTTGATATCGACTGTACTTGCGCATGAATGCGGTCATATCGCTTGCAGTCACGTACTTTACTCGACAATGGGCCGTCTTGTATTCAGCGGAGCTGCGATTGCAGGAAGCTTTGTCGGACTTGGAAAACTGGTTTCTTTCCCGCTTGAAGTCGCATTCCACCAGTGGAAGCGGTGCAGCGAGCTTTCCGCCGACCGTGCAGCCCTGATTTATGATGGAGATGCCGAGAAAACCATTGAAGTGTGTATGCGGCTGGCAGGATTCGGAAAGAACAATCAGGCGGATGGCGATAAAGAAATGTTTATGCAGCAGGCACTGGAATATAAATCTCTCGTCGAAACATCCGCATGGGACAAGACGCTTGAATTTCTGATTCTGAAAGATGCAAGTCATCCCTTTAATGCGGTTCGAGCATACGAAGCATCCGAATGGGCGAAAACGAAACAGTTTCAGCAGTTTTTGAATCATAGCGCATAATATAAAAGGACTGATGCGATCGCAGCATCAGCCCTTTTTCGTTATTTTTGTTTTTTCTTTTTTCGGCGTGCAAGGATAATTACGATACCAGCGATTACTGCGATGCCGCCTATACCCCAGATGACCAGACAAAGGCCAAGCGGTTGAACCGGACAAGCTTTGCATATATTACAGGAATTCTCGGCTTGTGGTGGAGGCACACTTGAATCGGTCGCGATAAGCGTTGCATCCTGTGCGATATTTTGTTCTGTCATTTCGGTTTCAACGGGTGCTTTCCAATTTGACACAATCTCCGACCATTCCGATGCAATACCGTCCAAAGCATTACAAACGATTCTGGCACGGAATTCGACCAGCGTATCAGGAGCAAGAGGGGAGGCTGAGAGATAAGAGGTGGTACGATATCCGCCGTTCAGCCATGCAGCATTTTCATGATAAACATCGACCCATTCGCCTTTGTTGAGTCGCACCTGTGTTTCAATGGTATAAGGGTCATAAGAAGTACCGGTTGCAACAAAATATTTTTGTCCGTCATAAACACTGCGGGGGATCGCCAGATAGTAGCTGATCCCACAGTAAGTTTCTGATTCAAATTTTGTGCTGAAGTTGGTAACAGCAGGCGTTTCCACGGCGGTCGGTGTTTCAAGCGCAGGAAGCGATACATTTTTTCCGATTGAAGCTTGCGGCGACCATTCGCTGAATACGGCACTTGTTTCCGCCGATCCGGATTCCATAGATGTATAAGGAATATAATAACGGTAACGGTAGGTAATTGTGTGGTTTTCGAGATCATAAAGATAGCTGCCGGTTGGTTCATCTTTGATGATGTAGGGTTTCAGAAAAGCATTGTTTTCAGCTGTTACATCAAAATATGTCAGGGAGGACTGTGTAAAGTAATGCATTTTTGTGGTATCATCAGTCAGAAAGAAGCTGCTTAGAAAAAAACAATCATTTTCACTTTTCATCTGTGAACCGTAATCAAAATTGTTCCAGTCTCCTTGCTCCGAAAGCCATGCACCGTCATCGAATTTGGCATCAATCTGAATCGAAATGCCATTTTCAATCATAAGGCGATATTTGGACTGAAAAGCAAAATCACCTTCTAAAATGATTTCATCGCAGATATTGGTGAGTTCATCCGGAACATCATAGAAAAAGTTGATCGAACCGGGGATATGGCTTCCGTCCGAGAAAGTATCGTTATATGTAAGATAAGGTGCATATACGGGAGCAGGGATTTGTCCGGACGGAAAAAAACGCCCCATGAATTCTGCTTCACCGGCTTTTGCGGTAAGCGTACAAAGTCCGGTTGAAAACATTACCGCGGAAAGTGCAGCTGCCATTCTTTTCATTCGTTTCCTCCTGTTTTGAAAGGGTCAGAGCTTGCTCACAATAAATTTTCTATATTATAACATAAAAACCGCCGAAAAATCAATTCTATTTTCTCCCGAATCCATCGAAAATGACACGATATCTCTCAAATATTTTTAAAAAGAGAAAGAATTGCGATGGACAAATAAAAAAGAATATGCTATAATGTAGAAAAATGCGGATACGCATGAATTCAGAGGGAGTTGAATATTATGGCACCACCCATGGGAGGCAGGGGCGGACGGTTTCTTACAGAAGAAGAAAAGAAGAACCGACCGAAAGTGACAAAAGAATTGCTCGCACGTATTTTCTCGTATATGAAACCGTATCGGAAACAGTTTTTACTTGTACTGTGTTCGATTTTGGTTTCGTCCATCTTTTCACTGCTGCCGTCGGTTCTGACCGGTAAAATCATTGACGAAGGCTTAATCGGAGAGAGTATGGCAAAGCTTGTCACATTCATTCTGCTTTCGCTTGCTGTCACGGTTGCTGCGAACCTGATCGGTGTTCTCGAAAGTTATCTGAATACCTGGATCGCCCAGCATATTACGTTTGATATGCGAAATAAGATGTATCGGCATCTCCAAAGTATGTCCCAAAGATTCTTTACAACCAATCATCAGGGCGATATTATCACAAGAATGACCAGCGATATTTCGGGCGTTCAGCAGATTATCACCGGTACGCTGACCAGTATTATCTCGAATTCGATCACCTTGCTGATTGCATTGGTCGTGATGTTTCAAAAGAATTGGATACTTGCGCTGATCGGACTGATTGTAGTGCCGCTTTTCACGATTCCTACGCGAAGTGCAGGTAAAACACGCTGGTCGATTACGAATGAGTCGCAAGCTTGCAGCGACGAAATGAACAGTATTCTCAATGAAACGCTTTCTGTCAGCGGTCAGCTTCTCGTGAAGCTCTTCGGTCGTGAACAGCATGAATACGAGAAATACGAAGAAGTCAATCATCGTATGATCCGTCTGAATATCCGCGAAAGTATGGCCGGCAGATGGTTTCGTGTTGCGCTGAATACATTTTCCGGAATCGGACCGATGATGTTGTATCTTGTAGGCGGAATTCTGATGATGCAATTCGATTCTGAGCTGACAGTCGGTGATATTACAGTCATGGTAGCGATGCTCGGAAAAATGTACGGACCTGTCAACCAATTACTCAATATTCAAGTTGACTGGATTCGTTCTATGTCCATGTTCACGCGTATCTTTGCATATTTTGATATGCCGATAGAAATCGAAAATGCACCGGACGCTATCGTACCGAAGACAACCGACGGACGGATTTCGTTCCAAAATGTCGGATTTTATTATGAAGAAGACCGCCAGATTTTAAAGGACATCAGCTTTGAACTCGAAAGTGGAAAATGTATCGCGATTGTCGGACCGTCAGGTTCCGGAAAGAGTACGCTTATCAACCTGATTCCACGCCTTTATGATGTAACCGCCGGCAGCGTTACATTCGATGATGTGGATGTCCGCAAGCTGGATCTTTCGTTCCTGCGAAAAAATATCGGTATTGTCAGCCAGGAAACCTATCTCTTTAACGGTACCATTCGTGATAATCTGCTTTATGCGAAACCCGACGCAACGGAAGAAGAACTGCTGAACGCCTGCAAACAGGCGAATATCTATGAGTTGATAGAAAAACAGGAAAACGGCTTGGATACTATGGTAGGCAATCGCGGCTTAAAGCTTTCGGGTGGTGAGAAACAGCGAATTTCTATTGCACGCGTCCTCTTAAAAGATCCGACTGTCATGATATTCGACGAAGCTACCTCAGCACTGGATTCGATTTCGGAACAGAAAATACAGGATGCGATTCAGCCGCTGATTGCATCGCGTACCAGTATCCTGATCGCACATCGCCTCTCAACCATTTTAGCCGCAGATGAAATACTCGTGCTTGAAAACGGCGTCATTGCAGAACGCGGCACACATGAAAAGCTGGTTGCCGCAGGCGGTGTATATACAAAGCTGTATGAAACCCAGTTCAGTGAAGCAAAGCCCAATCCGAACGAACCATTCGAATATACAGAAGGTGAAGACTAAGATACAGAAAAACCCTCCGACAGTCATAGAGACATTCGGAGGGTTTTTGCGTGCATCAGCGGTCAGTACCGATTTTGCTGGTAGCCTTCGTCATAATAGAAGTGACGTCGTCTTTGACATCATCCATCATATCCTTGGCATCAGAGATCATTCCACTTTGCTCGGTTGTATCATTTGTCTTGACAGTATTCTCTGTTGTCGTTGTGGTAACAGTCGTAGTTGTAGTAGAAGTTCGGGCGCTGTTGTTGGTCACTTTACCGTTTTCTGCGGCTGTTTCGCGATCACCGCAGCCGGTCAGCATTCCACAGAGCAGAATCATGCCTGCTGCTGTACAATAAATTCGTTTTTTCATGAAATTCCCTTTCTGACAGTCGGATTGAAAATGCCTGTGCCTGTGCAATTGAATACTCAGGCGGATATATTATTTCCGACGATTCAGAATTTATTTATAATAATTATGCACAGCAAATTGAAACGCCGAAAAATCCTGATTGATTTTTCGGCGTTTTCTGTATATGGAATTATTTTTCGAGAAGTTCCTTGACTTTCGCTGCCAGCCAGGCAGCAGCTTCTGCGACAGGAACATTTTCCCTGAAGGACTTATCACGTGCAGCAATTTCAATACAGCCTGCTGCAAGTGTTTTCGGGCTGACAATCGCTCTGACCGGAATTCCGAACAAATCCGCGTCTGCAAACATGACGCCCGGTCGGATATCACGATCATCATAGAGGACTTCGATACCGGCTGCCTGTAAATCAGCGTACAGCTTGTCGGCAGTTTCTTTGACAGTGGGATCATCAACGCGAAGATTGCAGACCTCAACCTGCCAGGGAGCGATTGCCATCGGCCAGATCGGGCCGTAATCGTCATGACTTTCCTGACAGATCGAAGCGCAGAGTCTGCCGACACCGATGCCGTAGCAGCCCATAATCGGGTACTGACGCTCACCGTTTTCATCGAGATAGGTCATTTCCATTGCCTTGGTATATTTCTGACCAAGCTGGAAGATGTTACCGATTTCAATTCCTTTTTCAATCTGAATCTGCGGTTTTCCGCACTGCGAGCATACAGCACCTGCAAATGTTTTTGCGACATCCACATATTCGACTTCACCGAAATCACGCGCAAGATTCATGCCTGTAAAATGGGTATCCACCTTATTCGCACCACAGACCAGAGCTTCGATCCCGCGAAGCGATGCGTCGAATACAACGCGGATATCCTTGGGCAGACCAACCGGTCCGATGAAGCCTGCAATCACGTCGCTGTCTTCCGGAATTGCCACAGCAGGATGAATTTCAAATCCGAGATAATTTCGGAGCTTCGTTTCATTGATTTCGAGATCGCCGCGGATAAATGCAATAACGAGACTATCATCATCATTTTTTTGATAAACAACAGCCTTGCAAAGACGCTTTCCATCAATCTTGAGGAATGCAGTCAGGTCTTCAATCGTCTTGATATCAGGCGTATGCACCTCCGAAAGCTCTGCCAGCACACCGGCTTCGTTTTCAACCGATACTGCAGCAGCTTCCATGTTTGCGCGATAACCGCAGTCGCAGATTGCAAGCGTATCCTCACCGACTTCTGTCAGCAGCATAAATTCGTGCGAGATGCTGCCGCCCATCATACCGGAATCCGACTGTACGGAAATGAAATTCTTGCAGCCGCAACGCTTGAAAATGCGCTCATATGCATCATATGCACGCTGATAATATGCAACCAGATCTTCCTGTGAGGTATGGAACGAATAAGCGTCTTTCATTGTGAATTCACGGACACGAATCAGACCGCCTCTTGCGCGCGGTTCGTCGCGGAATTTGGTCTGGATCTGATAAATCATGAACGGGAAATCTGCATAAGACTGAGCGGTATCTCTTGCGAGATGTACAGCAGCTTCCTCATGTGTCATACCAAGAACCATCTGGTTTCCGGAGCGATCCTTCCAGCGTGCCATTTCACTGCCGATACTGCTATATCTGCCGGATTCTTCCCAGAGGCTTGCAGGCATTGTAACCGGGAACATAACTTCCTGTCCGTCGATCGCATCCATTTCTTCGCGAATGATATTTTCGATTTTTCTGGTAATGCGTTTTGTCGGCATAAACAGCGAGAAAATACCATTTGCCATATATTTCATATAACCGCCGCGCATCATCAGAGCATGGCTTTCGATTACACAATCCTTCGGCGGCTGCTTAAAGCGTTCGCCCAGCATCATTGAAACTTTCATAAATTTCTTCCATCCTTAGCTATATAGAGTAAATGTATGTCAGAAAGTGAACCGACATCAGAATTTCCGACATCACTCAATTTATTATTTTACCACATTCTCATGAAAATTGCAAGAGGTTATCGGGGATTTTTTCAAAGACATCATTTTTACGAACCTGTTGACAAACAGAAATCTCTATGATACAATGTTTTTGTTGACAGAGATAAACGGAAAGGAATCGGTTGATTTTGGAACTTGAATATAAATGGACATTACCGGATACGTGCACATTTTCTGCTTTGTGTGCGGATGAAATGCTGACCAAACTCGTCTGTGCTCGGCATGAGATTGATATGCTTGGAAGATATTATGATACGAAAGACGCACTTTTCCAACGAAACTGCGGCACACTGCGGTTTCGGAAAGAAAACGGAAAGGGAATCGCCTGCATCAAGCTGACTCGCGAAAAAAGCGGCGCAAGTGCTCTGCGCGAAGAATATGAAGTAGAAGCCAAACATTTGATTGACGGGCTTCATAAACTGCCGGATGTCGGCGCGCCTTACGAGCTTTGTATACAAGCATTAGATGAAGACATGATTTATCTGCTCTGCGAAACAAATTATCACCGGACAGCATTGGAAATCTCGATTCCTTCTGATTCAGAGCCAACGATGGCAGAACTTGCCTTAGATGCGGGCGTTTTTTGCCGTGAAAACCGCCGGCAGTCCTTTCAGGAAATAGAGCTCGAATTCAAATCCGGTAACGAAGCTGTATTTCATTCGTTTTGTGAACAGTTTGAAAAGCATTTCCACCTGATTCCGCAGACACGTTCCAAGCTTGCACGCGCAATGGCTGTATAAAGGAGAGTATATGATTATCTATTTTTCCGCAACCGGAAACAGCGCTTTTGTTGCGAAACGAATTGCCGCTGCGTTACAGGATTCCTGTGTTAATTTGCTTCCGATTCTGCAAAAGGGGAGCGATGAGATATTGTCTTCTGAAAAACCGTGGGTGCTTGTTGTTCCGACTTATGCCTTTCAGATTCCACGATTGATCCGTGATTTTCTCAGAAAAAAGACATTGAAAGGCTCAAAAAAACTGTATGTCGTCATGACCTGCGGCGGTACGACGGGCGGCTCTGCTGCACATTTACAGGACTTATGCGAGGAAATCGACATGGAATGGAATGGTCTGGGTGTTGTTGTAATGCCCGAGAACTATATCGCCATGTTTCCGGTTCCGTCGGAAGCACAATCTTCGGTTATCGTAAAGAATGCTCTGCCCAAAATTGACGCTATCGCATCTGATATTCTGGCAGGTAAAAAACTTTGCGACGGAAATAGATCTGCTTTCTCAAAAATGTTTAGTACTGCTTTGAATCTCGGCTTTTATACTGCTGCAATTCAAGATAAAAAGTTCAGTGTAAATCAAGCGCTTTGTAATGGGTGTGGAAAGTGTCAACAAAACTGTCCGCTTCTGAATATTCAACTTGATGCGCAGCATACACCGACTTGGAATGGTAATTGTACGCACTGTATGGCTTGCATCTGTGGCTGTCCGAAAAATGCGATTGAATACGGAAAGGTTACACTAAAAAAACGCCGTTATCAATGTCCGGAATTCTGATTTCCTTTTGGGCCCTGCTTTTGTTGCATATGCCTAACAATTAGACATTTAATATTATTTCTTTGTCTATCTATACAAATCTCAAATTTCCTATTGACATTTCCGGAAAAATGCGGTATACTGTTATAGTCGCAGGTAAACAGAACGAATTACTTGAAACGACATATTGGCTGCGTAGCTCAGCTGGCTAGAGCAATCGGTTCATACCCGGTCGGTCACTGGTTCGAATCCTGTCGCAGCCACCAATACGGCCCGTTGGTCAAGAGGTTAAGACGACGCCCTTTCACGGCGTAATCATGGGTTCAATTCCCGTACGGGTCACCACACCACATTCCCACAAATGCCTATATATCGGCGTTTGTGGGTTTTGTTTTTGTCCGAAAATACCGCCAGCCACTTGTCAGCCACTTATCGCTTTTTATGTACGCCACAGCATTTACGCTGTGGCTGTTTTCATTTTTGAAAAGAATTCTGGATCTCAACTTCTCCAATAGTAAAAAAAGCTCAGATAAAAGAAAACCCGAAACGCATAATTGCCTTTCGGGTTATATCCAACATATTTGATTTTTCAGAAAATATCCTTTTTACGCTTGATATAGCGATAGATCAGAATACTGATGGAGGTCAGCACACATAACAGGAGGAA
>JAZOAI010000022.1:0-5760 GCA_045595365.1 Eubacteriales bacterium
CTCGCTCCCGCGAGGCTAGGAAACCTCCCCTTTCTCGCTGCGGCTCGGTCACGGTTTGGCTCTGACAATCCACTGGATTGTCATTCACTACCAAACCGACATTCGCCCTTCGGGCTCACTACCCTCCGCAGCGCATCGCCAGAAATTAAAAAAACACGTGATTTTATAAAATCACGTGTTTTTTATCCTTAACAGTGCTTCATATGAGTTTCCTTTTTTTATTCCTATTTGCATTTGTTGCAGGATGTGCAGTCTCCGCAGCATCCTCTGCCCTTTTTCTTTCGGTTTTTGATAATGGCAATCGCAACTGCTACGCAAATCAAGATCACTGCGATTACTAAAATGTCATAAACCGTCATACAATCGCGCTCCCTATCACAAACACAAGGTACGCCACGACCCATGCGACTGCGCACTGCAGAATGACTACGCCGATTGTTGCAAGTGTGCTGCGAAGCTCTCGTCTAAGCGTTGCCACCGCGGCGACGCAGGGGGTGTAGAGCAGGGTGAACACAAGAAAGCTTATTGCAGAAATGGGTGTAAAAAGCGAAGAAAGAGCAACATCGAGGTTTGCTGTGCCTGTTCCCAGCAAAACGGAGAGGGTTGAAACAACCGCCTCTTTTGCCGAAAACCCTGAAATAAGCGAGGTTGCAACTCGCCAGTCGTCAAACCCGAGCGGGCGCAATATCGGCGCTATTGCCTGCCCTATAAGCGCGAGAAGGCTGTCTGCGCTGTCTGCAACGACATTCAGGCGAGTGTCGAAGGTCTGGAGGAACCAGATTATGATTGTTGCAAAGAAGATTATCGTGAATGCGCGCTCAATAAAATCTCTTGCCTTTTCCCAAAGAAGGAGTGCAACGCTTTTGGGCGAGGGCATTCTGTAATTCGGAAGCTCCATAACAAACGGAACGGGGTTCCCACGGAAAGCCGTCTTTTTAAGAACAACAGCCAGAAGCGCCGCAAGAACGATTCCGAATATGTAGAGGGCCGTCATCACAAGCGCGCTGTGGCCCGGGAAAAACGCCGCCGCAAACACCGCATAAATCGGAATTTTTGCGGAACAGCTCATATATGGTGTCAGGAGAATTGTCATTTTTCTGTCGCGGTCTGAGGAGACTGTCCTTGTCGACATAATGGCAGGGACTGTACATCCGAAGCCTATGAGCATCGGAACAAAGCTTTTCCCCGAAAGCCCGATTTTGCGAAGCGGCCTATCCATAAAGAAAGCAACTCGCGCCATATATCCCGTATCCTCAAGAATCGAGAGGAAGAAAAACAGCGTAACGATAATGGGAAGGAATGACAAAACACTACCAACGCCTGCAAAGATTCCGTCTATAACGAGGCTGTGGATTACGGGGTTTATTCCGTAGTTCTCAAGAAACACATCGGTAAGCGCCGTTATGTAATCAATCCCCGCGCCCATAAGGTCGGAAAGGAAGGTTCCGATTACGCCGAAGGTGAGCCAGAACACAAGAATCATAATCCCGATAAAAACGGGCATTGCGGTATACTTTCCCGTAAGAAGCTTATCAAGCTTTACGGAGCGAAGCCGCTCCTTGCTCTCAGAGCCCTTGACAACGGACTGCGCAACTACCTTTTCAATAAAAGTATAACGCATATCAGCAATCGCAGCGTTTCTGTCAAGGCCTCCCTCTTCTTCCATTTCAACTATACAGTGTTCTATGAGTTCTTCTTCGTTTCCGCGAAGCTCAAGACGGGATTTGAGGTCATCATCCCCCTCAATGAGCTTAACCGTACAAAACCTCGGCGGAATCCCGATTCGCTCAGCATGGTCTTCTATAACGTGGGCTACGGCGTGAATGCAGCGGTGAACCGGAGACGAAGATGAGCAGAAGTCATACACGCGCGGAGTCTCACGAAGCCGCGCGGTGAGAACCGCTTGTCTTACAAGCTCCGAAACCCCTTCTCCTTTTGCAGCACTTATCGGCACAACGGGGATTCCGAGCGCATCGCTCATTTTTTTAACGTCGATCGTGCCGTTGTTTGCGCGGACTTCATCCATCATATTGAGTGCGAGAATCATAGGAACCCGAAGCTCCAAGAGCTGCAAGGTGAGATATAGATTTCTCTCTATATTCGTTGCATCCACTATGTTTATAATAGCGTCAGGCTTCTGATTCAGTATAAAATCGCGCGCAACGATTTCTTCCTGAGTATAAGGGCGAAGCGAATATATGCCCGGAAGATCAACAACCGTGCAGTTTTTCTGTCCACGTATTTCTCCGCTTTTCTGGTCAACCGTGACTCCCGGAAAGTTGCCGACGTGCTGATTTGACCCCGTAAGGGCGTTGAAAAGCGTTGTTTTTCCTGAGTTCTGATTACCTGCAAGAGCGAAAATCATTTTGCCGCATCCTTCCTTTCTATCTCTATTTTTGCGGCATCCTCTGCACGCAGAGTGAGCTCATATCCGCGAACGTGAATTTCTATCGGGTCGCCCATCGGCGCAACCTTCACGAGCGTGACCTGCGTTTTGGGGATGAGCCCCATATCGAGAAGCCGGCACCGAAGCGGCCCTTCGCCACCGACAGCCGTAATCACTGCACTTTCGCCAATTTTGAGTTTATCAAGCGTCATATTTTGTTTATTCCCTTTCAAAAAATCTTCATCTTATAAGGCTGTAATATACGGTGTCAATCCCGGCGCCTCTGTCGTTTTCTATTCGCGCAAATTCGCTAAATCCGAATTTGCCAAGTATTTTTATGTGTGCGAAATTTGTCGACCAGGTTCGGGTAAATATACTTCTTTCGGGATAGAGTGTGTTAAAAAGATGGTCGTACATCCTGCCCGTCAGACCTCTGCCCCTTGCGGCAGAAGAAAGCATAAGCGTTGAGAGATATATATTCGGAAGGTACTCTTCCGGAATTTTATCCGACACCATATTTTCTCTGAAAGAAACAAATCCAAGAAGCTCATCACCCGAAATTGCCGCCAAAATCTCCTGTTTCATCATTTCTCCGTGATACAGCTCGATTCCGCACTCTGCGCAAACCGTTTTCTCCGATTTTAAATTACTCTGCACCGTGGAGCTTCGCTGAGACAGCGGCGGGACAAAATCATCATCACAAAGCTTCATAAGTTTGAGTATCTCTGCGCTGAAAGCTTCCTTTTTTTCTTCGTTAAGAATGATAAACTCTATGCTTCTTTCCATTTTTGATTCTCCCTGAAACAGGAATTAAAGAGATGCTAAAAGCTCTGTCATTCCCTCAACAATGATGTCATCTCCGCCCGGTTTGAGTTCCGAACTTCTTGCCTCATAGCCTCCCTCTTCATACGCAGATCTCGTCGGAATATATCCGCCTGCAGAGTTTGTGAGGCAAGTCAGAACCGTTGCCTCAAAGGGTGATTTTTCGCATATGCGATTCCCGATCTCCGTAAATGCCTCGCCGCCGATACCTGCAAAAACAAAGTCTCCGAGCTTTATTGCAGAAAGGAAGAACGGATAAGACACAGGCCCGTCTTTTAACCTTATAATTCTCTCAGCCTCCGCAACAACCGTAGTGAGTTCCATTTCCTTGTATGGAAGTTCACTTGCGTGGCCTGCGTGGTAGAGGTCATGAATTTTCTTTGCCTCATCGAGTCTGTCGTTCTCCTGATGTGAGGGAAGGTCGACACGCTTTGAAGCGTAACTTAACTTATCAACCTTGAGCTCCTCTGTGATAGAGTATACCGAAAGAACTGCACCTGCAATAATTCTGCCCATATGCTCCGCGTGCTTTATGCTTCTCGGAACGCTGTCAAAATCTATCTTTGAGATTGCGCTCTCGCCCGGAGTGGGATTTACGTTAACGTGGTTAACATCTCCCTGAGCTCCGAGAAGGAACATGCACTTTGTATTCGGGATAGCACTCTCAAGGATTGAGCAGACGTATCCGATGTAGTCGTTGCTTATGTACTCGCCGCCGACAGAGTCAGCGTGTGTTCCAAAGTTTACAAGAACGATATCCTCGCCTCCGTCTCTCGTAATCTTTATAATCTTTACGGTTTCGTTCGGAGTGCCGAGGGGGTGGTCAATGTTCTCATTCTTTACACCCGGATTTGTTGCAACCGAGCCGTCCTTCATGCGGTAGCGCCTTACAAATGAAATATTCTTCGCCTGAGTCTCAGCGGTGCCGAACTCTGCTTCCTTCAAATCTGCGATGGCGTAAATCGCAGCATCGCGGACAGTCATGCACAGAAACTCATCGTATGCTTCTGTGCTGTGTCTGTCAGATGCAAAGTCTTTTCCGACAATCGGGCCGGTATGAGTGTGTGAACAGTTGATAAAAATTGCATCCTTGTCAATGCCTGTTGCTTCGTTGATGGCAACCTTGAACATATCGTAATACGGCTGGTCAAGAACGCAAACATCAACGGTTATTAAAACTGCTTTTTTCTCACCGTCATCAAACGCAACTGCTCTTATGTAAAGGTCGTCAAGAACTCCCTTGACGTCTCGCGGCTCATAATAGCCTGAGATTGGCGTTCCGTAGTGCGGTGTCATGCAAAGTTTTGCAAATCCTGCTTTCATAGTAAAAACTTCCTCTCTTGTTTATGAAATTACTGTCTGTTTTGCATACATATAATAACATATCTTTGTTCTTTTTTCAACGAGTATTTTATGATATCTCAACAAAAACGCCTCTATTTTTTTGATATTTTCTTCACTATATTCAATCTCGGAAGAATACATCCTCACAACATCAAAGATTTCTTCAAGGCTCTCACAGGCTGAAGCCATCGCCCCCAGAACCCACAGGCTGAGAAGAGCAAAGCCAACGCCGCGCTCAAAGTGTCGGAATATAAAATAGCAGGCAAGCTGTTCAAAGAAAACCTGCAAGTCTTCTCGCTCAAACACAGCTTCAGAGGCTGTATTTTTAAGCTTTTCGAGTTCTTTTTCCCAAGCCTCATCAAGCCTCTCAAGCGACATATAAAAATGATAAAGCTCTTCATTTGAAAACTCAAATTTCAGGCCGTATTTTTCCGAAAGTCTCTTAAGCCTTTCAAGGACCGTAATCTCTCTGTTCTGCAAAATATCAAAAACTTCCGCGCGTTCTGTGAAAAAGGCGTCATTTTCGGCCTCGGGAGGCAATGGAATTGAGAACTTTACCTTTTCCGTAAGGATAATTCTCGCCGCTTCCTCACAGCAAAGCCCGAGCCCCGTTTCGGTGAAGTCCTCATAAAAGTTAGAAAACCTCGGGTGCAGGTGACAGATATCGCATATCGCACCGTCTCCAAGCCTCAGGATTATATCGCAAAGCCCGCTCGGCTTAAGGAACGGGCACCTTCCATCCTCTTTCAGGACAAAATGCGGCGTCTCTCCCTCGATGCTTTCTCTTATCGTTTCGCCAAGCTCACCGCCGAGAGAATTGTATAACTCCATTGTATCTTCGTCGATATCAATTTCCCAGCCTATGCAACAATTGTGTCGGCACTTATCGGCAATGCATTTGAATTTTTTATAGTAATTCGGAAAAACTTCTTTCATAAATTAATACCTCTTACCCTCAAAACAAGAGAGCCCTGCCAATTATTTTTCAATACATCGAAAATCATCTTCCGACAATCTTTATTATAAGGAAAAGACGGTTTAGATGCATTTCAGCCTCCCTTGCCATAGGCTCGTCAGATTGTCAAGCCAAGTGCAACACTTTTTTTAATAAACTCCAAAGGAGATAAAAAGCCCAAGCATTTACGAGGTCTGTTATTGATTAATGAAACAACTGCATCCAATCTTTCCTGGGGAAGATTGCGAAAATC
>JAZOAI010000023.1:0-14280 GCA_045595365.1 Eubacteriales bacterium
AAATACGGGAAGTATTGACTAATCAATACTTCCCAAGGGTTTGCAGAAATCCATTTTTGTTACGACTGGTGCCCCGCCCGAGGCTCGAACTCGGGACACCCGCCTTAAAAGGGCGGTGCTCTACCTACTGAGCTAGTGGATCATATTGGCTGGGATGGCAGGACTCGAACCTACGAATGCCAGAGTCAAAGTCTGGTGCCTTACCGACTTGGCTACATCCCAACGGGATTTTCCAAGATGGAAAAATGGGGTGGGTAGCCGGATTCGAACCGGCGACCCCCAGAGCCACAATCTGGTACTCTAACCAACTGAGCTATACCCACCATAAAACAAACTTTGAAGCTCTTTCCAAAAAACGGGCATATGGCGCGCCTGAAGGGACTCGAACCCCTGACCCACTGCTTAGAAGGCAGTTGCTCTATCCACCTGAGCTACAGGCGCACGTCATAGGTCATATGCGCAAAAAAAATGGAGCGGATGATGGGAATCGAACCCACGTAACCAGCTTGGAAGGCTGGAATTCTACCATTGAACTACATCCGCACATTCAGCTTATAAATTCTACCACACTAAACGCGTGTTGTCAAGCAAATATTTTTAATTTTTCCGATTTTTTTCGGCTCCCCGAAAGAGAGAGCCGAAAATGCCCGACAGTTTTACATCTCCGAGAAAACTTTCATAATCTCCTCGGTCTCTGCAAGAGAAGTGCTTGCCGCGGTCGCGCTCCCTGCCGCCATAGCAAGCGAAAGTGCAAAAGAAAATCCTTTAGGATACCCTGCAACAAACCCGGCGAGGCACGAATCCCCCGCGCCTACCGTGCTTTTAACCTCAACACGCGGCGCGCGGGCGCGGTAGATGTTGCCATCCTCCGCCGCGAGGATTGCCCCCTCGCCCCCGAGCGACACAAGAACGTTTTTAGCCCCCTTTTCACGGAGTTCTGATGCACACGCGGCAATTTCGCCATCGGAAAGGCTTTCCTTTCCAAATATATTTTCAAGCTCCTCACGGTTCGGCTTGACGAGAAATGGCTTTTTCTCTATCGCGAAAAGAAGGTCATCCCCCTCCATATCTGCAACAAGCCTCGTATGAGATGCCGCATTTATAACGTTTTCGAGAAGCTTTCCGCTTTCGCTCTCGGGGCTCTTGCCCGAGATTATGACGGTATCGCTCTCAGAAAGGGCACGAAGCTTTGAAATAAGCTCTTCCTCTTCGCTTTCGCGTATGCACGGCCCCTTCCCGTTTATCGCGCTTTCAGCTTCTGAAATGATTTTAACATTTATTCGTGAATTATCGGATATTTCACAAAAATCGCATTCTATCCCCGCCCGTCTTGCAAGCCTCTCTATTTCCTTCCCTGAAAAACCGCCGACAAAACCGAGCGCACGATTTTCCACACCCAGGCGTGAAAGAATTGCTGAAACGTTTATTCCCTTTCCGCCGAAGCTGCAAACTTCTGCCTCGCTGCGGTTGATTTTCCCCGCGCGAAAGGTTTCGGGAAACATCGAATAATCAATTGATGGGTTTAATGTAATCGTATATATCATCAAACTTTCCTCCATGCCCTGAAATATACTACTATAAATATATCATATATTCCGCAGCTCGGGCAAGTGAAAATCCTCGATTTGTTTAAAACGGCGCGTGTTTCTTAAAATGGAAAATATTTTTCAAAAAACAGTTGAAAAATATTCAAACCCGTGTTAAAATATACTGTACTTATGTTTACAAAAGTTGCCGCATGTGCGGCTATTATTCGGAGGTGTTTATTTTGAGACTTGCACTTGCTATTATTCAGATTGTTCTTTCCGTTGCTTTGGTCGGAGTAGTTCTCCTTCAGCAGAGCCGCCGTCAGGGGCTTTCGGGAGCTATTTCCGGTGCAGCTGACACGTTCTTCTCAAAGAACAAGTCAAAAGGCCTTGACTCTCTTCTCGTTAAGCTTACGGCAGTTATCGCAGCGATATTCATTATCGTCACTCTCGTGCTTAACTTCGGTTTCATCGCGTGAGTCACAACGGTGCGCACAGCATGGCTTGCGCACCGTGTTTTTTATTTAAATTCTAAATTTTAAAGGGGCACTTACTTTGACAAATCCTAACATCAGAAACATAGCTATCATAGCTCACGTCGACCACGGCAAAACCACCCTTGTCGACGAGATGCTCAAGCAAAGCGGAACCTTCCGCGAAAATCAGGTTGTTGCAGAACGCGTTATGGACTCAAACGACATTGAGCGTGAACGCGGCATAACAATCCTTGCAAAAAACACGTCTATCCGATATAAAGACGTTAAGATTAACGTTATAGACACCCCGGGCCACGCGGACTTCGGCGGCGAGGTTGAGCGCGTTCTCAAAATGGTAGACGGCGTTATTCTTCTTGTTGATGCTGCAGAAGGCCCAATGCCGCAAACTCGATTCGTTCTCCAAAAGGCACTTTCTCTCGGGCACCGCGTTATCATTGCAATCAACAAGATTGACCGCCCGGATGCGCGCCTTGACGAGATTGAAGACGAGGTCTTAGAGCTTTTTATGGACCTTGAAGCAAATGACGACCAGCTCGACTCTCCGTTTCTCTTCTGCAGCGCCCGCGCAGGCACCGCAAGTGAGCGCGCAGATGAAGAGGGCGAAAATCTCTTGCCGCTTCTCGACAAGATTATCGAATATATCCCCGCGCCGAGCGCAAACGCAGACGAGCCTATGCGAATGCTCGTCTCCTCTATTGACTACAACGACTATGTCGGAAGAATCGCAATCGGCAGAATCGAATCAGGCGTTATCCGCCAGAATCAAGACGTTATCGTCTGCGATTATCACGGGCTTCGCGAACCTAAAAAAGCCCGCATAACTGCGATGTATCAGTTTGAAGGGCTTGAGAGAGTCCCTGTTACCGAGGCAAGCGCGGGCAACATCATCTGCCTTTCAGGAATTTCGGAAATCACTATCGGCGACACTATCTGCACTCCCGAATTTGCAGAGCCGATTCCGTTTGTGAAAATCTCAGAGCCTACGGTCGAAATGACCTTCTCCGTCAACGATTCTCCGTTTGCAGGGCGTGAGGGAAAGTTTGTTACTACACGAAACATCAAAGACAGGCTTGAGCGCGAGCTTTTAAAAGACGTTTCCCTCAAAGTCAGCCAGGCCGATAACACCTCTGACTCCTTCATCGTCTCCGGGCGCGGAGAGATGCACCTCTCCATACTTATCGAAAATATGCGCCGTGAAGGGTATGAGTTCCAGGTAAGCACTCCGCGCGTTCTTCTCCGCGAGATTGACGGGGTTTTGTGTGAGCCTATGGAAGAGCTTGTTATTGACGTTCCCGAAGAGTCCGTCGGGGCGGTTATCGAAAAGCTCGGCTCAAGGCGCGGCGAAATGACAAAGATGTCTCAGATGGGTAGCCGTATGAGAATTGAATTCATTATTCCTGCGCGCGGGCTTTTCGGATACAGAAACGAATTTCTGACCGACACCAAGGGCGAGGGGATCCTGAACTCCATTTTTCACGGATACGCGCCTTCAAAAGGCGACATTCCCCGCCGTGCAACAGGCTCGCTTATCGCTTATGAAACAGGCGAAGCTGTCGGATATGGCATCTTCAACGTTCAGGACCGCGGCGCGATGTTTATTTCTCCGGGTGATAACGTCTATGCCGGCATGATAGTCGGCGTTTCGTCAAAGGCTGACGATATCGTCGTTAATGTCTGCAAGAAAAAACAGCTCACGAATATGCGTGCATCGGGCAGTGACGATGCCCTCCGCCTGGTTCCGCCGAGAAATTTAAGCCTTGAGCAGATGCTTGAGTTTCTTGCCGATGATGAGCTTCTGGAGGTTACCCCCGAATCTCTGCGCATGAGAAAGCGTCTTCTTGACCACGGCGCGCGAATGAAGCTTCTGAAGGGAAAGCAGCAATAACCTCATAGACTTCTGCATACTTTTCTGCTCTGGAAGGGGTAAGAATTATGAAAAAATATGTTTCTTTGCTTTTCGTTCTTGTTCTTCTTCTCTGCTCGTGCGATATTTCCGAGATTGAAGAAATTGACGAAGCCATTGCCGAGGAAACAGGGGCTGTGAAAGTCGACACCTCCACTTTCGGAGCGGGCGTGGCTCTCAGTGAAAGTGCCGACCCGTACACTACCGAAAACAAGCTTAATTCGGAGCTTATGGGGCTTATATGTGAAAGCCTTTTTTCGGTTTCCGAAACCTTCGAGGTCTCTCCCGTTCTCTGCAAGGACTATACCTATTCTGACAAAACGTATGTCTTCAACATAAAAAAGAATGTCTCCTTCTCAGACGGAAGCACACTTTTGCCCTCTGACGTGGAATATTCTCTCAGGGCTGCACTTGAACACGGCTCGTATTACGCGGCAAACCTTTCTGCGATTGACAGCATCTCCTCTTCAGACAGAAACGGAACCGTCACCATAAGGCTTAAATATGACAACTCCCGCTTCCCTGCACTTTTAGATATCCCGATAATAAAAACCGGCACACGGGGCGACAAGCTCCCGAAGGGAACGGGGATTTATGCGCCAAAGGATGATTTCTCAGCTCTTGTCGCAAGGAGCAACCACCATAGTGGAAAAACTCCGAAATATTCCGTGATTTCCCTGACCGACGTGGCAAGCTCGGACGAACTTCTGTTTGAGTTTGACAACCACACCATATCGCTTCTCACAAGCGACCCGACAGGAACCTCACCGCTATCCCCGCTCAGCACATCTCAGATTAAAAACATCTCCACAACGCGCCTGCATTTTCTCGGCTTCAATACGAGAAAAGCGCCGCTTTCCGACAACGCAGTGCGCCGCTCTATTGCACGGGCAATAGACAGAGAGAGCGCGGCATATAACGATTTTGCGCTTATGGGCCGGCCTTCCGCTTTGCCGATCCACCCCGGTACTTCTTCATACCCTGCTGAAATCTCAGAGCTTCTCGCCTATGACGGAAATGCGCGCCTTGACATTCCGGAGCCTCTCACCCTGCTTGTGAACTCTGAAAATCAGGGTAAGCTTGCCGTGTGCAAGCGCATCGCGGAAACTCTGACAAGGCTCGGGGCTCCATGTACCGTGCGTGCGCTTTCTTTTAACGACTACGCAAGCGCTCTCGCCGGCGGCGACTTTGACCTTTATTATGCCGAGGTTTCCCTAAGCCCTGATTTTGACCTTACGCGTCTTTTGCAGGGTTCTTTAAACTACGGCGGTTTTTACGATGCAGAGCTTTTATCTCTCCATTCTTCCTATCTTGCAGGGGATGAAGCGCGCGATGATTTTTTCCGCGCTTTTTGCGATAAAGTTCCCTTTGCCCCGATTTTCTTTAAGGACACGGCCCTCTACACACAAACCGGATTTTTTGAGAAAATGACACCAACTGCACAGAATACCTATAACAGCTTCTGCGACTGGGTTGTGAAAAGCTGACCGAGCTATATTATCTCGCTTAACAACAGAATATAACATAACACCTCCGTCATATAAATTATGTCGGAGGTGTTTTTATGTTCTTTCCGCGCATAAGCCACGGCGCCGTTTTGCGAAACCTTTCCGCAATCGCCGTTTCAAATATATTTCTTCAGCTTCTGGGTTTTGTATACCGTATTTTTCTAAGCAGAATGACGGGCGCGGAGGGCATGGGAGTCTATCAGCTCATAATGCCCTTTTACTCCCTGCTCACTTCTCTCACACTCACAGGGCTGACTGTTGCCGTTGCAAAAATATCAGCTGAGCGCGCATCTCTCGGAGATTTCTCCGGCGCGAGAAAATCCGTTTCTTCTGCCGTCAGAATTTTTTCGTTTTCGCTTTTTCTTGCCGCACTTTTCACTTTCTTTTTCCACGATTTTATTTGTAACGCTTTTCTGGGGGACATTCGAGTTCTTCCCTCTCTTCCCTTTCTCTTTATCTGCCTCTTTCTCACAGGGCTTGAAAATATAATGAAAAACTATTTTTACGGTGTCGGGAGAGTCGCTCCGCAGATAACAAGCGAGCTTTCAGAGCAAATAATCCGCGCGCTTGCGGTAGTCGGGCTTTTATACTTCTTTTCGCCATCCTCTGCCGCCATATCCTCAATGCTGATTATCTGCGGAATGATTGTGAGCGAGCTTTCAAGCTCCTTTATCCTGTCTATGTTTTATCGCTTTGGAAAAAGAAAACCGCAGACTGCGCGCCCTTCTCCGCCAAAAGCGCGCGAGCTTACAAAAATATCGCTTCCTATATCGACATCACAAAGCATCAACAACCTTTTGTCAACACTGAACTGCGCGCTTATTCCGCAAAGGCTTCGCGCTTCCGGAATGAGCGCGTCGGCGGCAACCGGGAGCTTCGGCGTAATGTTCGGGATGACGATGCCTCTTCTTTCCTTCCCCATAGCTTTCATCGCAGCTCTTACCTCTGTTATGGTGCCTAAAATATCGGAAGCTTTCGCAAAGGGCGACTTTGCCGATATGAGAAGAAAGGCAGGGAAAACGATTCACGCGACAGGCCTTCTCGCGATGCCGCTCACCGCAATTATGATTCCTCTCGGGAGGCCTCTGGGCGAGCTTTTGTTTGCACAAAACAACGTCGGGAATCTTATGTTTCCATTATGCATCGCAACGCTTATCTCCTATTATGAGCTTACTCTCGGCGCACTTTTAAATGCCATCGGCAAGCAAACCCGCTCGGCAATCTATATAATTTCCACGGGCATTCTCCAGCTTGTATTCACCTGGCTTGTCGGCATCCCGGGCATCGGAATGCGAGGGTTTGTAGTAGGCTCAATAGTTTCCGGGGGAATCTGCGCTTCTCTCCAGTTTCTCTGTCTCTGCCGCGAACTTTCGCTCTCGCCAAGATTTGAAAATTGGTTTTTTTCCCCGTTTCTTGCCTCTGTCCTTTGCGCCTTTGTTGCCGAAATAGTCTATACCTTCTCGGGTAGCCTCCTCGTTGCGGCAACAACTTCCCTTGCCACTTATTTTTTATCCCTCTGGTCACTCGGAACAAATCCCGTGAGGTATATAAAAACACTGATTCCGAAAGAAGACCACACCCCCCGGAAGATAATAAAGCCTCACAAATAAGGCGGGTGGTTTTTCATTTTCGGGCAAAGCCCTAACTGATACTGGCGACGCACAAGTGCGTTTTAGGTTGGCCTGCCAGCCATGCAACTGTTACTTGCCACCCATAAATGGATTGCTTTTTTGCAGGCTTCCCCTCGGAGGGGAAGCCTGTGAGCAATAAGCGAGACTGATGAGGTGTAGGGGACATTCACGAATGTCCCGCGGGCGATTCTTGAATCGCCCCTACGATTTATTTTCCACCTCATCCGTCAAGGGGAAGGCTTTGAAACAGAATATTTTATAATAACTTGACTTTGCTCCTTTTTCAAAATGTATTTTGGTTTTTTTGTTCATCGGCAATAGCCTCTTTTGAACCACGCTCCTCACGCGTGGTTTTCGCTATACAACAAAGCAAGGGGAAAAATCCCCTTGCTCAAACATTGACCGCTTTATGCATTTGTGATATACTTTCGATGTAATATTTATAAGGGGCTTTTATTATGAAGTTTTTATATCTTTTTTTGTTTATTGTTTCTCTGCTGTTTTCTCTCATCTTTTCTCCAATAGCGATTGACGCTCTTCCAAGTTTACTTTTTTCTTTTCTTTCTTTTTCTCTGTTCTTCTTTCTTGTTATCTTGTTTTTTCTGTTATATACAAAAGCAAAAAACAAACATCTGCCCGAATCCGAAAAGACGTATAAAGGGCTTAAAGTGTTCGGAAAAATTCTCTATATCTGCTTTCTCGTTTCTGCAGTCTATGCCGGTGTTTCTTTTGTTACAGAAATACACAATTTGAGGAAGTACTATGACATTTATACTTATCTTTATTCTTCCCCATACGAACATCTTCTGACAAACTTCCTTTCTCATTTATTTCTCGCCGCAGTTTTCCTTGCTTCCAGTTGGGTCGTTGCACACTTCCTCAAAAAATGGGAAGCACCCTCTTCAACGGAAAACAACCAAGAAGAATAGTTTCTCTCTTTTCATTGTGAAAGCTTTAAAAGGCATTCCGCAAAATGCGGAATGCCTTCGTTTTTTAACTTTTTACTTCCCGCAGCAGCCTTTCTGCCCCTTTTCGCAGGAGGAATCATTCACGCCCTCTCGCGCAGACGGCGGGAAGAATTCGTTTACAGGGAACTTGATTTTTCTGAAGAGGTCGCAGGGTCTGTCTTCGCTTGAGCCTACGCACTCTTTTTCAGGCATACAGAAGTCATATGCGGGAATAAGAATCTGAGAGTCGCGCTCAAGGCGCACGATTGAGAACTGGCCGAGAGTTACAAGCAGATTCTTGCAGCCCCCGTTCACAACGAGCTCGTCGTCAAACAGGTCACGGACACACTGCGGAACATCGCACAGCTCGTCACAGTCACATTCGCACTCGGGCGATGGATGCACTCTTTTTGCCTCACAAAGCTCCGCGCCGAGGAAAATCGGATCAACTGCTTCGACAAAAGCCTGGGGCATATTGTCTGCACATCTGCTGCAGGGGGAAAGACGAGAGTTGAATATCTTGACATCGCCTTCGCTGCCAAAGAGGATCACGCGCTTGTCATAAATCGCAAGGCCTGTGACCTTCTGCGTTCTTCCGGCACAGGAGCATACCTCTGCCGTGATGCTGTAGAAAAACTTGATATCTACGGTGTAAAACCCTCTGTTAAAGGTCACCTCGTGTACGTCTATGTTCGTCCAGAGAAGCTTTGCTTCGCGGGTTTTCACGCTTGTTGCGCAGTCCAAAATCTCCTGAGAACAACGAGTGGGATACACCCTTATGTTCTCTATACATTCCTTGTCGCGGCATGAATCATAAATTCTGTTTGTATGGATACACACAGCCTCTCTCACACACGGTGCATTTCCGTGGATAGGGCCGGGCAATACCTTATCAGGCATTTATTTTTACCTCCCGTAATGATGTTTTGAAGTTTCCTTCGCTACATATTATGCAGAGGTATTTTTTTCGGTGAAAAATCAATCTGTTTTTTTCCTTTTTATAAATGAGGTACAGAAAATAACAAACGGAATAATTATATTAAGCAGGAGAATATAGATAGCCCCGCTCTTCCATTCAAGCATTCCCCGAAGCGATGATACGTCTCTATAAAAAAGCTGAGTTGCGTACGCACATATGAGAGCAAGCGGCAGAAAAACACCGCGCCGGCGCGAAATTTTGAAAATTCCATCGAGCATATCCCCCGAAAACAGCAAGCAAACACAGCCTTTGAAAAACAGGCACAGTGTCATCGCAATACACGCAAATATTTCGGTGTGCTGAATAAATCCTCCGACGGAGTGAAGCGACATTGCCGTATATACCGGGTAAAAATCCACTTTTGTACTCTCGGCACCGAGCATCGCGGTTGTTATTGCCGAGATGACAGCGAGAGAAAGCCCTGCCCCTCCAACGGCGCCGAGCATATATTTTTTTCTTGTTTTTGGCTCCGACATCCGCGTATATATCGCCATAAACGCGGGAATCTGAGCAAATCTGTTTAAAAAGATCTCGCCTGTGTCTCTAAATACGCTTTTTGCCTCTATTCTCTCGGGAAGCAAAAGCTGGGGGTATATCTGAGTAAGTCCCAATGCGACAAAAAGGACAAACACCCCGGCTGTAAACCAGAAAAGGAGACGCGTTGCGCCTGTTGCCGATTCCATCCCCCCAGAAAGTGAAAGCGCCGCAACTATGATGATGAGAAGCGGAAGAATTATCCGTGGAGTCTGCGGAAGTGCCGTAATCTGAACAAAGCGCGAAAACACAGTCATCGAGACAACACATGTGAGAAGCGCAAGCAACGTGAGAATTCCGGCGAAAATCGCGGCACACCATTTTCCCACAGAGCTTACAAGTACGTTATAAAAGGAGGAATCCGGAAAAGTATCGCATGCCCGGGCCAAAAGAGCTGTGCAAAAAAGTGCAAGCAGTGTCGCCGCAACGCTCGAAATCCATGCCGCGCCGCTTCCTGAGCCGGGCATTACGGAATATGCATTTGTTATCGTGACAAGCGCGCACAAAAGTGCGCCAGACCCATTAGAAATTTTCTCACTCTTCATATTCTACCTCATAAATATGGAAATCATTCCCGAAAGTGATGCCCCCACATGGTCGGAAACTGCAAAAGCTCCCGCTGCATATCCTGCCGCTACTGCGATACACAAAAGCGCGACATACAGTTTTTTCTCTCTCCCCTCACGTTCTCTTATCCCGGGGAGAAGCAGTATGAGAGATATTGCCGAAAGAAGAATTGCCATTTCATTTCCCTCCGAAAACGTTGCTTATTCGCACGTCGACCATAACCTCAATTTCAAAATCCTCTCCGGCGTCAAAAAGCATAAAAATGTTTCCGAAACCGTTTTGCTTTGCGCGAGAAATGAGTTTTTCATATCCCCGGCTTAAATACTTTTCTGCTGCCACTTTCATCTGCTCTTCATCCACGCTTCCTTTTACTTCTGCAGGAGATAGCGTTATTTTCTGGGAAATGAGAAACCCCGAGTCTGCCTTTTTCGTTTTTATCTCGTTTGCGAGGACTTCAAAAGAGATAAGGGCTTCCTCCCCCGCTTTTATTGTCGGCAAATACCCGCCTGCGCCCTTGTGCGCCAGAAGGCTCTGAAAAAGAAGCTCCTCTCCCGACAAATAACCAAGCAGGCCCTTATCGGAAAGAACTGCGCCGCCTGACATAATTATTTCTTCTTCCGTTTTCTCTACGGTCGGGATTATATATACGCCAAATGCCTCTTTCGCCCGCAGAAGCTCCCATAGCGGATATGACCTGAAGCGGCGGGAGTTTTCCTCGTTTGCAAACGCCTCAAGCGCGCTTGTATCCTTCAGAGAAAGTATTTCTTCCGCAGTTGCTCCCTTCACCGCTATCGGGACTATGTCAAGATATACATCCTGCGCCCGCAGAAGCGCATCCAATGTTTCAGAAAGAGTTTCGGAAAGCGCGCCCTCTCCAAGAACAAGTGTCTCGATATGCCCCCAGTAAAGCTTTTTATCAGTCCGGCCGGACATCTGCCTGACCGCCTCGAAAAAGCTTTCCCCCGAAGCTGTTTTTATCATTCTCTCATTCTTTTCCTGACCGTCGCACACTATGCAAACCGAAACCTCTCCGTCTTCAAAATCAACGCCTGCACTTTTTACAAGCTCTTGCATATTAAGCTCGTTATAGTCGCTGCAGCCACAAAGAAGCAAAATGACCGCCGCAACAGCAAAAAGCCGCACTCTTTTCATTCTTCTCTAAAACCTCCTGCGCAAACGGATTTTGTTTTTCCTCTGGATTGCATACGGGCGGGTTATCATACTGCGCCAGGTGCTTCTGACGTAGCTGTCCTTTGCCCCCGCTTTCGTTCTCGGCAGTATATACGAAGTAAACGGAACCCCAAATGATGACAGCGATGAAATATATGCACAAAGCGCGCAAACTCCGACAGAATAGCCGTATATCCCAAGTGTTGCGCCAAGCAGCAGAAACGCAAGCCGCAGCATCTCCGTAACACTGTCAAGCTTCGGCGTTAAAAATGAAGCCGTTTCGCATATTGCAACTATAATTATCATTTCCGCAGAGACGATATTTGCCGAAACTATGCTCTGCCCGAGAATTATCGCGCCGACCGTGCTCACCGTCACGCCGATTGCCTTGGGAAGCCGAACTCCCGCCTCACGCAGAAGATCAAACAGAATAAGGAGAATAAACATTTCCACCGCGGCGGGAAACGGAACCGACGAGCGCGATGCGGCAATACTGACAAGAAGCTCTCTCGGCAAAAGCTCCTTATGATATGATATGAGCGCAACATACAGCGCGGGAAGGCTGACTGCTATGAAGAACGCAAAAAAACGGAGAATTCGGACAAAGCTTGCAAAATAGAAGTTTTCATAATAATCCTCATTCGCCTGAAAGTTTTCGAGAAAGAGAAACGGTGCGGTCAGGGCAAACGGAGTTCCGTCGCACAGGATTGCGGCGCGGCCTTCAAGAAGCTTTGCCGCCACAACATCAGGGCGTTCTGTTTTTCCCATAGTGTCAAACGGAGACATCGGCGAGTCTGCAATAAGCTCGCCCACATAATTGACATCGAGCGCCGAGTCAATTTCAAATTCAGAAAGCCTTTCTATTATCTCCGCAATTACGGCATCCTCGCAGAGCCCGTCAATATAGCAGATGCAGACTCTCGTTCGGCTTATCTTTCCGATTTCAAAAAAGCGGAACTTCAGCTTCGGGTTTTTCACCTTGCGCCGGATAAGCCCGACATTTGTCACTATAAGCTCGGAAAAGCCTTCCTTCGGCCCGTTTACTGCGTTCTCCGTTTCGGGGACTCCTATGCTCCGGATTGAATATTTTTTTGAGTTTGCGACAATCGCACTTTTGCATGTGTCAATCAAAACAACCGTGTCGCCGATGAGAAGCCCGCTTATGGCATCATATGGGCGTGTTTTTGTCTTCACATCATCCGTACTTACAACCGTTTTTGCAAGTTCGCCGGAAAGCCCGTCACCGAGCTTTATGTCCCCCGGCACAAAGTTCAGAAGCGGGCGGACAACGTTCTGGTCGATTATCAGGTTATTTACCAGGACCTCCGTGAAAATAACGCAGCCGCGGATTCTTCTGTCAAAGCGGTTTTCGAAGCGGCGAAAAATAATCGTGTCGTCGTGCCCCAAAAGCTCTTTCATAATCTCAATATCGTCCTCAAGCACTCCGGTAAACGACATTGACATAAACTCTGAATCACTTATCTTTTCTCCCATTTATTCATCTCCTGCCAAGCAAAGCCTTTTTCTTACTTCCTATCTTTCCCATAACTGCCTTTTTTATTCTGAAACTTGCTTGACAGCATATAAAAAGAATGTTAAAATCTCTTGTAGTTTCCCATATAAAAGAAACGGAGATGAGGTAATAGTGCAAGACGTACGAAAAAAACTTAATATAAAAATCGAATCGCCTTTCTGGGATGAAGCTCTCAAAAAGGCTCAGAACGACCCCGAAGTCCCCGAATGGCTCACACAGGAATATGTTTCTGCCCTTGAAGAAAGGTTTTCCATTTTAAAAGAAAACCTTCTCTCTGTCCTGGCGGCTTTGGAGCAGGTTGTAAAAACGCCCGAGCTCTGCCTTTTTGCAAAAATCTTATATCACATCATCGAGAAGAAAGAAAGCTTTTCAAACTCCTTCCCCGTTTTTGAGCTTCCCGAAGCGCCGGAGGGTGCTTCCGAGGTTCTCGGATATGATTGTGTCGGGCTTTTCCCCATCCTCGCTCACGTTATCCCCTTCTCTCGCGAGCTTGAGGCGCGTTCTGTTCCGGAAGACGTTATTTCCGACACCCTCTCATTTTTAAGAAGCTTCGTGTCAGAAAGCTTCAAAAAGACAGGAAAGCCGTGTTTTGACAAATCTTCCTTCTCGGTTTTTCGGGTTTTTGTTTATACAAACTATTTGTGGATTGGCCGGTTGCGCTTTGAAATTGAACCCGATTCAAAACGCAAGGTGCGCGGATTTATAAATAAATGCGGTGAAATCCGCTCTCTTGCCTGTGATGTGACTCTCCACAGAAGCGGAAACTTTCTCGGTGCAATAGGCTTTACCGATGAGGAAGGCTCGTTTGAAGCCGACTTTGTTGAAACTGATGATTTCTATGAGGGCTACGCCGTAAACCCCGAAAGCTCCCTTGTCGAAACGGCGAGAACCCGCCTTCCAAAGAGTGAGTGGGAGTGCATCTTTAAACCGGGAGATGCGCTTCTCAAAATCCATATACCTAATGGCGGGCCGCTCACCAAAGAAGTTTGCGATCTCTCATATGAAAGAGCCCGGGAGATTTTCAGAAAGAGCTATCCCGAATATGACTTTAAAGCCTTTGTCTGCTGCACCTGGTTTCTCTGCCCGTTGCTTCAAGGTTTCCTGAAGCCGGATTCAAATATTGTGAGCTTTCAGAAGAGACACCGGCTCTTCCCCGGCAAAAACACGGCTGCGGATGTATTTTTATATGTCTTCAATAAAACGGTTTCCTCTGCCGATGAGGTTGATTTCAAAAGTCTCCCAGAGGACAATTCAATGATGCGCGGCGTTAAAAAGCTTCTTCTTGACGGAAAATACGTTCACCAGGTCCAAGGATATATTCCATTTTAGAAAAAACACACACTATATGGGGTGTGATCTTAAGGACACACATTAAGCCTTCCCCTTGAGGGGAAATGTTGAGCAAGGCGAGACTGTGGGCGTAGGGGACATTCACGAATGTCCCGCGGGCGATTCTTGAATCGCCCCTACATTGTCCCGAAAAG
>JAZOAI010000024.1:0-16430 GCA_045595365.1 Eubacteriales bacterium
GGCGGCTGTATATACAGACGGCGGCGAGGTGGCATTTGACGGAAGCTATGGTCTTTCACTCGGCAGAGTGGGCAGTGAATTTACTGTTTCGGCAAGAGTGAAGGTGACAAATCCGCAGAATGCGACTACGATATTCTTTAAGAATATGGGCAATAATTCATCGGAGAAATGGGCAGGTATTGTATCGCAGAGCGGATATCCTGCCGTATGGACACACAACGGCTCGGATTACAGATGGAGCACGGTCATAAAAGCGGCATCAACCACCACAGATACATGGGCAACCTACACATATACGGAAAAGGATGGCGTTGGAACACTCTACATCAATGGCGAAAAGGTGGGCAGCGGTACTGTTCTTGCAGATGACAGCGCACAGCTTTATATGGCGGCAACATACTGGACTGCCGACTCACTCAGGGGCGAAGCAGACGGGCTGTATCTGTATTCAAGACAGCTCAGCGACAGCGAGGTGGCGGCTTTATGTGCCGGTGATGCACCCGTGGCAGAGGCTGATGCTGAAAGTGCGCTTGCCAACGTGATAGATATGGCGGCAGGCTTTGATAAATGGGTAATGGATGATGAAGCGGCATTTTCAGCGGCGATTTCAGCGGCAATCGAAGCATACAGCAATAGCGATGCGGCAGAAATGACAGCGGCGGCGAAGGTGCTTTCCGATATGATGAATGAATGGACAGAGCTTGATGTGCTTGATGACTTCGCAGGCAGAGTAAGCTGTTATATTTCAGACAGCACAATGAAGGTGTCGGGAGCTGAGGATATAACCGCATACCTTGCGGCTTATGAAAATGGAATTCTTGACCGTGTTGAAATTTCAGACAGCGAAAATGAAAACGGAGTGGCAGTATTTGATGTGAACGGATACGACAGAGTTTATCTGTGGCATGGAATGAAGCCTGTTATCCCTGTTATAAAAAGATGAGAAAAGGCTGTTGCCCGATATGGGCAACAGCCTTTTCATTTGAGTGGTGGGTGTGTAAAACAATAATTAGATAATAGCATATTTAGCTGCGTAATCTGTGTACATTCTCATGAACTCGGGGTTATCCTTTGTCATGTTACGCAATGATTCGTGTACGTTCATATTGTAGTCGGCGGCGTCAATAACGCATACAGCTACATTTGAGCAATGGTCGGCAGTTCTTTCAAGATTTGTGATAAGGTCTGCCCACACAAAGCCTGCCTCGATTGAGCATTCGCCCTTTTTGAGACGGTTGATATGACCGTTACGCATTTTAACTTTAAGTCCGTCAATAACCTCTTCAAGAGGCTCTACCTTGTATGCCGCTTCAATATCATTCTTTATGAATGCAGTATATGCAAGAGTGAGAATTTCTGACACGGCACTGCACATGATATCAAGCTCTTTTTTAGCTGTTTCAGTAAGCTTTATATCCTTATCAGCAAGCTCCTCGGCAGACTCGACCACATTCACACTATGGTCTGAAATTCTTTCAAAATCACCTATTACTTTTAAAAGCTTGGAAACTTCAGCGCTGTCGCTGTCACTTATCTGATGACCGCTGAGCTTTACAAGATATGTACCAAGAATATCCTCATAGTGGTCTGCCTGATCCTCAGCCCTGCGTATTGAATCAGCAGTTTTTGAATCAAGACCTGTCAGCATATTAAGACTGTCCTTGAGTGCTGATACAGACACCTCTGCCATCTTGCATACAAGACTGTTGCATCGGTCAAGCGCAATCGGCGGAGTGGCGAGAAGTCTTTCGTCAAGCTCTGAAACAATTTCCTTCTTGTCAGAATCGGGTACGAGTCTGACAGCAAGCTTTTCAAGCAATGATGACATCGGGAGAAGAAGCATTGTACAGAGTATGTTGAACGCTGAATGTGCCACGGCGATGCCCATATATGTTGCGCCGCTGTCAAGAATTGCAGGGCGGAAGATAGCGGAAGCTATGCTGAATATGGTCAGCCAGATAACAGTACCTATAATATTGAATGAAAGATGTACAACTGCGGCACGCTTTGCATTCTTATTTGTTCCGAAGGAAGAAAGAATGGCTGTTATACATGTGCCGATATTCTGTCCCATGATGATGGGGATAGCGGCGGCGTAGGAAACCTGTCCTGTTACTGAAAGTGCCTGAAGGATACCTACAGAAGCCGAGCTTGACTGGATAATTGCAGTAAGAACTGCTCCGACAAGCACGCCGAGAACCGGGTTTTTGAACATAAGGAACATATCACAGAATGCCGGCACATCCGCAAGACCTGATACTGCGGATGACATTGTATCCATACCGAACATCAGGGTCGCAAAACCGAGGAGAACGGTTCCCGTATCCTTCTTCTTGCTCGACTTTCCGAACATAAGAAACGCTGTGCCTATAAGTGCGAGAACAGGAGTGAAGGAAGTCGGCTTTAAAAGCTTTATAAACATATTGCTGCTTGAAATGCCGCCAAGGCTGAGAATCCACGAGGTTACCGTAGTTCCTATATTCGCGCCCATAATGACGCCGATGGACTGCCTGAGTGACATAATGCCGGAGTTTACAAAACCGACCACCATAACGGTAGTAGCAGATGAACTCTGGATAACTGCCGTTACGACAAGGCCGGTTAGAAATCCCGTAAACTTGTTTTTTGTGAGCTTTGCGAGAAGCTTCTTAAGGCTGCTTCCCGTTCTGCGCTCAAGGGCGTCGCCCATTACATTCATTCCAAAAAGGAATAAGCATAATCCGCCGATAAGTGTAAGTACGTCAAAAATGTTCATTTGTTCACCTCATAAGTATATATAAAAATATTTGTTGTTAAAAATATAGAATTTATGCAGGGATGGTAATGGAAAATCTGTATATTTAATTTTCTTCCAACTTTCCCCATAATATATTAACATATAAATTCAAGAGAGTCAAGAGCCCTTGATTAATAAAAATATAAAACCTCCGAGGAAAAGGACTTCCCGCGGAGGTTGGCAGTGTTATGATTCGAATTTTCGTTCAGGGACAGTTTTGTTCTCTTGCGACGGATTATGCCCGAAATATGAATTGTAGTTACGGAAAAAGGTTGCGTAATCACTGAATCCGCAATGAGGATAAATCTTACTTGGGTTCTCGCCCGTTCTGATTAAACGTTGAGCTTTTGAAAGCCTTTTTATATTTATAAATTTTTTCGGGCTTATCTGCAGGTTTTCCACAAACAAATGGTGCAAATGACTTTTTGTGATACAGAGATGTTTGCATATGTCTTCAACCGTAATATCCTCTGTATAATGTGAGTTTATATAATCTATTGCCTCACTTATGACAGGATGCGTAGCTATTAAATGGCTGCTCGGATCGCTGCCGGGGACTATGGATAAATTAAACAAAAGCTCCTCTACGAGATTTGTCACAAGCAGCTTCAGATCTGTTCCCGAGAAATTATCGCAATAATAGTCAAGCTTTTTAAACAAGTCAATGATGTGATCGTTCCCGTTGAAATTTATTATATTAAGGTCCTTGGGTAGTCTCGAAAAAATCTTGTTTGCCAGCAAATTTTCATCAAATATAATATCATACCGTTCATACTCGGTATTGTCATTTACCTGTATCCGGTGCGGAACATGCGCTCTGAAGATTATCAGGCAGTATTTTGTGAGCTGGTAGGTTTTTGCATCTATAATTCCCGACACATTTCCGCTTTTGATTAACAACACCTCACAGACATCGTGAGTATGAACAGAAAGGTCATATTTCAAAGGATTTGCAACCTTTATATGATTATACGTTATTTTTTCATCGGTATATTCTGATATTATTTTAGAAGTTTCTGTCATAAAGAATCCCCCCGAAAAGCCTTATACTACTATTATGAACCAATATTACATTTTTTGCAAGAAGAAAAAAGATTTTTTGATATTTCATTTGCAAAAAGGTGTGTTATAATTTCAGCAAAGAAGCAACTTCAGAAAGGGGACTTGTTATTATGAAAAAACTGAATTTGGCCATAATCGGACAAGGGCGAAGCGGCAGAAACATTCACGGTGCTTTTTTAAAGTCAGAAAAGAATACTGCGTTTAACGTAGTAGCTGTGGTTGAGCTTGACGCTCAGCGCCGCGAAAGAGCGCTCGAAGAATATCCCGGATGTGAGGTTTTTGAAAGCTACACCGAGCTTTACGGAAGAAAGGATATTGACCTTGTTGTAAATGCAACCTTTTCAAAAGATCATTTCGGCGTAACAAAAGACCTGATTGAACATGGCTTTAACGTAATTGTTGAAAAACCTTTTGCAAGAAACTACTACGAATGCGACACACTTATCCGTCTTGCAAAGGAAAAGAACGTCAAGCTTGCTGTATTCCAGCAGTCATTCCTCGCGCCATATTACATCAAGGCAAAAGAGGTAGTTGAAAGCGGAGTTCTGGGCGAGATCAAGCAGATAGATGTCACCTTCAGCGGCTTTGACAGAAGATGGGACTGGCAGACAGTTCAGGCTGAAGTGGCCGGAAATTCATATAATACAGGCCCTCATCCTATCGGAATTGCATTGGGGCTTTTGGATTTTGATAAAAACTTCAGAGTTGAGTATTCAAAGCTTGACAGAGTGTTGAACAGCGGTGATTCTGACGATTACTCAAAAATTATTTTATCAGCACCCAACAAACCCGTTGTTGACATTGAAATCAGCTCTAACGATGCGTTTCCGGCAAAAACCTTGAAAATACTAGGCTCAAGGGGCACATATCTCTCAAGTATTGGTAGCTACGAGATGAAATATATCGTCGACGGCGAAAACCCGGAGAGAGAGCTTGTTCGCGGCGCATTAAAGAATGAAGAGGGCTATCCGATATATTGCTCAGAGAAGCTCGTTTGGCATACGGAAGAGGGCGATTTCTCGGGAAGCGCCTTTGACATCGGCACAAGCAGCTTTTATGAAATGATGTATAACGCAATAACAAAAGATGAAGAAATGTCTGTAAAGCCTGAGCATGCCGCTATGATTATCAGCGTTATAGAGCAGGCTCATGCACAGAATCCGATGTCGGTCAGATTCTAAATTGGAGTGAAGAAAATGTATAAAATTGCAATTCTTGGTTGTGAAAATTCACATGCCAACACCTTCTTGACTATAAGAAACAACTTTTATCCCGACGTTGAAGTAGTCGGAGTTTACAGTGATGATGCTGAAGCTGCAAACAAATTAAACGAGACATATGGCGTCTATGTTGCAAAGTCATATGATGAGTTCGTCGGGAAGGTAGACGGCATTATGATTACCGCCCGCCACGGAGACGACCACTATAAGTTTGCAAAGCCTTATCTTGAATCAGGAATCCCTATGTTCATTGATAAGCCGATCACAATTTCTGAAAAAGAAGCTATTGAGCTCAAGGCTGATTTGATTAAGAACAAAGTTAAGGTATGCGGCGGCTCTGTTTGCAAGTTCCCTGACTATGTACAGGAGCTGAAGAAGCACGTTCAGGAAAAAACATATGGCGAGGTTTACGGCGGAACTCTGAGAGCGCCTATTAATATGAAAAATGAATATGGAGATTTCTTCTTCTATTCTCAGCATCTGGTTCAGGTTATGTGTGAAATTTTCGGATATTATCCGAACTCCGTAAAAGCATTCGTCAATGGCGATGTAATCAACTGCATTGTCAGATACGACGAATATGACGTAAATCTTGTATTTGTGACTGAGTATACATACTATGCAGGCATCAACTGTCACGACGAGGCAATTTTCGGGAAATACACATTAGACGGCTGCTTCAAGAGGGAGTTTGAATCCTTCTATACTCTTCTTGAGGGCGGAGAGCAGCGCGAGACATATGAAGATTTCATTGCTCCTGTGTTCATTATGAATGCTATCGATCGCTCTATAAAAAGCGGCAACGAAGAAAAGGTGTCAAGACAGTAGCTTTCTGTTCTGACGAAAGGATGTTTGACTATGAATATAGCCTTTGCAGGCTTTCGGCACAGCCACATTCTGGGGCTGTATAAAACCGCAACAGAAAACCCTGAAGTAAACATAGCATACTGCTATGAGCAGGATGACAAAACGAAAGCCGAGCTTCAAAAAACCACTGAAATAAAATTCAACTGTGATTCCTATGATGAAATACTTAAGGACAGCACCGTTGATGCTGTAGCTATCGGTGATTATTACGGGATACGGGGAAAGCTGATAATTTCCGCACTGACTGCAGGAAAGCACGTAATATGCGACAAGCCTATCTGCACAGATTTGGCAGAACTTGAGATTATAGAAAAGCTTGCAAGAGAAAAGAATCTTCAGGTCTGCTGTATGCTTGACCTCCGGTATATGCCGCAAACATCAAAGGTTTGTGAGCTTATCAAAAACGGTGAAATCGGCGAGGTTGTCAATGTTTCTTTTACAGGTCAGCATTGCCTTGATTACGGGACACGCCCCAACTGGTATTTTGAAGATGGCAAGCACGGCGGAACAATAAACGACATCGCCATTCACGGAATCGACCTTGTCAGATTTATAACAAAAAAGAACCTGACAAAGGTAAACTGTGCAAAAACATGGAACGCTTTTGCTGATAAGGTGCCCGAGTTTAAAGACTGCGGCCAGTTTATGGCCGAAATGGAAGGGATTTCCCTGATGGCCGATGTTTCTTATGCCGCCCCCAAGTTTGACGGCATATTGCCTACATACTGGGATTTTTATTTCTGGGGAAGCAAGGGAATGCTCCAGTTTAACCTTAAGTCAAACTGCATACACATATACAAGACCTGTGAGGAAATAATTGAATGTGAACCTTGTAACCCTGGATACCTCAGAGACTTTATGCTTGAGATTAAAGGTGAAAAGACTATTATGAACACCTTTGACATTATTGAGTCTCAACGCCAGGTTTTGAAAATCCAGAAGGCTGCAGAATAAACTAATAACATTTTTTGGGAAGCTAAAGGAGAGTAATTATGGTTGCCAGATTTGCAGTTATAGGTTGCGGAAGAATTTTTGCAAACCATCTCGATGCAATTAAAAATGCACCGCACGCAGAGCTTGTTGCAGTGTGTGACAAGAACGAAGAAAAGGCAAAAAAAGCGGCTCAGGCCGGCGGTCTTGAAAAGTGGTATACAGATGCAGAGGAAATGCTCAGCAATGAAAAAATCGACGTCTGCTGCATTCTCACGCCCAGTGGCCTGCATTCAGAGTGCGCTTGCCTTGTGGCAAAACACGGCGTGAATGTGCTTTGCGAAAAGCCGCTTGATGTAACAGCGGAAAAGATGCAGAAAATGATTGACTGCTGCAAGGAAAACAATGTAAAGCTCGGCGGTATTTTCCAGCGCCGCACATATGATGGGGCAATAAAAATCAGAGACCTCTTAAACAAGGGCTCTCTCGGAAAGCTTACCCTTGCAGCTGCATCAATGAAGTATTACCGCGACCAGGCTTATTACGACAGCGATGAATGGAGAGGCACATGGGAGCTTGACGGCGGCGGTGCCCTGATGAATCAGGGTATCCACGGAATAGATATGCTTTCGTGGATTATGGGCGGAATCCATTCGGTGTATGCCCGTTGCGAAAAGTTTGTCTGGGATATTGAAGCTGAGGACACTATTGTCGCAAACGTTAAATTCAAAAACGGTGCAATCGGGGTAATTCAGGGTACTACCACCGCGTATCCCGGGCTTGATACGGTCCTTACTTTCAATGGCCCGGAAGCGAGCATAGCCCTTGGCGGCGGCAGCATATATCTGTGGAATTTAAAGGATAAAACAATAGAGAAGCCTGAAATTTTCGGCAGCATGGGCGGAGAAAACTGTCAGTATTCCACAACAAACCTGGGCCATACCCTCCAGATTGAAGATATGGCAATGGCCGTTCTTGAAGACAGAGACCCGATGATTACGGGCGAAGATGCGAGAAAGAGTGTAGATGTAATTCTTGCAATATATGAATCTGCCAGAACGGGCAAGGAAGTTATTGTCGGATAATTCGATACAGAATTGAAAGTGTCAATTTTCAGATTCATATTGACACTTGTGCAAAGAGAATATCTGGAGACCTTGGAAGACTGGCGTAAAGTGTATTTATTGCAATTTTATGCCGGTCTTTTTCGGATACATAAGGTATTTTCATAAATTTTTTTGAGGAGTTGATGATAATGAATTTAAAAAAAGAACTGTTGGATATAAAGATTTTCCCGAAACGAAACGAGATGGGCGAGGTTGCAGCTCGTGATATCTGCAGCTGCATAAAAAATATTCTTGCCGAAAAAGATGAAGTTAATATTATTTTTGCCGCAGCTCCGTCACAAAACGATGTTCTTCGGTGCTTGTGTGAATCGGATGTGGATTGGAGTAAGGTCAATGCATTCCATATGGATGAGTATATCGGTTTGCCTGCCGATGCTCCCCAGTGCTTTGGGAACTTCCTTAAAAAAGCAATATTTGGCAACGCTCCATTTAAATCCATAAACTATATAGACTCATCCGCAACTGATATAGATGCTGAATGTGAGAGATATTCGCAAATTCTCGAGAAAAACCCGACAGACATCGTGATTATGGGAATAGGGGAGAACGGGCATATAGCATTCAATGATCCCCATGTTGCCGATTTTAACGATAAAAAAGCGGTGAAATCCGTTGAGCTTGACGATGTTTGCCGTATGCAGCAGGTAAATGACGGATGTTTTGAAAAGTTTGAAGATGTCCCCCAATACGCATTGACTCTTACTGTTCCGTCATTAATGAAAGCAAAATATCATTTTTGTGTTGTTCCCGCCAAAACTAAAGCGGACGCAGTGAAGAGAACACTCTATGGCGAAATTTCCGAAGAGTGCCCTGCCACAATTCTCAGAACGAAAGAAAATTCCGTTCTGTACTGCGATGCTGACAGCAGCATCCACATTAACCCGGAGGATTTTGTATGATTACCAAAATAAAAAACGGAGTTGTGCTCACAGAAGGCAAAGAGCTGAGGACAGATGTTTACGTAGAAGATAATAAGATTTTAAGCATAACCAATGAAGCTCTTCACTTTGACCGCGAAATAGATGCGCGTGGCATGTATGTTGCCCCGGGCTTTGTTGACATACATATCCACGGTGCAGCAGGATACGATTTCCTTGACGGAACAAAAGAAGCATATGAAAAAATTGCCGAAGAGGTTGCAAAACACGGCGCAACAGCTATCGTTCCCACCCTGACCTCCAGCACCAAGGAAAGTATGAAAACTGCAATTTCTACCTTTAATGAAGTGAAGGAAAGCGGAACAAACGGCGCAAAGCTTTTGGGAATTCATCTTGAAGGGCCATATTTTGCGGCATCTCAAAAAGGCGCGCAGGATGAAAATCAGATTCGGGATTTTGACAAAGCAGAATACGAGGAAATTGCATCAATGTCAGATTCTCTCCTGAGATGGACAGCGGCACCCGAAAGGGAAGGCGCTGATGATTTTGGGAAATATATGGTGGCCAAAAATGTCCTGCCTTGCATCGGGCACAGCGATGCGAACAGCAAAACCGTTGAAAGAGCTTTTGAGAACGGTTTCTCGCATATTACGCACCTTTATTCCTGCACAAGCACAGTGCATCGCAAAAACGCATTCCGATTTGCCGGAATTATCGAAGCGGCATATCTCAATGATGATATTTCTGTTGAAATAATTGCCGACGGAATACATCTTCCCGATGATTTGTTAAAGCTTGTATATAAAATAAAGGGTGCGGACAAAATCGCATTGATAACCGACTCAATGCGAGGCGCAGGGATGCCTGACGGAGAAAGCATCCTCGGAGGAATGACTGACGGCCTGAAGGTTATAATTGAAGACGGTGTAGCAAAGCTGCCGGACAGAAGCGCGTTTGCAGGCAGTGTAGCGTTTTGTGACAGACTTGTGAGAAATATGGTAAAGCTTGCAAATGTGCCTCTCTGTGATGCGGTCAAAATGGCATCGGAGACACCGGCGAAGCTTCTCGGTATAGAGAATATAGGAAAACTTTCACCGGGATATATGGCCGATATTGTTATTTTTGATTCCGAAATCGACATTCATAAAACCATAATAGACGGAAAAGTAGTGTACTCTAAATAATATCTCATCAGAAATGACAAACTTAATAACAAAAATCCTGCAAGTGAATTTTGCTTGCGGGATTTTCGTTTAACGGTGACCGTCTTCTCAAGGTTAGAATCCTTCCGGATTACAAATAATAAAAACGGCAAACCCAAAAGAGTTTGCCGTTTTTATGGTCGGGTTGACAGGATTCGAACCTGCGGCCTCTGCGTCCCGAACGCAGCGCTCTACCAAGCTGAGCCACAACCCGAAGCGAACTACTTAATTATACGGATTTTAAGGCATTTTGTCAAGCGTTTTTCATAAAATATTTCTATCTTTAAAAATTTTTTCATTTTAAACAGTGTGAGCAGTTTTTGGAATGTAAAAATTACAACTTATATAAACTTTCAAACAGAACAAAATACTATTGAAGCTAATTCGAGGAGGTGAGTTTGAAATGGCAATCGTACCGAATGCACAGGAAGCTCTTGATAAGTTCAAGATGGAGGCTGCATCTGAAGTAGGTGTTAACCTCAAGCAGGGCTATAACGGTGATCTTACTTCACGTCAGGCAGGTTCTATCGGCGGTCAGATGGTTAAGAAGATGATTATGTCTTATGAGCAGAATTTAAGCAAGTAACGTAATGCCCTCGCGGCATATAAAAAGACTGTTGCATTTTGGTTTTTATAAAATCAATTTGCAACAGTCTTAATCTTTTATTGAAATTTAAGCTTTGTCGTTTTTTCTGCGGCGTGTGTATGCGAGATACATAACGGCTGCGGAAAGCCCCCAGAAATATGCGTTCATATAAGGAACCTCAAAAATATTTTCAAAAAACGAATGAGAGAGGACTCCTATTTGCCCGGCTAAGATTCCCGAGGAGAGAACGGACATCTTGTTTTTCTGGGTTTTGAAGATGCTTCTGCATGACCAGAGAATGTTCCGGAGAAGCAGCCACACATAAGAAACAAGGCCGATAAGGCCCATTTCCGTGAGCGTTTTGAGATAATAGTTGTCCATATAGTAATAAACAATATCGTCGATTTCCTTGTTCTGCATCGCTATTGCGCCGCCGTATCTGCCGAGGCCGAAGCCGAAAAGGCGGTTCTGCCTCCAGAGAGAAAGGCCTATGTGCCAGCGCTCTCCGCGACCTCCGGTTGAGTTAGCTTTTGCAAAGTCTGCCGTGAAAAGAAAGGCGATTCGGTTTGAAATCTCAGGGACACAGAAGATGACGCCACAAATTCCGACCGCTGCGATAAGGAGAAGCTTTCTGTCCACAAGAAGGGAGAAGACGACAACCGCGATGGTGAGCCCGAACCACGCGCCCCGAGAGAAGGTAAAGAGCGTAGCAAGGCAGATTATTCCGGTAAGCCCCCACATAAGGCATTTTACCCAAAGCTTCTTTGCGTAGTAAGCACAAGCGGCGAGCATAGGAGCTGTCATAACCATAAACGCGCCCATAACGTTGGGGCTTCCGATTATTGAATAAACTCGTGTGCGCACCCCGGCTTCTGCCTGAGCAACCCAGGCTTCGGGCATCGGTGCTTTTGTTATATACTGATAAATGCCGTGGAGCGCGATTGCCGCGCCGAGGGCAGAAAAAGTGAAATAGAGAGTGCGGAAATCCCCGTCGTTTTCAATAAGCCTTGTGAGAACGAAAAACCAGAGCATAAACTGGCATACGGCGCGGTATCCGTCAATCGCAGGCCCCATTTTCGGGGAGACAACTGCAAGAAGGAGGATTCCGACACACATAAAGAAAAGAAGAGGCATATCAACGGGCGTGATTCGCGGCTTTATAAGCTCCTTCGAAAACATAATGCGCCAAGTGATAAACATTATGCAGAATATCATAAAAGCTTCATCCCAGATTGATGAGAGAAACGATATTTGCAGAACATTCCGGACAAAAACATCAACAGGGAGATAGAGCGCGAAAACTGCAATAAGAAGGCGCTTCATTCCGAGCTTTTTGAATTGATTTATGACAAAACTGCCAAATGCGAGGCGTTTTACAAAATTCAGAAAAACGCTCTGCGAAAGCGCGGGGGAAAGTGTAGCACCAAACCGCCGCAGAGCGGTGTTAAGGCGTGAAAGATATGAAAAAAGCTTGGAATATACGCTCTTCGGAGAAACTGAAAAAAACGAAACAAAGCATCGCCTGGTAAGCGAGGTGTGATAGCCGCGGGAGAAGAAGTTCTTAATCTTTCCGAGAACACTTCCGGGGAAGGCTCTCGAAAAAATCGAAAAAAAGCGCGCTATAAAGCAATTACGAATGATTTTATCCATCGAATTCCACCGTCTCGATAATTGCATTTACCTCTACGGTCTGAGTCTTGAAGATGAAGCCACGGCCTATGCGGACTTCCTGAGTCCCGATTTTAAGAATGGGGTCAGTCTTTGACTGCTTTGCCTTGACTTTTATGAGAAGGTCAGTTTTCTGGGGGTCAGCCGCCGTCACAAATTTGCCGGAGTCGGTAGTCGCGGCGGAGAGGTACGGAACGCTTTCAACGGAAACTACTTCCGCATCTGCGATATAGTCGCTTCCTGCAACAAGGCGGGTTCCCGGAGTGAGCTTTTTGACTTCAGCGTCAAGGTAATCCATAGCTCCGCGAACACGCATCGTGACGTACATATCTGATTTCGGGGAAATTGCCTCTGTTGCGGCGGGCGCTGCAAACTTATAGACTACGGCAACTGCGACAAGCGCAACGCAGAGAAGAATGATGAGGTCGATGACGTTTATCACGCCGAAGAGCTTTCCTTTTTCGTTTATGATTTTCATGGCTTGAGTTCCTTTCGTTAATGTATTGCTTGACCGATTACTTGTTATATTATATAATAAGTGTAAAAATATAACAACTGTTTTTTGAAAAATTTACAATTAGGAGAAGTTATGAAGATAGTACATATCATCGGCGGAGGAGACGTCGGCGGGGCAAAGACCCATGTTCTTTCTCTCGTCTCGAAGCTTTCAGAGGATAATGACGTTGTTCTCGTAAGCCTTCGGGAGGGAGAATTTTCTGAGGATGCCCGCGCGCTCGGGATTGACACGCGCGTTATCAAAAACAGAAATCCCTTAAAAGATATTTCCGATTTGAAAAAGCTTATTGCCACGGAGAAATTTGATGTTGTTCATTGCCACGGTGCAAAGGCAAATGTTATTGCGGCGGCGATAAAACGGAGCATAAAGGCCCCTGTTATTACAACGGTCCACAGTGACTACAGGCTTGACTATATGGGCAGCATCTTAAAGCGTTTGACAAACGGGCTTTTAAACACTGTTGCGCTTCGTTTCCTCGATGCATATATAGGGGTTACAAACGCGTTTGCAGACCTTCTCACGGAAAGAGGGTTTGACCCATATAAGCTTTTTACCTTACACAATGGAATTGATTTTACGGACCTCAAGCCGAAGGAAACGCGACAGGTGTATCTAAAAAAGCTCGGCATCACCTGCTCCGAGCCGGTTGTCTGCGGAATTGCGGCGAGGTTTCATCCGGTAAAGGATATAGGAACGGCCATTCGCGCCATTGCAAAGATTGCAAAGGACTGCCCGGAGCTTTATCTCGTTCTCGGTGGTGATGGAGAGGAGAAAGACTATCTCCGCTCACTTTCAAAAGAGCTTGGAATAGCTGACCGCGTTATCTTTGCAGGCTGGATAGACGATATGGATTCCTTCCTCAATTCTGTCGATATAAGCGTTGTCTCTTCTGTCAGCGAAGGTTTTCCCTACAGCGTTTTGGAGTCAATCCGCGCAAAATGCACGATGGTGTCAACAAAGGTAGGCGCCTTGCCTGAGGTCATCAATGACGGGGAAAACGGGTTTTTGTTTGACGTTGGAGATGTAGACGCACTTTCAAAACATATAAAATATCTCTATGAAAACCCCGGTGCGCGAGCAGAAATGGCACAAAAGCTTCTTGATAAGGCGCGCGTAAAATACTCATTCGACGCTATGGTCAGGAAACAGCTTTCGATTTATGAAGCTGTTCTTTCAAAAAGAAACGAAACCGAGAAGCGGAGAGTTGTCGTCTGCGGGTCATACGGACGCGGAAATGCCGGAGATGATGCGATTTTAAAGGCAGTTATTCGCGGAATATACGAGGCCGAGAAAAATGCAGAGATATGCGTTATGTCAAAAAATCCGAAGCAGACCCGCCTTCATTATAAGGTGAGGTCGATATACACCTTCAACGTATTCAAAATGCTTTTTGAAATGAAAAGGTCGACGCTGTATATAAACGGTGGCGGTAGCCTCATTCAGGACTCAACCTCAAGCCGCTCGCTATATTTCTACCTATTCACCTTGAAAGCGGCAAAGCTCTGCGCCTGTCGCGTTATGATGTACGGCTGCGGGATAGGCCCCGTCAGCAGGAAAAACAACAGGCGCCTTGCGGCAAGAGTGATAGAAAGATGCGTTGACTGCATAACTCTTCGCGACCCGGATTCATATGAGGAGCTTCGGGATATGGGGGTATGTCGCCCGGAGATGTTTCTTGCGGCGGACCCGACTCTTGAGATTGCCCCGGCGCCGGAACGCGAAATCGAAAAGGTTTTTGAGAAAGAAGGCTTGTCTCTTTTTGAAAACTATCTTTGCCTTGCGATGCGCAACTGGAAGAATATTGAGGATAAAATTCCGCATATTGTATCCTCGGCAGTATATGCGGCAAAGCAGTATGGCCTTAAAATCGCTCTTATCCCGATGGAGCGTGCGCGTGACATCGCGATTGCAGAGCGGTTAAAAAAGGAAATAGGAGACGATGCCGTGATTATAAGGGGAGAGTATGACGTTCATACGGTTATCGGAATTCTCTCAAAAATGCGGATTATTATGGCTATGCGCCTCCACGCACTTGTTTTCGGCGCGGGGCAGGGTGTTGCGACAATAGGAATAGCATATGACCACAAGGTTACCGGATTTATGAATTATATCGGGCGGGAAATGTGCGTGCCATACGGTGAGTGTTGCTTTGATATATTAAAAGGGTTTATCGACAGAACAATGAGCGATACCGAGTATGAGAAGAATATGCTTTCCGCCTGCAAAACAATGCGCGAAAATGAAAAAGAAAACTTGGTGCACCTTCGCAAGTTTTTGAAAAAAGAGGTAGTTGAAAATGAATAAGATAGTATGCCTTGCAACAAGCTGTTACCACCCGTTTCCGACACGGAAGCAGCACGTTATGAACAGAATCGCATCTGATGAAATTCTCTATTTTGACCCGCCGGTTACTTACCTCGCGCCACTGAAGGACAAGACTGCATGGGAAAGGCTTTTTATGTACAGAAAGCCCGGTGAGCGTGTCAAAGACAATATCACTGTATACGCAACCCCGCCGGTGCTTCCGTTTTTTAACAAATGCAGATTTATAAATAAGCTAAACCAGAGAAAGCTTGCGCGCTTTGTTCGCAGAAAAATGAAAAAACACGGCTTTGAGAACCCTATCTTATGGTGTTATTCTCCGACCTCTGCAGACGCCGCGCCATATATCCCGCATAACGGGTTGGTGTATGACTGTGTTGACCGCCACAGTGCGTACAAGGGATTTATAAATGAGGAGACGGTCAATGCTCTTGAGCGCGACCTCGCCGCATCTTCTGACACAGTTTTTGCAACTGCAGCCGGGCTTTATGATACGCTTGTGCAGTATAATGAGAAGACAGTTATGCTTCCAAATGGCGTAAACTTTGAGCATTTTTACAGTGCAGTCACTGAAGAATACGAAGTACCTGAAGATTTAAGAGAGATAAAACATCCCATAATAGGCTTTGTGGGTATGCTTCAGGAATGCATTGACTATGAAAAAATCGAGGCTGTTGCAAAGGAGTGCCCCGAGTGGTCGGTCGTTCTTGTCGGAAAACCTCTTCCGGGTGTAAACCTTGATTACCTCAAAAAATATAGTAACATTCATTTTCTCGGTATGAAGAAATACGATGAGCTTCCCGCATATTTGCAGAGCTTTGATGTGTGCTTAAATGTGTTTCGCGACGGCGAGCTCTCACGCGATGTAAGCCCGCTTAAGTTTTACGAATATCTTGCAACGGGGAAGCCGGTCGTCAGCACTCCACAGCCTGAGCAGGTGCTTGAGTATTCTGATTCAGTGTATATAGCGGCGGGCAAAGATGAGTTTATAGAAATGTGCCGCGCAGCGATGAATGAGCCGGATGATAAAAAGACAAAGCGCAGAATAGAGTATGCACGGGGCTGCTCGTGGGACTCAAGAGTGCGTGAGATGGAAAGAATTCTCAACGAAAATGGAGTAAAGTAAAATAGCTTAGGGTTTGTAGCAAAAAGCATTTTGCTACAAACCCTTTGGGGCTTTAGAAAAATAGTGCAGAATAAACAAATCGAACCCGAAGTAGTACATAAGTACGTCGAGAGGTTCGATTTGTTTTATAGCATAAAGTGTAATTAAAT
>JAZOAI010000025.1:0-22509 GCA_045595365.1 Eubacteriales bacterium
AAAGTGCTTATCCCGTCAAGAGTTTTTTGGTATGTACTCTTCTCCTTCTTTTCTTATTTTAATGAAAGGAGAAATGCGGTATATTATCATACACCCTTTGTATTCATATTACCACATTTCTCCCTGAACTTAAAGATACTATGCGGTAATATGTTTTTTCTTCCTGATATCTTCCTCCTTCTGTGCCGGCGCCAACACCGTTTATTTCTTAAGATGAAATCAATTATATCACACTTTTTAATTTTTTTATGACACGTTTGCGACAAATTTTCAAAAAATTTTTCGACATAATTTTCACACGCTTTTTGTCAAAAAAACAGTTTCTTTTGTGTGTGGTATGTGGTATAATATATATTGATTAGTTATATATGTTCCGCTTTGGGGGTGTATAATATGAAATGCGTCTTAGGAATTGACATAGGCGGAAGCACAACAAAGATAATAGGTTATCGCGACGGAGAAATTTTCTCTCCGTTTTTTGTAAAAGCGAGTGACCCGCGCGCATCTCTTTACGGCGCTTTCGGGAAGTTTTTAAACGAAAATAAGCTCTCGCTTTCAGACATAGAGAGCGTTATGATGACGGGGGTCGGGGCCGAAAATTCTCAGACTGAGATATTCGGGATAAAAACCCGCAGGATAGAGGAATTCCGCGCGGTAGGCCGCGGCGGGCTTTTCTTAAGCGGGCTTGACTCTGCAGTAGTCGTCAGTATGGGCACGGGGACAGCCTTCGTTTCGGCAAACAAAAGCGGTGTTTCGCATCTCGGAGGAACAGGCATCGGTGGGGGTACCCTCATCGGGCTCTCGAACCGTATGTTCAACATCCGCCATTTTGAGGACATTATTGAGACGGCAAAAACGGGGGACTTAAATAACGTTGACCTGCATGTGCGTGATATAAGCCGCGAGGATATCGAAACTCTTGCCGCTGCGACAACGGCATCGAATTTCGGGAAGATAAGTGACCTCGCTACAAACGCTGACCTTGCGCTCGGCGTCATAAATATGGTTTTCCAGACAATCGGCGTTATGGCGGCATTTTCCGCTAAAAACGCAAACACAAAAAACATAGTGCTTACGGGCAATCTCACGAATGTTCCGCAGGCAGAAAATATTTTCAGAGGAGTAGAGCTGCTTCACGGCGTACACTTTGTCATCCCCGAGCATTCGGAGTATGCAACTGCTACGGGCGCGGCGCTCATGTATAAAGACTTGATATGAATGTAAAAGAAATTCCGGAAGAGCTTATGTTCCGCCAGCAGGAGTATATCCGTGCGGTGGCGGAAATGAATCAGGGCAAGGCGCTCTCTGCATTTGTCGATACATACGGCTGCCAGCAGAACGAGGCTGACAGCGAGATAATCCGCGGGATTCTCCACGAGATGGGCTATGAAATCGTAGATGACGAAAAGCTTGCGGATGTGATAGTCATAAATTCCTGCGCTGTGCGGGAACACGCCGAGCAGCGCGTTCTCGGCAACGTCGGCGCGCTTGTCCACATAAAGCGAAAGAGAAACTGCCTTATTGCAGTTTGTGGTTGTATGGTTCAGCAGCCTCAGATGGCGGAGAAAATCAAAAGAAGCTTCCGCCACGTTGATATGGTTTTCGGGGTTCATGCGCTCGTGCGTTTTCCCGAGCTTCTATACCGAGCGCTTACCGAAAAAAAGAGGATTTTTGATATAGAAAAGTCTGACGGCATGATTGCTGAGGGCTTTCCGGTTATGAGAAAGGACAAGACAAAGGCCTGGATTTCAATTATGTACGGATGCAACAACTTCTGCACCTACTGCATAGTGCCGTACGTCAGAGGGCGTGAGCGCTCGCGCGACCCGGAGAAGATTATCGCTGAGATTAAAAGGCTCGTAGGCGAAGGTTGCCGCGACATAACGCTCCTCGGGCAGAATGTCAACTCCTACGGCAACGACCTCGGCGGTGAGGTTGATTTTTCAGCGCTCCTTGAAATGATTAACGAAATTCCCGGCGATTTCAGAATCCGCTTTATGACAAGCCACCCGAAGGATGCAACGCCAAAGCTCTTTGATACTATGGCAAAATGCGATAAAGTCGCAAAGCACATTCACCTTCCGTTTCAGTCGGGAAGCGACAGAATCCTTAAGCTTATGAACAGGAAATACGACAGCGAAAAGTATCGCTCGCTTGTTGCATATGCGAGGGAGAAAATGCCCGGCATCTCAATAACAAGCGATGTTATAATCGGCTTTCCCGGTGAGACTGAGGAGGATTTTACAGAAACTATGAAGCTTGTTTCGGATATAGGGTTTGACGGGCTTTTTGTGTTTATATATTCAAAACGAAGCGGCACACCGGCCGCCGAAATGGAGGACAACACCCCGAGAAGCGAAAAGGTTTCCCGATTTCAAAGGCTTTTTGCGATGCATGAGGCGAGTTGCGCCGAGCGAAGCCAGGCACTTTTAGGGCAAGAGGTTGAGGTTTTAGTCGAGGCAGTCCAGCAGGATGATGACGGTTACAACCTGCTTGCGCGGACTGACGGTAATCGCCCGATAAGCCTCAAGGGGCCGGAAACTCTTGTCGGCTCGTTTGCCCGCGCGAGGATTACGGAATCCGCAAAATGGGGAATGCACGGCGAGCTTGTTTGAATTTATTTTACGGTTAGAGAAGGTACACGAAGATGACAGAATATTCTCCGATGATGACTCAATATATGAGAATAAAGGAACAGAATAAGGACAGTATTCTGTTCTTTCGCCTTGGCGATTTTTATGAGATGTTTTTTGATGATGCGAAAATTGCATCGGAGGAGCTTGAGCTTACTCTTACAGGGCGCGACTGCGGAAAAGAAGAACGCGCGCCGATGTGCGGTGTTCCTTATCATTCCTGCGAGGCATATATTGCGCGCCTTATCGCAAAGGGATATAAAGTTGCAATATGCGAGCAGACAGAGGAGCCGTCAAAGGGGCAGAAGCTCGTTAACCGCGATATTGTCAGAGTTATAACGCCCGGCACAGTCATTGAAAACACAATGCTTGACGAAAAGAAAAACAACTTCATCTGCGGAATATGCATTGAAGGGCAAAAGGCGGGTGTTTGTTTTATAGATATCTCAACCGGTCAGGCAAGCGTTTGTGAGCTTTCGGGCGAGGATGTCGGAGAGTTTGTTATGGAAGAGGTTCTGAAGTTCGCTCCGGCAGAAGCGGTTGCAAATGATGCTTTTTTTGAAAATGACTTTTTCTGTGACTATATGAGAAAAAATCTCAATATGAACCTCGAAAAGAACGGCGGACTTTTTGCATACAATACAGCACTCGAGGCAATTAAATCCCACTTCGGAGTTTCTGATGTTTCAAAATTAAACCTTTCGGCAGCCTCACTTGCGGTAAACGCGTGCGGCGGGCTTCTCGGATATATCCACGAAACACAGAAAACAAACCTTTCTCACATCAACAAGCTTGAGGTATATTCCCGCGAGCAGTATATGCTTCTTGATGAGACGGCGAGGAGAAACCTTGAAATATGCGAAACAATGCGCGGCAAGGAAAAACGCGGCTCTCTCCTCTGGGTTATAGATAAAACAAGAACCTCTATGGGAGGAAGGCTCCTTCGCTCGTGGCTTGAAAAACCGCTTATGGACGTTCACGAGATAAACGAGAGGCTTGACGCGGTTGAAGCTCTTGTGAGCGCACCGATACCGAGAGAGGAAATCTCCGAAACTCTTCGCTCGGTCCGCGATATTGAGCGTCTTGTAGGGCGCGTGGTTTACGGAATCGCAAACGGTCGCGACCTTGTTGCGATGGCGAAAACGTTTTATGAGCTTCCGAAAATCAAGGAAAAGCTTTTGCCGCTTTCGGGAGACTTTCTCAAAAACGCAAATGACGAAATTGATGAGCTGTCTGATATGTTTAAGCTCATTGATGACGCGATAGATGAAGATGCTCCCGTTTCAATCCGCGAGGGCAAGATATTCAAAAACGGATACAGCGCCGAGGTGGACAGGCTCCGCGACATTGTTGAGAACGGAACAAAATACCTCGCAGAGCTTGCTGCCCGTGAAAAGGAAAAGACAGGGATAAAGAATCTCAAAATCGGATACAACCGTGTCTTTGGATACTATATCGAGGTTTCAAAATCAAATATTTCAGAAGTCCCCGAATACTACATAAGAAAGCAGACTCTTGCAAACGGAGAGAGATATATTACGGATGAACTCAAAGACCTTGAAAGCCAGATTCTCGGTGCAAAGGAAATGGTTGCAAGGCTTGAGACGGAAATGTTCCGTGAAATCTGTGAGGAGATAGGGAAAAACGTCGAGCGAATCCAGAAGACCTCTTCGGCAATTGCAAGGCTTGACGTTGCCGTGAGCCTTGCTTCATGCGCGGCGCGCTTTGGTTATAACAGGCCGAAGGTTACAAACGGCTCAAAAATAGCAATAAAAGACGGAAGACATCCTGTTGTCGAGCGCGTTATGAAGGATGCTTTGTTCGTTCCGAATGATGCGGTTTTAGACTGCGCCGAAAACAGAATGGCGATTATAACCGGCCCGAATATGGCGGGCAAGTCAACCTTTATGCGCCAGGTTGCGCTTATTACTCTTATGGCGCAGATAGGCTCTTTTGTTCCCGCGAAAAGCGCGGAAATAGGAGTAGTTGACAGAATCTTCACGCGAATTGGCGCATCGGATGACCTTGCATCCGGAAAATCGACTTTTATGGTCGAGATGAGCGAGGTGTCCGAAATTATAAAAAAGGCGACAAAGAAAAGCCTTATAATTCTTGACGAAATTGGGCGCGGAACGTCTACCTACGATGGAATGGCAATTGCCCGCGCTGTAATCGAATATGTCTCCGATAAAGCTTGTATCGGCGCAAAAACTCTTTTTGCAACGCATTACCACGAGCTTACAGAGCTTGAGGGCAAGCTTTCGGGGGTCAAGAACTACAACATAGCAGTTAAAAAACACGGGTTTGATATAACCTTCCTTCGGAAAATCGTCAGAGGAAGTGCAGACGACAGCTACGGAATCGAAGTCGCGCGCCTTGCGGGAATCCCTGATGAGGTTACTTTCCGCGCAAAGGAGATTTTGGAAAGCATTGAAAAAGACGGAACTCTCGCAAAAGCGGAGTTTGTTATTCCCGAGGAGCGCCGCCGCTCACACGAGGGAGATAAAATTATCTCCGAGCTTGCGCATATGGATGTGAACACGCTCTCGCCGCTTGAGGCGCTCTCGGTGCTGTTTGAGCTTGCAAAGCGAGCGAGAGAATCAGAATAGTAAAGTAGTTGAGTTTTAGAAAGGAGGCGGGGAGCGTGTCACGGATAAATGTGCTTGATAAGCATCTCGCAAATATGATAGCGGCGGGCGAAGTTGTCGAAAACCCCGCTTCGGTTGTAAAAGAGCTTGTGGAAAATGCGGTTGATGCGGGAGCCGGCTCAATCACGTGTGAAATTCAGAACGGCGGGGTTTCGTATATACGCATCACTGATGATGGTGTGGGTATGGAAAGGGAAGATGCGTGCACAGCCTTCCTCCGCCATGCCACAAGCAAAATATCAAAGGCAGAGGACCTTAACGGAATAGCCACTCTCGGTTTCCGCGGAGAGGCGCTTGCGGCCATTTCTGCCGTTTCGAAGATTGACCTCATAACAAAAACGCACGAAAGTGAAATGGGATGCGCTCTTCGCGTTGAAGCGGGGAAAATTCTCCGCGAAAGCGAATCCGGGTGTCCTGACGGGACAACAATAATAGTCCGTGAGCTTTTCTATAACACCCCGGCTCGAATGAGGTTTCTGAAAAAGGATGCAACTGAGGCTGCGAATGTCGAGAATGTTATAAAAGCGGCCGCGCTTGCTCATCCTGAAATATCTGTCAAATTCATAAAAGACGGAAGAGACGTTATCCATACCCCGGGCGACGGGGTTTTGGAATCCTGCATATACGCCGTTTTTGGCAGGGATTTTGCAAATAATATGAACCCGGTGGAAATATCCGAGCGCAATATGAAGCTTTCAGGTTTCACCTGCAACGCTCAAAGCTCGCGCGGAAACCGCGCCCTTCAGTTCTTTTTTGTAAACGGCCGCCCAATTAAGTCGGGGCTTCTTGCGGTGGCGCTTGACAATGCATACCGTGAGCGGCTTATGAAGGGGAGATTTCCGACGTGTGTCCTAAATCTCACAATTCCTGTGGGGAGTGTAGACGTCAATGTTCATCCCGCAAAAACCGAAGTGAAGTTTGCAAACGAGAGAGATGTTTTTGATATATTCTATTTCGGGGTCCGCTCGGCTCTTGAAAAGAGCGATGAGAGAAAAATTGTCCCTCCGCAGGCTGTAAAACCGGCACCTGTTGACAATGTAACCGCGCAGCAGACAAAGCTTGCCGAGGTGCCTGCGGCAAAAGAAAAAGAAAACGAAGAAAAGAAAGTTGAGGTAAAGCCGCTTCCAAAGTATGAGCCGTTTTCTCCATCACCGAGAACGATGATGAGGTCAACACAGTTTGGCGTGTATAATGCAAACCCGATTAAGAAAGAAGAGCCAAAGCCTGAAGTTTACAAAGAGGCTCCCGAAAAGAAGGAAGAAGCTCCCAAAACCGACATAAAGGAAGAGAAAAAGGAGATTCCGCTTCGCCTTATCGGAGAGGCTATGAATACATACATAATAGTTGAAAGCGGAGATTCGGTTTTCTTTATTGATAAGCACGCAGCTCACGAGCGAATAATCTTTGAAAAGCTTAAGATGACAGTCGGCGAGCCGCAGTCCCAGCTCCTTCTCGTGCCGGAGACTATATCGTTTGACAAAACTGTTGCGGCGGCGCTTCTTGAAAACCGCGATGAGATTTCAAAAATAGGCTTTGATATTGATGAATTCGGAGATGGGTGCGTTATAGTTTCGGCAGTTCCTGACGGGATAGATGCAGAAGATGCAACAAAAGTCCTTGAGGAGCTTGCAGATACTTTAAAAACAGGCGCACGTGCCGGCAAACCTGAAGTTTTATCCGAAATAATGTATTCCGTCGCGTGCAAGGCGGCGTGCAAGGCGGGTCAGAAAAACAGCGATGCGGAGCTTCTTGCGATAGCGAAGCGAGTTCTCTGCGAAGATGACATCCGTTACTGCCCTCACGGAAGGCCTGTTATGATTGAGTATACAAAGGCTGAGCTTGAGCGCAAGTTTGGAAGAACGGTGTAGTGCGGCGTATGAAGAACAATAAGATAATATGTATCGTAGGCCCGACTGCATCGGGGAAAACCTCGCTTTCCATTAAGCTTGCAAAAGCGCTTCGTGGGGAGATTGTTTCAGGAGATTCCATGCAGATTTATAAAGGCATGGACATAGGGACTGCAAAGCCGACGGAAGAGGAACAAGAAGGCGTTATACACCATATGCTCTCAGTTGTTTCACCTTTTGAGAACTTCTCCGTTGCGAGGTATGTAGAAGAGGCCTCGCACGCTATAGATGATATTCTCTCGCGCGGGAAGGTTCCGATTGTAGTAGGCGGCACAGGGCTTTATATTGATTCTCTCGTAAGCGGAAGAGAGTTTGCGGCAAGAAGAGAGGATGAAACGCTTAAAAAAGAACTCCTGGAGCTTTATGAAAAACAGGGCGCCGCGGCTCTGCATAAAATTTTAGAAAAGCTTGACCCCGAGCGGGCAGAACAGATTCACGAAAACAACATAAAGCGCGTAATCCGCGCCATAGAAGTTTGCAAAACGACGGGGAAAACGATTAGCGGGCACGATGAAGAAACAAAAAAAGTGCCGCCGCGTTATGATGCGGCATATGTCGGAATCCTTTTTGATGACCGCGAAAAGCTTTACGAGCGGATAAACCTTCGCGTTGATATGATGATGGGCTCAGGGCTTCTTCGTGAGGTAAAAACTCTGCTTGACAGTGGCGTGCCTTCTGATTCAACTGCGATGCAGGCGATAGGCTATAAGGAGCTTTGCTCATATTTTTCGGGCGAAAGGAGCCTTGAGGAGGCAGTTGAGGATATAAAGTCCGCATCACGGCGATATGCAAAGCGGCAGATGACCTGGTTTAAAAGAAATAAGTCGATAAAATGGGTTTCGCCCGATTTTGAGGAAAACTTTTCCGACTTGCTACAATATTTGATAAATTTCACCTCTGATGTCAGTATATAATCTATTGAAAAAACAATAGAAAGAGAGTGGTTTATCATGACAAAAACAGCAGGACTTCAGGATATGTTTCTCAATAAGGCGAGAAGCGAGGGCGTCAATGTAACAGTTTTTCTCACCAACGGCTTCCAGCTCAAAGGAACTGTGCGGGGGTTTGACTGCTTTACTGTGGTAATTCTCAGTGAAGGTCGCCAGCAGCTTATATATAAACACGCAATATCAACTATTGTCCCGGCGCACGCGCTGAGGTTTTTTGATTTGAACGAAGAGGAGGAAATAAAGGAGGAGTGTATGTGCTGAGAAGTCATCCGCGCCTTCTGAAAGCGTATGAAGCAGGAAAGCGTAATTCCCAGAATAATAACGGCAGTTCTCGGGCTTCTTCTTTTTGCTTATATAGGTTATCAGGCGTATCGGATTTTTTATAATCCGGTACGCACTGTGAGCGCAGTATACACGAGGGTTGACGATGTCGTTGACATTGACGGCGTTGTAATACGCGACGAGTCAGTGATGAAAACGGGAACGGGCTCAGGTGTAATTGAGATGAACGTGTATGAGGGGGAGAAAACCGGAAGCGGAGGAGTTGTTGCGGTTATTTATGCAGACGAAGCCTCTGCCCAGAAAAGCCGCGAGGCGGAAGAACTCTCAGAGCAGATTGAAAGAATGAGCGCGCTCTATTCCCAAAGCGGTGAAAATTATGATATTTCAGCCGCGAACGACAAAATATCCGAACAGGCAGTGAAGCTTCTGACACTCTGGCAGGAAGGCGTTTCAAATTCAACCGAAGAGGCCGTCGAGGCGCTTAAACTGCAGGTTCTTGAGCGCGAATACATATACCGCGACAAAACAGAGCTTTTGGAGGTTATAGAGTCGCTTCGCGCAGAAAAGGACAAGCTCGGCCGTGCAAGCACCGTAAAAAAACGCATATATTCTCCGTCAGCAGGGTATTTTTCGCAGCATACCGACGGGTATGAAAGTGTGCTTACGGTTGATATGGCTATGAATGCGCCCATAGAGGAGTTTGAGAAAAAGGCAGAAAGCTATGCCGAAGGGGAAAAAGATACAGTCGGAAAGCTTATATCATCGAACAAGTGGTATCTTGCATCCGTGATTGATGAAAAAGCCGCATCCCGCCTCTCTCCCGGGTCAACTATGACGCTTAAGTTTCAGGACAAGTCGCTTCCGGAGGTGGAGGCCGAGATTGTGCGGCTGACAGATCCCGAAAACGGCAAGGTTATGGCTGTTTTCTGCTGCAACACACATATTTCAAGCTTCACGAAGGTGCGGAAAGTTTCAGCAGAGGCGGTTGTAAAGACATATGAGGGCTTGAAAGTTCCAAGAGAGGCCCTCCGCGTGGATGATGACGGCAGAAACGGAGTTTATTGCCTTATAGATTCGCAGGTCAAGTTCAAGCCTGTTGACGTTATTTTTGAAAAGGACAGCTACTATGTCTCCAAATATGACAGCTCTGACACAAAGTCGCTGCTTCTTTATGATGAGATAGTAGTCTCGGCAAAAAATCTTGAGAACAAAAAAATAGTAAAATAGAGGTTGTGCAAAATGGGAGAAATAGCGGAAAACATCGCCCGGATACGGGAGGAAATAAATTTCGCGGCAAGTAAGGCCGGGGTTCGCGGAGAGGATATAACGCTTGTTGCCGCGACTAAAATGAACGACGCAAAAAGAGTCCGCGAGGCAATAGCTGCAGGTGTCGATGTGTGCGGGGAAAACCGCGTTCAGGAGCTTATGGAAAAATACGAGGCAGGTGCATACGACGGCGCTCCGCTACACTTTATCGGAACGCTTCAGACAAACAAGGTCAAGTATATTGTTGGCAAGGTTGACCTTATCCAGTCGGTCAACTCCATAAAGCTTGCAAAAGAAATTTCAAAATGCGCGGGAAAACTCGGAATCGTTCAGGATATTCTCGTTGAGATAAACATAGGCGGTGAGGAGTCCAAAAGCGGAGCCGACGAGACGATGGCACACGAGCTTTGCCGTGAAATCGGAAAACTGCCCTCGGTTCGCGTAAGAGGGCTTATGACAATTCCGCCGATTTGCGAAGATGAGGAGACTCAAAAACGCTTTTTTATGAAAATGAAGGAATTATTTATTGACATTGGAGCAAAAAAATACGATAATATTAATATGGAGTTTTTGTCTATGGGCATGAGTGGCGATTATAAGACCGCGATTTCCTGCGGCGCGAATATGATTCGCGTCGGAACGGGAATCTTCGGCGCGCGCCACTATGCATAATATTTATTTTAGGAGGCAGGTTACTATGGGTTTCATGGAAATGTTCAAGGAATGGGCAAAGGTTGAGGACGACGAGGAGTTTGACGAATTCGTTCCCTCTGAGGAGACAAAGAAGAACCGCGAGGTTCAGGCTCCTTCGCGCCGTGACGACCGCGTTGTTAACATTCACACCACTACACAGCTTCAGGTTGTTCTTGTAAAGCCGGAGCGCTATGAGAATGCCACTGAGATTGCAGACCACTTAAAAGAAAAGCGCACGGTTGTTTTGAATCTTGAATCAACCAACAAGGATGCTGCTCGCAGAATCCTCGACTTCTTAAGCGGTGTTGCATACACAAACGACGGGCAGATTAAGCGCGTTGCAAACAACACATACATTATTACGCCCTACAACGTTGATCTCAAGGGCGACCTTATTGATGAACTCGAAAATAACGGGCTTTATTTCTAAGGAAAAAACAATATGATAATAATAAATATTCTGAGAAGGTTTATACTTACGCTCTTGCGTATTTATGAGCTTCTGTTTGTCATCCGCGCAATTATGTCCTGGTTTCCGATGGCACAGGGGGGAGGCTTTTCCTATTTTCTCCATACTGTGACGGAGCCCGTAATTGCGCCGATTCGCGCGGTTCTGCATAAGATACCCGCGCTTGCAAGCTTCCCGATAGATTTTTCGGTTCTGGTTGCATTTCTTTTGATAGATGTGCTTCGCACAGTAATTCTATATATATTATAAATTTGAGGTGGGGAATATGTATACTCCGAACGAGGTTCGAGAAATCAGCTTTAATAAGGCTGTTTTCGGCGGATATGATATGGGCGACGTTGACCGCGCGTTTTCGTCTCTCTCTGATGATTACGCAACTCTTTTTAAAGAGAACACAATGCTTAAGAAAAAGCTTAAGCTCTTAGCTGACACCGTTGAGGATTACAGAGGCGTTGACGAGGCTATGAGAAAGGCTCTTATTACAGCGCAGAATATGGCAAACGAGATGGTTGCAGATGCTGAGAAGAAAAGCCGCGATATGCTTGAGACCGCGACAAATGAGGCAAAAGCGAAGATAGGCTCTCTTACGGCACAGATAGCGGCAGAGGAAGAAAAGCTCGCCCGTGCAAAAGCCGCGACGGCAGACTTTATTGACAATATAACAAAGATTTTTGACGTTGAGCGCGAAAAGTTCATGACGCTCAAAAGTGAGGTTGCTCCCGCACAGAGCGCGCCCGCATCAGAAAAGGCTCCGATGTCGGATACCCTCGAAGAAATTGCAAAGAGCCTCGACGAGAAGGTAAGGCTTGAAGAAGAAGCCGACCGCCGCGAGGAGGAAGAAAAAGCTGCAGAGGAAGCCGCGAAGCTTTGCGATGAGGATGCGGATATGAAGAAGGTTTCCGACACGATTCCGTTTGAAAACAACGTGCCGACCGAGGAGGAGATGGACAAGCTCGAAGCTGAGGCAGAGAAACCCGCTCGCCGTGCCCGGCCTGTTTTTGAAAATCTCAAGTTCGGAACAGATTATGATATAAAAAACGAAGATTAGACAAGGAGAGTTATTTGCGATGTCTCAGGATTATAACAGCACAATAAATTTACCGAAAACTGAGTTCCCAATGAGAGCGGGGCTTCCGAAGCGCGAGCCGGATATGCTTGCAGCGTGGGAGGCTGACAACCTCTATAAAATGATTATGGAGAAGAACGAGGGGCGCCCTCCGTTTATTCTTCACGATGGCCCTCCGTTCTCAAATGGAAGTATCCACATGGGAACGGCTATGAATAAGTGCCTTAAGGACTTTATCGTTCGCTATAAGAATATGGCGGGCTTTAAGGCTCCGTACACTCCCGGCTGGGATAACCACGGTATGCCAATCGAGTCTGCAATCATAAAGCAGAACAAGCTTGACCGCAAGCATATGGCAATCCCTGAATTTCGAACAGCCTGCAAGGAGTTTGCAGAAAACTTCGTAAATGTTCAGATGGGGCAGTTTAAGAGGCTTGGCGTTATCGGAGACTGGGACAACCCCTATCTTACAATGGACCCGAAATTTGAAGCAGAAGAAGTTAAAATTTTTGGTGAGATGTATAAGAAGGGATATATCTACAAGGGCTTGAAGCCGGTTTACTGGTGCCCGGTCTGCGAAACTGCTCTTGCAGAAGCTGAGATTGAGTACAAGGATGACCCCTGCACAACGGTTTATGTTAAGTTCTCCGTAAATGATGACCTTGGAAAGCTTTCCGGAATAGACCTTTCAAAAACATTCTTTGTCATCTGGACAACAACTATCTGGACTCTTCCGGGAAACCTCGCAATCGCTCTTAACCCGTCTGAGGAGTATGTTATCATAAAAGCTCCCAACGGCGAAAACTACATTATGGCAGAGGCTCTTGCTGCAAAGGTAATGAAGGTCGGCGGATTTGATTCCTACGAGATTATTGACCACCACCCAGGCGCATTCTTTGAGAATATGCTTGCAAATCACCCCTTCCTTCCGAAGACATCACGCCTTCTCCTTGCAGATTATGTCACAATGGAGTCAGGAACGGGCTGTGTTCATACGGCTCCGGGCTTTGGTGCTGACGACTATCAGACCTGCCGCCGTTACGGTATGGAAATGGTTGTCCCGGTTGACGATTCCGGCCGCCATACCGACTATGCAGGGAAATACGCGGGGATGACGACAGATGAATCAAACCCCGCAATCCTTGAAGATATGAAGAAGTCCGGCGCACTCTTTGCATCTGAGGACATTGTCCACAGCTATCCGCATTGTTGGAGATGCAAGGGCCCGATTATCTTCCGCGCAACTGACCAGTGGTTCTGCTCTGTTGATGCATTTAAAGATGAAACAATAAAGGCCTGTGAAAAGGTTTCATGGCTCCCTGAATGGGGATATGACCGCATCGTATCAATGGTTCGCGAACGAGCCGACTGGTGTATTTCCCGTCAGCGCCATTGGGGGCTTCCGATTCCTGTTTTCTACTGCGAAGACTGCCAAAAGCCCATATGCGACGATGCCACAATTTCAAAAATATCCGAAATATTCGGTGAGAAGGGCTCTAATGCGTGGTTTGAGCTTGATGCAGCAGAGCTTATGCCGGCAGGATATAAGTGCCCGCACTGTGGCGGCGTTCACTTCACAAAGGAAACCGACACGCTTGACGGATGGTTTGACTCGGGCTCAACTCATATAGCATCTATGGAGCTTGACTCTCCCGGATGTTGGCCGGCTGACCTCTACCTTGAGGGTGCTGACCAGTATCGCGGTTGGTTCCAGTCATCTCTTCTCACGGCTGTTGCGCTTCGCGGAGAGTCTCCGTACCGCCAGGTTCTCACACACGGCTGGACGGTTGATGGCGAGGGAAAGGCTATGCACAAATCCCTCGGAAACGGCGTTGCTCCTGAAGAAATAATTGAGAAATACGGTGCAGACGTTCTTCGCCTCTGGGCAGCTTCTGCGGATTACCGCCAGGATATGCGTTGCTCTGATGCGATATTCAAGCAGCTTTCCGACACATACCTCAAAATCAGAAACACATCAAGATATATTCTCGGAAACTTAAACGGATTTGACCCGAACAAGGCAGTTGCCGTGGCAGAGCTTTGCGAGATGGATAAGTGGGCGCTTTCCCGCCTCAATTCGCTCGTTGCGCGCTGCCGTGAGGCGTATGACAAATACGAGTTCTATACAGTCGTTCACGCTGTTCATAATTTCTGCGTTGTTGATATGTCAAACTTCTATCTCGACGTAATCAAAGACAGACTCTATTGTGACGGCGAGATGAGCGCAAGCCGCCGCGGCGCACAGACGGTTATCTACCGCATTCTTGACACGCTTGTACGTATCATCAGCCCGATTCTCGCATTCACTGCTGATGAAATCTGGAAGGCTATGCCGCATCATGACGGCGTTCGTCTTGAGAATGCAGCGCTTAATGATATGCCCGAGGTTGACACGGCTGTTCTTGACGCGGCTCTCGAGCAGAAGTGGGCGCGCATCGCAGAGGTTCGCGACTGCGTCAATCGCTCTCTTGAGGAAGCCCGTGCTGCAAAGACAATAGGAAAATCTCTTGAAGCTTCGGTTGAGATTTCCGCAAACGGAGAGACATATGACTTTATTGCAGAAATTCCCGAGCTTGCAAAGCTCTTCATCGTTTCGGCAGTGTCTGTCACAAAAGACGAGACCCTCGGCAAAGAGCTTTCCGATATTGCAGTTAAGATTGCTCCGGCTGGAGGAGTAAAATGCCCGCGTTGCTGGACATTCTCCGAAAACGCAGGAAGCGACCCCGAACACCCCGAACTTTGCCCGAGATGCACGGAAGCTGTAAAAAGCTGTTAGGAGAAGTTTAGAATTGTTGATACTTCAGTTTTTGGTTGCCGCACTCATTGTAGCTCTCGATCAGGGCGTGAAGCTCTGGAGCGTAAAGGTGCTTGAACCGATTGAGAAAATTCCTTTGCTTGACGGAATTTTCAATCTCCGCTTCACGGAAAACACAGGAGCTGCGTTTTCAATTCTTCGAGGGCAAACAGTTTTCCTGACGGTAATCCCCCTGATAGCGGTTGCGGTGATGATGTATGTGCTTTTTACACGGCGCATCAAATCAAAAGTTGGAACCTGGGGGATAACGATCATCCTTGCAGGTGCCGTGGGGAATCTGATTGACCGCCTTTTCAGAGGTGCGGTTGTTGATATGTTTGATTTTGAGCTTATCAACTTCCCCGTTTTCAACGTTGCAGACGTAGCGGTAACCGTTGGCGCAATCCTGTTTTTCATTTTCGCAATATTCATTTATGACGATAAGTCGGAGAAAAAGAAATGAATAAAACAAGAATTACTGTCAAGCCTTGCTTTGAGGGAACAAGGCTTGACGTGTTCCTTGCGCAGGAATTGAATATTTCAAGAAACGCTGCAGCAGCTCTCATTGAGGGCGGCGGCGTTTTGGGATTTAAAAAAAATTACAAGGTAGTTGCGGGAGACGAGATTGAAGTTGAGCTTCCCGAGCTTCGCGAGATTGATGTCGAGCCTGAGAAAATCCCGCTTGACGTTGTATATGAAGATTCCGACCTTCTCGTTATAAACAAGGCGCGAGGAATGGTAGTGCATCCTGCAGCAGGGCATTTTTCAGGGACACTCGTCAATGCGTTGATGTATCACTGTGGTGATTCACTTTCAGGCATAAACGGAGTTATGAGGCCCGGGATAGTCCACCGTCTTGATAAGGATACGAGCGGCGTTATGCTTGTCGCAAAAACAGATTTTGCTCATCAGTCCCTCGCGGAGCAGATAAAGGAACATACGGTGCGTCGCGAATACCACGCGCTGTGTATAGGCTCTCTGCGCGAGAACGAGGGGACAATCTCCGCCCCCATCGGACGGCACCGCACAGACAGAAAGAAAATGGCGGTGACAGAGCAAAATTCCCGCGAGGCGGTGACACATTACCGAGTCATTGAACGCTATCGCGGATTCACCTACGCTTCGTGCTTGCTTGAAACGGGCCGCACACACCAGATTCGTGTGCATATGTCGCATATCGGGCATCCGCTCGCGGGAGATGTGGTCTACGGTGCGCGTGATAAGCTTGGCCTTTCAGGGCAGTGCCTGCACTCTAAGAATGTGACATTCACTCACCCGCGAACAGGGAAAGAAATGTATTTTGAAACTTCTCTTCCCGAGTATTTTTCAAAAATTATTACTCGCCTGAGCAAATCCGATGCGCCCTGAATAAGGCAGGAGCCATAGGGCGCATCGGATTCATATTATAACAAACGGAGAGGGGAAGGCCCCAATATGTTCGAGAAAGTACTTATCGGATATTTCATCTGGAACTTAATAGTTATGGCAATTTACGGAGCAGATAAGTTCTTTGCAAAGGCGGGAACCTTTCGCATTCCGGAAAAAACGCTTATGTCGCTTGCTATAGTTTTCGGCGCGGCCGGGGCATGGGCCGGGATGCGTATCTTCCGCCATAAAACGCGGAAGCCGAGTTTTGCTTATGTTGTTCCAATCCTTGCTCTCATAAACCTTGCCGCCCTGTTTTTTATTTTGCAGGGTATTGACATATAAGGTCTCGTGCTGTATAATGTAATCACAACTTAATAGGGGAGCTGAGTTCATCTCGGCTGAGAGAGGGTAAGATGTGCCCGAAACCCGTGAACCTGATGCGGATAATGCCGACGTAGGAAAAGCTTTTCATTTTTGTTTTACGTAAAACACGTTTTGCATGCTCCGCAAGGCGTGTTTTTTGTTGTAAAAATGAAAAAGGAGAAACAAAAATGGAAACTAAAACAAAAACAAAAAATATAACCTTGTGCGCAGTTATGATCGCCCTTGCGACAGTTTTGTCACTCATCCCGGTGTATCAAGCGCCATACGGCGGAACGGTAACTCTCGGAAGTATGGTGCCGCTTGTTATGGTGTGTGCGATTATCAAGGATTTCAGGTGGAGTGCGCTTACTTGCTTTGCATATTCGCTCATCCAGATGATGATTGGCTTTACCGCGCCACCGACAGGAACGCTTCTTTATTTCATCGCCGTTGTGCTGCTTGATTATGTAATCGCATTTACGGTAATATCCCTCGCAAACCCGATTTCAAAGCTCATCAAAAACGAATTTATCGGGATTGCAGTCGGGGCATCGGTTGCGATGATTGGAAGGTTTGTCTGCCATTTCTTTAGCGGAATTCTCATATGGGGAGTTTACGCGCCCGAGGGCCAGCCCGTGTGGCTGTATTCGATTCTCTATAACGGCGGATATATGCTCCCAGAGCTTCTCATAACCGCTATCGCCTCCGTCGCAATATATGCAGCAATAAAAAAGAAATGAGCCAAGGCTCATTTCTTTTTCTATAGCTCCTGTTTTATTCTGTCTATCGCGCCCTTTTCAAGGCGGGAGACCTGCGCCTGGCTTATGCCGATTTCGTTTGCCACCTCGGTCTGGGTTTTCCCGTCGAAGAAACGGAGTGAGAGGATATGGCGCTCGCGCTCATTGAGCCGGGAGATAGCTTCTTTAAGCGCGATTTTCTCAAGCCAGTTGTCGTCTGTGTTTTTCGTGTCGCCAACCTGATCCATAACGCAGATTGTGTCGCCGCCGGAATCTGAATAAACCGGCTCATAGAGCGAGACGGGGTCCATAATCCCGTCAAGCGCAAAAACAATTTCCTCCGGTTTCATTTCCATAACCTTTGCAATTTCTTCAATGCTTGGCTCGCGCTGATTTTCGTTCGTAAGCGTTTCTTTAATCTGCAGAGCGCGGTATGCTGTGTCGCGCATCGAGCGGGAGACGCGGATTGCGCTGTTGTCGCGGAGATAACGCCGTATCTCTCCGATTACCATCGGAACCGCGTAGGTGGAGAGCCGAAGCCCGAGGGTAATGTCAAAGTTGTCAATTGCTTTTATAAGCCCTACGCATCCGACCTGAAACAGGTCATCAACTGATTCGCCGCGCCCTACAAAGCGCTGGATTACGCTGAGAACAAGCCTTAAGTTCCCTGATATAAGCTCGTCCCGCGCAGAGGTTTCGCCGCTTTTATAGCGGCGAAGGAGGTTGTTCGTTTCCTCTCCTGTAAGAACCTTGAGCTTGGACGTATTTACGCCGCAAATTTCTACTTTCCCGTGTATCAAATATAAACCCTCCCAAAGCACAATGACTGTTATCATTATTGCCTCGGGAGGTTTTTTTAATTCAGCTAAAATGCAATATCACAAAAGTCGGAGTATTTCGCTTTTGAGTCTTGAAATAATCCTTTTTTCGAGACGGGAGATATATGACTGGGAGATGCCGAGAATATCAGCCACCTCTTTCTGGGTTCGCTCGCGCTCTCCACCTATTCCAAAACGCATTTTTATTATCGTCTGCTCCTTTGGAGGGAGAGAGAAAAGTGCGGTCATAAGAAGCTCGCGCTCCGTTTCATCTTCAATCGGGCGCATAACGCTGTCAGGTTCTGTTCCGAGAATGTCGGAGAGTAACAGCTCGTTGCCGTCCCAATCCGTGTTTAGCGGTTCATCAAAAGAAATCTCGGATTTTTGTGATGAGCTTTTTCTCAGATACATCAGAATTTCGTTTTCGATACATCGCGATGCATATGTAGCAAGCTTGATTTTCTTTTCGGGTTTATATGTGTTAATTGATTTAATAAGCCCTATCGTGCCGATTGATATAAGGTCTTCAATGCCGACACCCGTGTTTTCAAAACGGCGCGCGATATAGACTACAAGCCTTAGGTTGTGTTCGGTAAGCGTTCTTCTCACATTGTCCGAGTCCGAATCAAGACGCGACATCAGATATTCCTCTTCTTCGCTTGTCAATGGCGGAGGGAGAGTGTCGCTCCCGCAGATATACATAACCGCCGCGGGCGAGATAATTCCGAGCTTTGAAAGTAATTTCAAGAGAGAAAGCCTGAGATTCATATACATCCTCCTTTATATAAGCGCGACATATCCGCTCCCGTCGGATACGGGGATTTCAGATATGGCGCAGAGAGCATTTTTCGAGAGTTTGTCATCTATATATACCGCTTCGGGGTGATATGCAAGAAGAAGAGAAAAAGAAATGCCGACGGTTTTATAGGGGATAAGCTTAAAACCGGGGAAGTCTGCGAGCTTATCAAGAATGAGAGAGAATGGGGAAGTGCGTTGGGCTTTGAGAATCACCACTGCCTCTGGCGGGAGAATATTTTCGAGCGAGTCAAGGTCAGAAATGAGAACTCTGCCGTTTGTAGAGGGGTCAAGAAGCGAATTTCCCGTATCAAGGAGAGTGGGAAGTTTGACTTCGTTTCCGAGATTTTTAACAGTAACCATGCAGACCTTTTTTGATGCTGTGCCGCCTCTTCTCGAAAAGATAATATGGAGAAGGATAAAAGACAAAAAGGCGGAAACGGCAAGTGCGGGAAGAGAGAGGTGTATGTAGTAAATTCCGCCGCTTATCTCCCCAAAAGCGCCCGGGGCAATAAACGATGCGAGAAAACTGACCCCGCCAAGCAGCAGAGATGCCGCGAGAAAGGTGAGATGCGCTTTAAAAAAGCTATGAGTTCCGAAAGCAATTAAAACCATCAGAAGCGAAAAGACAAGCTTCCCGGTGAGTGACATCAGAAAAGAAAGCCTTGGTAGAAAAACAAGGACTGCATACAGCGCGCCGAGAAACGAGGAGAGAAGAAGGCGGATTCTTGAAAAGGGAAGGGAAGCTATGCTTGAAACTGAGAATAAAAGGAGATAATTTATAATAAAATTTATTACAAAAAGAACATCTGCATAGATGGTTTTTTCCACACACATATCATCTCCCTGCATTTAGTTTCCTGTTTAATAATTTTATACGATGGAGGGTGTAAAAAATGTCTAATGCTGAAGGAGAAAAAAATCTTCAAAAGAAAGTTTTTTTTGCGATAGGGCTTTTCTTTGTGATAATACTCGCGGTTGTTTTTGTGGCCACTACCGCGCAAAAAAGAGAAATTCTTGTTGAAAATGAAGAAAAAGAAGATGAAAAATCCGAAATTTCGGAGTGTGAGCCATTTTCACTTCCGCTCTCAGCGCTTGAAATAAAATACAGTGGGGGAGATGAGCTGTCTTTTTCTGCAAAAATTTCAAAAAAAGAATTAATTGAGTATGCAGAAGAAAGGGGGCTCGGGATTTCGTCTGTCGCCCCGCTTCTTCCCGAAGACATTTCGATTTCGTGTACCTGTGAAGCTAGAGTTAACCGCGAGGGGAAATATGCAGTTTTGAAGATTCTGGAAGCGACTGTCAACGGATTTTCAATTCCGGAGAAACTTTTGTCGGATATAGGGGAAATCAACCTTGATTTTGAACGCTCTTTAGTCTATAATTGAATGTAGAAAGGGTGTTTTAGAAATGGTTTCAGTAATAAAAAACGGCGTCTACTATAAAGACGGCTGTCTGCTTTCCATAAAGGATGCAAGCGCCTTCGGGCTTGAAGCTCCGAATAAGGCAAAAAAGAAAACGATGGCGTATTCGATTCTCGAGGCACATAATACCTCGGGGAGTATGGACTCGCTTGCTATTAAGTTTGATGCTATGGCGTCTCACGACATTACCTACGTCGGAATCATCCAGACGGCGCGTGCATCGGGCCTTGAAAAATTTCCGCTTCCGTATGTGCTTACAAACTGCCACAACAGCCTTTGTGCTGTTGGCGGAACAATAAACGAGGATGACCACGTCTTCGGCCTCTCTGCCGCAAAACGCTATGGCGGCGAGTTTGTCCCCGCTCATCAGGCGGTTATTCACCAGTATATGCGAGAGAGATATGCAGGCTGCGGGAAGATGATTCTCGCTTCCGACTCGCATACCCGCTACGGCGCACTCGGTTCAATCTCCATCGGTGAGGGTGGGCCTGAGCTTGCGCGCCAGCTTCTTTCGAAAACATATAACATAGCATACCCCGAAGTCGTCTGCGTTTACCTGGAAGGCGCGCCGAGGCCCGGCGTCGGCCCTCAGGATATTGCGATTGCCATTATTGGCGAAGTCTTCCGTGACGGCGCAGTCAAGAACAAGATTATGGAGTTTGTCGGCCCGGGTATATCCAGCCTCAGTATGGATTTCCGAAACGGCATTGACGTTATGACAACAGAAACCTCCTGCCTCTCCTCAATCTGGGAGACGGACAAGACCGTTTGCGACTTTTTGACAGCGCACGGTAGAGCCGAGGATTATAAACCTCTCCATCCGGACAGCGGCGCATACTACGACTCTGCAGTTTGCGTAAACCTCTCAAAAATCGAACCGATGATTGCGCTTCCTTTCCACCCGTCAAATGCATATAAGATTTCAGAACTCAAGGCAAACCTCCCCGATATTCTCGCAAAGGTTGACGCTGATGCGAAGGAAATGCTCGGCATTGATGATAAGAAGGTTTCGCTTCTCAACAAGATTCGTGACGGCGAGCTTTATGTTGACCAGGGCTTTGTCGGTGGCTGCTCCGGCGGTCTTTTCCAGAACATCCGCCGTGTCCGCGACATCTTGAAGGGGAGCTCAACGGGCGATGACAGCTTCTGGCTCTCAGTTTATCCCGCAAGCTCGCCGATGTCCATGGAGCTCATGCGTGACGGCACGCTTTCTGACCTCACAGCTGCAGGCGTCAGCATCCGCTCATGCTTCTGTGGCCCGTGCTTTGGCGCAGGCGATGTTCCTGCAAACGGTGCGCTCTCAATCCGCCACGCAACACGTAACTTCCCGAACAGAGAAGGCTCAAAGCCGGGGGATGGCCAGATTTCATACGTTGCACTTATGGATGCGCGCTCTATCGCGGCTACCGCGAAGAACGGCGGCAAGCTCACCTCTGCATTCGAGCTTGACAATATCCCGCTTGATGCGCAGGACGAAAAATATGCTTTCGACCCGACTCCGTATGCGAGCAGAATTTATTACGGCGTCGGAAAGCCAAATCCGGAAGAGTCGCTTAAGTTCGGCCCGAATATTGCTGACTGGCCGAAGATGATAGGGATGACGGAAAATCTCCTCATTTCTGTCGCGAGCGCAATTTATGACCCCGTAACAACTACGGACGAGCTCATCCCTTCGGGAGAAACCTCGTCTTATCGCTCAAACCCCATTAAGCTTGCGTCGTTTGCACTTTCGAGGAAAGACCCTGCTTATGTTGGCCGCGCAAAAGATGTTTATGAAAAAGAGCTTGCCCGCCGCGAAGGCGACAAGCGCGCGTTTGATGCATTCAATGTCCCCGGGATAGACCTTTCAAAAACGTCTGTCGGAACTGCAGTGTTTGCCCTAAAACCCGGTGACGGGTCAGCTCGTGAGCAGGCGGGTTCCTGCCAGAGAGTTCTCGGCGGCGTTGCAAACATCGCCCGCGAATATGCAACAAAGCGTTACCGTTCAAACGTTGTAAACTGGGGTATGCTCCCGTTTATTCTCGACGATGCGGACAATTCCGGTATCGCGGCAGGTGACCTCATCTATATCGAGGGCATTCGCGACATTCTTCTCGGAGAAGCTGAGGAAGTTTCTGCAAAGCTCATTAAAAACGGAAACACTTCCGATATTGTCCTGAGGCTTCCCGCGCTCACCCGCGAGGAAAGGGATATAATCCTCTCAGGCTGCCTTATAAACTACTATTCAAAGTAAATAGGAAAGAAAACCGCCCGCAGACATCCTCTGGGGGGGGGTGTTTCTTTTTTTATTCTTTTT